>DATIWG010000064.1:0-40975 GCA_035519555.1 Nitrosotalea sp. | reverse complement strand
GTCTTGAGCCAGAGCAGCCCCTGGCGCACCTCTTCGATCAGGCGCTCGAAGCGATCCCGTGTGGACTCCTCGGGCTCGGCAGGCCGCCCGAAGGCGTCCGCTGCCTCGAAGTCCTCGATGGTCGGCGTGGACTCGGGCTCGTCGTCATCCCCGACCTCGATGGCCTCGCCCTCGAAGTGGAGGAGCCACGGGGTCTTCGTCCGAGGGAACGCGGGCTCCTCGCCCGGCGGGTTCACGCGGAACCAGGGCGTGCGCGTAGGGTCGACCCAGAGCGACCACGGCTGGCCCCGCAGCCACTTCTTGAGGCCCGCGTAGCCGCCCGTGATGCCCTTGCTGTAGCCGTGCGTGAGGAGATCGAGGATCGCGGTGTTCACCGCCTCGACCTGCCGGTCGCTCAAGGTGTCGGGCGACTCGTTCGTCGGGTAGAGCATGGCCGCCGCCTCGGCGTAGTACAGGAAGGCGTCCTCGGTCAGCGGGCACGAGGGGAAGCTCTCGGTGGCGTCCTGCTGGACCCGGAGCCAGAGCGCGCGACGCGCGGCGAGCATCGTCCGCAGCTCGTGGGCCGTGTAGCGGGACGCTGGGCTACCCTCAAGCGCGAAGAGCAGCCGACGACCGCCGCTGCGCGCGTAGAGCTGCCCGTAGTGATGCGCGCTGCCGGTGACGGGGTCGATATGCTTTTTCGGCGGGGCCTCTACCGCCGGGAGGGGCGCGCGGAGCGCCACCTTTCCCCAGGTATGGATGCACGACAGCGCGTGTGGGCTCTCCGCCCTACACGACTTGCAGACCAGATCCTGCGACACGATGCGCTCTCCCGTTGAGCGGCCGAAGGTGACGACTGGCAGGCGCGTCGGGAACGCGCTTTTCGGGTTCGATGCCCTAAGCCAGTCGAAGCGAGATCTTCATGTTTTCAGTGTCGCCCGCGAGCTGCACTCGTGGGAAGTCACGAGATGTAGAGGAGTCACGCAAGCGCACTTGCCTCTCGTTCCTGCTGCGGTGCTGAGTTGCGCGGCGCGGGGGCGAGATCGCGTAGTGCCCGCCCCGACGGCGACGTACCTGCGGACGTACCTCTCGCGCCCTGACAAGGCGTGAGATGGGGTAGTAAGCGCGGGGGCGGTGTAGCGGAACTCCGTGCAGTTACGCGCTGGCTGCACGGGGTGGGCACGTCTCATAAGCCCCGTGTCGGAGGTTCGAGTCCTCCCGCCGCCACCACATATTCCCTTCGACTGGCCGGGTCCGTGAGCGTCATCTGCTCGTCTCGGCCGGACGCGGGATCCAAGGGTCGAACGACTCACGCATACCGGTAGGCCCTCGGCCTTCGCGAATAGCCCTAACCGCGGAATCCGGTCCACGGCCAGAGCCCTATCTTGCTGCGGTCCGGCCAGAGCTTAGGCGCTGTTGGGGGGGCGAGATGCGAATCCCGAGGCTATGACGGCAGTCATACCCGGTCGCGATGCGTTTTCTCTACTCTGGCTGGCAGGAGGGTGAACGGTCCGGCTGAAGCCAAGTCCTTTCACAAACTGCTTTTACACGGAGGAGCGTCGCTCATGACCGGATACCGTAGATACTTGCCGATGTGGGTCGCTGCCCTCGCGCTCTCGTTCCTTGGCACGGCGACCGCCGCTTCCGATCAGAACGCCGAGGAGCCGATCCAGGGTGAGGAGAAGGCGGTGCTGACCGATGCGCCGACCGTGCCTCCTCCGATCACGCGGACGCACGCCACGAAGGTCATCGTGCGGCTCGAGGTCGCGGAGCTCGAGATGCCGATCGCCGACGGTGTCCGCTACACGTTCTGGACCTTCGGCGGTAAGGTCCCGGGCAAGTTCATTCGCGTCCGGGAGGGCGACCTCGTCGAGTTCCATCTCGACAACCATCCCAACAACAAGATGCCCCACAACATCGACCTGCACGCGGTCACCGGGCCGGGGGGCGGAGCGGCATCGTCGCTCTCGGCTCCCGGACACAGCTCGCTGTTCTCGTTCAAGGCTCTGAACCCAGGCCTCTACGTCTATCACTGCGCCACGGCTCCTGTGGCCATGCATGTCGGCAACGGCATGTACGGCCTGATCCTGGTCGAGCCCAGAGACGGCCTGCCGAAGGTGGACCGCGAGTACTACGTGATGCAGGGCGATTTCTACACCAGGGGAGCCAATGGGCAGGCCGGTCTTCAGCCATTCAGCATGGCCAAGGCCATCGACGAGCGGCCCGACTACGTCGTGTTCAACGGTGCCGTGGGCGCCATTGCCGGCGACAGCGCACTCCAGGCCAAGACGGGAGAGACCGTTCGCATCTACTTCGGGGTGGGCGGCCCGAACCTGACATCCTCTTTCCATGTCATCGGCGAGATCTTCGACCGGGTGTGGGCGGAAGGGAACATGGCGACCATCACGAGGGACGTGCAGACCACGCTCGTTCCTGCGGGTGGTGCGGCCATCGTCGAATTCAAGATCGAGGTGCCGGGGACCTACATCCTGGTGGACCATTCGCTCACGCGTGCGTTCAACAAGGGCGCCCTCGGAATGCTCAAGGCCGCCGGCCCCGACAACAAGCTCGTGTACTCTGGGAAGATCAGCGATGAGGTGTACCAGCCCGAGGGGACACAGATCCGCATGAGCGCGACACCGCCGGCGGTCGCGCCCCCACCCAAGACCAGGAAGGAGCTACTCGAACGCGGCAAGGGTGTGTACGCGGCCAACTGCGCGGCCTGCCATCAGGCGAACGGGCAGGGCATCCCCAAGGCCTTTCCCCCGCTGGTCCGCAGCGACTACCTGAACGCCGACAAGATCCGGGCGATCCGGACGGTGACCGGTGGCCTGCAGGGGCCCGTCACCGTGAACGGCGAGACGTACAACGGGGTCATGCCCGCGTGGACGCTCTCCGACGAGGACGTCGCCGCAGTCCTGAGCTACATCTACGGAAGCTGGGGCAACTCCGGCAAGGAGGTGTCGGTGAAGGACGTGAGGACGCACCGAGTCAAGGGGAGCGCGGCGAAGTCGCCCGAATGAGGATCCCGCTCGCGGTGACGGCGGCCGCCGCCGTCATGATGGCAATGTCTGGGGCCGCCGCTGACCGGGCGGCGCCCAACATGGCTCTGGTGCCGGCCGGGCAGCAGCAGCCCTTCTTCGTCACGCGCGGTTCGACGGGCTCGCCGGCGGCCGAGGCCGACCGGGGCCCGGCGATCGAGGTGCCGGCGTTTCTCATGGATCGGGTACCGGTGACGCGCCGCCATTTTGCCGAGTTCGTCCGCGCCAGGGCCGAGTGGCGGCGATCGCAGGTCCCTTCCACGCTGGCCGACTCGCACTATCTCGAGGACTGGGCCTCGGACCTGGATGCCGGAAACAGCGTGCCTGCCGATGCGCCCGTGACCCGCGTGTCCTGGTTCGCGGCCAGCGCCTACTGCCGCTGGAAGGGGAGGGAGTTGCCCACGGTGGATCAATGGGAGCGAGCCGCGGCCGGCGCCGGGAAGGACACGCCCGCCACCCGGGAGAAGATCTTGCAGTGGTACAGCCGGCCTGGCAGCGACCCGCTTCGCGCGGTCGGTCAGGACGTTCCCAACGCCTACGGCTTGCACGACCTGCACGGTCTGATCTGGGAATGGACGCTCGACTTCAACAGCACCCTGGTCAGCACCGAGACTCGCGACCCCGGAGCGAAGGACGATCCGCTCTTCTGTGGCTCGGGCAGCCAGGGTGCCGTCGATCCGAACGACTACGCCACCTTCATGCGCTACGCGCTCCGCAACAGTCTCCGCGCCAGCTACACGACGGGCACCCTTGGCTTCCGCTGCGCACAGGACACGGAGAAGCCATGACCTGGATACGGATCGTCGTCACACTGGCCCTGGCCGTCCTGCCCGGGTCGGCGTCGGCACAGGCCCCGACGTCGCCTCACACTCACGGCTCCGCGGAGTCCCCGGACCGCGAGCGGCCGGCGCCCCTCCCAGGCGGATCCATCTATCAGGTAGGCACCACGTGGACGGACATGGATGGCAAGCCCGTGCCGCTCCGCTCGCTACGAGGGAAGCCGGTTGCTCTTGCGATGGTGTACACGAGCTGCACCACCGCCTGTCCTCTCACCGTGGCCGATCTCAAGCGCATCGAGGCGGCGCTGTCGCCGGAGGCCCAGGCGCGCGTGTCGTTCGCGCTCTTCTCCTTCGACAGCGAGCGGGATCGACCGGAGGTGCTGAAGAAGTTCGCCTCGGCCCATGGCCTCGACCCCGCGCGCTGGCGCCTCTACCACGGTGATCGCGCCGCCGTCCGTGACCTGGCCATGGCGCTCGGCATCCGCTACAAGAGAGACGCCCGCGGCGACTTCGACCACTCCAATGTCATATCGATCCTCGACTCCCAGGGAGTGGTTCGCCACCAGCAGGTGGGTCTCGGCCAGGATCCGGCGGCATCCGCCGCCCGACTCGAGAGCCTCGCGCGCTGACCCGTCCGGCTGGCCGGACGCCGGCAGCCCCGCTGGCGGGCCGGAGCTGGAGATCTGAATGTGAGCCGGGAGCACTTCGAGAGCGACCGCGATGACCACCTTGGAATCATCCGCACCACAATCCGACCCAGCGTGTCGGCTAGGGCTTGCGGTTCAGCGAGCGCTCCCGCTCTTCCCATTGCTCCTGGAGCTGGCGGTGTGCCCGCCGCTCCGAGATCGTGTGGATGACCGCACAGAGCAGAGAGAACACGACGGCGGCGACGCCGAGCAGGGCCAGCGTCATGGGTGGGAAGGTCGTCGGATCGAGACCATGACTCGATCGTAACCCAGTGCAAAATCATCACCAAATAGGTCTGGAGGCGGTTGAAGTCCATCCGGGCGTCCGCTAGACTGTCTCCCCGTGACCCACCCCGACGGCCGGCCCCTCGCGCGGTTCTCCGTCCTCGACCTGACCACCGTCCGCTCGGGTCCTACATGCACGAAAATCCTGGCCGATTTCGGCGCGGACGTCCTCCGGGTGGAGCGGCCGGGTGGTGAGGGGCGGGAGCGAGTGTTCTTCGACGCAGCCGACCTGCATCGCAACAAGCGCAGCGTGGCCGTCAACCTCCAGGACCCGCGCGGTGTCGCCATCGTGAAGCGGCTGGCCGCCTCGATGGACGTGGTCGTCGAGAACTACCGCCCCGACGTCAAGCATCGCCTGGGCGTGGACTACGAGACCCTGTCGCGCGACAACCCGCGCCTCGTCTACGCGAGTATCTCCGGCTTCGGCCAGGACGGGCCCTACCGGGATCGGCCCGGCTACGATCAGATCGTGCAGGGCATGTCCGGGCTCATGTGGCTCACCGGCACCGCGGAAAGCGCTCCACTGCGCGTGGGGATTCCGATCGGCGATCTCCTGGCCGGCTACTTCGCGGCGCTGGGGATTCTCACCGCGCTGCTCGAGCGCGAGACGTCGGGCCGCGGTCAGAAGGTCGAGACCTCGCTGCTGGAGGCGCTGACCGGAAGCTTGTCGTTCCAGGCGGCCAAGTACGTGAACACCGGCGAGGTTCCGCCGCCGGTCGGCAATCATCATCCGCTGACCGCGCCCATGGGCGTCTATCGCGCGAAGGATGGCTTCTTCAACCTGGCCGTTGGCAACGACGACATGTGGCGACGGTTCTGCGCGGTGCTGGATCTGCCGGCCCTCGGCGAGGATGCGCGCTTCGGCGCGATGCTCTCCCGCGTGAAGCATCGTCAGGCCCTCGACGCGATCCTCGAGGGCGCCTTCGCTCGATCTCCGGCCGCCGAGTGGGTGGAGACGCTCAACGCGGCGGGCGTGGCCTGTGGCCCCATCAACACGGTGGATCAGGTCTTCGCCGACCCGCAGATCCGGAAGGCCGACCTCGTGCGCGAGCTCAGCAACCCCGCCTGGGGCCCGCACAAGGTCCTGGCGCTGCCCGTGCATCTCTCGCGCACGCCGGCGCGAGTGGAGCGGGCTGCCCCGATGACCGGCGAGCATACCCGTGAAGTTCTGGAGTCCCTGGGCTACGACCCGGTCACCCTCGACACCCTGCTCGCCGAAGGCGTCATCGAGCAACACAAGGGAGAGACGACATGAGCGACTACATCCTGGTGGAGCAGGACGGCCCGATTGCCACCGTCGTGTTCAACCGGCCGAAGATGCGCAACGCGATCAGCCTCGCCATGTGGTCGGAGATCGCCATGGTGACCGAGCGCCTCTCGAAGGACGATTCGGTGCGCGCCATCGTCTACCGCGGGGCGGGCACCGACGCGTTCGCCTCGGGCGCGGACATCTCCGAGTTCCAGGAGAACCGCAAGGACACCGCCACCGCGCTGAACTACAACAAGCAGACCGAGGCCGCCTACTCCTCGATCCGCGGGTGCCCCAAGCCGACGGTGGCCATGGTGTTCGGCTACTGCATGGGCGGGGCCATGGCCCTCGCGATGGCCGCCGATCTGCGCTTCGCGGCCGCCGGCTCACGGTTCGGCATCCCGGCCGCGCGGCTCAGCATCATCTACGGGCTCGATCCGGTTCACCAGCTCGTGGATCTCGTGGGGCCGGCCTACGCCAAGGACATTCTCTACTCGGCGCGCACGGTGGAGGCGGAGGAGGCCCTGCGCATCGGCTTCATCCAGCGCCTGGTCCCGGTCGCCGAGCTCGAATCCTACACCTACGACTACCTCAAGAAGGTCGCGGCCAACGCCCCCCTGTCGGTGCGGGGGACCAAGGCCCAGGTGCAGGCGATCTTCGAGGGCATCACCGACGCCCACCGCGATCACCTCCGCAACCTCGGCATCGCCACGTTCGACAGCGAGGACTACAAGGAGGGCACGCGGGCCTTTCTCGAAAAGCGGGCGCCCCGGTTCCAGGGGCGGTAGCTTCTGCGTATTACGGTCCTCTCCTCGACTCCCCTCAATCCGCTGGAGGGGAGCGGCACGTTCGTGGGCATCGCGGGGCTGGCCCAGGGCCTGGCCCAGCTCGGCCACCAGGTCTCGTTGCGACCGCTCGGGCGGCGCACCGGGTTCCACACGCTGGACCGCTGGCTCTACAACGCGGGCGCGTTGCTGCGTCCGCCGCGCGACACGGAGCTGGTGCTCGGCGTGGATCTCGACGGCTTTCTGTGGGCCCGACGTCGCACGCTGCCGTTCGTGGCGAGCCTCAAGGGCATCATCGCCGACGAGCTCCGGAACGAGCGGGGCCGCGTTCGCGCCCTCCTCCGGGTGCAGGCGCGCTGGGAGCGCCGGAACGTGGAGCGCGCCGACCTCGTGATGGTGACGAGCCGCTACTCGGCCGAGGTGGCCCAGCGTGAGTACGGCGTGCCCTCCGCCCGGCTGGCCGTGGTGCCGGAGCCCATCGACCTGGAGGTCTGGGACGATCAGTTCTGGCGCGCGCCGCGCCGGACCCATGGGGGGCCGGTCGTGCTCTGCGTGGCCCGGATGTACCCGCGGAAGCGGATCCCTGATCTGCTGCGGGCCGCCGCCATTCTGCGGGCCCGCATCCCGGGTGCGCAGGTGCGGATCGTCGGCCGCGGTCCCGAGTGGCCGACGATCGGCCGGCTCCACGCCGAGCTCGGGCTCGGCGACGCGGTGGCGCTCCTGGGGGATCTCAACCGCGAGCGGCTCGCCGAGGAGTACGTCAACTCGTCCGTCTTCTGCCTGCCCTCGGTGCAGGAGGGCTTCGGCATCGTGTTCCTGGAGGCGATGGCGGCGGAGCTGCCGGTGGTGGCCTGCCGGATCGCCGCGGTGCCCGAGGTGGTGCTGGACGGGGCGACCGGGCTTCTGGTCCCGCCGCGCGATCCCGGCGCGCTCGCGGAAGCGCTGGAGCGGCTCGTCGCCGAGCCCGCGCTGGCCAGGCGGCTCGGGCAGGAGGGCCGTCGCCGCGTGCTCGGGTTCACTCCGCGGCACGTCGCCGAGCGCTTCCTGAGCGCGGTACACTCGACGCAGGATCGCCTGGGACAGCAGGCGCGAGGAGGCTGAGCCGCCCGATGGTGTACGCAACCCGGAAGTTCACGTTCTCGGCGGGGCATCGCTACTGGCGACCCGACTGGAGCGCGGAGGAGAACGCCCGCGTCTTCGGCTCGCTCACCGTCGCGCACGGGCACAACTACGGGCTCGAGGTCACGGTGCGGGGCAAGATAGATCCCCGCACCGGCATGGTGATGGACCTGGGCGAGCTCAAGCGCGTGGTCGGCGAGGCGGTGATCAGCCGTTTCGACCACGCGGATCTGAACCAGGATCCGCTGTTTCCGGCCGGCACGATCCCCACCACCGAGAACCTGGTGCGGGTCGTCTGGGACCTGCTCGTTCCCAAGCTCGGCGCCGATCGCCTGCATCGCCTGCGGCTCTGGGAGGATCCGACCTTCTACGTGGAATACCTCGGCGAATGACCGAGTTCGCGATCACCCGGTCGTACCACTTCAGTGCCGCCCACCAGCTCGCCAACGCGGGCCTCTCCGACGAGGAGAATGCCGAGATCTACGGCCAGTGCTTCCGCCAGCACGGCCACAACTACCAGCTCGAGGTGACGGTCTCGGGTGCGGTCGATCCCACCACGGGGATGTCGGTGGACATCACGGTGATCGACGCGGCGGTGAAGCGAGCGGTGCTGGACCGCGTGGACCACTACGACCTCTCGGCCACCGTGCCCGCGCTGGCCGGGGTGATCACGACCGGGGAGAACCTGGCGCGCACCTTCTGGAGCTGGCTGGAGGTCGCCCTGCCCAGGGGCATCCTGCGGCGCGTGACCCTGGTGGAGACGGCCAACAACGTGTTCGAGTACTGCGGCGAGCCCGCGCCCAGCCCCACATCCAGGAGGTGAGCGTCGACGATGGAGCGTCTCATCCGCGATCTGCTCAAGGAGATCGGTGAAGATCCGACCCGCGAGGGGCTCGAGAAGACTCCGGCCCGCGTGGCCAAGGCGTGGGAGTACCTCACGTCCGGGTACAAGCAGGACGTCCACGACGTACTGAATGAAGCGCTCTTCACCGAGGACTACGACGAGATGGTCGTGGTGAAGGACATCGACCTCTACTCGATGTGCGAGCACCACCTGCTACCCTTCTTCGGCAAGTGCCACATCGCCTACATGCCGTCGCGCAAGATCGTGGGGCTGTCCAAGCTGCCCCGTCTCGTCGAGATGTTCGCGCGGCGACTCCAGGTCCAGGAGCGCCTCACCACCCAGATCGCCCACACCCTGAACGAGGTCCTGCAGCCGCGGGGCGTGGCGGTAGTGATCGAGGCCCTCCACATGTGCATGCTCATGCGCGGGGTGGAGAAGCAGAACTCCAAGGCGGTGACCTCCGCCATGCTCGGGGCGTTCCGGGAGAACGCGGGGACCCGCGCCGAGTTCATGGAGCTGATCCGGGCTCGCGGCGGGCTCGTGGTGTGAAGCTCACCGGCCGCATCGCCGTCGTCACCGGGGCGGGCCGCGGCATCGGCCGCGCGGTCGCGACCACTCTGGCCCGCGAGGGCGCCGCGGTGGTCCTGGCCGCGCGCTCCGTCGCCGCGATCGAGGCGGTGGCGCAGGAGATCCGGCAGGGTGGCGGGCGCGCGCTCGCGGTCCCCACCGACGTGAGGCAGGAGGCCGCGGTGGAGACGCTCGCCCAGCGGGCGCTCGGCGAGTGGCAGCGGGTGGACGTGCTGGTCAACGCGGCTGGGGTCGCCACCTTTGCCCCTGTGACGGACTCCAAGCTCGACGACTGGGACCAGATGCTGGCGGTGAATCTGCGCGGCGCCGTCCTGTGCTGCCGCGCGGTGCTGCCCGCGATGACCGCCCAGCGTCGGGGCACCATCGTCAACGTGGGGTCGGTGGTCACGAGCCGGTCGCTCACCGGCAGCGCGGCCTACACCGCGTCCAAGTACGGGCTCCTGGGCTTCTCTCGGGTCTTGGCCGAGGAGATGCGGCCCTACGGCGTCCGCGTCGGGGTGCTCTCGGCGGGGGCGACGGACACCCCGCTGTGGGACGCCATGCCCGGGGCGCCGGCCCGAGAGCGCATGCTGCGGGCCGATCAGGTGGCCGAGGCGGCCCTGCTGATGGCCGCGCTGGACCCCAACGCGGCCCTCGAGGAGCTGACCCTGCTGCCCGCGGGGGGCATCCTCTGAGGCGGCCCGACGGGGCGCAATGCCCTCTGCTATAATGAGGTCGCAGTCTTACAACACGGGCGCGGGACGAGCCCAAGGAGGCAGGGATGATCACGTTGACTGAGACGGCCGCCAAGAAGATCTCGGATCTGCGGCTCGAAGAGGGCAAGCCCGAGTGGGGCCTGCGGATCCGTATCGTCGGGGGCGGGTGCTCCGGCATGTCCTACGAGCTCGGATGGGACGACACCGCGTCCGAGGGCGACAACGTCGTCGAGTCGAACGGCGTGAAGGTGTTCGTGGATTCGCACAGCGCCCCGTACCTGCAGGGCAGCGAGATCGACTACGTCGACAACAACATGATGGGCGCCGGGTTCGCCATCAAGAACCCGAACGTGAAGTCGTCCTGCGGCTGCGGCTCGTCGCACCAGTTCTAAACCGCCGTCCGGGATACGGGCTCGCTCGATGAAAGTGCAGGTCCGGCTGTTTGCCCGCTACCGCGAGGAAGCGGGCCGCGACTCGCTGGACCTCGAGCTCCCCGAGGGCGGCACCGTCGAGCGAGCCTGGGAAGCCGTCGCCGCGCAGCTCCCCGTTCTCCGTCCGTACCGTGCGTTCACCTTGTTCGCACTCCAGAACGACTACGTGCGGGCCGACCATCCGCTGGGAGACGGCGACGAGCTCTGCCTGTTCCCGCCGGTGAGCGGGGGCGCCGCCGCGCCCGACCGGGATTGGATCGATGTGACCGCCGAGCCCCTGTCGGAGCGCGCGGTGGCCCAGGCGGTGGAGCATCCCGGGGCGGGGGCCCTGGCCCTGTTCTCGGGGGTGGTGCGCGACCAGACCGGCGGGCGACGCGTGAAGTTTCTTGAGTACGAGGCGCATGGCCCCATGGCGCTGGCCAAGATGCGCGAGATCGGTCAGGCCATCCGCCAGCGCTGGCCCATCATCACGAGGATCGCGATCGTGCACCGCATCGGCCGGCTGGAGATCGGCGAGTCGAGCGTGATGATCGCGGTCTCCTCGCCGCATCGGGCCGAGGCGTTCGAGGCGTGCCGCTTCGCGATCGACACCCTGAAGGAGACGGTGCCGATCTGGAAGAAGGAGCACTTCGAGGACGGCGAGGTCTGGGTCGGGCTCCAATCGCAGTGTGATCATCGCCACTAGCCTCCCCGCGCGCGTTCTCGACACCATTCGCCGTCACGGCATGCTCCGTGGCGGCGACCGCGTCTTGGTCGCCGTATCCGGCGGCCCCGACTCGGTCACACTGCTCGATGTGCTCGGCGGGCTGCGCGCGTCGCTCGGGTTTGTCGTCTCGGTGGCCCACGTCCACCACGACCTCCGCCCGGAGGCCGACGACGAGGCCGAGGTCGTGTGCCGGCTCTGCGAGCGGCTGGGCGTGGCCTGCCACGTCGAGCGCGTCGCGGTGAAGCGGGCGCCGCCCTGGGAGGGGCTCGAGGCCGAGGGCCGCCGCGCCCGGCACGGAGCGCTCGAGCGCGTGGCCCGCGCGGTGGGCGCCAGCCGCATCGCCACGGGGCACACCGCCGATGATCAGGCCGAGACGGTACTGATGCGCCTGCTGCAGGGGGCCGGCCCTCGCGGCCTCGGCGGTATCGCGCCGGTGCGCGGGCTCCTGATCAGCCCGCTGATCGAGAGCCGCCGGGTCGAGATCATCGACCATCTGCGCGTCCGCGGGCTTCCCTGGGTCGAGGACGCGAGCAACCGCGACGCGCGGTTCCTGCGCAACCGCATCCGGCACGACCTGCTGCCGTTCATGGCCGAGCGCATCGGGGCCCCCGTGGTGGAGGCGCTCTGCCGCTCGGCCGCCGCCGCGCGCGCGCTCGTCGCCGAGCTGGAGGCCCGGGCGCGCGGAGATCTCGACCGCCTGGCCACCCGCGATGCCGCCGGCTTCACGCTGGACGTCGCGGCGCTCGCGGCGGGCCCGGTCGAGCTGGGGGCCGAGATCCTGCGCCAGGCCGCGGCGGCGCTGGGCGAGACTCGACCGCTCCGCGGGCCCGCCCAGCGGGCCATTCGCGCGCTGCTCTCCGGGGCGCCTCGCCGGCGGGCGGTGCGGCTCGGCGGGCTCGTCGCCGAGCGAAGCGGCCGCCGCTTGCGGGTGGGGCCGGTCGCGCTGCCCGCGCTGTCGACGCGCGCATGGGCTCCGCCGGGCGCGCTCGACCTGCCGGAGATCGGACAGCGCTTGACCGCGTCCATCGTCCCGCGCGGCAGCGACTACGTCATCCCGCGCGAGCCGCAGCGCGCGGCCTTCGACGCCGACGCGCTGCCGCCCACCCTGACGGTGCGGGCGCGCCGCCGCGGCGACGTCTTCTCGCCGTTCGGCGCTCCCGCGTCCGGCCCCCCCGCGGTCCGGCGGCTCAAGTCCTTCCTGATCGACGCGGGCGTCCCGCGCTGGCAGCGGCCGCGCACCCCGCTCGTCGAGGCGGGCGCCGAGATCATCTGGGTGGCCGGGGTGCGTCGTGGGGGCAGCGCTCCGGTGACCGAGACGACCACGCGAGTGCTCGAGCTGACGCTCCAGCGCGGCTAGCCGTTGCTCATGCCCGGCGGTAAGATGTCTCGCGGAGGCTCGAGATGAGGATCTGGCGGCGCGCAGCGATCGGTGTGCTCGTTCTGGCGGCAGCCACCAGCCTGCTGACTCCCGCCGCCCCGGCCCAGCCCCGCACGTCGCCATCGCGTCCGTCCGCGCCCGCCGCGCCCCCCGTGACGGAGTCGCAGCGTCTCCTGCGGGCGCTGGAGGAGGCGTTCGTCTCCGTCGCCGACCGCGCCACGCCGTCGGTGGTCAACGTCAGCGTCAAGGTCAAGCGGGAGGTGCAGTCAGAGGCGCCGCCGTCGCCCGAGGCCGAGGAACGCTTCCGGGAGTTCTTCGGCCCCGAGCTGTTCGAGCGCTTCTTTCGCCGCCGCCCACCCCGGGAGGAAGGCCGCGCTGCGGGGTCGGGGGTAATCGTGGACCCGCGCGGCTACATCCTGACCAACAACCACGTCGTGGAGAACGCGTCCGAGATCGAGGTGCGCCTCTCCGACGACCGCAAGTTCAAGGCAACGCTGGTCGGCCGCGACGGCCGCACCGACCTCGCGGTGCTCAAGATCGAGAACCCAGCCGGCCCGCTGCCGGTGGCCGACTTGGGGGACTCCGACCGGCTGCGCGTGGGGCAGTGGGCCATCGCGATTGGCAACCCGTTCGGCCTGGACCGCACCGTGACCGCGGGCATCATCTCGGCCACCGGTCGCACCCACGTGGGCGTGGCCACCTACGAGGCGTTCATCCAGACCGACGCGTCGATCAACCCGGGCAACTCGGGCGGGCCGCTCTTGAACCTGGATGGCCGCGTGGTCGGCATCAACACCGCCATCGTCTCGAGCGGGCAGGGCATCGGGTTCGCGATCCCGATCAACATGGCGCGCGACATCATGACCCAGCTCATCGCGCGGGGCCGAGTGGTGCGTGGCTGGCTCGGTGTCGTCATCCAGGACCTGACGCCGGAGCTGGCGGCGGGCTTCGGGGTCAGGGAGGACGCGGGGGTCCTGGTGGCGGAGGTCATGAAGGACGGGCCCGCGGACGGCGCCGGGCTGAAGGCCGGGGACGTCATCGTCGATTTCGGCGGCGCGGCCATCAAGGACGTGACCGACCTGCAGAAGCGCGTGGCCGCGATCGAGCCCGGGCGGCCGACGCCGCTCACCGTCGTACGCGAGCGCAAGAACGTCACGCTGAGCGTGAAGGTGGGGGAGCAGCCGAGCGACGACACGCTCGTCGCGGCCGACGGCGGCGACGACATCATGGGCCTCTCCGTCGAGCCGCTCACCCCGGAGAGCGCGCGACAGAATCGTTTGTCGGCGCGGAGCGGGCTGCTGGTGACCGACGTGGCGCCGGGTAGCCCGGGAGCGGCCGCCGGCATCAGGCCGGGCGACGCGATCATCGAGGTGAGTCGCCGTCCCGTGAGCGACCCCTCGGCCTTCAAGCAGATCGTGGCCGCGCTCAAGCCCGGTGAGTCGGTGCCGGTGTACCTCCAGCGTGGCGGAGGGAAGAACGAGTACGTGGTCCTGACCGCTCCGCGTCCCTGATCCCCTCCTGACCCAGTAAGGGTATAAAATCGCTTGACAGTTTCCCCGCCGCTCCCTAACGTGCCGGTCACTTCGTGCCGGCCGAGGAGACTGCGCGTGAGAAATCAGCAGTGTGTACGGAAGGATACGGGCGACGGGCCCGCGGCTTACCGGCCGCGTCCCGTGGTGCTTGCCATCGACGACGAGCCCGGAGTCCGCGAGTCTCTCCAGCTCATTCTTCAGGAGGAGTTCGAGGTGCTGGAGGCGGCCGACGGGGCCGCCGCGCTGGCGATCCTGGCCGTGCGGCAGGTGGACGTGGCCCTGCTCGATGTCCGGATGCCCGGTGAGCCCGGATCCAAGGTCCTTCCGAAGATCCTCGCCATCGACGACTCGATCCCGGTCATCCTGATCACCGCCGATCCTCACCTGCGGATGGCGGTCGACGCCATGAAGGCGGGCGCCTACGACTACGTCGCCAAGCCGTACGACGTCGACGAGATCCTGAGCCTGGTGCGCCAGGCCGCCCAGCAGCGGGGCATGGAGCGCGAGCTTCGCTACCTCCGCGCCGAGCTCGACCGCGCCCACGGCTTCGATCAGCTCGTGGGACGGCACCCGCGCATGGTGCGACTCTACGAGACGATCGCCCAGGTGGCCCAGACCCCCGCCACCGTGCTCATCACCGCGGAGAGCGGTACGGGCAAGGAGCTGGTGGCCCGGGCCATCCACAACCAGAGCCCGCGGCGGGCGCAGCCCTTCGTGGCGGTGAACCTGGCCGCCATCCCGGATTCCCTGCTCGAATCCGAGCTGTTCGGCCACGAGAAGGGCGCCTTCACCGGGGCCTACGCGCGCAAGCCCGGCAAGTTCGAGCTGGCTCACGGCGGCACCCTGTTTCTCGACGAGGTCGGGAGTCTCCGCGTCGATCTGCAGGCCAAGCTGCTGCGGGCCCTGCAGGAGCGGGAGATCGAGCGTCTCGGCGGAACCCGCACCATCCAGGTCGACGTGCGCGTGATCGCGGCCACCAACACCGATCTGCGTCAGGCCATCCGGGCTCGGGCCTTCCGCGAAGACCTGTACTACCGACTCCACGTGGTACCGATCACGGTGCCGCCGCTCCGCGAGCGGAAGAGCGATCTGGCGGACCTTGCCGCCCATTTCGTCCGCAAGTACTCGCAGGAGTTCAAGAAGGACGTGCGTGGTCTCTCCCGCGGCGCCCTGCTGGCCCTCGAGGGCTACGACTGGCCCGGCAACGTCCGCGAGCTCGAGAACATCATCGAGCGCAGCGTAGCGCTGGCCACGCGGCCGGTGATCCGGCTCGACGACCTGCCGCTCGATCTGGCCATGAACGAGGTGGCGCCGGGCCGCGCCGAGAGCGACCCATCGACCCTCACCCTGAAGGACGCGCGCGATCGCTTCGAGCAGGCGTACGTGCTGCGGGCGCTCGAGCGCTGCGATTGGAACCAGAGCCGCGCGGCCCGGGAGCTGGGCGTGCATCGCAACACGCTGATCGCGCGCCTGGCCACGTGGGGTTTCCGGCGGGACCAGCCCCCTCCGTCCATCCGGCCTGTGGCGGGCGACAACTCGGCTTGATCGCTCGCTTCGTTCCTGCCGCGCTGGGCCTGCTGTTGGCCCTGGGCGTCACCGTCGTCGCATGCAGCCGTCCGGACACGACGTTGACCCTTGCCCTTACTCCATCCCGCGATCCAACCGCCCTGAAGGAGGCGGGCGACGCCTTCGCGAAGGCGATCACCCAGGTCTCCGGGGTACCCGTGAAGGCGATCGTGGCCTCGGACTATGCAGGTGTCATCGAGGCGCTTCGGAGCAAGAGGGTCGACCTGGCCTTCGTCCACCCGGTGGGCTACGTGCTGGCTAATCGCGAGGCCGGCTGCCAGATCCTCGTGCGCGACATCTGGCAGGGCAAGACCGCGTACACCGCCCGGTTCTACGTCAGGACAGACCGCGGCATCCGGCGCCTGGAGGACCTGCGCGGCAAGACGGTGGCCTTCGTGGATCCGGCGTCGTCGTCGGGCTACATCTACCCGATGGTGCTGCTGATCAAGCACGGTCTCGTGCGCGACCGCGATCCCAGGAGCTTTTTCAAGGAGGCGCTCTTCACCGGGACCCACGAGGCGGCGCTGCAGTCCGTGCTCCGCGGGAGGGTGGACGCGGCCGCGTCCTTCGACAAGGCGCCGGAGCTGCACATCAAGGACCCCGGCCTGATCGCCCAGCTCGCGTTCGTCGGCGAGACGCCGGAGATCCCGGAGGCGGGCATCTGCGCGCGGCCGGGCCTGCCCGCCGAGCCGGTCGCCCGGGTCAAGCGTGCGCTCCTGTCGATCAGGGCGCCCGAGTACGCGGCGCTGCTGAAGGAGATCTACGGGATCGACGGGTTCATCGAGGCGGACGACCGCGACTACCAGCCGGTCCGCGACGCGATGGCGCTGATGAACCTGAGTCCGGCGAAGTAGCCCGGCCCCTCTCAGCCCCCCGCCGTGCGCCGGAACGCATAGAAGGCCGCCCAGAGCTGCAGCAGGTCGGCGAAACCGGCGAGCCGGCCCGCCTCCACGTGCCCGACCGCGCCCACGATGGTGACGCGCACCGGCCGACCGGCGGCGCGGGCCGCCGCGGCGAGCCTCAGGCTCTCGGTGAAGGGGACCGCGGGATCGTCGCGACCGTGGATCAGAGTGAGCGGCGCGCGGATGTCCGCCACCGCGCGCGCCGGGGACAGCGTCTCGAGCAGCGCACGGGTGCGCTCCGGGAGCGCGCGCACGAGGCCATCGACTGCCATCGGATCGCGATTGTCCACGAGCCGCCGGCCAGCTTCGTCCACCAGTTCGGCGTTCGCGCGGGCGAACTGGGCGATGGCGTCCTCCAGCACGGGCCGCCGGCCGGTGGTCCCCTCGTAGATGTAGGCGCCGGTGAGCGTGTAGCGGAGCAGCTCTACCGCGGAGGCATAGCCACCGAGGGCGAGCACGGCCGACACGCTCGGAGCCACCGTCGGATCCGCGGCTGCCAGCAGCGTGGGCCCGGCCCCGAGGCTGATGCCGAGCAGCGCCACGTGCTCGTAGCCCGCGCCCCGCAGCGCCTGAATGCTGGCGGTCACCGCGCCCGCGTCCTCGGGCCGCAGCCGCAGCACCGTGAGTCCGTCCACCGTCGGCACCGCGACCGCCCATCCCGACCGGGCGAGTAGGAGGGCGGCATCGCGCAGCCGTGCGTCATCCTTACCCGACGGGGAGAGGCCGTGGACCAGCACCAAACCGGGCGGCCTCAGGAAGGCGGCGCGCGTGTAGACATCTATCGCCACCGGCCCCGCGGGCGACGCCGGCGCAGCGAGTGGGCGCACCAGCGGCTCGGGGCTCAGTGCGGTGAGCGGGCGCCAGCGTCCCTGACCGAGGAACTCGACCAGGAAAGCGCTCGTGAGCACCAGCGACCAGGCGGTGACGAGCACGGGCAGCGCGAGCAGCGCGGCCCAGGCGAGCCGGACGGCGGGGCCCAATGCTACGCGCCTCCTCCCGAGACCTGGCTCACGCGCACATCATGAGAACTCGTCTGCGGGAGCGCAACTACTCCCGTCGCGGTCGTGACCTGCGACGCAGTAAGCGCACCACGGGGGCCATCGTCGCGCGTCGTCGGGCATTTCTCCGGGTCCCCTCGGTTGCTCAGGGCAGGGTGCCCACCACGAAGCAGCCGGCCCCACACTATCTGCGGGTGATCGCGGGCGATCCCGGCGTGGCACCGGTGATGCTATTCAGTCCCTGCGGAGGGCCACTGACATGAACGTGACGATTGGACGAGTGGTGTTCGCTCTTGCGGTGGCGGTGTGTTTCCTTGGCCTTGGCATGCTCGAGGTGCTGAGCGAGCGGGCCGGGATGGAGCGCGCGTTCACGACGCCGCCGCGCCCGGACGCCGTGGAGAAGGACCCGGCGTGGGATACGATGACCCTGCCGGAGTCGTCCAATCCGGCGCCGGACGCATCGCGTCTGACGATGGCCATTCAGGCCGGGCGCGTGATCGTCCTGACTGTGGACGAGAAGCGGGGGCGGCTTCTATCGGTGAGCGGAAGCGGACCCGTGCTCGAGTCCGAGGTGGGTCACGAGACGGTGGTGATGACCGAGGACAAGCAGGCCGGGCGTCTCGCGCTGCTGAAGCCGGGCGACGTCATCCGGATCGAGCCGGCCGCCGGGGAGATTCAGAAGATCGTCCTGCTCAGGCACGCGTGGCGGCAGCTGGAAAGCCCGGAACAGTGAAGCCGAGAGACGGAGCGACTTCGACTACTTAGGGTTGGCGCACTTGATGAGGCGCCAGCCGTTGAACAGATTGACCTTGGTGGTGACCTCGGGATTGAGGCCGACCTGTCGCAGAAGTGGCTCCAGCGGCAGGTTCGACTTCCAGCCGAGACGCGTGCATACCGGCGCGACCAGATCTTCAAGCCGTCCGACTGCGGGCCGCTCGCTCCGGAAGTGGTTCAGGATGACGATGTTGCCCCCGGGCTTCACCACCCGCTTCATCTCCCGCAGCACGCCAACGGGATCCGGCACCGCGCTGATGGTGTAGGTGGCCACCGCGGAGTCGAACTCTCCCTGGCCGAAATCCATGGTGGTGGCGTCCATCGTCTTGAGCGTGACATTGCCCAGACCAAGCTCCACTACCTTGTCCTGGGCCTTCTGGAGCATCTCCTCGGAGAGGTCGATGCCGGTCAGGCGACAGTTGGTGGGGTACAGGGGCAGGTTCAGTCCGGTGCCGATCCCAACCTCGAGCACGTTGTGGCCGCGCTTGACGTCGAGCAGCTGGATGGCGGCCTCACGGCCCGGGTGGAAGATCCAGTCGAAGACGAAGTCGTAGGCAGGGGCGTAGAGCTTGTACGCCCGCTTCACCTGCCTTTTCTCCAGTGCCGCGTCCAATCCGGCAGCCCCTCCGAAGATGCTGAGACGCCCTTGCCTCCGCACTTTTAGCATAGGCTGACGCAGGTTGCCAAGCGCTTTATGACTCGGAGATCGCCAACGAGAACGAGAACTTACAGTGAACGGCCGACTACAGGTCGGCCTCGCCGCACAACCGCGCGAGCACCCGGTCGGCGGCGAAGTATTCCTCGGCGATCCGACGGGCCGCCCGGCTGTGGAAGGCGTAGTCCCGGTTGACCTCGTCGAGCGCCGCCGCGGCCTCCTGGACTGTAGAGAACGCGAGCAACCCGGCCCCCGCCGGCACGTACTTGCTGAAGCCCGTCTCCTGGGTCACGACCGGCTTCCCGGCAGCGAGATAACACACGCTCCGGTCGCTGAACCATCCGCTCCGCGTCCGGACGACCAAGTCCTTGGACACGGTGAACTCTCCCCGCGAGCGGTAGATGTGCCGTTGATAGGTGGCGAGGTCGCGCGACGACGCGAAAGCGTCGGTCAGGACCCAGCCGTGGCCGGCCATCAGATCCCGGGTCTTCGGATCGTCGACCTCGAGGGCCAGCTCGAGCGGCTGCTGGGTGCGGCGGGGCAGGTCGGCCACCCGGAGGAAATTGACGTGCTTGGACCAGTAGTAGGTTTCACCCCGGAAGCGGATGTCCTTGCCCACGTTCTTCCAGGTGGCGACCGTCGTGAAGCGCTCGGCGGCCGGGTTGCACGTGGCCTCCCACAGGTCGGGGATCACCGGCGGGCGGGTCGGTCGCCAGGCGAACTTCTCGAGCGGAATGAGGCAGTCCGGCTGGCCGAGGTTCTCGCCGTAGGTGAAGTGGTGCGTGTGGTCCTGCAGGTCGTCGATCGCGCGCCGGTCGTCCTCGGCCACCCGGATCTGCTCGAACACGGGGTCCGTCTCCAGGTACACCCGCACCGGGCAGTACATGTGCTCTTCCCTGAGTCGGGTGGCGCCGCAGACGTTGAAGATCGCGTCGGTTTCCCGGTAGAGACGGGCCAGACGCCCGCGGGACAGGCCGTGGTGCACGCCGGTCACGCTGTCCACGTAGCACCAGCGGTCGGACAGGCCGAAGCGACCCATCACGTCGGCGAGGAAGGCCCGCGCGTAGCTCGAGTCCTCCACCACGCTCTTGACCCGCGGGTCGTAGGGAGGAGCGCCCGAGTCCTCGACGTAGTAGACGTCGTGGCCGAGGCGGGAGAGTCCGATCATGTAGTGCAGCGCCTGCCAGCCAATTCCGCCCAATGGATAGCGACCAGCCAGGTGCAGCACGACGATCCGCCTACGGGATGACAAGCGGACCCTCCTCGCGGCGCGGCTCACGCGCCCCGTACATCGCGGCGAACGGACCGCCGCGCGCCAGCAACACGTCGAGCGAGCCCTGCTCGGCGATTCGACCGTCCTTGATCACGACGATGATGTCCGCCATGCGCACCGTCGAGAGCCGGTGCGCGATGATGAAGGTGGTGCGGCCGGCCTGGAGCCGCTCGAGGGCCTCGATGATGAGGCCCTCCGTCACCGGGTCAAGCGCGGAGGTGGGCTCGTCCAGGATCAGGATCGGCGAGTCGCGCAGGATCGCGCGCGCAATCGTGAGCCGCTGCTTCTCGCCCTCGGACAGGGTCACGCCCTGCTCACCCACCGCCGAATCATACCCGTGGGGCAGCCGCGCGACCATGTCGTGTATGCGGGCCGCCTTCGCGGCCGCGACGATCTCCTCGATCCGCGCGTCCGGACGGCCGAACGCGATGTTCTCGCGAATGCTCACCGGGAACAGGAGCGGCGGCTGCAGCACCATCGCCACCTGGCTGCGAAGCGACTCGAGGCGATACTCCCGCGCGTCGATCCCGTCGATCAGCACGCGCCCGCGGGTCGGATCGTAGAACCGGGGTAGCAGGCTCAGCAGGGTGGACTTGCCCGCTCCGGTGGCGCCGACCACCGCGACCCGTTGACCGGCGGCCACCCGCAGGCTCACGTCGTGGAGCACGGGAGCCCCGGAGGCGTACCCGAACTCGACGTCCTGCCACTCGACCTCGCCGCGCGCGCCCCCGATCGGGAAGGTGCGGGTGCCGTCGATGAGGTCACGCTCCACGTCCAGCACGTCGAGCACGCGCTGCACGCCGACCTGCGCGCTCTGGGCCAGCCCGTAGACCTGGAACATGTTGTTGATGGGCCCGTAGAGGGAGGCGAGATAGGACATGAACACGACCAGGCTGCCCACCGTGAGCGTGTTGTCGAGCACGTGGCGGGCGCCGACCCATACCACCGCGGCGGTGCCGAGGGCGATGACCACGTTCACCACGCCCGAGTAGAAGGTCTGCAGCGTGTAGAGTCGCAGCCCGGCGGCCAGGCTGCGCTCGCTCGCGCTCATGAACCGGCGATGCTCCTCGGCCTCGCGGGTGAAGGCCTGGATGACCCGCATGGCCGCCATCGCCCGCTGCACGACACCGTAGACCTCGCTCTCGCGCTCCCGCATCTCGCCCGCGGCCACGCCGATGCGGCGATTCAGTCGCCCGATGGTCAGCAGCAGCAGCGGGCAGACCCCCAGCGCGAGGAGGGTGAGCTCCCAGTCGAGATGGAGCATGATCGCGGTCATGCCCCCGAGCATGATGAGCGCGGTGGTGGCCGGGAACAGGCAGTTCATGGTGAGCGCCTGCAGCGCGAACGTGTCCGCGGTCACCCGGTAGAGGAGATCACCCGCCTGAGCGCGGCTGTGGAACGCCATCGAGAGCCGGTGCAGGTGAGCGTAGAGATCGCTGCGCAGATCGCGCACCATCCGCTGGCCGATACTGATCGTGGTGTAGTTGTTCAGCACCGTGACCGCACCGAGCGCGGCGTAGATCGCCACGAGCGCGGCGCAGGCGGCGAGGAGAAGCCCACCCGGGGTGAGGTTCCCGCCCCACCCGGCGGGCAGCGGCTCGCCGCCCAGCACAGAGTCGATGATGAGCTTGATCGGCCAGGGCTTGAGCAGCTCGAAGGCGCTGATCAGGCAGACCTGGAGCAGGGCCCACAGGATGCGCCCACGGTGCGGCCAGAGGTAGGCCGAGACGCGCCGGGAGAAGCTGCTCACTTCACCTCGGCCGAGCGCGCGTCGAGACGCGGCGCGTAGTGGAGCCGGGCGCGACGCGCCACGCCCTGGAGCGCGTCGTAGAGCGTGCGCCCGAGGCCGACCGCTTCGCGCACCAGCGCACCGCCGGTGATGACGCCGATGGCCACGCCCGCGGCGGCCAGGCCGGGGAGACCGAACTGCGCGCCCAGGCCCGTCACCCCCACCGCCGCCGCGAGCACCCCTCGGGCGAGCCGCGAGGTGCGGAGCGCGCACTTCACGCGAAGCACCCGGCGCTCGCCGCCGTGGTTCTCCGTGCACACCTTGATGTGGCCACGCGACCAGATGCCCCCGTGAGCCTCCAGGTCCCACTCGCTCCAGCCCTGGTCGACGAGGACGAAGTATTTGCGGGCGCCCAGCGCCTCCATCATGCCGTGCAGGAGCGTCTCCTTCTCGAGGGCATCTTCGGTCCAGAAGGCGGCCGAGAAGACCCGCTCTCGCCACGACCACGGCAACGCCTGTACCGGGCGCTCGGACGCCGACGGCTCGGCCGCGGTGAGCCCGCGGACCCACCAGCGATACCGCTCGAGCGAGCGCAGCAGCGGGCCGAAGTACGTGAGGACGGAGATGAGCACGCGGCCCCGCAGCCCACCGGCCAGCGGGTCGACGCGGGCTCGCATAGCGGCCGAGAGACAGCACGCCCAGGAGAGCGCGATCGGCGCGGCCCCGAGCCAGTGCCAGCCACCCCGCACGGCTCCGTAGGCCAGGAGCAGGGCGCCGACCAGGTTCCATTCGAGCGTGAAGGGCAAGTAGGAGAGCACGGTGGAGGGCGGCTGGTAGAGGGTCTGGAAGAGCCCGCGGCCGAACACCCCACCGTAGATCACGGGGCGTCTCAGCGAGAAGAGCGCCGAGATCCCGCCATAGATGCGTCCGCGCCAGCGCGAGTAGCCGAGCGCGTTGAAGCGATGAGGGTGGCGGAAGTAGAGGAGCGCCTCCGCCTTGCCGTATCCCTTCTGCTGGCCGATGTAGGCCTTCATGGTGTTGCGCCGGAAGTGCCAGACCATCGCGGCCGGGCTGAAGCCGATGCGATGGCCGCGGTCCTGGAGCCGCCAGCACACGTCCACGTCGTCGCCCGCCGAGCGGTAGATCGGATCAAAGCCCCCGATCTCGTCCAGGGCTTCGCGCCGGAACGCCATGTTGCAGCCCGGGATGTGCTCGGCCTCCACGTCGTCGAGCAGCACGTGCAGCGGCCCGCCCGGCGAGGCGGCCACGCACGCGGCCACGACCGAGTCTTCCGGAGGCGGCAGGTTGGGCCCGCCTACCGCGGAGAGCCCGGTCTGCAAGAAGGTCGCGACGAGGTAGTGTAGCCAGTCGGGGTCCACCACGCAGTCGGAGTCGGTGAAGGCCACGATCTCGCCGAGCGAGGCGGCGATGCCCACGTTGCGCGCGGCGCTCAGCCCCTTGTTCTCCTGGTGGATGACGTGGATGCCCTCGAACCGGTCCGCGATCTTGCCGGTGCGGTCCGTCGACCCGTCATCGACGACGATGACCTCGAACGCGGGGTACTTGAGCTTCTGGAGCGAGGTGAGACAAGCCTCCATGGTGGGCTCGGCGTTGTACGCGCAGACGACCACCGAGACCTTGGGGTACTCGGAGAGCGCGGGCAGCCCCGCCGCGCCGTACCAGCGTTGCACCGCCTGGAAGGCCGGCTTCTTGCGCCGCTCCCGATCCACCAGCCCGAAGGCCCAGTTGGCGATGTCGCAGCCGCCGGTGTGCCACTCGTCGGTGTACGAGAACACCACCGTGCCCGCCGCACCCATCTCGAGGGCGGTGCGCACCTGCCAGGACAGCGTCGCCGCCTGCACCATCTCGCCCTCGCGAATCGAATCGATCCCGAACTCGGTGAGGACCAGCGGCCGGTCACCCGCCAGCGTGTGCAGCCGCGAGAGATACTTCCTGAACTCCGGCTCAGAATGCAGGTACACGTTGAAGGCCAGGAAGTCGGTGAAGTCGGTCTCGAGGTACTCGGTGGAGGGGAAGTTCGCGTAGCCGACCAGGACGGTGGGCGCCATGCGCTTGACCAGCGACACGAGCTCGCGCAGGAAGCCGCTGATGCGCTGCGGTCCGTACCATCGGACGATGTCCGGGGGGATCTCGTTGCCGACCAGGTAGGCGCCCACCGCCGGATGGTCGCGGCAAGCTTCCACCACGTCGGTGACAGTCCGCCGGACCGTGTCCGTGATCTCCTCGGAGTCGAGGAAGCAGACGTGCTCGGCCCACGGGATCCCGACCAGGACCCAGAGGCCTCGCCGGGCGGCCATGTCCAGGAGCCACCGGGGGGGCGGGGTGAACAGCCGGAGGCAGTTGGCCCCCAGCTCGACGATCAGGGAGAGGTCCCGCTCCACTACCTCCGGAGCCGGGAATCTATAGCCGCTCGCGTCCGGGGCGAAGGGGCCGTACGTCACACCCCGGAGCGGTACTTTATCCTCACCAGCAAAGAAGAACTTGCCTCGAACCTCCAGCCGGGGGCGAGACTCCGCCGGCTGCGCACGCCGAATGGCGCGCGACGCGGTCTCGAGCGTCACGGTCCTAGACCTCCTTGAGCACCCCGGGGGCGCTCAGAGTCATTGTTCGCACCTGGGGCCCCCGGTTGGTGCACCCGTAGCGTGAAGGCCGAGAGGCTGGGAGCGATCCGCGCCGAGAGCCGAAACGGAAGTGCCCGAGACTTAGGGCGACTTCCGGGTTTCGTCTCAGGCAACCCCCATGCCATCCCGCGTCAGCTCTCGAGGAGAGAGGGTGCTCTGTGGAACCCGCGATTTCCGTAGGCGTCCGCAGCCAGGAAGTTTTTGCACTCTCACTACCGGATAAATTGGTGCTCGTTTTTACACACGGCTTGGGTAATTATTACGCTCCGCGAGGGACCCCCGCTAGAGCAAGGAACCGGATCAGGAGGGTGGCCAAGCCGAGGAACGAGAAGAAGCCAAAGACGTCGGTGAAGGTCGTGATGATCACGCTCACCTGGGCGGCGTCGTCGGCCCGCATGCGGTCCAGGATGCTCGAGATCTCGCCCTCGTCGAGGGCGCCGGCCAGCTCGTGGAGCGGCTGGTCGCCCAGCTCGGCCAGCACGGCGCCGGCCGCCTCCCGGCCGAGCAGCCGGAAGAGGGTCACCTGGTCGGGCAGCGGCAGATCCCGGAGCGCCGCGGCGATATCGGCGGCGTGGGCGTCCTCAAGGATCTGGCTTCAGGCGCTCGCGGCGTCCCGACTCCAGGAGGTCCCGGACGGAGTCGGTGAGCCGGGCCCCCTCGGCCATGCCCCGCGGTCTTCTACGCCGGCAGGGTCGGGCTCGGGCCCTGGGGTGCTCGGGACGGGGGAGGGGCGGGCTGGGTGGCGATGAGCTGCGCGACTTGGTTCTCGAGCTGACGGATCCGGAACCGCATCTTCAGCACCTTGATCAGGCCGCTCAGCGAGGTGAAGACGACGCCGAGCAGGAGCGAGAGGAGGATCACGAGAGCCAGGGGCATGCCCTTCATGCTCCAGGTCAGGAACGAGATCTCGACCGGTTCGCGGTTCTGCAGGGCGAAGAGCGTGGCCGCGCTCCCGAGCAGCGCCATCAGCAGGTAGATGACGATCATGACTGGGCACCCTCCGGCGGCTTGCCTGCTCCGAGGGCGCGCAGGAAGCGGTCGATGATGCGTTCCTGGCAGACTCCGCTCCCGGGCGCCTCGTCCGCGCCGCGGCCGAGCTTCTGGACCGGGAAGATGGCCTTGGCCATGGTCCGATGCCCGCCGCCCACTCCCAGGTCGCCGAAGGCGGCGCGGGTCACGTCCCCGGCGCTCTTCACGTAGCCGACGTTGCGGACGGAGACGTGCACCTCGTCGCCGACGATTCCCGACACCACCGACCACTGCACGCCCTCGGCCTGCAGCCCGAAGTCGGCGAACTGCGGGATGAGGTCCATGGTGGCCACGCGGCCGAGGTGAGAGAAGAACACGCCCTGCACCACGCGCCGCTTGGCCAGGCCCTGGGCCAGGACGTCGAGCGCCTGCTGGGAGAGTTCGGGCCGCTCGATGCGCCGAAGCGCGTTGTGGTTGGCGAGGAGATACAGATACGAGAAGGCCTCGAGATCGGCCTTGGTCCCGCCGCGCTCGAGGCCGAGGGTGTCCGACTTGATGCCGTAGAGCAGGGCGGTGGCCAGCCGCTGGGTGATCTTGATATCGGCCGCGCGCAGGTACTCCACCAGGATCGTGGAGGTGGCGCCGTAGGACGGCCGCACGTCCTTGATGCGCGCCTCGATCGGCTGCTCCACCGGATGATGGTCGATCACGAGGTCGATCTGCTCGAAGCGCTCCTCGAGGAACGAAGGCTGCACGTCCACCATGGCCACGCGGTCGAACTGGCCGAGATCCTCGGCCCGGATCTCCTCGACCTCGATCTCCAGGATCTTGCACATCGCCACGTTTTCGGGCCGGGTGATGGTACCGAACGTGCACATCGGAGCCGAGGTGCGGGTGCGGCCGAGCAGTGTCTTGAGGGCCAGCGCGGAGGCGATGGCGTCGGGATCGGGATCGTCCTGCATCAGGATCAGCACGCGCTCGGCGTCGTAGAAGTGAGCCCGCAGCCGGTCGGCCCGCACGCGCTGGGTGGCGCGGTCGACCGCGGGCTGGATGATGCGCTCGCCGAAGGCGGAGAGCGGCACCACGGTGGCACCCGACATCGGCCGGTCGTCGTCGCGCAGCACCAGGAGAGGAGAGTCGGGCGCGGCGTCCTTCACCGCCGCGGCCACGCGTCCCAGCTGCCCGGCCGGCGCGGCCACCACCACCGGTCCACGGCCGCCCTTGAGCGCCTCGTGTAGGAACTCCGGATCCGTCACCTTGCCCGCCACCGCCCGGTCGCCGTGGCGCCCGAGCCGGGCGCGCAGGCTGGCCCGCGACACCAGGTACAGCGGCCGCTCGCCCGGGAACGCGGCGGCCGCGACCATGTGCTCGAGGAGGTCATCCGGACAGATCAGTACCGGTCGCATCTCTCTATTGTCAGCCTACGCCTCGGGCTGGGCCAAGGGGAAATCCGGTCAGCGGCGGCGCCCTCGATACGCCGCGCGTCCGGCCTGGACGCCCGCCTTCAGGCCCCGGGTGAGGAGCGACACCTCCCGGCTGACCTTCTTCTGCGATTCGCCAAGCGTCTTGCCGAGGCGATCCAGCGATTCCTTGACGCTCGCACGCACCTGCGCAATCTGTCGCGCCGCTTCCTGGCGCGAGCGGGCGCTCAGCAGACGCCGGCTGAGGCGGTTCACCGAGTCCGCGAGGCCGGCCTGCGCCCGCGCCACCTGCTTCGCCATCGCCTTCTCGATCTCGGCCAGCTTGACGCTCGTGAGGCCGCCGCGCGCGGCGGTGCTCCGCACCCGCGCCAGATCGGCCTCGACCTGCGCCAGGCGCGCCTCGAGTTCCTTGATCTTCGCCGGCGGTCGAGCCGCGGGCGCTCTGCGTCGCTCCGTCATGGCGTCTCCTCCGGCCAGCAGTATACGCTTCCCGGGCCCGGCGGATCAGGGGGCAAACGAGGCTTGGCCCGGCCCGGTGTCGATGCGAAACTTGGGCGTGGTCGCCGAGTCCATCTTCTTTCGAGACCTCGCCTACGTGTTCACGGCCGCGGTGGTGGGAGGGGCGCTGGCCCGGCTCGCCGGCCAGCCGCTCGTTCTCGGCTACGTCCTGGGCGGCATCCTGATCAGCCCGCTCACTCCCGGTCCCTCGGTCTCGGACCTGCACACCTTCGAGCTCTTCGCCGAGATCGGCGTCATCCTGCTGATGTTCTCGGTCGGCATCGAGTTCTCCCTCCGCGACCTGCTGCGGGTGAAGTGGGTCGCCCTGCTGGGTGGTCCCCTCGGCATCGTCCTCTCGGTGGCGCTGGGGCTCGGCGTCGCGTTGCTCCTCGGCTGGCCGCTGCTCCAGGGCGCGATCGCCGGCATCGTGATCTCGGTGGCCAGCACCATGGTGCTGGCCCGCCTGCTCATGGACCGGGGCGAGCTGCACTCGCGGCACGGGCGGGTGATGATCGGTATCACGCTCGTCGAGGATCTCGCGGTGGTCATCCTCATCGTGCTGATCCCGTCGCTCGGCTCGCTCGAGCCCGACCGGCTCCTCTTCATCGCCACCACGCTCGGCAAGTCCTTGCTCATCCTGATCCCGGCCGGGTTCGTGGCGGCCAAGGTCATTCCGCCGCTGATGACCCGGGTGGCCCGGATGCACAGCGACGAGATGTTCCTGCTGGTGACCCTCGCGGTGGGCCTCGGCACCGCCGCTCTCACCCAGGCCGCGGGGCTCTCGCTCGCGCTCGGCGCCTTCCTGGCCGGCCTCATCATCAACGGATCGGACTATGCCCACGAGACACTCGCGCGCCTGCTGCCGCTGCGGGACGTGTTCGTGGCTCTGTTCTTCGTGACGATCGGGGCCCTGATCGATCCACGTAGCCTGATCGACAACATTCCCCTGCTCGCCACCATGGTGGCGATGGTGGTGATCGGCAAGCTGGTGCTGTGGACCCTCGTGGTCTGGCTGTTCCGTCAGTCGGTCTGGACCGCGCTGCTGGTTGGAGTGGGGCTCACCCAGATCGGCGAGTTCTCCTTCATCCTGGTCCAGGTCGCCCGGCAGGCCGGCCATGTGGGTGTCGACGTCTACAACGCGACTCTCGCCGCCTCGCTCATCACGATCCTCATCAACGCCGCTCTGGTGCGCACCGCGCCCACGTGGATCGCGCGCCTGCGCGGCGTGGAGGAGCGGCGCGCGCCCGGCGGAGTGGACCGGGCCGCCGCAGAGCACGTGGTGCTCTGCGGCTTCGGGCGGGTGGGCAGCGCGGTTGGGGAAGCGCTGGAGACCTTCAACATTCCGTTCGTCGTGGTCGAGCGCGATCCGGACATCGTTCGCGGCCTCCGCTCCCGCAACGTGCCGTGCCTGTTCGGAGACGCCGCGCTGCCCCGGATCCTCGAGGAAGCGGGCGCGGGGCGCGCCTCGCTGGTGGTGGTGGCGCTGCCCGAGATGGACCGGGCAAATCTCGTGGTGCGCGGGGTGCGCACGCTGAGCCCGCAGGTGCCGATCCTGGCGAGAGCGCACGGGGCCGGCGGGCGCGACGGCCTCGCCCACGCCGGTGCCACCGAGGTCATCGAGCCCGAGATGGAGGCGGCGGCCACCTTGATCCGTCACGCGCTCCGCAGCCTCGCGCTCCCCCCGCAGCGCGTGCTCGACTATCTCACGCGATTCCGCGCGGCCATGAATCCGGTCGTGGTCGCGACCCGCGACGGGATCGGTACCGAGGGCACGCTGCCCGAGATCCACGAGGTGGTGCTGGGCGCGGGCCCGCTCGCGGATCTCTCGCTCGGCGAGGCGCGGGTGCGCGAGCGTCTTGGCGTCACCGTGGTCTCGATCGAGCGGGCGGGCGCCCAGCCGCTCGTGAATCCATCCGCCGAGAGCCGACTGCGGCCCGGGGACCGCCTGCGCATTTTCGGCCTCCCCGAGCAGATCGACGCGTTCCGCGCCGAGGCCGGCCCCCGCGCGTGAGCGGGGGCAGCTAGAGCCGGAGCCCGGTCCAGAACGCGAGGAGGAAGGCGGCCGCCGTCACCGCGAGGGCGGCGAGGGCGGCGATGCGGTCGAGGCCCCGCTCCGGCCCGCGCTCGAGCGACCCCATCGCGACCGCCGCGAGGTATCCGCCCACGAAGCCCCCCGCGTGGCCCCAGTTGTTCACGCCCGACATGAAGAAGCCGAAGATGAACATCAGGAGCGCCCACTGGCCATACTGGCGGAGCACCGCCACCCCGAACACGCCGCCGCGGCTCCGTCCGTAGGCGACCAGCGCGCCGAGCAGGCCGAAGATGGCCCCGGAAGCCCCGACCGTCCACAGGACGCCGACCGCGTTGGAGAGCACGAAGCCGCCGACGCCAGCCACCGTGAAGATCACGACCAGCCGGGCCCGGCCGAAGAGCTGCTCCACCGGGGGCGCGAGCTGTCGGACCCAGAGCAGATTGAAGACGATGTGCAGCAGGCTGCCGTGCAGATAGATGGCGGTGAGGAGGGTCCACCAGAAGCCGGCCGTCCACGGGATCGCGCCGGTCATGCCGAGGCGCACCAGCGCGCCGGAGCTGGGGGCGAGCATGTCGAATGGGTTGCGCGCCCGGAAGGCGGCGGCGGGGTCCAGCAGGATCGACACGGCGTAGAGAGCGACGCAGACGACGGTGACCGCCTTGGCGAAATCGAGGCGGCCCACCAGCCGCCCCGCCGCGGGGCCGAAGCCCCAGAGCCCGGGACGCCGGGCACCGCAGTAGAAGCACTCGGTCGCGTCGACGCGATTGAGCTTGCCGCACCGGTAGCAGAGGCTCGAGCCGGCTCGCTGCCTGAACACGAAGGCGGATCCTATTGGGCCGACGGGGTCTCGGCCGCGTGGATCAGGATCGCCCCGCGCCCGCGGCGGCGCGCGGCGGGAAGGGTGCCTGGGAGTCGAGCCGCTCCAGCAGTGCCTTCACGTGGACCGAGAAAGCCTCGCGCCGGTGCGCGGGGACGGGCGAGCCCGGGATGAACTTCTCGGCGAGCGGATTGACGAACATGCCGGCCTTGCGAATCCGGTAGTCGAGGTGTGGGCCGGTGGAGAGGCCGGTGGTCCCGACGCGGCCGATGACTTGACGCTGGCGCACCCGCTCGCCCCGGTGCACGTCCATCTTGGACAGGTGGTTGTACATCGTCTCGTATCCGCGGCCGTGGCGGAGCGTGATCGAGAGGCCGAAGCCGCCGTCCCAGCCCGCCTGCGTCACGACCCCGTCGGCCACCGCTCGCACGGGCGTACCTACGGGCGCTCCGTAGTCCACCGCGAGGTGGGGCCGCAGCCCGCCCAGGATCGGATGATGGCGCGCGTGGGAGAAGCCGGAAGTGATGCGGGTGAAGTCGAGCGGGGCGCGCAGGAACATCTTCCGCACGGACCGGCCGGAGGCGTCGAAATACTCTCGTCGGCCGCCGCTGTCCTCGAACGACACGCTGGTGAGCAGCGAGCGGCCCGCGCTCGCGTACTGCGCGATCAGGATGTCGCCGTAGCCGAGCAGGGTGTCGCCGACGTAGCGCTTCTCGACGAGGAACCGGAACTGGTCTCCGGGCAGCGAGTCGGCCGCGAAGTCGAAGTCCCACTCGAAGAGGGTGACGAGGCGCGCGGTGAGGGCTGGGCTCTCCCCGAGGCGCTCGACGCTCGCGAAGAGCGAGTCGCGCACCTCGCCGGCGAGTGCGACCACCCGGGTGTCCACATCGGGGCGGACTGCCGTCACTGTCCAGCGTCCGGCGTCGGAGTGGATCTCGTACCGCTCGGCGGGGGAACGCGTGTACACGACCTCGACGGCCCCCCCGTCCGATCCGGGCACCACGGTGAGGCGCTCTCCCGGCGCGAGCCGCCGCATGTTGACGCTGCTCCGGAGCGCGGCCACGATCGCCGCCGCCTCCCCCCGCTCGACGCCGGCTCGGCGCAGCGCACTCTCCAGGGTCTCGCCGCGCTTCAGCGTGAGCTCGACCGCGACCGGGCTCGGGGGCGGCTCGGGGGCCTGCTCCTGGCCGACCACGGACGGCACGTCGGGCAGGATGGGGGGACGAGTGGGCACGGCGACGCCGATCACGCCGAGGGCGAGCAGGACGGCCGCGGACAGGAGGCAGTAGGAGCGCCTCATGGTGGTGAGGCCAGGATACCGCGGGATCGCGGGCGGTCCCAACCTAAACGGCCCATCGGCCCAGCCCGGTGGGGCGCGCGTCTAGGCGCCGTACTTGGTGAAGCGGAGGGCGTTGGCCATGATCAGGGGCATGAGGTCCTGGGCCGGTAGCACGCCGAGCGAGCCGCTCGTGCAATCCCGCTCGGTGAACCGGCTCACGTGATCCGCCCCGCAGTACGCGCTCGCGAGGAGTGCGGGCACGCCCTGCCAGCCGTGTCCCTTGAGGATGGCCGGCGTGGCGTGATCCCCGGAGATTGCGAGCACGTCGGGCTGGAGCGCGAGGACACGGGGCAGCAGCGCGTCGAAGCGCTCGAGGGCGGCCACCTTGGCCGCGAAGTCGCCGTCCTCGCCGGCCTTGTCCGTGTCCTTGTAATGCAGGAAGAAGAAATCGTAGTGCTCCCACTGCTGCTCGAGCGTGTCGATCTCCTCCGGGAATGTCCCGCCCGTCTTGAGGACGTCCATGCCCACCAGGCGCGCGAGGCCCCGGTACATCGGGTACGCCGCAATGGCGGCGGCGCGCAGGGCGAACGTCTCGGGAAAGAGCGGCAGGCGGGGACGCTGGTCGAAGCCGCGGAGCAGCAGCATGTTCGCGGGGGCCGCGTCTCGCAGGAGTGGACGCGCCGCCTCCACGAAGGCGTTGACGAGCGCGGCGGTCTTCTCTGCCTCTGGACCCAGCGGCGAGACCGGCAGGGGTGGGACGCCGAGCTGCTGCGGGTCGGTCTCGGACAGTCGGCCAGAGAGGCCGGCTCCGCGCAGCACGAGCACGAAGCGGTGCTCCCTCACCGGCTCGATCAGGAGCTGCACGCCATCGAGCCGGATCGCCCGGAGCCGCTCCACCAGGCCGACGCAGACGTCGGTGGAGATGCGCCCGGCGCGGCGGTCGATGATGCGTCCCTGCGCGTCCACCGAGCAGAAGTTGCCCCGGGCGGCCACGTCCCCCGGCTGCAGCTCGAAGTCGATGCCGAGAGCTTCGAGCACGCCCCGCCCCACCGGATAGCGGAGCGGGTCGTATCCGAAGAGTCCCAGGTGCCCCGGCCCGCTGCCCGGAGTGATGCCGGGCCCCACGTGACGGAGGAGGCCGCAGGCGGCGCGAACGGCCAGGGCGTGCAGCGTCGGGACCCGAGCGGTCTCCAACTCGCTCTTGCCCGAGCGGGGATGCGGCAGGCCGCCGAGGCCGTCGAGCGAGCACAGCACGATCTTGGTGGTGGCGGGCTGGACGAGCGAATGGAGGAACTCTAGGTCCATGCTTCCTTGTTCTCGCCGAAGTCGGCCGGGCACGACGGGCCCCACACGTAGAGCGAGTCCTCGGGCGGGAAATCCCGCGGCTCCCATGCGCAGCCTTCCGGGATGTAGTCGAGGTCGAAGTAGTACTCGCTGAAGCTGCCCCAGGGATCGCGCAGATAGTAGAAGAAGTTGGAGCCGATCACGTGGCGCCCGAGCCCCCAGCCGGGTTGCCAGCCCCTTTCGGCCATGCGCACCGCGCCCATCGCGATCTCGTCGACGCTGCCGACCTGGAACGAGCCGTGGTGGAACCCGGGGGCGTGCGAGGAGAGCAGGGCCAGTGTGTGGTGATCGGTGTTGCAGCGCAGGAAGGCGATGATCCCCCGCGAGCGGTCGGAGAGCTTCATCCCGAGCCCTTCGGTGTAGAAGCGCATCAGGCGATCCAGATCAGGGGTGAAGAGCAGCACGTGACCGAGCCGGCGTGGTGCGATCCGCTGCCCGCGCGCGGGGTAGCCCCGCACGGCCTCGCGCTGGACGTACCCGGGGCCGTTGAGCAACACCGGCGGATCGACGGGTTCCGGCGGCGGCGCCTCATCGCGGACGTTCACGACGTTGCCGTCGGGATCGCGGAACCAGACGCCGCCCTCGGGGGTGCCCCGGGGCGCGTCCATCTCGCGAACCCCTGCGCGCCGGAGCGACTCGCGCACACGGACGAGGTCCTCCCCGGGCGCGCCGTAGCAGAGGTGATGGAGCCGCTTCCGCGCGCCCCCGTAGAGCAGCACCGCGTCGCGAGCGAGCCGCTCCGGTCGCAGGCGCACCGCATCGCTCGAGCCGGTCCCGTTGACCAGCCCGAAGTCCTCGAAGAAGCGCTGCCCGACCGCCTGGTCGGGCACCTCGAGAGCGTAGTGGAGAAAGCTCCGTACCGCCATGACGGGCGCCTCTCCTAGGCGTCCTTCACGGTGTTCTCGAGCGTACCGAGCCCCGTGATCTCGAGCTTGACCCGATCGCCCGGCTGCAGCGTGACCTGCGGCTTGCGCGAAAACCCCACCCCCGCGGGCGTGCCGGTGGCGATGAGGTCACCGGGGGACAGCGTCATGAAGTTGGTGAGGTACTGGATGATGTAGCCCACGTCGAAGATGAAGTTGCGGGTCGAGCCGTTCTGCATCAGGGTGCCGTTGACCCAGGTCTTGAGATCGAGCACGTGGGGATCCGGGATCTCGGTGCGGTCCGCGATGTAGGGTCCGACGGGCGCCAGCGTGTCCCCCGCCTTCCCCGCGCCCCACTGGGTGGTATGGAATTGGAAGTCGCGCGCGCTCGCGTCGTTGATGATCGTGTAGCCGTAGACGTAGTCCAGAGCCTGCTCCTTCTTCACGAATCGCGCGGTCCGGCCGATCACCACCCCGAGCTCGACCTCCCAGTCGAGGGTCTTCTCCCCCCGCGGCCGCAGGATGGGCTCGCCCGGATCCTGGATCGCGTTGGCCCACTTGGGGAACACCGGCGGCTCCTTGGGCGCTGGATTGTTCGTCTCCGCCGCGTGGTCCTTGTAGTTCAACCCGATGCAGATGAACTTGCCCGGATCCGCGATCGGCGCGTGCAGGCGCACCGCGCTCACCGGATGGGCCACCGGCTGGAACTTGCTGGCGCGGGCCGCATCCATCATCGACGCCAGCATGTCCTGGCTCGCGCTGCCGCCCTCGAGGAAGCCACGCGTGCTGTCGGCGGGGAACAGCGCCGACGCGATCGTCGCCGCGCGCACCACGCCCTTCGCCGCGAGGAACGCCGTCGCGCTGGCCTCGAGATCCGCGATGCGGTCCTGTCCGAGGTAGCAGCCGAGCCGGGGAGCGTGACCATTCTGGGAGAATCGGACGATCTTCATGGGCGGTCTCCTTGCGATGAGGGCCGATCTGAGCTACGCGCCGTTGACCAGCACGCAGAGAGTCTACGACCCTCTCCAGGCGATGTCGAGGGGCCGCTGTGGCTACATAAGTAATTGATTAGAATCACATTTCATGACATCGACTGCTCCTGGAAGCCTCGCAACCCTTCGAGTAGCGGGCCGGGCGGGCCGTTCGTGCGATGTAGGTCCGGATATTCATTTCGTGTACCTTAGATACGTGGTTTGAGCGGGGCCGTCGTCGTCGCCGCCGGAGAAGGGGCCGGCAGGAGAGGAGACACATCATGCGGGTTGCCACGAAGTGGCTGTGCGGGTTCCTCGTCGCCGTGATGGCGCTCACGAGCCCGCTGCTGTCGCGCGCGGCGGTGGTGCAGGCCGCCGAGCTCTCGTCCGCCCCGGTCGACGCGGAGGTCTCCGAGTCCGATCGGGTTGGAGCCGGCTTCTTGAACGTCGTCTACGTGCCCGGCAAGGCGATCGTCTGTAGCCTCGGCACCGTCGCCAGCTTCGCCATCATGCTTGTCACCTTCGGTACCGCCTACCGCGCCGCGGTGGACACCTACAAGGAAGGCTGCGGCGGGACCTGGGTGCTCACTCCAGAGCACGTGGCCGGCAAGGTTCCCCCGCAGGAAGACGTCGAGTAGCACCCCACGCGCCCGCCCACCGGAGTCGTGGCGCCCCGGCGCGAGATCCCGCGATAGCGCTCCGGCGGGCGGCCGTTCCCGCGCTGTTCCTCCTGCTGCTCGCCGGGTTCGCGGCCGGCATCTGGGGGAGCTACCGGGCCGCGTTTCCGGGGCGGGGACTCTACCGCGTGACCGGGGTCTTCGAGGCGCGGGCTTCCGAGACGCTCATGCTGGTGAAGCACGACGCCGTGCCCGGCTTCATGGACGAGATGCAGTCGATGGTGCTCTACGCAGAGACCCCCGGGCTCCTGGAGGCCGCCGACCTTCGGCGCGGCGATCGGGTACGGCTCACGGTGCGCCAGGAGAAGGAGCGGCTGGTGGCGGTCGAGATTCAGAAGATTCGGTAACCCGACCACTCTTGCTAAGGTAAGGACATCATGGGGAAGAGTCAGCGCCGATCACGCGGCATGAGTCTTCGCGAGGCGGCCTCGGTGGTCTTCGCCCTCGCCGCGCTGCTGCCGATCCTGCTGTTCGTGTACCTCTTCTCGCGGCACGATCTGCTCCGGAGCACCGAAGCGCAGATCGGCCTCCTCGCCGCCGTCGCCGTGTCCATCCTCGGTTTCGTCGTCTTTCGCCGGATGATGGCCCAGATCTCGCTCCTCGCCCAGGGCTTCCTGGCGCCGGGCGACGCCAAGCCGGAAACCCTCCGGCGGGTGGAGCGCGCGGCGGCGGTGCCGGGCCTCGGCGAGGTCATCGAGATCGGTCAGGTACGCGACGCGTTCTACCACATGCTCGACGACCTTCGGGGCTCCACCCAGCGGCTCGAGGACCTGGTCTTCAAGCTGGGCACCCTCAACGAGATGGTGGAGCTGGCCGCGCGCATCCCGCGCATCCAGGACCTGCTCGGCCTCGTGCTGCAGTCGACCATGCGCGCAGTGCGCGCCACCGTGGGCTCGATCATGATCCTCGACCGCGACCGGACGGTGCTGAAGCTCGCGGCTTCCCGCGGCATCCCCGACGACGTGATCCCGGCGGTCGAGGTCAAGGTGGGCGAGGGCGTCGCGGGCAAGGTGGTCGAGATGGGTGAGCCGGTGCTGGTGGACGACATCGCCTCCGATCCTCGCTTCAACAAGACCAACGACCCCCAGTACGGCAACGGCTCGTTCATCTGCATGCCGATCCGGGTCGGTGATCGCGTCATCGGCGTGATCAACATGGCCAAGAAGCGCGATCACGCGATCTCGAACGCGCTGCAGCCGCCTCCGTTCAGCTCCACGGACTTGCAATTCCTCAACGCGTTGATGACCTACATCGGCTACGCGGTCGACAACTCGCGCCTCCTGGAGGAAGCGCAGTCGTCGGCCTCGCAGCTGCAGAACGTGGTGGACGACCTCAAGTCCACGCAGACCCAGCTCGTGCGCGGCGAGACCCTGCGCGCGATGGGCCAGCTCTCCTCCGGCATGGCGCATCACCTCAACAACCTCTTCGCGGTGATCCTGGGCCGCGTCGAGCTCCTGATGGGCAAGGTGGAAGAGACGAGCGTGCGGCGCTCGCTCGAGATCATCCAGCGTACCGCCCAGGACGGCGCCGAGGTGGTGCGGCGGGTGCAGCGGTTCAGCCGCGTGCAGCCGGTGTCCGACGCGGTGGCGGTGGATCTCAACCAGCTCGTGCAGGAGGTGGTGGAGCTCACGCGCCCACGCTGGCAGGACGAAGCGCAGCTGCGCGGCAGTCGCATCGAGGTGACGGTGGAGCCAGGGGTCATCGGGGCGGCGGCCGGGGAACCCGCCCCTCTCCGAGAAGTCCTGATGAACTTGCTGCTCAACGCGGCCGACGCCATCACCCAGGCCGGACGCGTGACGCTCAAGACCTGGGCCCGGGACGATCGCGTCTACTGCTCGGTCTCCGACACCGGGGCGGGCATGCCCGAGGAAGTCCGTCGCCGCGCGCTGGAGCCGTTCTTCACGACCAAGGGCCCCAAGGCCACCGGGCTCGGGCTCAGCGTGGCCTACGGCACCGTGCAGCGCTACGGGGGGACCCTGACCGTTGAAAGCGCGGAAGGGCAGGGCACCACGGTGGAGGTGAGCCTGCCGAACGCGTCCGCCTCGGCCAAGGTGGCCGGGAAGTCATCGGCGGCCCGGACGGACCCGGCCCTCCCGCTGCGTATCCTGGTGATCGACGACGAGCTCCAGGTGCGGGCTACCCTGGCCGAGATGCTCGAGGAGCAGGGTCACTCGGTGACCCAGGCCCCCGGCGGTCGGGAAGGGCTCTCCTATCTCGAGTCGAACCCGGAGCTCGTCGACGTGGTGGTGAGTGACCTCGGCATGCCGGACATGAACGGCTGGGACGTCGCCCGCACGATCCAGTCGCGGTGGCCCCGCCTGCCGGTGGGCCTCATCACGGGCTGGGGCGAGACCGAGATCACCCGGGAGGAGCGCAGCCGGGTGAATTTCGTGATCACCAAGCCCTTCGACAAGGCGGTCCTGCGCGAGACGATGTCGAACATCCACCCCCGCGGCTGAGCCGCGGAGGAGACTCCTACCGCTTCACCGGCATCCCCAGCCTGGGCAACATCCGCAGATAGCGCACGACCTCGCGGACCTGCTCGTCCGTCAGGTGGTAGCCGAAGGCCGGCATGCCCGGCTTTCCGATCGTGGCGCCCCCGTTCTTGATCAGCACGAACAGGTACTCATCCGAGCGCGAGTCCACGACGCCTGGATCGCCGAGATCGCCCGGCCGCATCAAGAAGAGCCGCGCGCGCCACGAGCCGTGTCCGTTCGCGCCATGGCACGAGGCGCAGTACGTGAGGAAGAGGCGCTGGCCGCCGGTGGCCGTCTTGGGAACCGGATGCGGGACGTAGAGCATCACGAGGATGCTGCCGACCAGCATGAGCAGCGCCGGCCCGAACACCACCACCATCCATCTGGCCCTCATCGAGTCCCCAGCGTAGGCTGAAGACCCGGGCGAGGCAAGGAATTGGGCGGCGCGCGATCGCGCACGACGCGATCGTGCGATAGTAGGCGGCATGCGTCTCGTCCTGATGCGACACGCCGAGGCCGGAGAAGCGGATCCGGGCCGCTGGCCCGACGACCGGGATCGCCCGTTGACCGACGCGGGCCGCCGCGAGCACGCGCGGGTGGCCCTGGCCCTGCACCGCATGGGGCTGCGCTTCGATCGTATCCTCACGAGCCCGCTGGTGCGGGCTCGTGAGACCGCCGCCATCACGGCCCGCGTTTACGGCGAGCGGCCTTCGCCCGAGACGACCGAGATGCTCGGCGATCGGGCCCAGCCCGCCGCGATCCTCGCCGGGCTCGCCGACGTGAAGGCAGACACGTTGCTGTGCGTCGGCCACGAGCCGACCCTGTCGCGGCTGGTCGGGCTCCTGACGAGCCGCGACGGCAGCGGGCGGGTCGAGATGGCCAAGAGCGGGCTGGCCGTCATCGAGTGCGCGAGCCCGCCGGGTGCGGGTCGGGGAATGCTCCAGATGCACCTCCGGCCGCAGGAGATCGTCCGCCTGCTCGGCGACGGGGAAGAGGGGCCGGTCTCTCCCTCACCGGACGCGATCATGAGAACCCTCACCGCCTATCAGCGCAGCGCCGCGCTCAAGGGCGCGCTCGATCTGGACCTGTTCACCGCCATCGGCCGCGGCCGCGAGACGGCGGCGACCCTGGCGACCCGCTGCGGGGCATCTCCGCGGGGCGCTCGGATCCTGTGCGACTACCTGACCGCGGCCGGCTTTCTCGCCAAGGCGGATGACCGCTACGCGTTGACTCCCGACTCGGCGCACTTCCTCGACCGCGGATCGCCCGCGTGCATCGCAGCCGCGGCGGACTTCGTCTACGCGCCGGAGATCCGCGGGGCATTCGCCGACGTGGCCGCGGCCGTGCGGCACGGCGGCACCGTGATGCCGTCGGCGGGGACCGTCGCTCCCGAGCACCCGGTGTGGGTGCGCTTCGCCCGCGCGATGGCGCCGATGATGAGCGTGGCGGCGAAGGCGGTGGTCGACGCGGTCGAGGTGGACCCCGCGCGGCCGCTCCGGGTGCTCGACGTGGCGGCCGGGCACGGCATCTTCGGCATCACCTTCGGGCGGCGCCATCCACGCGCCGCGATCACCGCGCTCGACTGGCCCGCGGTGCTGGAGGTGGCGCGCGAGAACGCGCGCGCGGCCGGGCTCGACGAGCGGTTCCGGACCATCGCGGGCAGCGCGTTCGACGCCGAGCTGGCCGGGCCGTACGATCTGGTGCTCGTCTCGAACTTCCTCCACCACTTCGATCCGCCCACCTGCGAGCGGTTCATGGCGCGGGTGCGGGAGGCGCTCGCTCCGGGCGGGCGCGCGGTGACGGTGGAGTTCGTTCCCGACGAGGGGCGCGTAACGCCACCTCACGCCGCCATGTTCAGCCTCGTGATGCTATGCTCCACGCCGGCCGGGGACGCCTACACCTTCGCCGAGCTCGACGCCATGTTCCGTCACGCGGGTCTGACGCGGAGCGAGCTCCGCGTGCCGGGGCCGGGCGGCCCCCAGGTCATCATCTCTCAGCGCTGAGGAGGCTCCACATGACGCACCGGATCGCGGTCATTCCCGGCGATGGCATCGGCAAGGAAGTGCTCCCCGAGGGCATGCGGGTGCTGGAAGCGGCCGGCCGCCGCTTCGGCGTCGATTTCGCCTGGACCCAGTTCGACTGGAGCTGCGAGGTGTACACCCGGACCGGCCGGATGATGCCGGAGGACGGGCTCGAGCAGCTCCGTCGCTTCGACGCCATCTATCTGGGCGCGGTCGGCTTCCCGGGCGTGCCGGATCACGTGTCGCTCTGGGGGCTCCTCATCCCGATCCGGCGCGAATTCCAGCAGTACGTGAACCTGCGTCCGGTACGGCTGCTCCGCGGGGTCCGCTCGCCCCTCGCCGGCCGCGGTCCCGCCGACATCGACATGCTCATCGTGCGCGAGAACAACGAGGGCGAGTACTCCGAGATCGGGGGCCGCCTCTATCGCGAAACCCCGCACGAGCTGGCGGTGCAACAGTCAGTGTTCACCCGGCGCGGGTGCGACCGCGTGATGCGCTACGCGTTCGAGCTGGCCCGGAAGCGGCCGCGGCGCCACGTCACCTCGGCCACCAAGTCCAACGGCATCATCCACAGCATGCCGTACTGGGACGAGCGCTTTGCCGCGATGGCCAAGAACTACCCGGACGTGAAGACCAGTCAGTACCACATCGACATCCTCACCGCCCACTTCGTCCAGCATCCGGACTGGTTCGATGTGGTGGTGGCTTCGAATCTCTTCGGCGACATCCTGTCCGACCTGGGGCCGGCCATCGCCGGCTCGATCGGGATCGCGCCGGGCGGCAACATCAACCCCGAGAAGGAGTATCCGTCGATGTTCGAGCCGGTGCACGGGTCGGCGCCCGACATCGCCGGCAAGGGCATCGCCAACCCGATCGCCCAGATCTGGACGGGGGCCATGATGCTCGAGCACCTCGGTCACGCGGAGGCGGCGCACGCCGTCGTGACGGCCATCGAGCGGCTGGTGGAGGG
>DATIWG010000063.1:0-27034 GCA_035519555.1 Nitrosotalea sp. | reverse complement strand
ATCGAGCCACGCGTAGAGGAGATCGACACCCAGGTTGATGACCGCGAAGGCGAGCGCGACCACCAGCACGCAGCCCTGCACGAGCGGGAAATCGCGCGCCAGGATGCCCTGCACCATCAAGGTGCCGACGCCCGGCCACGCGAATACGGTCTCGGTGAGCACGGCGCCGCCCAGCAGGTAGCCGGCCTGCACGCCGACCACCGTCACGATCGGGATGAGCGCGTTCTTGAGCCCGTGGCGCAGCAGCACGCCGCCCTCGGCCACGCCCTTGGCGCGCGCAGTACGGACGAAGTCCTGCCCCAGCGTCTCCAGCATCGTGCTCCGCGTCAGGCGCGCGATGATCGTGATCGAGGCGGCGGCCAGCGTCACGGCAGGCAGGATCAGGTGCGCGAGGAGATCCCCCGCGCCGCCACCGCCGTAGGGCGCGAACATGCCCGAGGCCGGCAGCCATCCGAGCCACAGCGCGAACACCACCATCAGCACGATGCCGAGCCAGAACGACGGCATGCTGGCCCCGAACAGCGAGGCCACCGCGCTCAGGCGATCGAGGAGCGAGCGCGGCCACGCGGCGGAGGCCACGCCCAGCGCGATGCCGCCCACGGTGGAGAGCAGGAGGGCGGTACCGGTCAGGAGCAACGTCGCACCGAGCCGCCCGAGCACCTCCGGCAGCACGGGTCGCTTCATCCAGAGGGAGCGGCCGAGGTCGCCACGCACGACGTGGCCGATCCAGTGCGCGTACTGCACGGGCAGCGGCTCGTTCAGTCCGAGCGCCACGCGCAGACGCGCGAGATCCTCCCTCGTCGCCGCCGAGCCGAGCATGATCTCGGCCGGATCCCCCGGCGAGAGGTGGAGCACCGCGAAGATCACGATCGACACCCCGACCAGGACCGGCACCAGCAGCAGGAGCCGGCGGGCGAGGTAGCGCCTCACGAGGGCCGGGTCACTTCAGCGAGATCGTCTCGACACGCAGGTCGAAGCTCGGGTGCAGCTTGAACCCCTGCACGCGCTTGTTGTGTGCGGCCGTCTGGATCTCGTGGTCGATGAAGATCCACGGCGCGTCCTCGACCAGGAGCTTCTGGGCCTGGCGATAGAGATCGGCCCGCCGCGCCTGGTCGGTCGTCAGTCGCGCCTGGTGCAAGAGCTCGTCGTATTTCTCGTTCTTGTAGAGCGCGCGGTTGGGGCCGCTGGGCGTCCACTGGCTCGAGTGCAGCAGCGGGTACATGACCATGTCGGGATCCTCGTTGCCCGCCATCCAGGAGAGCGCGAACAGATCCTGCTCCTTCGTGCGCAGCTTGGCGAGATAGGCTCCCCATTCCATGGTCTGCATGGCCACGTTCACGCCCACGGCCTTGAGGTTGGACTGGATCACCGTGGACATCGCCACCGGCGACTGCATGCCCGAGCCCGATTCCGGCACCCACAGCGTGGTGGCGAACCCATTGGGGAAGCCGGCCTCGGCCAGGAGCTTCTTCGCCTTCTCCGGATCGTAGGGATAGGCCCGCAGGGTGGGATCGGCGCCCCACGTCCCCGGGAGCACGGGCCCGCGCGACAGCGAGCCGGTACCCTTGAGCACGTCGCGCACGATCGCATCCTTGTTGACCGCGTAGTTCAGCGCCTGGCGCACGCGCTTGTCGTCGAAGGGCTTCTTGGTGTTGTTGAAGCCCAGGTACCAGACGTGCGCGCCCACCTGCTTCTGCAGTGTCACCTTCGGATGGTTCTCGAGCTGGGCCACGAAGTCGGGCGGGGTGCCCACGATGAGGTCGACGCCGCCGGTGAGCAGCTCGGTGAGCCGGGCCTGATCTTCCGTGATGGACCGGTAGATCACGCGATCGACCTTCACCGGGAAGCGCCAGTAGCTCGGGTTCTTCTCGAGCACCACCCGCTGGCCGCGATCCCACGCCACGAACTTGAACGGGCCGGTGCCGACCGGGGTCACCGCGTAGTCCTGAGCGGACTTCATGGCCGCGGTCGGGCTCACGATCGAGGCGGCCGGTGCGACCAGAATCGCCAGGAAAGAGGCGCGGGGCTCCTTGAGAACGAACCGCACCGTGCTGTCGTCCATCACCTCGACCGCCTTCACGTTGCCGAAGAAGTAGGCGGCGAAGGGATACTTCCCGAGCTTGTTGGCGGGGTGCTCGGGGTTGAACTGCCGCTCGATGGAGAACTTCACGGCCTGGGCGTTGAACGGCGTGCCGTCGTGGAAGCTGATGCCCTTGCGGAGCTTGAAGGTGTAGGACAACCCGTCCTTGGAGATGGTCCACGACTCGGCGAGGCCGGGGACGATCTGGGTGCTCTCGTCCGCAAAGGCGACCAGGGTCTCCACCACCCGCCGTCCGACGCGGGTCGAGTTGAGGTCCGTGACCTGAGCGGGGTCGAGGGCGACCGGCTCCGCCACCAGGCCGACCACCAGCGTGTTGGCCGGCTGAGCCGGCAGCGGGCTCACCCCCGCCGCCAGCACGACAGCCCCCGCGGCCACCGCTACGAAAACGGCCAGGGCTGCGCACGACCACCATGTTCCACGTCTCATCGCCGCACCTCCGTGGAGGGAATACGTCGGGACCGCCGCCGGGCGCGCCGAGTATATCATCGTGCCCGGCGGCCTTGACATCGCACGCCCCCGCACCTAGGGTGTTGCGCGACTCGAAAGGAGACCTCATGGCCAAGCTCAAGTTCGGGGCGTGGATTCCCACCTACGCGTGGAGCGGAAGGAAGACGGATCCGAGGAACATGCGGCGGATCCGCGACTCTATCCTGAAGTGCGAGAAGTACGGGATCGACGTGTGGGTGATCGACCACCTCCTCTCCGCGCCCGGTCTCTACGGCAACGCGTGGCTCGAGCCGCTCAGCGCGCTGGCCTACGCGGCCGCGCTGACCTCGAAGGTGGACATCGCCACCGGCATCCTGGTGCTGCCGGTACGGCATCCGGTGCTGCTGGCCAAGGAGGTCTCCACCCTCTGCCACCTCTCGGACAATCGCTATGTGTTCGGGGTGGGCCCCGGCTGGTACGCGCGCGAGTACGAGGTGACCGGCTCCCGCATCCAGGAGCGCGGCAAGCGCACCGACGAGATCATCGAGGCGGTGACCCTGCTCCTCACCAAGCCGAACGCGAGCTACCACGGCAAGTTCTACCACTTCGACGACGTCACCATCGACCCCCGGCCTCCGAAGATGCCCAAGATCTGGGTCTCGGGCGGCTCGCGCGTGCCCGATCCGGGCGAGCACGACGTGCCGGTCATCGCCACCACCGTGATGGACCGCATCGTCCGAGCGGGCAACTGGCTCTCGCGCTGCTCGGGGACGCAGGAGTGGGTCAAGCGCGACTGGGGGCTGCTGCAGCAGCACGCCAGGAGCCTCGGCCGCGATCCGAGGAAGCTCACCTTCGGCCACTGCAACTTCATCCACCTGGTGGACACCCCGAGCCACGCCAAGGCGGTGGCCGCCTCGAAGGCCCCGTTCATCAAGACCATGGGCACGCACCGGACCTACGAGCACCTGCAGGAGTCGTACATGATCGGCTCCATCGACCACATCAACGCCCGCATCGACGATCTGGTGAAGGCGGGGCTCAAGTACCTGGTGCTGGGGCCGGTGACCGACGATCCGGCCCAGATCGACCTGATGGCCAAGAAGGTGGTGTCGCACTTCAAGTAGGCGCGGGCTGTCATGCGATACGGCTTCTACCTGCCCACGCGCGGCCGGACCGCGACGCCGGGGGCGCTCGAGACCCTGGTGTCGCGGGGCGAGGCGCTGGGCTTCTCGTCGGTGGTGATCGCCGACCACATCGTGTTCCCGGTCACGACCAAGTCGAAGTATCCGTACACGGTCAGCGGCGCCTTCCCCGGCCAGGGCGACGCGCTCGAGCAGCTCTCGCTGATGGCCTTCATCGCGGGCAAGACGCGCACCCTTCGTCTCATCAGCAGCGTGATGATCCTGCCGCACCGCAACCCGGTGGTGACCGCCAAGATGCTCGCCACCATCGACGTGCTCTCCGGCGGGCGCGTCACGGTCGGGGTCGGGGTGGGCTGGCTGCGCGAGGAGTTCCAGGCTCTCGGCGCGCCCGACTTCGACCGCCGGGGCGCGGTGAGCGACGAGTACCTCCGCATGTTCAAGACGCTGTGGACCGAGGACCCCGCCTCGTTCCGCGGGGAGTTCTACCGCTTCGATTCCATCCGCTGTCTGCCGCATCCGGTGCAAAAGCCGCACCCGCCCATCTGGGTAGGCGGCCACAGCAAGGCGGCGCTGCGGCGGGTGGCCCGCCTCGGCGACGGCTGGCATCCCGTTGGTGCCAACCCCGCCGCGCCGCTGCGCCCGCCCGAGCTGCGCGCGCTGCTCGACGAGCTGCGCCGCCTCACCGAGGCCGAGCGGCGCGATCCGTCGACGCTGACGATCTCCTACAAGGCGCCGATCTACGATCCGGCACAGGGCGTGGATGGCGGCAGCGAGCGGCGCCCGTTCTCGGGGAGCGCGCAGGCGATCGCCGACGATATCGGCACGTTCGCCGGGCTCGGGGTGAGCGAGCTGATCTTCGACTTCCGCGCCGAGCACCTGGGCGAGAGCCTCGAGCGCATGGAGCGCTTCGCGCCCCTGATCCGCGCCTGAGCCCTCTGTCCTCGCGGGAAAGGGCAGGGTGAGGGGTCCCGTCGCCGAGCAGGTTCCCGCCGAGCACGACCAGCGAGATCGCGAGCCCGGGGAAGTCATCGGCCGTCTCGTGTCAAGGCCGGGCCGGGGCCCGACGTGTTGCTCTCGCGCTCGGAGCCGTCTACTCTATGCCCCGTCGCTCACAAGGAGATCGCACATGGCCGAGCTGCCCCCCGAGGTCACGCTGGACGAGGTGAGAGAGCGCGCCCGCCTCGCCGGCCTCCCGATTCCCGAGGCGCGCCTGTCCCTCGTCCGCGGCTTCCTCGCCAACGCGCTCCGGCCCATCCGGGCCCTCGACAGCCGGACGGTGCGGACGGTGGAGCCGGCGGTGACGTTCGATCCCAAGGGCGATTCGAAGAAAGGGGCGGGCTCATGAGCGCCGACGAGCTCTGCTACGCGGGCATCCGGGAGCTGGGCGGCCTCTTCCGACGCCGCGAGCTCTCCCCGGTGGACTACGCCACCGACCTGCTGCGCCGGATCGAGACGCTCGACAAGCGCCTCAGCTCCTACGTGACGGTCACCGCGGAGCGCGCGCTCGCCGACGCCCGCGCCGCCGAATCCGCTCTCAAGCGGGGCGACGCGGGGCCGCTCACCGGCATTCCGATCGCCTACAAGGATCTCTACGCGACGAAGGGTATCCTCACCACCGCCGGCTCCGCGCTGCTGGCCGACTGGGTGCCCGACTTCGACTGCACCTGTGTGGCGCGCCTGCAGCAGGCCGGCATGGTCATGCTCGGCAAGTTGATCACCCACGAGTTCGCCTTCGGCATCCAGTTCCCGGGCCACCGCTTCCCGCCCGCGCGCAATCCGTGGAACCTCGATCACATCCCGGGCGGCTCCAGCAGCGGCTCGGGCGCGGCCCTCGCGGCCGGCCTCACGGTGGGCTCACTGGGGTCCGACACCGGCGGGTCGATTCGCGGGCCGGCCGCCTTCTGCGGCATCACCGGTCTCAAGCCCACCTACGGGCGGGTGAGCCGCGCGGGCGTCGTCACGCTCTCGTGGACGCTCGATCACACCGGGCCGATGGCGCGCTCGGCCGAGGACTGCGCCTTCCTGCTGCAGGCGCTGGCCGGCCACGATCCGGCCGACCCCGCCTCGGGCCGGGAGCCGGTGCCGGACTACCTGGCCGGCCTCGAGGGCGGCGTCAAGGGTCTCCGGGTCGGCGTGGTGCGCGACTACTTCTTCGAGCAGGTCGAGCCGGAGACGACGGCCGCATTCGAGCGGGCGCTGGGCGAGCTGGGACGGCTGGGCGCTACCGTGCGCGACGTCACGATCCCGAGCATCCACGCAACGCCGTCGTTCATGGTGATCATGCTCACCGAGGCCTTCGCGTATCACGAGCGCGATCTGCGCACGCGCCCCGAGCTCTACGGCGAGGTGCTGCGCGAGAAGCTCATGGCGGGAGGCCTCTTCCGCGCAGACGAGTACGTGCAGGCCCAGCGCCTGCGCGCTCAGATCCGCGAGGACACCGCGCGCACGCTGGAGTCGGTCGACGTGCTGGTCACGCCCACCGCGCTCGGCCCCGCGCCCGCGTTCAAGGTGGTGCACGATCCCGACTTCCCGTTCGCCAAGTCGAACATGGGCCCGTTCAACATCACCGGCCTCCCGACCCTGGCCATCCCGACCGGCTTCTCCTCGACCGGGCTGCCGCTCTCGCTGCAGATCTCGGGGCGACCGTTCGACGAGGCCACCGTGCTGCGCGCCGGCCACGCCTACCAGCGGGCCACCGACTGGCATCGCCGCCGGCCCCCGGTGTCGGCGTGACGACCCCATGAGTACGCGCACGACGGTCGGTCTCGACGAGCTGAAGGCACACGTCGGCCGTCGGGAGACGGCCACCGACACCGTCACCGCCGCACCCGCCAACCTGCTCCGGCTGACCTTCGGGCGCGACGAGCCCGAGCTGGGGCCGGGCGACGCCCTGCCCCCGGGCTGGCAGTGCCTCTACTTCCTGCCCCGGTTTCCGCTCGACGCGCTGCGCCCCGACGGCAGCCCGCTCGACACCGGGGTGATCCCCCCGATGCCGCTGCCGCGCCGCATGTTCGCGGGGGAGCGCTTCCGCTTTCACCGCTCGCTGCGCATCGGCGAGACGGTGCGGCGCGAGACCGAGCTCGCCGACATCTCGGTGAAGACGGGCGGGACCGGCACCCTGGTCTTCGCCACCGTGGTGCAGCGCATCTTCGCAGGGGACGCTCTCGCGATCGAGGAGGAGCGGCGCACCGTGTTCCGTGAGGAGGTGAAGGCGGGCGAGCGCAACCAGGCGCCGCGCCGCGAGCCCGCCCCCTCCGAGACCCCGTGGCGCCGGCGGGTCGCCCCCGATCCGGTGCTGCTGTTCCGCTTCTCGGCGCTCACGTTCAACAGTCACCGCATCCACTACGATCGCCCCTGGGCCATGGAGCGCGAGGGCTACCCCGGTCTGGTAGTCCACGGCCCGCTCACCTCGACGCTCCTGATCGACTTCGCCCGGGACCATGCGCGCGGGCGCACGTTCCTCTCCTACGAGACCCAGGCCCGCGCCCCGCTCTTCGACACCGAGACCTTCGAGCTGCGCGGCCACCCGGCCGCCGACGGCCGCGGGTGCGATCTCTGGGCCGTGACCCCGGAAGGCACGGTGGCCATGAGCGCCCGGGCCGAGCTCGCCTGACGACAGAAAGGACGATCACGATGGCCGACGAAGCACTCGAGCTCCGGATGGATCCGACCTCCCTCTACCGGGAGGAGACCTACACCGACCGCCGCATCGGCGTGATCCGGGTGATGACCCCGGTGAAGACCGACGGGGCGATGGACCTGGGTCGCAAGGTCCTGTACGTGGGCGAGGCCCAGCTCCTCTCGCCGGTGGGCGCGCTGCCGATCACCTTCGACATCGAGGCGACCTCGCTCGGCGACGCGGCCGAGAAGTTCGCGGCGGGCGCCAAGGTGGCCGTCGAGCGCGCGATCCGCGAGCTGCAGGAGCTGCGGCGGGAGCAGGCCTCGAACATCGTGATCCCGGATCGCATGCCACCCGACTTGGGCGGCCGCGGCGGCGGCGGGCCGCGGGGACCGGGTCGGATCCAGCTCTGAGCGGGAGGTGCCGATGAACCTGCTGCGTCCGGTCGACCGGTACGTCACCGTCGGGGGGCTGCGCTTCCACGTGCTCGACTGGGGCGGCGAGGGGCGCACCCCGCTGCTGCTGCTACACGGCTTCACCGGGCACGCGCACGCCTGGGATACGCTCAGCATCGCGCTCCAGCCGCACTTCCACGTCTACGCGCTCGACCAGCGGGGCCACGGCGACAGCGATGCGGCCGGGATCTACGGGCCGATCGTGGCCTTCGACGACCTGAGCGGCGTGGTCGATCAGCTGGGGCTGGCCCCGGTGATCATGGTCGGCCTCTCGATGGGCGGGCGCAACGCGATCTACTTCACGGCCAAGCGGCCCGAGTCGGTGCAGAAGCTCGTGATCCTCGACATCGGCCCCGAGATCAGCAAGCGCGCGTCCCAGGCTCCGTCCGGTCCGCCCGAGCCGGAGTTCTGGGACAGCATCGAGCAGGCCGCGCAGCATCTCTACCGTGGCAACCCGTATCCCGGTATCCACTACTACCGCTGGGTGGCGGCCACGAGCCTGCGGCAGCGGCCGGACGGCAGGATCGTGTGGGCGTGGCATCCGAGCGTCAAGACCCTGCGGTCGACGGTCGAGGTCGATTGGTGGGGGCTCCTGCGGACGATCCCGGTGCCCACCCTGGTGCTGCGCGGCGAGGAGAGCCCGATCCTGGACCGCGACGTGGCCGAGCGCATGGCCAAGGAGCTGCCGAAGGGTGCCTTCGTGGAGATCCCGCGTGCCGTCCATACCCTGCACGAGGACAATCCGGACGCGGTCCTCGCCGCGCTCAAGCCGTTCCTCGGATTCTGATCGGAGGCTCGCCATGGCGGTGGTGAGACTCGAGGTGACGCGTCGCGAGCCAGTGCTCGGCGGCGCGCGGTTCGGCGGCGGCGGGGCCTACGAGAGGATCGAGGGCGTCCTGCGCTTCGCGGTGGACCCGGCCTTGCCCGTGCACGAGCCGATCGCGGATCTGGGGCTCGCGCCGCGGAACGCGCGCGGCCTCGTCGAGTCGTGGGCCGACTTCTTCCTGCTCCGGCCGCTCGACGGCGGGAGCCGCCGGCTGCTCCTCGACGTCCCGAACCGCGGCCGCAAGATCGCGCTGGGCATGTTCAACAGCACGCCACGCTCGAACGATCCGACCACGTCCGCGGACTTCGGCAACGGCTTCCTGATGCGCCACGGCTACACGGTGGCCTGGATCGGCTGGCAGCCCGACGTGCCCCGCCGGGATGGGATGATGGCGCTGACGGTGCCGCGGGTGCCCGGGATCTCCGAGCGGGTGCGCTGCGAGTTCCGGCCGAATGCGCGGGTGGACGTGCTCCCCCTGGCCGACCGCTACCACATCCCGCATCCGGTAGCCCGCCCGGCCGATCCCGACTCCGAGCTGCACGTGCGCGAGCACGCCGGCGCGCCCTCGGTCGCGGTGCCGCGCTCGGCGTGGCGCTTCCCGGACGCCAATTCCATCACGCTCGACGGTGGCTTCGAGCCGGGCCGTATCTACGAGTGCTACTACCGGGCGGAGAACCCGCCGGTGGTCGGCCTCGGCTTCACGGCGGTGCGCGACACCGCCGGCTTCCTGCGCTGGGGCGGAGCCGAGCGGGGGAATCCGTGCGCAGGCGTCATCGACCGCTCGTACGTGTTCGGGGTGTCGCAGAGCGGCCGCTTCCTCCGGCACCTCCTCTATCTCGGCCTCGACGAGGACGAGGCGGGGCGCTTCGTGTGGGACGCGGTGGTGCCGCACGTGGCGGGCGCGCGGCGCGGCGAGTTCAACTGCCGCTTCGGCCAGCCCTCGCTCAACGCGCTGCACGCGGTGGGGAGCCTGTTCCCGTTCACGGACGGCGAGCAGGAGGATCCGCTGACCGGCCAGCGCGGCGCCTTGCTCCACCGGCTCGCCGGGCGCGCTGCCCCGCCGCGGATCTTCACCATCAACACCGCGGCCGAGTACTGGCGCGGCGACGGCTCACTGGTGCACACCGACGTGCCGGGCAAGCAGGACGTGACGCCGCCGCCCTACGTGCGCCAGTACCTCTTCGCGGGAACCCAGCACACGCCGGGCGCGATCCCGCCGCCGGCCGCCGACCCCAACACGGGCGGGCGGGGCCGACACACGTTCAGCGTGGTGGACTACTCGCCGCTGCTGCGCGCGGCGCTGGTCAACCTGGACCGCTGGGTGACCGAGGATGTCGAGCCGCCGCCGAGCGCGGTGCCGCGACTGGCCGACGGCACCGCGGTGATCGCCGAGACCACGCGGGGCGCATTCGCGGTGATCCCGGGCGCGCGCTTCCCCGATCACGTGTCGCGACCGATGCGCCTCGACTTCGGCCCCGAGGTCGACCGCGGCATCGTCACGCTGCCCCCCAAGATCGGCGCGCCCTACGTCACCTTCGTGCCGGCGGTGGATGGCGACGGCAACGATCGCCCCGGGATCCGTCCCTCCGAGCTGCGGGTGCCCCTGGCCACCTTCACCGGCTGGAATCCTCGGCACCCCGATCAGGGCGCGCCCGGCGACCTCATGTCGATGATGGGCTCCACGCTGCCGTTCGCGCGCACCGCCGCGGAGCGGGCCCGGGTCGGCGATCCGCGCCCCGCGATCGAGGAGCGCTACGCGGGACGCGGCGACTACCTGGCGCGCGTCCGGAGCGACGCGCAGGCCATGGTGGCGGCGCGCCACCTGCTCGCCGAGGACGTGGACGCGGTGGTGGAGCGCGCCGCGTCGCTCTGGGCCCAGCTCTGCCCGCGCTGATCGACCCGCTGATCGATTGCCACGCCCACGTCCTGCCCGACGCGGGGCTGGCCCGCTTCCCCGATCCGGGCGACCCGCGCGACGTCACCGCGGAGCGGCGCGTGCGGCGCTTCCACGTCGACGCCAACGGGTGGTCCGTTCCGGCCCTGACGCTGGGCTCGGTATCGTGAGCGGCTCGGCGATCTCGGTGCAGCACCTGAGCCGCTGGTGGGGCTCGACCCGCGCGGTGGACGACGTGAGCTTCGAGGCCGCCGCCGGGAAGATGCTGGTGCTGCTTGGCCCGTCGGGCTGCGGCAAGTCCACCACGCTGCGACTGATCGCCGGGCTCGAGCAGCCCGCCGCCGGGCGCATCCTCATCGGCGGGGTGGACGTGACGGCGCGGCCGCCCGCCGAGCGGCGCCTGTCGATGGTGTTCCAGTCCTATGCCCTGTTCCCCCATCTATCGGTCGCCGAGAACATCGTCTTCGGGCTGCGCGTGCGCCGCGTCGATCCGGCGGAGCGGAAAGCGCGCCTGGCGCGCGTGGCCGAGCTGCTCGGCCTGGAGGCGCTCCTCGAGCGGAAGCCGTCGCAGCTCTCGGGGGGACAGCAGCAGCGGGTGGCGCTCGGCCGCGCCCTCATCGCGGAGACACCGGTGTGCCTGATGGACGAGCCCCTCTCGAACCTGGATGCGCAGCTGCGCCTCGAGATGCGGCGGGAGATCCGGGCGCTCCAGCAGAGCCTCGGCATCACCATGGTCTACGTCACGCACGACCAGACCGAGGCCATGACGATGGCCGACCAGGTCATCCTGCTCCGTGACGGTCGCGTCGAGCAGGACGCCCCGCCCGCGCTGCTCTACGCGCGCCCGGCCACCGCGTTCGCGGCGCGCTTCATCGGCACACCGCCTATGAATGTCCTGACCACGCCGGGCGGCGAGGTCCTGATCGGGGTGAGGCCGGAGGACATCCGCGTGGCCGCCGAGGCCGGGTCCCGGACGGTCGAGGCCCGCGTGAAGAGTGTGGAGTACCTTGGAGCTGATTCGATCCTGATCTGCGCCGCGTCCGGGCAGACGGTGGCGGTACGGGCGCCCGGCCGCGTCGAGCTGACCCCGGGCGGCGTGGTGCACCTGGCGTGGCGAAAGGACACCACGCACGTGTTCGATGCCGAGACCGGACGCCGTCGCGACGACGTGGCCGACCTGTCAACCCTCTCTCGCTGACGAGGAGACCATCATGATGGCAAGACTGCTCGCGTGCCTGCTGCTCGCCGCGCTCTTCGCGGGGGCCGCGCCGGCCGGCGCCCAGGCGCCCATCGACGTGACCTTCTACTACCCGGTGGCGGTGGGCGGCCCCGTCACCAAGATCATCGACGGCCTGGCATCCGACTTCGAGAAGGAGAACCCGGGCATCCGGGTCAAGCCGATCTACGCGGGCACCTACCAGGAGACCATCGTGAAGGTGCTCACGGCGCTGAAGAGCGGCGAGCCGCCCCAGATGTCGGTGCTGCTCTCCACCGATATGTTCACGCTGATCGACGAGGACGCGATCGTGCCGTTCGACGACATGGCCATGAGCGCGGAGGACAAGACCTGGCTCAAGAGCTTCTTCCCGGCCTTCATGCTCAACAGCCAGACCGGGGGCAAGACGTGGGGCATCCCGTTCCAGCGCTCCACCATCGTGCTGTACTGGAACAAGGAGGCCTTCAAGGAAGCCGGCCTCGACCCGAACAGGCCGCCCGCCACGTGGGCCGCGCAGGTCGAGTACGCGCGCAAGCTCACCAAGCGCGACGCCAGCGGCAACGCGACCCAGTGGGGCCTCGAGGTGCCGTCGTCCGGGTTTCCCTACTGGCTCTTCCAGGGCTTCACCACCCAGAACGACGTGCTCCTGATGAACCAGGCCGGCAACGAGACGTACTACGACAAGCCGGCGGTGGTGGAGGCGCTCCAGTACTGGGTGGATCTCAGCGTCAAGCACAAGGTCATGCCCACCGGCATCATCGAATGGGGCACCACCCCGAAGGACTTCTTCGAACGCAAGACCGCGATGATGTGGACCACCACCGGTAATCTCACCAACGTGAAGAACAACGCCAAGTTCGAGTTCGGCGTCGCGATGCTGCCCGCGGGCAAGCGGCGCGGCTCGCCCACCGGCGGCGGCAACTTCCACATCTTCAAGAAGAGCACGCCCGCCCAGCAGGCCGCCTCGCTGAAGTTCATCAAGTGGGTCACGTCGCCCGCGCGCGCGGCCCAGTGGGGCATCGACACCGGCTACGTGGCGGTGCGGGGCGACGCGTGGGAGACGCCGGTCATGAAGCAGTACGTCGCCGGCTTCCCGGCCGCCGCGGTGGCCCGCGATCAGCTGCAGTACGCGGTGGCGGAGCTGTCCACTCACGACAACCAGCGGGTGACCAAGGCGCTCAACGACGGGCTGCAGGCGGCGCTGACGGGCGCGAAGCCGCCCGAGCAGGCGATGAAGGACGCGCAGCGGGAGGCCGAGCGGATCCTTCGGCCGTATCGTCGGTGACACCCGTGGGCCTGGGTGCGCGGCGAGCGGGGCCGGCGGCGGGGGGGCGAGCCTCCCGGGAGCACGCCGACTCGCTACCTTTTGCTTGCACTCATGACGGGCCACGAGACTCTAGTCTTCCGCTTCGGCAACGCGCAGAAGCCACGGTTCCCGGGAGGCTCGCCCCCCCGCCGCCGGCCCCGCTCGCCGCGCTGGGTTGAAGATGAGCGATGTCGGCAGCAGTAGCAACGACCCTCCGGTCCACGGTTCTCAGAGTTCGCGCGGGTGGCGGGTGCACGTGCAGGGGTGGCTGTTGCTGCTGCCGGCGGCGGTGCTGCTGGTGGCGTTCACGCACTACCCGGTGGCGGCGACGCTGTATCACAGCTTCTTGTCGAACCCGAAGCCGGGGCGGCCGGGGGTGTGGGTGGGGCTGGAGAACTACCGGGGGATGGTAGAGGATCCGGTGTTCTGGCAGGTGCTGGGCAATAACGTGTGGTTCGCGCTCGGGACCATCCCGGTGTCCATCGGGCTGGCGCTGTTGATGGCGGTGTGGGTGAACGGGCGCATCCCGGGCCGGTCGATGCTGCGCCTGGCGTTCTTCACGCCCACCGTGCTGCCGATGATCGCGGTGGCGAACATCTGGCTCTTCTTCTACACGCCGGGCTACGGGCTGCTCGAGCAGGTGACCGGCCTGCTCGGCTTGCCGAGCCACAACTGGCTCGGCAGCCGCGGCACCGCGCTCGGCTGCCTGATGGTGGTGACGGTGTGGAAGGAGGCGGGCTTCTTCATGATCTTCTACCTCGCCGCGTTGCAGTCGCTGTCGCCGCATCTGGGGGAGGCGGCGGCCTTGATGGGTGCGAGCCGGTGGTACTTCTTTCGGCGGGTGACCTTCCCGCTGCTGATGCCGACCACCTTGTTCGTGCTGGTGAACGCGGTGATCAACTCGTTCCGGCTGGTGGACCACATCGTGGTCATGACCAAGGGCGGGCCCGACAATGCCACCGCGCTGCTGCTGTACTACATCTACGATGTCGGCTTCAAGTTCTGGGACCAGGCCTACGCGGCCGCGCTCACGCTGGTGCTCCTGGTGATCCTCGCCGCGGTCGCCCTGGGGCAGTTCGTGCTGCTGGATCGACGGGTGCACTATCAATGAGCGCCGGGCAATGAGCGGCGGGCAGTGAGCCACGAGCCATGAGCACCGGCCGGCTGCTCGAGACGACGGGGGCCTGGCTCCTCGGCATCCTGTGGGCACTGCCGCTGGCCTACGCGGTGTGGACGGCCTTCCACCCCGCGGAGTTCTCGACCCGGTTCGTGCTATCGGCGCCGCTCACGCTCGAGAACTTCGCGGCGGCGTGGGCCGCCGCGCCGTTCGCCCGCTACTTCGTCAACACCACCTTGCTCGTCGCGATGATCCTGGCCGCCCAGCTCGTCCTGTGCACGCTCGCCGCCTACGCATTCGCGCGCTTCGCCTTCGCGGGGCGCGCGGCCGCGTTCCTGCTCGTGCTCGTGCAGCTGATGATCATGCCGGACGTGCTGATCGTGGAGAACTACCGGACGATGAGCCGTCTCGGCATCCTCGATACGCTCGGAGCCATCGGGCTGCCCTACATGGCCTCCGCGTTCGGGATCTTCCTGCTGCGCCAGACCTTCAAGACGGTGCCGAAGGAACTCGACGAGGCGGCGCGGGTGGAAGGGGCGGGCGCGCTCGAGACGCTCTGGCGCGTGTACGTTCCGCTGGCGCGGCCGGTCTACATCGCGTACGGGCTGGTATCGGTGAGCTACCACTGGAACAACTTCCTGTGGCCGCTGATCGTCACGAACTCCGTGCAGTCGCGGCCCCTGACGGTGGGGCTGCAGGTGTTCTCCTCTGGGGATCAGGGCGTGGACTGGTCGATCATCACCGCGGCCACCCTGATGACCTCGGGCCCGCTGCTGGTCGCCTTCCTGCTCTTCCAGCGCCAGTTCGTGCAGAGCTTCATGCGCGCCGGCATCCGCTGAGCGCGCGTCGCTCGGTCTAGCGCTCGCGATTGTCGCCATGCTCGCCGCCGCCACCGCGGCGCGACGGTGAGTCGCCGCGCGGTCGCTCTGATTGCAGGACCGGCACACCCTGCGCGCTCGGCACGGGCGGCGCCGGCGGCGGGGCCTGACGCACGGTCGGCATCTGGCGTGACGTCGCGTCGGGTGGCACACCGTGGCGCGGCCCGCGGCCGTCCGGGCGGCGCTCGCGCGGCTGGCCATCGGGCGGCGCGGCGTGGCCGGCCGCGCCGGGCGCAGGCGCCGGAGCGCTGCTCGTGGGGACGGGGCTCGGCGGCACCGCGGCCCGCGTGGGCGCCGGCACGATTCGCTGCTGAGCCTGCGGCGCGGTCGCGGGTGTCACGGGCAGGCCCTGGGCGCGCAGTGTCGACGTGGGATCCTGCGGCGCTCGGGTGGCGACGACGGGGCGCGACCGTACGGCCTCCGGTGGGCGGGCCGCGACGGCTGCGCCTCGGCCTGGTGCGAAGCTCGCGGCCGCGGGGCGCACCTCCGGCGCGCCGCGCACCGGAGCGAGCTGGCGCACCTCGGTCTCGGCGATGCGGACCGGTCGCGCCCCGCCCTGGCCGAAGCGCTCGGCGGGGACACCCACCACCGCGTTGGTCACGTTGACGTTGCGGTACACCGTGATGTTGGTGACGTTGACCGTGGTCGTGCGGTTGATGACGACGTTGTTGACCACGCGCGGCCCACCCCAGCCACCCCACCACGCCACACCCACGACGGCGGGCGGACCCCACCACCGGATGACCGGCTCGCCCCAGCCGAGTGGCGCCCAGCAGAGCGGCCGGCCCACCACGACCGGCCCTCCGAGAAATACGACGAGCGCGGGTGAGTAGGCGGGCCGCACGACGACCGGTCCCGGCGCCCAAGCCCAGGACGGGCCGAGGTAGACCCAGCGCCCGTAGTGATACGGCGCCCAACCCCACGGCGCGTCGTCGAGCCAGGTCCAGCCGAAGCGCGGATCCCAGATCCAGCGACCGGTGGTGTACGGTGACCATCCCGCCGGCACGCCGGAAGGCACCCACACGCTGCCGTAGCTCTCAGCGGTGCGCCAGCTGCCGTACCGGTCGAGCGCCTCGGTCCCGTAGACCCCGGACGAGACGTATCTCGCGCTGGCCGGCTGGATCAGGTAGTCACTGCGCTGGTAGTTCCAGCGATCCCAGCTGGTCAGCGGCGCTGCAGCCGTGATCTCCGCGCGCGGCGTGCTGCCGCCGGCGATTGTCGCCTGCTGGTTGCCGGCCACCGGCTGGGCCGCGCCGCCCGAGGTTGTGACCGTCGCCGTTCCGCCCCGGTGCGTCCGGAACTGCGTCGCGTCGGCGGTGACCTCCGCGTGGTAGTAGCCCGAGCGATCCATCGTGAACGCGGCACCCGGGGTATCGAGCTCCACCGCGTGGCCGGGCTGGATCTCGCGCAGGTCCACCGCGGCGTATCCCGAGGTCAGCCGCAGCTGCACGAAGTCGGGCTCCTGGTTGTCGAGACCGAGCTGCGCGCCATAGGCCGCTCTGACGAAGGCGCGCGGGCCGATCTGGAGCTCTACGTTGCCCGCCGGGCCGGCATAGAGCACGTCTCCCGGGGCCAGCGGCATGTTGAGAGCGGCCTGGGTCCAGTCCTGGGAGCCGGGTCGCCAGAGCGAGACCTCCCCGTGGAGATAGCTGATCCGGGGCGGCGTCGGCTCGGCGGTCTCCGCCTGCGTCTGGCCCTCGCCGGGCGCAGGCCCCGAGGCAGGTGCTCCCGGCGTGGGTGGTGCCGCCGGTGGCGGCGGCGCGACGCCGCCCGCCCAGCCCGGTGCGCCACCGCCCAGCAACAGCATGAAGGCCAGTATTCCCGCGAGGATCCGGTGCATCGTCGACATCACACGGATCATCGTATCAGATGGGTATCAGATGGCACTGATGGTCCCGGACGCGATATCCTGAAGGGGTGGTAAACAAACCTGACGGGCTTCGCGTCAGACTGAGGCGGCGATGAAAAAGGTGGCGCTCGGTCTCCTGCTGGTGCTCGGGGTCCTCGCGATCTCAGCCAGCCCTGGCTACACCGGGGGTAGCTGGCACGGCAGCGTTGTCATCGGAGTCGGACCCTACTGGGGCTATCCGGGCTGGGGGTATCCATACTGGGGCTACCCGCCGCCGTATTACTACTACCCGCCGCCAACGGTGGTGATCGAGCAACCGCCGGTCTACGTCGAGCGGGAGCCTGCGCCCGTCGAGGCCCCGCCGGCGCCGCCCGCGCCCCCGGCCGCATCCACCGCGTACTGGTACTACTGCCCAAGCACCCGGGCCTACTACCCGAGCGTGCCGACGTGCTCGGAGGAGTGGGTGAAGGTTCCGGAGCGGCCGCGGTGAGCAAGACGATCACGCCGGTGCGAGGCATTGCCGGCGCGCTCGTGATCGCGCTGGTGGCCAGTGGCTGCGCCACCGTCCCGAGCGGGCCGAGCGTCATGGTGCTGCCGGGAGTCGGGAAGAGCTTCGAGCAATTCCAGGGCGACGACTCCGTGTGCCGGCAGTGGGCGATGCAGCAGACAGGGACCAGCCCGGGCCAGGCCGCGACGGAGAGCACGGTGGGCGGCGCCGCGATCGGGACGCTCCTGGGGGCGGCTGCGGGCGCGGCGCTGGGCGCCGCCGCGGGGAATGCCGGCGTCGGCGCGGCCGCGGGCGCCGGGATAGGCTTGCTCGGCGGCACTGCGGTGGGCGCCGGTCGCGGCGATGCCGCTGGCGGCTCCGTGCAGCGGCGCTACGATCAGGCGTACATCCAGTGCATGTACGCCAAGGGCAATCAAGTCCCGGTGGCCCGCGGCTCGCGCGTTCAGCAGCAGCAATACAAATCACCGGCTCCTCCGCCGCCTCCGCCGCCTCCGCCGGCTGCTTCACCGCTCCCGCCCGGCGCGCCGCCGCCTCCGCCGGGCCCCCCGCCTCCACCACCCGCTCGATAGAGGTGCCCCCGGGCGGCGTCTCAGCGGAACGCCGGAAGCACGACCGCCTCGTCTCGCCGGTCGCCCGCGGGCGGAGCGAGCGGAAGCAGCACGACGGGCGTCGGGACGCTGCGACCTAGGTACCACGCGCGGAGCCGATCGCGCAGGCTCGGCCGCGTGGGCGCCACGAGGCCGACGAGATCGGCGTCGAAGGTCTGGACCTCGATGGCCAGCTCCGCCGCGAGCCGACCGAAGCGGACGACGCGCTCGACGGGAACGTCGGTGAACTCCCAGGCGAGCGCGACCATGCGCGCGTCCGCCACGTCGGTCAAGCGCGCCATCTCCCGATCGGTGTCCGCCACGACGTGGTCGTAGTGATCGACCCGCCGCGGGGGAATCGGCCGCACGTCGACCATGCGCACGAGGCCGCCACTCTCGCGCGCCAGCGCGGCGGCGCTGCGCGCGGCGCTCGTCAGATCCGCCTCGGCGGCCTCGGTGATCACCATCAGCATTCGCTTTGCCATGGGAAGCTCCTTTCGCCGATCGCTCACGCGCGGTGGACGACCAGCTCGTAGTTGTCGGGTAGCCGCCGGATGACCGCGCCGGAGACGGTCGCGATCAGGAACTCGTAGCCGCCGGGCGCCGAGAGGTGCACGCGTCCGGGACGCCAGGCGATCGCCGGGTCCACCCGCACGGCGAGGACGGACTCGCCGCCCAGCACGCGGTTGGCGGTCGCGCTGATGTCCGCGCGCACGCCGTTGGCCCGGTCGTGAAGCCGATCGTGCAGAGCGCTCCACACGAGGACGGCCACGATGGGACCGAGGCCGATCAGCACTCCGATGACATCGCTCACGGTGACGCCTCCTTCGAGATGCGCATGCACGTCTCGCGCGCCTCGCAAAAGAAAAAACGCCGTCGCGACATTTCAAGCGCCGGCGCTCGATCGGAGCCGGTCCTGCGCTCCGCTGCGAGAATTCTGCAGCGATCGTGCCAGGGCTCGCGCCGCACAGGCGCCGCCGCATTCGCGTTGCGTCATGGCGAGTTAGCGGGCCGCGACCGATCTCCGTGAGCGATCCGCGCGCAGGCCGAACGCCCATCGCGCGGGCACACCCGGGCGAATCGCCTGGTTTTTTCTCACCCTGGCCTGCGGAAGCGGAATCGGCTAGCATCCTCTGCCATGACCCGGGACGAGCTGAAACGGAAGGTGTTCGCCGCGATCGACCGGCACGCCGGGGAGATCATCGGCATCGGCGAGCGGATCCGGAAGCAGCCCGAGATGGGATTCAAGGAAGTGAAGACGGCCGGCCTCGTGCAGGAGACGCTCGGTCGTCTCGGCCTGTCGCCGAAGACCGGTCTCGCGATGACCGGCGTGCGCGCCGACGCGCGCGGCCGCGGAGGGAGCGGTCCCACCTTCGCGATCATCGGCGAGCTCGACGGCCTGCGTGTCACCGGCCACCCGGAGGCCGATCCCGGGACCGGCGCCGCCCACGCCTGCGGTCACAACGCGCAGGTGGCGGGCATGCTGGGTGCGGCGATGGGCCTGGTGGAGGCGGGGGCGCTCGAGCACCTCGCGGGCGGCCTGGTGTTCTTCGCGGTGCCCGCCGAGGAGGGCGGCGACATCGAGTGGCGGCAGGAGCAGATCCGGGCGGGACGGCTCGAGTTTCCGTGCGGCAAGCAGGAGCTGATGCGGCTCGGTCACTTCGACGACGTGGACCTCGCCATGATGATCCATACCAACTGGCGCGCGGAGGACGGCAAGGCCGGCGTGCCCGCGTCCAACAACGGGCGAGTGGGAAAGACGGCGCGCTTCGTCGGCCGCGCCTCGCACGCGGGCGGCGCGCCCCACCTGGGCGTCAACGCACTCTACGCCGCCCAGCTCGCGCTGGCCGGCATCAACGCGGTGCGGGAGACGTTCCGCGACGAGGACTCGATCCGCGTGCACCCGATCCTGACCCACGGCGGCTCGCAGGTGAACGTGATCCCGGGCGAGGCGCGGCTCGAGATGTACGTGCGCGGCAAGACCGCGGAGGGCGTGGCCGACGCGAGCCGGCGAGTGGATCGCGCCCTCCGCGCCGGCGCCCTCGCGATGGGCGCCGCCGTGGAGATCGACACGCTCCCCGGGCCGATGCCGCTCCTGTGCGACCGCACGATGGCCCGGCTCTTCGAGACCACCGCCCGCGGCCTGGTGGGCGCCGAGCACTACCGTGACATCCCGCATCGCTCCGGCTCCACGGACATGGGCGACCTGAGCCAGGTGATGCCGGTGCTGCATCCTTACATGGGGGGCGCCCGCGGCCCTGGCCATTCCGCCGACTTCGCGATCATCGACCCCGAGCTCGGCTACGTGCAGCCGGCCAAGGCCCTGGCCGCGATGGCGGTGGACCTCCTCGCCGAGGGCGCCGCCGGCGCGCGCGAGGTGCTGGCGGGCCCCCGACCTCCAATGACCCGCGAGGGCTACCTCGCCTTCCAGCGCGGCATCGCCCGGCGCGAACGCTTCGACGGAGGAGACCCGACATGAGCTTCTTCAAGATCCTGAGCCACGTGAGCGTCACCGTCACCGACGTCGCCAAGGCGCGTGATTTCTACACGGGCGTGCTGGGCTTCCAGGAGATCCCGCGCCCGGCCTTCGACTTCCCCGGGATCTGGTACAGCCTGGGCGGCGACCTGCAGCTGCACATCATCCTGAACGACCAGCTCGTGCGCGGCGCGTCCGAGCGCGGGAAGATCGTGGCGCGGTACCCGCACTTCGCCCTGTGGACCGACGACGCCGACGCGACCGCCAAGCGCATCGAGGAGCGCGGGCTGGCGTGCCGCGACGTGGTCTCGGGGCCGACCGGCCTGCGCCAGCTCTTCGTCAAGGATCCGGACGGCAACATGATCGAGTTCCTGGGTCCGAGCGCCTCCGCGGGCGAGCGCCGGATGGAGACGAGCCCGGCGCGATGAAGTTCGGCGTCAACCTGATCAGCTTCGGCCCGGGCGCGAGCCCGGAGTCGCTGTCGCGCTGGGCCGCCTTCACCGAGAACGTGGGCTACCACTTCATGATGCTGGGCGACCACGTGGCGATCACCCCCGACGTGCAGGGCCGCTACCCGGCGCCGTTCTACGACCCGTTCACCACGCTGGGCTGGCTCGCGGGGATGACGCGACGGGTGGAGCTCGGCTTCACGGTGATCGTGCTGCCCTACCGGCATCCGCTCGAGACCGCTCGCATGGCCGCCAACCTGGACCGCCTGAGCGGCGGCCGCCTCATCTTCGGTGTAGGGGTAGGCTGGGCCCGGCAGGAATTCGACGTGCTCGGCCTGCCCTTCGAGCGCCGCGGCGCCATGACCGACGACTACCTGGGCGCGCTCAAGGCGGCGTGGACGCAGGACGTCGCGAGCTACCAGGGCCGGTTCGTGTCGTTCAAGGACGTGTACACCGCGCCGCGACCGCTGCGGAAGCCGCACCCGCCGATCTGGGTGGGAGGCGGCAGCGATGCGGCGCTCCGGCGCAGCGCGCGGCATGGCGACGCCTGGCACCCGATCCGCAGCCGCATCGCCTACCTGCGCGACGAGGGCATGCCGAAGCTCCGGGCCATCGCCGAGAAGGAGGGCCGGCCGGTGCCCGCGCTCTGCCCACGCATCCGGCTGCGCATCACCGACCAGGCGATGCCCGAGGACACGCGCCTGGCCGGGGAGGGCACGCTCGATCAGGTCCGCCGCGATCTCGAGGCCCTCGCCAAGCTCGGCGCCTCGTACGTATGCCTCGACACCTTCGCAGACGACATCGAGGGCTCGCGCAACCACGAGGCGGCGTGGCGGATGCTGGCCGGGCTGGCCGAGCGGGCGCTCGATCTCGAGCGGGAGTCTCTCCGCTAGCCCGCTCGATGGACGCGGTCGACTTCTGGCTGCTGCGCTACGAGACCCTCCACGGCTTCCTCGTCGAGGATCTCGTCGACGGGCTGACCGAGGCGCAGGTGCGCGGCCGCCCGGTCCCCGGCGTCAACACGGTGGCGTGGCTGCTCTGGCACGCCATGCGGATCGAGGACGTCTGCATCAATCGCTTCGTGACCGACCGCGCCCAGGTGCTCGATGGCGGCTGGCTCGGGCGCATGGCGGTGAGCCGGCGCGACGTGGGCACCGGCATGAGCGACGCGCAGGTCGACGAGCTCTCCGCGCAGATCGACCTCGACGCCCTCCGCGGCTACTGTCGGGCGGTGACCCGCGCCACTCTCGACGCGGTCCCCGGGCTGCGCCGCCTCGATCTCGAGACGACGGTGCCGGCGGCGCGCGTCAAGCACGTCTGCACCGCCGAGGGCGCGGTGGATCCGGGTGCGTCGTGGCTCACGGATTTCTGGGCGGGCGGGCGCAGCCGGGGGTGGGTGCTCCTGCAGACCTCGCTGCTCCACGTCTACGGCCACTACTTCGAGGGGCTTGCCACCAAGGGCCTGTGGGGCGCGCGCAGCCGGTGAGCCCGCGCGCCTAGAGGCGCGCCCGAACCTCGTCGGCGAAGAGCCGCAGCACCTGCTCCCGCTGAACGAAGTCCTGCCCCGGCACCTGCGGCAGCAGGATGATCCGGGAGACCCCGGCCACGGCGCTGAGCGCGCGCACCTGGTCGCGCACCTCCTCGGGGCGGCCGGCGAGCGCCATCAGGTCCACGAAGTGGTCGGTGACCAGCTGCCGGTGCGTGGAGCCGGCGGTGGCGTGCTGGTAAGAGTCGTAGGCGGCCCGGACCTGGCCGATGACCGCCTGCTCCTCTGCGCTCCACGTGACCGGGAAGGCGTGTCGGAGCGCGGAGGCCACGCGGCCACGCACGTGATCACGCGCGAGCGCGCGGTCCCGATCGATCGAGGTGGGAGCCCAGATTGCCACGTCGAGCTCGCGTGGCAGGCCCGCGGGCCCGTCTGCGTCGCGGCCGGCCCGGCGGGCACCGGCCGCGACGCACCCGAGCGCGGCCTCGACCAGCCGGGGCGCGACGCCCGAATACATGATGGCACCGTCGCCCAGCCGCCCCGCCGCGTCGAGCATCCGGGGTCCGGACCCGGCCAGGTAGAGGGGCACGTCGATGGGGCCGGGGAGCCAGGCCAGGCGCGCCGCGGCGCCATTGTCGAGCCGCATGGACTCGCCGCCCAGCAATCGCGTCAGGGCGTCAGCCATCGCCTCGAGGGTGGCGACGCGCGCCACCTTCGCAACCGAGAGCCCCATGGTCTCGGCCGCGCTGCCGCCGGTCCCGATGCCGAGCACGACCCGTCCCGGCGCCAGCTCGTGGAGCGTGGCGATCGCGCTGGCCGTCACCGAGATGTGGCGCGTGTGCGGCACCGTGATCCCCGGGCCGAGGCGGATGCGCGACGTCGCGGCCGCACAGGCGGCGAGGACGACCCAGAGCTCGCGGCAGACCAGGTGAGTGTCGGCGATCCAGGCGGTGTCGAAGTCGAGCGACTCGGCCAGCCGCACCTGCTCCACGATGACGGGCAGGGGCTGGCTCGCGAGGATGCCGATGTCGAACTTCATGGGGCCGTTGCCGAGAATCCGTCGGAAGCGCGATGGCGTCAAGGAGTATCCTAAACGCCCACATGCTGGACTTCGACGTGGCAGTGATCGGCGGCGGACCGGGCGGCTCCAGCACCGCGACCGCCCTCGCTCGGCGCGGGCGCCGCGTGCTCCTGCTCGAGCGGGAGCGATTCCCGCGCTTTCACATCGGCGAGTCGCAGCTGCCGTGGATCAACGGGGTTCTCGACGAGCTCGGGGCCCACGACGCAGTGGCCAAGGCCGGCTTCGTCGAGAAGTGGGGCGCGAGCTTCTGGGAGATCGACGGCACGCCCGCCTCGTACATCGACTTCAGCGCCGCGGTCGAGTCCCCCATGCCGCAGACCTACCAGGTGCCGCGGGCACGCTTCGACGAGCTGCTGTTGCGCCACGCCGAGCGCTCGAGCGTCATCGTCCGCGAGGGCGCCCGTGCGGTCGACGCGGTCTTCGGGGACGACGGGGTGACCCTGCGCTACGCGGGTGCCGACGGCGCCGAGGTCACCACGCGGGTGGCCGCGATCGTGGACGCCACCGGGCGGGCCGGCTTCCTGGCCCGGCGGATCGGCGGCTACGAAGACGACCCCATGCTACAGCACGTGGCGGTGCACGCCCAGTTCGAGGGCATTCCGCGGCCGGAAGGACGCACCGCGGGCGACATCCGCATGCTCACCCGCACCGACGTGGGCTGGATCTGGCTCATCCCGCTCTCGGAGACGGTGACCAGCGTGGGAGCGGTGGTGCCGCAGGCGCTGCATCGACGCGAGTCGAAGGCCACCGCGGAGCTGAGCCTGGAGCACTACCTGAGCACGACCCCGGCCGCCCCCGCCCTGCTGACGGACGCCCGCCGGGTCTCGCCCGCCCGCTTCGACGCCGACTACTCCTACACCGCCCGCGCAATGGCCGGCGACCGCTGGGTCGCGGTGGGCGACGCGGCCTGCTTCCTGGACCCAGTTTTCTCCACCGGGGTGCTGCTGGCCATGCAGGGCGGCATCGAGGCCGCGAAGGCCCTCGACGAGGGGCTGCGGGCCGGCGACCTGTCGGCGCGCCGCTTCACCGCCTACGAGCGGACGGTCCGGCGCCGCTACCACTACTTCCGGCGCTTCGTGGTGGGCTTCTACGATCCCTACTTCCGCCGGCTGCTGTTCCGGCGCTCGCGCCGATTCGGGATCTACGAGGCGGTACTCTCCGCTTTGTCCGGCAACTGGCGCCCGTCGCTCGCCACCCGACTCCGCATCCAGATCTTCTTCGCGATCGTCGCCGCGAAGCGACTCTTCCGCGTCGTGCCCCCGGAGGACGCGGGGGTCTGGCGCCGCTAGGTACGCGGCGCGGAAGCGGGCTCGTCGGTGACCGGGAAATAACGGCGCGAGGCGTCCGACTGGTTCTCGTAGATCGAGCCCTGGTGACGGGCGGGCGGCAGCGGCATCCGCACCGGCGCCGACACCAGCCGCGGCTCGATGCCGGGCTCGCCGGTCACGAGCCGCGCGTCGAAATCGGCGAGGTCGGATACGCCCATGAGCGGCCACGCATCCGCGGCGCCGTATTCGTAGAGCAGCAGCGTGCGGGGCAGGCTCGAGACGTTCTGGGCCGAGCCGTGCAGGAGACGCACGTGGTGGAAGCTCATGGAGCCGGCGCGCCCGGTGAGCGGCACCGCCCGCGCGATCTCGTCGCGGATGGTCGCCGGATCGATGGCCCCGCAGAAATGGCCCTCGGCGTGGTGGTCGAAGGTCGGGCCGCGATGGCTGCCGGGCACCACCAGGAGCGGGCCGTTGTCGCTGGTGCAATCGTCGAGCATCACCCCCACCGCGAGCAGGTCGTCGTTCGTGTGCGGGTAGAACGCCCAGTCCTGATGCCACTCCACCGGCGAGCCGTAGCGCGGCGACTTCAGATTGATCTTGGAGCCGTGCAGCCGCACCGCGGGCCCGAGCAGGTCCTGGAGCACCGCGACGAGCCGGGGATGACGCAGCAAGTGCTGGAACACCGGAAAGAACCGGTGCGGCGTCTTCACCCGACGCACCCGCGGATCGTCCGGCCGGTGGCCCGGCTCGAGGTCGTACATGTCGGTGTGCGTGGTCACCGCGCGTGCGCCGTCGAGGATGCGCGCCATCTCCCGGCGCACGGTCTCGAGGGTGACCGCGTCGAGCACGTCGGGAACCACGAGATATCCCTGGTCACGATAGAGGGCGATCTGGGAGGCGGAGAGCATGCAAAAAGGTTAGCACGGAACACGGAATGCTTGACAGGGAGGGTCCGGTGTCCGACATTCGGAGCCGCGTCGGGATCAAAGACGATCAAGGGGGACACGCCATGCTCGATCAGCGCATCAGCCGCCGCTCACTTCTCGCCGGAGCCGTCGGGACCTCCGCCCTGCTGACCCTGCCGCGCCGGGCCGCGCCCGCCGTGAAGAAGGGCACGAGCCTCCGGCTCTGGATCCTCAAGACGTACGTGGAGCCGACCAACAAGGCCATCGAGGCGAGCGCCCAGCGGTGGGCGCAGAAGAACGGCGCCAGCGTGACCGTCGAGTACTTCACGTTCGAGGACATGCAGACCAAGTACGTGGCCGCCATCGAGAACAACAGCACCCCCGACGTGGGCCAGCTCGAGACGAGCGCGCCCGCGCGCTTCGCGGGCATGGGGCAGCTCATCGACCTCACCACGTTCGCCCGCCAGATCGAGGGCCAGGTGGGCAAGCCGCCCGCCAACGTGGCGCCGGTGAGCAGGGTCGGCGACAAGGTCTACGCCCTGCCGTGGTACGTGATGGCCGGGTTCTGGTACGTGTGGCGCGACGTGTTCGAGAAGGCGAAGGTGAAGCTGCCGAACACCTTCGAGGAGGCCAAGCAGGCCGCCGCCGCGCTCAACCGGCCCAAGGACAACTTCTACGGCATGGGCCAGAGCTGGAACCGCACCTCGGACGGCTACGGTGTCATGCAGAGCCTCATGTACTCCTACGGGGCCGGGTGGGCCGGCAAGGACGGCAAGTACAAGTCCATCAAGACGGCACAGATGCAGGCGGCCATGAAGTGGGCGACCGACATCTACAAGGAGGGCATCCAGCCCGCCGATACGCTCACCTGGACCGGCTCCGGGAACAACGAGAACTTCATCGCCAAGAACATCGCGCAGACGTCCAACGGACCCAGCATCACGTTCGCGCTCGAGAACGCGCTGGCCAAGGCCACCGACGCCAAGGACCGCAAGGCCAAGGAGGAGGCGCTCGCCAACCACGTGGCCCTGCCGCATCCGGCCGGGCCGGACGGCCGGCGCATGTGGGCGATCGCGATGAGCTTCGGGATCTTCAAGAGCAGCAAGGATCCGGAGGCGGCCATGAGCCTGATCGCGCACATGATGTCCCCGGAGGAGACGGTGGCGGTCATGAAGGACTCCTACGGCCAGTTCGCGCCGGTGACCGACAAGGCGCGCGCGGCCTCGAAGGACTACTTCAACAAGAACGACAACTACCGGACGTTCGGGCGGGCCGCGGAGTGGTTCGTGCCCACCGGCTGGCCCGGGCCGATCACCGCGGCCGCCGCCGAGGTGCAGGCGAGCAACGTGCTGACCGACGCGCCCGCCAAGGTCATCGTGGACAAGTGGTCGGTGGATCAGGCCATCGACTGGGAGGACAAGAAGATCAAGGAAATCTACGACACC
>DATIWG010000062.1:0-19866 GCA_035519555.1 Nitrosotalea sp. | reverse complement strand
CTCGGCGGTCGAGACCTGGCTCGCCATCTCCACCGACCACATCTTCCGGGCCGGCGCCCTCAAGCTCGCCGAGCTCCACGCCCGTCACACGCCCGACGTCTTCGTCTACCAGTTCGCGTGGAAGGGGGCCGAGCCCGGCCGGCCGCAGGGCGCCGTGCACGCCCTCGACCTGCCGTTCGTGTTCGGCACGTTGGCGACGTCGGAGATCGGCGCGATCGCCGGCCGCGTCCCGGCGGCCGAGGCCCTTTCCGGGCAGATGCAGGACGCCTGGACCGCCTTCGCCCGGAGCGGCCGGCCGCGCGCCGCCGGGCTTCCGGAGTGGCCGGCCTACGCCCCGCTTCGCCGGGCCACCATGGTCCTTGCGGATCCGCCCGGGCTCGTCGATGCGCCCCACGAGCCGGAGCGGGCCGTGTGGGACGCGTTCCTGGGCTGACGGTTTCCCGGTTCCCCTTGACGCCGGGGTTGTTCGCGGTGTATCGAGGGTGGGCAATGATTCTCACCCCGCGCTGCATCCCGGGATGACAGGAGACGCCATGAAGATACAGCTCATAGGAGCGCTGCTCGCGCTCTCGATCACCGCGCCGGCGCTGGCCGCCATCAAGGAAGAGCCGGTCACCTACAAGGACGGCGAGACGACCATGAAGGGGGTCGTCGTGTACGACACCGCCAAGGCCGGCAAGCGTCCCGGCATCATCATGGTGCACGAATGGTGGGGCATCACGAAGCACGTGCACAACGAGGCGCGCGGATTCGCCAGCCAGGGCTACACCGTCTTCATCGCCGACATGTATGGCGATGCCAAGACGGCCGACAATCCGAAGGACGCCGGTGCGCTGTCGAGCTCGGTCATGAAGAACCCGCAGACGATGGAATCGCGCTTCAACGCCGCGCGCGAGCAGCTCGCCAAGCAGCCGAGCGTCGACCCCACGCGCATCGGCGCGGTCGGCTACTGCTTCGGCGGCGCGGTCGTGCTCAACATGGCGCGGGCGGGTGCTGATCTTGCGGGCGTCGCCGGCTTCCACGCCTCCCTCGGCCTCAACACGCCCGCGCCCGCGCCCGGGACGGTGAAGGCCAAGATCCTGGTCCTCAACGGCGCCGACGATCCCTTCGTGAAGAAGGAGCAGTACGTGACGTTCAAGAGCGAGCTGGACGCGGCGAAGGCCGACTACAAGGTGATCGAGTATCCCGGCGCGGTGCACGCCTTCACGAACCCCGAGGCGACGGCGCTCGGCGAGAAGTTCAAGCTGCCGCTGCGCTATGACGCGAAGGCGAACGAGGAAGCGAAGGCCGAGGCGTCGAAGTTCTTCGCCGGGGTCTTCAAGCAGTAGGCCCTAGCGCTTCTCGATGGTGCGGATCACCGCCGTGTAGTATGCCTCGCTCCATCCCGCGGCGGCGGTGGCCTCGAGCAGCCGCCGCGCCGTGGCCGCCTGCTCGAGCACGACCCCCGCGGACTCGGCCAGCTGGATGGCGTAAGACAGGTCCTTCAGGATGTACCGCGTGGGGAAGGCGCCCTCCGTCGGGTGATGGTCGGGCAGCAGCGACTTCATCCCGTGATTGCGAAGGACGAAGCTGTCCGCAGACCCCTTGGCGAGCGTCTCGAACAGCACGCGCGGCTCCACTGCGCCGGAGGCGCGGGCCACCGCGAGGGCCTCCGCGAGGGCGACCACCGTCTGGGCGACCACCATGTTGTTCATGAGCTTCACCGCCTGGCCCGCGCCGACCCTTCCGCAGTGGGTCACCTCCGAGCCCATGCACCCCAGGAGCGGGCGGAGCCGGGCGAAAAGCACTGGGTCCCCGCCCACCATGATGCTGAGCGTGCCGTCGCGGGCGGCCTGCGCGGTGCGCGCGATCGGCGCGTCGGCGAAGGCGGCGCCGCGCGCGCCGAACGCCTGGTGGAGCTCGCGCGCGAGGGCCACCGGACAGGTGCTCATGTCGACCACCGTCTGGCCCGGCTCCACGAGGGCGGCGAGGCCTCCGCCGGCGCCGAGGCAGACCGCGCGCACCTGGGGCTCTCCCGGCAGGCACAGGAACACGATCTCCGCGCGGCGCGCCACCTCGGCCACCGAGGCCGCGGCCTGCACGCCGTCGGCCGCGAGCGCGGCGAGCGGCGCCGGGCGCTCGTCGAAGGCCACCACCGTGGCCCCAGATTTTCTCGCCAGGTTTCGACACATCGCCTCGCCCATGACCCCGAGCCCGACGAATCCGAGCACTCCTGCCGTCGCCATGCTGCCGCTCAGGCCGCGACCTTCATGCGGCAGAAGCAGGAGGCCTTCACGGGCACCTCCGACCGTGCCAGCGCCAGGTCGAGGCGCTGCTTGATCAGGGCGGCCTCGACCGTCTCGCCGCGCCGGGTCAGGCACTCGTGCAGCCCGTGCAGGCTCCAGAGGTTGTCGGGATGCTGGCAGGCCCGGCTGAGCTTGCCGTCGAGGCCGAGATCCGAGCGGTAGATCGCCTCGGCCTCGGCGACCCGGCCCTGTTCCAGCAACAGCGCGCCGAGCGCGTGCCGGGTCGGCTGCATCCAGCCCCACGGCTCATCGTAGGGCAGCGTGTCGTCGAGCTCGACCGAGCGGCGCAGGTGAGCGAAGGCGACCTCGTGGTTGCCGCGCCGGTACTCGATCTCGCCGTTGAGCATCGCCTCGGCCACCTCGAGCAGGTCCCGGACGGTGTTGTTGTGCACCCGCCGGCTCTCCGGCACCCGCAGCTTCGCCTCGATGAACGCCGCCTTGGCCGCCTCGGCCTGGGCGATATGGCCGAGCGCCGAGTGGGCCACCGCCTGGGCGTAGAGCATCATCGCCGTCGTCGAGCAGTAGAGCTCCCGGTCACGGGGCAGCTCCTGGGCGATGATCTCGTGCCACTTGCCGAAGCGCACCAGCACGTGCTGCTTCATCGGCAGGTACCCCTCGACGAAGTCGGCCATCGGCGGCGAGGGGATGCGCAGGAGCGCCTCGGGCGTGGTGTCGATCAGCTCCTGTGCCGCCTGCATGGCCGCCCCGTACTGGCCGAGGAACATCGCCCCGTAAACCGCGAAGTGGTAGTCGTGGGTACGATACAGCGCGTAGACGTTCATCGCCCCCTCGCGGGCGAGGAACTTGCGGTCGGCGGCGATCGCCTTCTGGTTGTAGACCAGCACGTCGCGATAGTGGCCGCAGAGCACGTCGATGTGGGTCGGCATGTGGATCAGGTGCCCGGCATCCGGCACCAGATCGCGCAGCCGGTCGCCCGCCCGCAGCGCGCGCTGCGGGAAGGGCGACATCTCCATCAGGTGGACGTAGAGATGGAGGAGCCCCGGGTGGTCCCACGAAGCGGGGATGTCGCGGAAGGCGCCCTCCAGCACCTCGACTGCTTCCGCCGTGCCGGCGCCCTCGGCGATGCCGCCGGTCTTGAGGTCCCACATCTTCCAGGGCGTCAGGTTCAGGATCGACTCGGCGAAGACGTGGCGCACCTCGAGATCGTCGCGGTTGGAGCGGAACACCTCGCGCATGGCGTTCGCATAGGCGGCGTCCCACGGCGCCTGGTCCTCGATGGTCTCGCGCTGCGGATAGCGTGTGGGCAGGGCGCGGATCAGCGCCTGCTCGACCGGGCTGGCGCCGCCGGCATGGGCCAGGGCGCCCTGCATCGCATCATAGGCGGCGGCAAGCGCGGCGGCCTTGCCGGCCGGATCGTAGAGGTGCCAGGGCAGGTTGTAGTTCGGCCCGGCCGCGTAGGAGATACCCCAATAGGCCATGGCGCAGTCGGGGTCGAGCTCCAGCACCTTCTTGAAGCAGGCGATCGCCTCGGCGTGGTTGAAGCCGTAGAGCCAGTTGAGGCCTCGGTCGAACCAGAGCTGGGCGTCGGGCGCGGCGGTGGTGACCTTGCGGGTGTACGAGCCGAGGTCGTAGTAGTCCATGTGTTCCTCCATTGGTGCGGCAGTGGCGCCGACGATCTGGCTCCCTGGGGCGTTCCGGCCCGGCCGATTATGCCACGGGAACGGGCCGGCTGCGGTCCTATCGCGGGTCGAAGAACACGAGCCGGGGCACGGCGCGGCCGCGCTCGATCCGCAGAATCGCGTAGGAGTAACGGGCCTGGGTCCGCTTGTCCGTGGGGGATCCCGGATTCACGAGCCACTGCCTGCCGCGCCGGTCGCACAGCGGCTGGTGGCTGTGCCCGAAACAGATGACGTCGACCGGCTCGTTCTCGAAGGCACGAACGCTGCGGCCGATCGTGGTGCCGTGCGTCCCGTCGCCGTGCACCATCCCGATGCGCACGCCGCCCAGCGTGAGGATCTTCCGCCGGCCGAACCGCTCCACGAGGGCCGGAGGATCGTTGTTGCCCGCGACCGCCTCGAGCGGCGCTATGTCCTCGAGGAGGTGCGGGACTTCCTGGCCGGTGAAATCCCCGAGATGCAGGATCAGCTCCACGTGCTCCCCGCCGAGCCGGCGACGGAGCTCCGCCGGGAGCCGATCACCGAAGCGGGGCAGATGGGTGTCCGATACCACCGCGATCTTCATGCGAGGCCCGTCGTGGACCGAATTTCATGGCTCACCTCTCCGAGACGCTGTGGCATCGGCTCCTGGAGCTCGGCGTCGCGATTATGTCACAGGGACGCGGGCCCACGCCCGAGGCGATGGCGGCCGGAGAGGGGCAACAGGGTACACTTCGGGCGTGAACCCGGAATACATGATGCGACGGGTGGTCTTCCTCGACATCGACGGCGTGCTCGCCCCGATCCGCCGCTGGGATCGGTACGGGGACCTCGAGCCTGCGTGCATCGCGGTGCTGAACGAGATCGTCGCGACCGCTCGCGCCGATGTCGTGGTCTCGTCCACCTGGCGGCATGGCAGGACGGTCGCCGAGCTGCAGGCGATGCTGGAAGCGGAGGGGTTCACCGGTCGCGTCGTCGACAAGACTCCGACCGTCGCTCCCGGCGCCGAGCGTGGAGAGGAGATCGCGGCCTGGCTCGCCGAGCATGCCGTGGACGGCTATGTGATCATCGACGATCACGTCGACATGGGAGAGCTCCGCACCGAGCTCGTCCTGACGCATCCGGGCCACGGGCTACGACCAGCCGACGCGCCGCGAGCCATCGAGATACTCATGCGACTCGGCTGCTAGGGACGAGAGGTCGCCCCACCGCTCGCGGGTGGGGGGGCCCGCACCAGGCCGCGATCGAGTTCGGCGAGGCAGGAATCGCCAGCTTTCTAGTGGACTGGAAAAGAGATTCGGACGGCGGTATCCTCGGGTCCCTCATTCGACCCTTCACTGCTGCCTTTGGAGGGGCACATGCGAGCGTGGACCGTGGACGCCGATGACATCCACGTCGCCGAAGATTTCGACGAATCTCTCCTTCACCGGACAGCGGAGATCGACAGTTTCCTGAGTCCGGATCGAGACGACAAGTTTATCGTCATCGGAACGAAGGGCTTCGGGAAGACGCTGCTCCTCAAGGCCAAGCGGATTCTCTACCAGCAGGACAGACGGGCCGCCTGTCTTCCCACCGGAAGCCTCCTCGACAAGCCGATCGGCGACAAGATCTTCGGCAGCGAGGCGCTGGCATTCTTCGCAGGCTCGCCTCTGCCGTGGTCGAAGTTGTGGTTGACGGCGATTGCCGTCGCCACTCTCAAGCACCTGGGCCAGACCGGGGGGCTGAGGGTCGGTCCGAAGCTGGCGGGCTTGATCGCCGATGGCCATTTGCGCAGCGTTGTTGACCACTTTGTGCGCCTGCTCGACTTCAACCCGAGCGACCTTCAGCGCTGTGCCACCGATACCGATGGCCGGCTTGTGCCGCTGCTGCGGGCGGTCGCGTCCCCGGTAGCGATCTTCATCGACGGGGTCGACGAGTATTTCAACAAGCACATCGAGGGTATCAAGGCTAGCCCGAGCGTCACGGGGCAACTCTCGCCAAATGTGTGGTATTTCGCGCAACTCGGTCTCGTCGAGGTCGCCTATCAGCTTCGGCGCATCAATCACCATCTGAAGGTCTTCGCCGCTGTGCGCAAGGAGGCGTACTCCCGCCTGCCACAGACAACGGTCATGGCGCAGCAATATCGCGGGAGCGCGGTCGACATCGTCTACTCCACCGAGAGCCTTCGGGAGATCTTCGTCAACAACATTCGTCTCGAGAAGAGCGACCGGATGGTTCGTCCGGAGCGGCGGGTGGACCCGGTCGAGGCCTTCCTCGGGCGGGCGAAGGTCGTTCATACCTACACACGCGAGGAAGAGGACGCCTTCGAGTATGTGTGTCGTCACACGCTACTCAGGCCGCGCGATCTGATGACCATCGGGGAGCGCCTGTCGGCTCTGCGACCGGAAGAGCGGGGGCAGGAGCACCGCTTGAAGGAAGTGGTGAACCAGGCGGCCGCCGAGATCGCATACGAGTATCTGGCCGAGATCGCGCCATACCTTGGCGACCTCGATCTCGAGCGCTTTCTGCGGCGGCTCCCGGCACATGTGCTGACGCGAGATGAGGTTGAAGCCCTTTTCCACGAGCACAACGGAGGGAGTGGTGGATTCGAGGAGCGGCATGTGTTCTGTGCCCTCTATCGAGTCGGCCTGCTCGGGTACGTTCACCACGATTGGGTGCGCGGGGAGTGGGTACAGCGATTCTTGCGGCCGGGCGAGGGCACGCTCGCACCTGACGGCGTTCTCCCTCGCGCGACGGACTACTTTGTGCATCCGGCTCTATCGGACGTGATCGGCCGTATCAATCCGGGGTACCTCGACCGCATCGAGCGGGTGACCATTGTCGGCTACGGACGGCCGTGGCGTGAGGCCTCGAGCGCGGTCAGCGTCCCGACGGTGCGCGCGCTCTGTGTGCTGAAGGGAGACATCCACGGGTTCGGGGTGCTGATGCGGGCCGGGAAGGACGGGCCCGTCCGGGAGGCACTGGAGGAAGCGGTGAAGCGGAACGCCGAGGGGGCAGTATGTGCCGAGGCGGGCGCGGGCGACTCCGTGCTGATCGCCCACGAGGATCCAGCCGAGCTGGCCCAGACCGCGCGGCATCTCATCGACGAGGTGTACCGCGCGCCGGGGCAGCCTCGCCTTCGCGTTGCGCTGCACTATGGTCAGGTGCACGTTCGGCAGCGGGTCGGTGACAGGCTGCCCAGCATCGGCGGCGGGGAAGCTATTCTTCTCGCGACCCGGGTCGAGCCACACGTCGATCCGGGGCAGATCTGGGCCACGGAGGAATTCCGTCAGCAGCTCTTCCAGCGGCCGTCCCTCTGGCGAACGACTCCTGTGCCCGGACCAGGGGACGGCGACCGTTTCAACATCAGGAAAGAGGGCGGAAGCGAGCCGGACCTGTGGGTCCGACTCTACCGGCTCGAGTTCTAATCGGGACAGGTGGGCTGTCAAGTGAGGGTGCGCGGTGTCGCGATCGAGGGGTGACGAGGTGGGGGGCTACCGGCTCGGCATCGACATCGGCGGGACGTTCACCGACTTCAGCCTCCTCGACGAGAGAACCGGTGAGCTCTCCAGCTTCAAGTCTCCGACGGTGCCGGGCGATCCCGGCCGCGGAGTTCTCGACGGCGTCCGGGCCCTCGTGGCCGAGCGGGCCTTCGACCCGGGGGTGCTGCGCTATCTGGTCCACGGCACGACCATCGCCATCAACACCGTCATCCAGCGCAACGGGGCCTCGCTGGGGCTCCTCGTCACTGCGGGCTTCGGCGACCTGCTCGAGATCCAGCGGCTGCGGCTCGCGAGCCCCGTGAACTTCACGGCCACGCGCCCGCTCCCACTGGTCCCGCGCTATCGCGTGGGCGAGGTGACCGAGCGCATCCTGACCGACGGCACCGTCGACACCCCGCTCGACCGCGAGGAGCTCCTGCGCGAGGCGACGCGGCTCGTCGAGCGGGAAGGTGCCGAGGCCCTCGTCGTGTCGTTCGTCAATGCCTACCGCGCCCCCGCACACGAGGCCGAAGCGCGCAAGGTGCTGGCAGAGCGTTTTCCCGGTCTCCACGTCACCTGCTCACACGAGGTGTGGCCGCAGATCCGGGAGTACGAGCGCACGATGGTGGCGATCCTGAGCGCCTACGTGCGGCCTCGCGTGCACCAGTACCTGGGGCGGCTCGAGCGGGAGCTGGGCGGGGTCGGCGTGCGCGTGCCGCTGTACATCACGAAGTCGAACGGGGGCGTGACGACGGCCCGGGACGCGCGCCACGCCACCGCGGAGACGATGCTCTCGGGCCCGGCTTCGGGCGTCATCGGGGCGACGTACGTCTGCGTCCGGGCCGGCTACCGCGACCTGATTACCTTCGACATGGGTGGCACCAGCGCCGACATTGCACTGGTGAGAGATGGTCGGCCGGTGTACTCGACCAGCGAAACCGTCGGCGACTTTCCGATCGTCATGCCGGTGGTCGGCGTGTCGTCGATCGGGGCGGGCGGGGGTTCCATCGCGTGGCTCGACCCCGTCGGGGTCTTGAAGGTCGGCCCGCGGAGCGCCGGCGCCGATCCCGGTCCGGCCTGCTACGGCCGTGGCGCGACCGAGCCGGCGTTGTCCGACGCCTTCCTCCTGTGCGGCTTCCTCAACCCCGACAACTTCGTCGGGGGGCGGCTGCGACTTCATCCCGACAAGGCCGCGCTGGCCATGCGGCCGCTCGGCGAGGCGCTCGGCCTCGACGTGCACGAGGCCGCCGAGGCGGTGGTCGAGGTGGCCACCGCGAACATGTACGCGGCATTCTCGAACGTGCTCGCCCGGCACGGGCTCGACCCGCGCGACTTCGCCCTCGCCGCCTTCGGCGGCGCCGGCCCCGTCGAGGCGTGCTTCCTGGCCGAGGAGTTCCACATCCCGCGCGTCATCGTGCCGCCGTCGCCCGGCACGCTCTGCGCTCAGGGCGCTCTGATGGCCGACGTCAAGAGCGACTACGTGAAGACGATTCACCGGAAGCTCTCCGCGACCCCGGGAAAGCTGCTCGCGGCCGAGTGCGCGGAGCTGTCCGACCGCGCGAAGCGCTGGCTCCGCGAGGAGGCGCCCGCCGTCTCGGAGAGCACGATCACCCACAGTGCCGACCTCCGTTACGTGGGGCAGGCCTTCCAGATCGAGGTGCCGATCGACCCCGCGTGGCTCGAGGAGCCCGGCACCGACCGCCTGCGGGCCGCGTTCCACGATCGCCACGACCGCCTGTACGCCCACGCCGACCGAGCCGCCGACGTCGAGCTGATCGACCTGCGCGCGACCATAACCGGCGCCACGCCGAAGCCCGCGCTCAAGGCGGGGCCGACCGGACGCGGTCCGGCGACGCCGGCGGGAAGACGCCCGATCCACTACCGGAAGCAGCGCCACGACGCCGCGGTGTACCACAGGCGCGACCTCATGGCGGGCCAGCACCTCGATGGCCCGGCGGTCGTCGAGCAAGAGGACACCACGACGCTGGTGCCGGCGGGCTTCCGCGCTTCCGTCGACGCGTTCGGCAACCTCGTCATCGAGGGCAAATGACCATGGCCATCGACCGGGTCATGCTCGAGATCCTGCGCAATCACTACCAGGCGGTGGTCGAGGACATGGCGCGGATCATGGAGCGCACCGCCTACACGACCTTCGTGAAAGAGACCGCGGACTTCTCGACGGGGCTCGTGTCGACGGGCGGGGAGTACGTGGCCTATCCCTGGAACCTGGGTGCCTCGTCGTATCTCGGGCTCAACATGGCCCAGACTCTCGCTTACTTCGATCACTACGACGACGGCGACATCGTCATCTGTAACGACGCGTATCTGTCGGGCCCGTTGTGCACGCATCTGCCGGACATCCACATCCTCCGCCCAATCTTCCACGAGGGGCGCGTCATCTGCTGGGGCTACGCCTTCGTCCACTCCTCCGACATCGGAGGCGCGGTGCCGGCGAGCGTCTGGCCGCGGGCGACCGAGATCTTCCAGGAAGGGCTACGGCTTCGACCGACCAAGCTCTTCCGGGGCGGCGTCCTCCAGGAAGACGTCAAGAACCTGATCTCCGACAACTGCCGCATCCCCGAGGTCAACTGGGGCGACATCAAGGCGATGGTGGCCGCCGTCAGCTCGTGCGAACGGCGAATCCGGGAAATGATCGGCAAGTTCGGCTCCGCCACGGTGGTGGAGGGGATCGACGCGGTCCTCGATTACGCCGAGCAGCGGGCGCGGGCGTCGATCCGGAAGATCCCCGACGGCACCTATCGGTTCACCGAGTACATGGAGGACGACCTCCGCTCGGAGGTGCCGGTTCGCATCCAGGTCGCCCTGACGATCGCGGGCGATTCGATCCATCTCGATTTCACCGGCACCGATCCCCAGGTGGGCTCGGCGCTCAACATCGCGAGCCACGGGGTGACGCATCCGTTCCTGTGCCAGGCGATCAACGCCTACCTCGTCACCGACGATCCGGGAATCCCCAAGGCCTCCAGCATTCTCCGGCCGGTGCGGGTGACGGCGCCGGCCGGCAGTCTCGTCAATGCGCTCTTCCCGTCGCCGATCGGCGTGCGCTACGGGACCGTGCTGAGAGTCTTCGACGCGGTTCTCGGCGCGCTCGCCCAGGCGCTCCCCGGGCGGGTGCCCGCCGCGCCGGCGGGAGGGATCTCGCCCGTGGTGGCCTCGATCCTTGATCTCACAACCGGCCAGCGGCAGGTCCAGGTCGTCGAGCCCATGCTGGGCGGCGGCGGGGGTCGCCCCGAGATGGACGGGATCAGCGGCGCCGATTCAACCGCGGGCTTCCTCCGGAACACGCCGGTCGAGAGCATCGAGGCCGAGGTGCCGATCGTCATGCGCCGCTATCACCTGATTCCCGACACGGGCGGCGCGGGCGAATACCGCGGCGGCCTCGCCGTCCGCCTCGACTTTCAGGTGTTTCACCCGCACGCCATCGTGACGGCGCGCGGGATGGAGCGATGCCGCCTGGAGCCCTGGGGCGTGGCCGGTGGCCGGGCGGGGACGATGGGGAGCTGCGTGGTCAACCGCGGGACACCGCGAGCGCGCGACATCGGCAAGGTCGACGTGCTGCACCTCGAGCCCGGCGACGTGGTGAGCTTCTTCTCGCCGAGCGGGGGTGGCCACGGCGATCCGCGCCGCCGGGATCCGGAGGCGGTACGGGCGGACGTGCGCGCGGGGTTCCTCGGCGTGGAGAGGGCCCGCGAGGCGTACGGTGTCGCGCTGGCCGACGGTCAGGTCGATGCGGAGGCGACGGCAAGACGGCGCGCGGCCATGCCCGCCTCGCCCAGCGCGGGATTCGACTACGGCGAGCGTCGGGCCGAGATGGAGCGACGCTGGCCACCGGCGATCCAGGATGCCGCTCACCGGGTCCTCGGGAGCGTACCGCCGGCGGTGCGCGATTGGGGCAAGCACCAGATCTACGAGCGGATTCGCGAGATCGCGGTTGCCCGCCCGCCCAGCCTGGCCGACGTGGACGAGGCCTGGGCCGACATCCGGACGCGCCTGGACCGCGCGCTCGGGGAGACGTGATCCAGGGTCAGCCTGGCCGTTCTCGGCAGCCGCCGCCCCGGGCGGCTATCTGCCCGCGAGGCCCGGGCGATCTGCCCGCACTCGCGCGCGGCGAGTGCCGTAACACCCGAGAAAACCGAGAAGTCCGAGCCCCCGCCCCCATGGCACTGTCAATGCTGAGCCTTCGGGCAGGAGGTCAATCGTCATGGACAATCAATGGCGTTCGATCCCGGGCCGCGTGACCCTGACCGCTCTCACCTTGCTGGCGGCTACAAGCTTCACCGGCCTCCTCGCTGCTCCCGCGGCCGGCGCCCCCATTCGGCCGACGGAGGTGGAGAGCCCCATCGAGCGCGGATGCGAGGACCTTTGCGCATCGCGTTAGTCGGCGAGCGGGCCAGGCGGTAGACGCGGCTCAGGGCCGGGCCTCCCGCTGGGGGGTGGAGAGTCGCTTCACGGCCTGCGGTCCTCCCAGTCCTCCCAGGCGACTCTGTGCGTCTCGAGATAGCTGCTGACCGCCTCACTAAGGGTCGGGAAGAAGATCTCCTCGCCAAGCCGTGCGAAGAGCCCGAATCGCTTCAGCTTGTCCTTGACGGGATCCTTCATCTCGGCAAAGCACAGCTCGATGCCGGCTGCGTGCAAGGTCTCGTCCAATTCGGCCAGCATGTCGGCGGAGGTGACGTCCACGCTGGTGACCGGTTCCGCCGCGACCACCAGCCAGCGCACGGGCGTAGGTGATGTAACCACCGCGTCCAGCACCCGATCATGGAACAGCTCGGCATTGGCGAAGAACAGGGGCGCATCCCATCGAAACAGGACCAAGCCGGGGATGCGACGCGCGTCGGGATAGCGCGTGATGTCGTGGTAGCCCTTGACGCCCTCGGCGCGTCCCAGAACCGCGGAGTACGGCCGCCAGCCATCCCACAGAAATTCGATGACGGCGATTACGATCGCGAGGCCGATGCCTGGAATCGCGCCCAGCACGGTCACGCCGACAGTACAGACGATCGATAGCCAGAACTCCCAGCGCTGGATGCGGTAGATCCGGCGCAAGTCGGTGAATTCGAACAGCCCGATCGCTGCCGCGATCACGACCGCAGCCAGTGCGCTGGTGGGCAAATTCTGCAGCAGGGCCGGCGCCACCAGCAGCAGCAGGGCAACCGTGAGCGCCCCGACGACTCCGGTCAGCTGGGTTCTGGCGCCTGCAGCCTCGGCCACGGGGGTGCGCGACGAGCTGCTGCTGATCGGAAAGCCCTGGAAGAATCCGGCGGCCAGGTTGGCGATGCCGAGCCCCACCATCTCCTGGTTCGGGTCGACATAGGTGCGGGTCCGCGCCGCATAGACCCGCGAGAGCACGCTGGTGTCGGCGAACGAGACGAGGGCAACGGCGCAACCGCCGATGACGACGGGGATGATATCGGGGTAGGTGATCCACGGAATGGCGAACGCAGGCAGGCCCTGGGGCAGCGGACCGAGGACCGACACGTCAGCGCGCGCGGCAAGGTCCAGCGCGCCAACGGCGACGGTCGCTCCGACCACGGCGATCAGGATACCCGGCACGCGGGGGCTGCGCTTGAGCGCCAGGATCAGCAGCAGGGTGCCTGCGCCGACTATGAACGCGGTCCAGTTGGTTCTTCCATCCAGCACCGCGTTGGCGATGGCCCATATGTTTCGCAGTGGTCCGTCGCTCTCGATCGAGAAGCCGAAGAGCTTGGGGAGTTGGCTGATCAATACCGTCAGCGCAATGCCGTTCATATACCCGTAGCGGATCGGCTTGGAAAGCAGCTCGGTGATGAAGCCCAGGCGCGCCAGGCCGGCCACGATGCACACCATCCCCGACACGACGGCCATCATGCCTGCCAGGGCGACGGCCCGCAGGGGGTCGCCACCAGACAGCGGCAGGACGACGGCGAGGATGACCGCGGCCAGGGAAGAGTCGGGTCCCAGCACCAGGATGCGACTGGGGCCGAACAGCGCATAGGCGAGCAGCGGAACGATCGTGGCGTAGAGGCCATAGATGCCCGGCACGCCCGATGCCACCGCGTAAGCGATGCCGACAGGAACGAGCATCGTCGTCAGCACCAGTCCGGCGACGATGTCGTGGCGCAGCCACGCCGACTCGTAGCTGCGCAACGTGCGTAGTCCCGGCAGCCAGCGTATCCAGCCGGTCTGCTCGGAGCCCCTCTGCGGGCGCGACACGCGGCCTGGCTCAGAATCGGTCATGAGATTGTGCGAGCTTGGAGGTCAGATCTTAAGGCCATCACAAGGAATCGACAACTCGGCAGCGTGGAGCCCGGCGGACGAATTGGGCGGCTAAGTCTCGAACGGCCGCAGTGCTGAGCGCAACAACTGCTCGTCCTCGTTGGATGCCACCCAACGCTCGAAGCTGGCACCGCACGGGCAGTCGATCCAGAGCAAGTAGCCGTCCGTGATCGTAGGCTCCGTCTTGGCGCGGGGGAGGCCGCAGCCCCGGTGGGCCTCCATGAATCCGGCTAACCGGCGGGGCACGTTCATCTCGCGAGCCTCGCACAAGCCGACGGACTGACCAGTCGTGCAGATCTCATCATCTTCTTGAGTCTAGTGAACGCATCGTGATCTGCCTATGGGACCTTGGTCCAAGTCGTCCGCGCTCAGCGCAGGTGCCGCGTGGCTTCGCGAACATGGCCGGAAGACACAGCCACCCGGCCCACTTTCCGCCACCACCGCCACCACCACCACCGCGATGATGGTCGCCAAACCGTTGGGAAAATCAGGGCGCTTACCTGGCATTGCGGTTGCCTAGAGGGGACGCGGCAACGTTAAGCGTCAACCGCGCTTGCCGGGGAGCGTGCGCCATGCGGCGTGTGGTCGGCCTTGTCCTGATGACGGCGGTGCTGGCGATTCAGTCGGGTTGCGCCGGCGGCACGGCCGCGAAGCGGTATCAGTTCCCGCCATCGGAAGACGTTCGCGCGCGGCTCGCAGACGTGCAGGTGACAGCGGCTCCCACGGAGCCGACCTTCCAGTTCGAGGGACCGGCCAAGGGAGCGGGTGGGGGAGCGCGGCGGGGCGCGGGCATGGGTGCCACGGGCACGATGGCAGCGGGTGCAGCGGCGGGCGGCTACGGCGTCCTGGCCGGCATTGTTCTGGCCCCGGTCGGCGCGCTCGTGGGCGCCATCGTCGGAGCCGCGAAGGCCGCGCCCGCCGAGAAAGTGGAACAGCAGGAGCGGGCGGTGAGGGACGCGCTGCAAGCCCTGAAAATCGAAGAAGGGGCTTCCGCCTGCGCAGAGGAGGCCATGCGTCGGCAAACTCCGCAGACCCGGATCGCCGCCGCGTCGAGCGAGACCGCTTCCACGATCTTCGAGGTCGCCGTCGAGAGGCTGGGGCTCACCGGTCCGTGGACGATCAATCCATCCCTGAGCTTCATCATGACGGAGCGCGCGCGTCTCGTCCGGGCTTCCGATGGGGCCGAGATCTACAGCTACCGGACCGTGTACCTCTCCCGCTCCCGACCGCTCGAGGAATGGCTGGCGGCGGACGAGAGCGCCCTGCGGGAGGAGGCGACCCGGGCCTGTCACGAGCTGGCCGAGCGTCTGGTGGACGACGTATTCCTCGTGTATCGGCCGGGAGGCCGGCCGTGATGCGCCCGATGCTCGGACTGACGCTGATCCTGCTCGCGGGGGGTTGCGCGAGACCGTATCCGTCCATCGGCCTGCGTCCCGTGCCGGTGCTCATGATGGGCGGCTGGGCGCCAGATCCGATCCTTCGCCGGGCCGACGATCTCCAGCCCACGCTCAGATGGGAGACCTTCCCGCGGCCGGTGGATGCTCCGGCCGTATCCAACATCAGCTACGAGCTGAGAATCTGGCGTGCGGAAAAGAACCAGGACGCGCCAGGTCAAGGTCTCGTGCTACCCGGCGAGCTGGTGTATGCGAGAGCCGGGCTCGTCGAGCCAGTGCACCGGGTCGAAACGCCTCTCGAGCCGGACACGCTCTATCTCTGGAGCATCCGTGCACGTTTCGAGCTCGAGGGCCGGGTGCGGGTCACGGATTGGGGCGCACTGATGTTCCCAAGGCCGTTCCCCACGTGGCTGATTCCCGCTCGAGGTTACTATCCGATCAAGACGCCGAGCGGCACGGTGAGGCATGGCCCCGCGGCCTAGGTTCTCTGCGCTTGGCCGCCTCGGCGCTCTTGCTTCTCGGCGTAATGGCCTGCGCCCACTCGCCGCGCTCGTGGCCGCCCTGCTGGTCCTCGAGCTCGCCGGCTGCGCTCGGCGGACGCCGATCTCGTGGCCGCCGGAGCAGAAGTACGACCCCGGCACCGTCGGCCTCGCGATCACGAAGCAGGGCCCGGATGCCACCTTCCAGCGCCCTGGCACCATCGGCGCGGGGCCGGGCGCGAAGCACGGTGCGAGGACCGGGGCCGTCGTGCCGCTCGTGCCGGGGATGGTCGTGACCGAGTATGGCGGTGATGCCCGCGTGGTCATCTTCGGTCTGATGCTGCTGGGTGCCGGCGCCATCCTCGCTCCCGTGGGAGCGGGCGTTGGCGCCGCGGTCGGGGCGCTCACGGCCCCCTCCAAGGACGCGGTCGACCAGAACACGGCGGCGCTGGAACGCGCGTTCACCGGTGCAAATCTTTCAGACGCGCTCACCTTGTGGATCATCGAGGCAGCGGGGCAGCGCCCGATCGTCCCCGCCGTGGATCCGGACAGTCCGGCGGTGGACACCTTGCTGGAGCTGGAATCGCTCCACGTCTCGCTGACATCGAAGGACTCGACCGACATGAGACCAGGGCTTCGGCTCCGGATGTCCATCCACGGCAAGCTGGTCCGGGCCTTGGATGGCGAAGAACTCGGTGCCTGGTCCTGGGAGCAACGAGGGGCCAAGGCGACGTTTTTCGAGTGGGGCAAGGACGACGCGCGCATGCTTCGCGCGGAGCTGGAGCGCGCGGGGCGAGCACTCGCTGCGCAGGTGATCAGGGATTTGTACTGAGGATCGACACTTCGCGGAGACGGCGGCGGAGACGGGTCACATTGCTCGCGCTTGTGCTGGTGACCGGATGCGCGTCGCAACAACTCGTACATCTCCCGGACCAGCAGGTGGCCGTCGAGGATCCGCAAAAAGGATGTATCTACGTGATGCGTCAGCCAACGTTCTGGAGATTCAACCTCGTATCTCTCGCAAGAAAGATCCGGGTTACTGACGGCAACAGAGAGATCGGATCCATCGCGGGCCAGCGCGGCTTTCTTTCATGGGAGACGGAGCCCGGGGAGACCATCATATTCGTTCCCGATGAGGCCTATCTCGAAGTGGCCGTGAAGAGAGGCAAGGTCCACTACGTCGTTGTGCGGGATATGGCCAAGGGGCCGTTGGCTTTGGCACGGGCAGAATGACGGTAGAGCTCAAACTCGTTGGTGAGAAGGAAGGCCGGGAAGAGCTGACCTGGGGTACCCCACCGCACTAGGCGGGAAGGGACTCAGTTGGTCCGGTCAGTTGCTTGATCGTGCGATTGACCATCACACAATCGAATTCCACCAGCCGGAGCTGGCTGTCGCGGCTCACGGGAAACATGCCGGTGATGTCGAACCCTCTGTCCTGCATGAAGTGGACGGCCGTGATCCAGTCCGGCATTCCGGCGTAGATGGGACGCAGCGACATCTCCGACTGCACCGCGAGCACCTCGGACAGCGTGCGTTCCGCGCCCCTGGCCACTTCGAGGTCATAGCCCTGCGTGTCTGTTTTCAGAAAGATGTTGCGCACGGGATTCTCGCATCTCAGCATGTCCATGATGCTGTCGAGCCGTTTCACCGACACCGGTTGACGATCGACGATGCGATTGAAGCGCTCGAACTCAGGGACGGCGGAGGTGTCCGGGGTCAGGAGCGAGCTCAGGTCGCTGGCCGCCATGATGTTGAGGGCGAGCTCGGCGTCCGTGCTGCCCAGCGCGAACGGATAGACCGTCCAGGCGTCGTCCTTGGCGCTCGCGCGCTTCAGATCGGCGGCCAGATGCGCCACCGGCTCGAAGGAGATGATATGGCCGGCGTAGCCCACGACCAGACGGAGAAAGTCGCGGTAGCGCCCTTTGTGAGCTCCCACATCCAGCACGCATTGGATATCCATCCGAGAGAAGACTTGCCGAAGATGTTCTGCCCGCTCCCAGTAGTCGAGGCGCCAGCGGGGAACGAGTTCGTATCGGGCGAGGCGGGCGACCTTGGCCAGGGAGCGGACGATCGCGCGCTTCATCGAGGGACTCCGTTGCGTCAGAGCGTATTCCCGCACGGTGCCGCTGTCCAATGGACGAGATGTCAGTCCCGAAAATTCGTCTATTCTCGGCGGATCGGGCCCGGCGCCCGATCGAAGGAGCCGGGTCCCCGGCCACGCTAAATTTGCGTGGTGCGCGCCCGCCCGAAAAATAGGCAGACCGGACGAATGTCTCCCGGGACCTTCGTGCTCCGGGCCGCCGGCAGCCTCAACCGCATCGCCGCCTTCTGCATTTCCGACAGACTCTTACGTTGCAACAAGATTGCTGCGCAGGAACCGGGTACGCGGTAGGATTCGGCCGCCAGGCTCTCGAAATCGAACGAGAGGAGAGAGATCATGCACAGGCCCGTACGGTTTGCCGATGACATCGAGCCGGTGGTGCAGTTCGTCGAGGAGACCGACCCCGGCCGGATCCTCGAGGCCACCCTGGGCAAGCTGCGCGATGGCCTGTCGGTCAAGAAGCTCCTGACCGCGTCGGCGCTCGCGGTCACTCGTTCCTCGGACCTGCCGCCCGGCCATCATGGCGGGCCGCTGCACCCGCTCGTCGGGCTTCATGCACTCCACCACACCGTGGAGCGCGTGTCGGGCGAACAGCGGTTCCTGCCGATCCTTCAGCACGTCGCGCTATCGAACAAGCACATCAATCACCCCGGGATGGGCCCGTACATCCTGGCGGATGCCAAGCCCGTGGACTCGGGCGGCGTCGAAGGCACGAAGAGGGCGTTTTTCGCCGCCGTGGATCGCGGCCTGTACAACGCCGCGGATCACGCCTTCCTCTGGCTCTGGGACAACATCCCGCATGCCGAGGCGCTGGACCTGCTGCTGACCGTGGCGATTCCGAAGAACCTGCTCGACGATCACTACTTCATCTTCCCCATGTTCACGTGGCGCGCCCTCGACTGGCTGGGACGCGAATACACGCCGTTCCTGATGCGACCGGCCGTGCGGTATGTCAGCCGGTTCCCCACGCCGCCCCCGCTGCGGGACATCGAGCCGCTGCTCGAGGAGTACGAGCTCCTGAAGCGTCCGCTGGGGTTCCACACGAGTCCGGATGAAACATCGGCGATCGGCCTCCTGGGCGGGGCGATCACCGAGTGCGATACCTATGCGGACATCCCGAGGATGCTCGCGCAGGCCCTCGCGGACGGTCTGTCGCTCCAGGGCACAGGCGAAGCCCTGTCGATCGGGGCCGCCGGCCTGTTCATGCGATCGCTCACCGGCAATCCGATGGACGTGCATCTGCACACGGGCGCGAACCTGCGCCGGTATCTCTTGAATCTCCCAGGTGTGAGCCTGCGCAACAAGCTGCTGGCGCTGCTCACGTGGCATACCGGCCCCGAGGTGCGCTCGACGCAGAATCGCATGGAGCCACCGCCCCAGCCGAATCCGGAGGCCGTCGCGGCGCTGCCGCATCGGAGCCAGGCCGCGTTGCTGGATGCGCTCGAGGAGAGCATCTACACACAGCCGCCGACCGACTGGTCGAAGGTCACCAACCTCGGGCAGATGCGCGCGGTGCCCGAGGTGAAGAACACCGTGAATCTGGCGCAGCAATATGCCGACCTCGGGTACGACCCGGATGTGCTCATCGGCCGTCTGGCCACGATTGTCGTGCATGATAACTTCACCGAGATGCACGCCTTCAAGCACCATCAGGCGACCTTCGAGGAGTTCCACGCCACCCGTCTTCCGTGGCGCTGGCGCCATCTCGTGAGCGCGGCCCAGGCGTCGGCCATCTCCTATGGAAAGAACATGGAGATCTACGAGGAGGCGCTCGAGCTCCTCCACGCGTAGCATCCCGGAGTCACGACCAAACGTAGAGTAAGGAGGATCGCCATGCCGTTCTACGAACGAGGCCCCGTCCGCATCCACTACGAAGAGGTCGGCTCCGGCTTCCCCCTGCTGCTCATCCCGGGGGGCGGGCTCAACTCAGCCTTGTCATCCTGGCAGACCGCCTCGCCCTTCAACCCGATGGAACGGTACAAGGGCGACTTCCGCTGTATCTGCGCTGACCTGCGCAACGCCAACCCCGGCCAGTCCAGCGGCCCGCTGGAGATCGACCGCCCCTGGGACGCCTACACCGACGACCAGCTCGGGCTGATGGACCACCTCGGGGTCCGGGAGTTCCTGGTCATGGGCTTCTGCATCGGCGGGCCGATGATCCACAACCTCATCCGGCGGGCTCCGGAGCGCGTCGTCGCGGCCGCGATGATGCAGCCCAGCGGGTCCAGGCCCGAGATGCCGGATCTCTTCTACC
>DATIWG010000061.1:0-3565 GCA_035519555.1 Nitrosotalea sp. | reverse complement strand
AGATGTCGGCCGTGATAGGTGAGGACGACGGCGCCTTCGTCATCGCGGGGGCGTGCATTGCCCAGTGATCCCCTGCCCGTCGCCTTCTTCCATCCCGGCTGCCTGATCGCTCACGATGCCGGTCTACGATCACCCTGCCGGGGAATAGTCAACATCAATGCCCTCCGGCAGCGGTGGCCCCTCCTCGTGGCCCCCATCGCCATGACATAACCGGGGTGCGAGGACGGCGGCGCGAGCGGGCGTCATCTCGATCTTGGCTGCGACCGCGCGAGGGCCCGCGCCTCCAGGGCCGGCCGCTTGCTCCGCGCAATGGGCTCGTCGCGGATGAAGAGCACCATGCCGGTGGCGAGCAGGGCCCAGGCGCCGGCGGTGTAGAACGCCATCGTGTAGTCGCCGGTGCGGTCGAAGAACCAGCCCGACGCGACCGAGCCGATGGCGCCCCCGAGCTGATGGGAGGCGAAGATCCAGCCCGACAGCTCGCCGACCGAGTAGCGGCCGTAGATGCGCGCGGTGAGGGTGGTGGTCGCCGGTACCGTCGAGATGAAATTGAGCCCGAACAGCGCCGCGAAGAGGAACAGGCCAGGCACCGTCGTCACGTAGGGCAGGAAGAAGAGCGAGACCCCGCGGAAGAGATAGTAGAGGGCCAGCGGCACCTTCGGGCCCAGCCGATCGCAGAGCCAGCCCGACGCGATGGTGCCCACGATGTTCATGGCGCCCATGATGCCGAGGGCCTCCGCCGCCTCGTGCGGCTGGAACCCGTGATCGGTGGCGTGCGGGATGAAGTGGGCGAGGATCACGCCGAACGTCGAGTAGCCGCAGACCCAGAAGCTGCCGCAGAGCAGCAGGAAAGGCCACGTGCGCACCGCCTCGCTGACCGGCGTGCGCTCCACCGCCTCCTGGGCCGCCGACATGGCGCGGGGCGGCGCGGTGGCGCCGTAGGCCAGGAGCCCGCGCTCGCTCGGGTCGTTGCGCATCAGGAGGGCCGTCAGCGGCACGACCAGCACGAGCAGCCCGGCGCCGAGGGCGAGGTACGCGCCACGCCAGCCGAGCGCCGCCACCAGCCCCATGGCCAGCGGCAGCACCACGAGCTGGCCCGCGGCCATGCCCGCGCCGTTGATCCCAAGCACGAGCCCGCGGTGCTTCTCGAACCAGCGCGTGGCCACCGTCGCCGCCACCGGGGCCGCGGTGGCGCTCGATCCGATGGCCGCGATCAGGCCCACCGCGACGAAGAACTGCCAGAACCGGGTCACGCCGGCACCGGCCAGGGTGCCGACGCCCACCAGGGCCACGCCGGCGGTGAGGACCCAGCGGGGGCCCCAGCGGTCGGCGAGCCGGCCGACGAGCGGGCCGGTCAGCCCATAGAGGGCGATCGACACCGCCACGGCGACACTCAGCGCCGTCCGCGACCACCCGAACTCGGCCTCGAGGGGCTTTACGAACACGCCGATCGCCGCGCGGACGCCGCCGCTGGCCAGGAGGACGAGCGTGGTGGTGGCGAGGACGACCCAGGCATAGTGCAGACGGCTAGTGGAGGGAGGACCGGTCATCGTGTCGATGGTCATGGTGTACGACTCTAGGCCATGACCCCGCCGTCGATGGGGACGACGGCGCCGGTGGTCCACCGCGCCTCGTCGGAAGCGAGGTAGAGGACGGCGCGGGCCACGTCGTCCGGCTGCCCGAGCCCGAGCGGGTGTCCCGCCTCGATCGCGCGCCGGGCGGCGGGGTCGCGCAGGCGCGGGGCCGTGAGCGGCGTCTCGGTGATGGCGGGGGCAACGCAGTTGCAGCGGATGCCGTCCTTGGCGTACTGGGACGCCATGGTACGCGTGAGCATCGCCACCCCCGCCTTGGCCGCCGCGTAGGCGTGGACCTGGAAGCCCGCGGCGCTCTTGAGGCCGAGGACCGATCCGATGTTCACGATCGATCCACCGCCCTGGCGCAGCATCTGGGGAATCACCGCGCGCGAGACGCGGAACACGCTGGTGAGGAAGACGTCGAGGACCTCGCTCCAGGCCGCGTCGGAGATCTCGTGGAGCGGCCCCGCGTGGAGCGCGCTGCCCGCGTTGTTGACCAGCACGTCCACCCGCCCGAAGGCGGCCAGGGTGGACTGCACGGCTCGCTGCACGTCGGCCTCGTCGGTCACGCTGCCCGGTGCCGCGAGGGCGTGGCCGCCCGCTGCCGCAATCCGATCGACGACCTCGGCGAGGACCTCCTTACGGCGGCCGGTGACCACGACGCGCGCACCTTCGCGGGCAAAGATCTCCGCGATGGCCGCGCCGATGCCGCTCCCGCCGCCGGTCACGATGGCTACCTTGTTCTCGAGTCTCATGGAGTCTCCTCCTGACGGGCGGGACGGTTCACGGCGAAATTGGAGGCGGGCGCCGGACGGCCGAGCGACAGGCACGCGGCGATGGTCTGGTGCACCGGGGTGGGCACGCCGGCGCGGCGGCCGCGCGCCACCACCGCGCCGCTCAGCGCCTCCACCTCGAGGGGGCGGCCCTCCTCGAGGTCGCGCGCCAGGGAGGAGCGCCATGGGCCGGGCAGCGTGGACGATTGCGCGAGCGCCGCGGCGGCGGCCTCGGGGCGAAGGGGCGCGCCCTCCGCCTGCGCCACCGCGACGATCTCGCCGCAGGAGGCGGCGAGGAGGGCGCGGCCCTCCGCGCTCTCCCGCAGCGCGCCGATCCCCGCGCGAGCGAGCGCGGTGACCGCGCCGATCCCGGTGATGAACAGAAACTTCTCCCACAGCACCCGGTCGATGTCGGGCGAGACCTCGTGGGGGAGGCCGGCCTCGCGGAGCGCCGCGGCGAGCCGTTCGGTCCGCCTGCTCGGGGCGCCGCCGCGCTCGCCGAAGGTGATCCGGGCCTCGGCGCCGGTGCGGGCCACGATCCCGGGCCCGGCGAGCTGGAGGGCGGCGTAGACCGCGGCCCCGAGCACTGCGCCCGCTCCGCCGCCGAGAGCGGCGGCGAGCGCACCGGCGCGGTCGAGGCCGTTCTGGACCGTGAGCACGGTAGTGTCGCTCCCGACCAGCGGGGCGATCGTGCGCGCGCCCGCCTCGGTGTCGAAGGCCTTGACGCAGAAGAGGACGAGATCGACCGGCGCAAGGCCCCGGCCGTCGGCGGTTGCTGCGATGGGCAGGGTCAGCTCCCCCTCCGGCGTGCGCAGGGTCAGCCCGCGCCGCTGCAGCGCCTCCAGGTGCGCACCCCGCGCGAGCAGCACGACGTCGTGCCCCGCCTTGGCGAGCCGCCCGCCGTAGTAGCCGCCGATGCCGCCCGCCCCGAGCACCGCGATCCGCATGGGTGAGCCTCCTGGCGCTTGAGACGCCGGGGCCGCCCGAGCGGATTCAGGTGATTCATGTATCTACATGTAAACCCCTTGCCCGGGCCCGGAGGGCTTGCTAGCATGGGGGCCATGGCGCCCCGGGCCGCCCCGCTCTCTCCGTGTGTCTGCAACACCCTCCGCATGGCGACGCGGGTGGTGACGCAGCTCTACGACGACGTCCTGCGGCCGAGCGGCCTGCGGGTGACCCAGTTCAGCACGCTCGCGGCGATCGCGCGCCTGGAGGAGGCCA
>DATIWG010000060.1:0-30667 GCA_035519555.1 Nitrosotalea sp. | reverse complement strand
GGCGCGGGGAGGTGATCCGGGTGGGGGTGGAGCGGGGCCCTCAGTAACCTCGGGTGCGGTCGACCTGGTGGCGGAGGGGCCGGCCGGCGATGTAGCGGCGAAGGTTGTCGGCGAAGATCGGCCCGATCTCCCGCGGGGTGCTGGGACCCGAGATGTGCGGGGTGATCACCACGTTCTCGAAGCCCCAGAGCGGATGGTCGGCTGGGAGCGGCTCGGTGTCGAAGACGTCGAGCACGGCGCCGCCGAGTCGCGCACGTCGCAGGGCGTCGAGCAGGGCCGCCTCGTCCACGATCGGACCACGCGCGATGTTGATGAGCCAGGCGGTCGGCTTCATCGCGGCAAGCGCGGCCGCGCCCAGGAGCCCCCGCGTCGCGGTGCTGAGCGGCAGGGTGAGGACCACGAAGTCGGCGCGGGCCAGCGCCGAGCGGAGGGCGCCCGTCCGATAGATCCGCTCGGCGTCGCGGGGGCCGCGCCCGCTCCGCGTCACGCCGATGACCCGCATGCCGAGCCCGCGGGCGGAGCGCGCGATGCAGCGGCCGATATCGCCGAGGCCTACGACGCAGAGGGTCTGCCCGCGCAGCGGGACCGGGTCCACCGGCTGCCAGCGACGCGCGCGCTGACTCGCGCGGAAGCCATCCATGCGCTGGGTGACCCACAGGCACCAGCCGAGGGTGTACTCGGCCATCCACGGACCGAAGATGCCGGCGGCCCGCGTGACGCGCACGTCGGCCGGCAGCTCGGGCACCAGCAGGCGCTCGACCCCGGCGCCCATGCACTGGATCCACCGCAGCCGCTTCGCGGCGGCCAGCAGCGGTCGTGGGGGGCCCCAGCAGTAGAAGATCTCGGCCTCCGCACCGGGTCCGGCCGCGGCCTCCGGCGTCGAGGCCACGTGCACCGTGAACGCCCGCGAAGGCAGCCGGATGCGATCCGCGTAGGCGCGGGCCTCTCCCGCCTCCGGGTGATACACGAGGATGCCGCGGCTCACGCGCCGATCTTGGAGAGGATCTGGTCTTCGAACGCGAAGTCGGCGGGCCGCTCGGTCAGGCCCTGGGCGCGATACCACTGCCAGGTCTGGGCGAGCCCGCCGTGCAGCGTGTAGCGCGGGCGGAGGCCGAGCGCGGAGCGCAGCTTGGTCGTCGTGTGCACCGCGTGGCAGTCATAGACGAGGTTCTGTCCGAAGACGGGTCCCGGCTTGTCGAAGCTCTTGAGCAGGGCCGGATCGAAGTGGCGGAGGTTCACCGGCCGACCGATCACCTCGGCGATCAGCTCGACGAAGCCAACCTGGCTGATCACGTCCTCGCCCATGACATTGTAGGCCTGCCCGTGGGCCCGCGGGTCGCCGAGCAGCGCGGCCATCACCTCGGCGAGATCCTCTACGTGGCCGAACTGGCGCAGCCAGCCGCCGTGCCCGGGCACCAGCACGGGCCGGCCCCGGTGGATCCGGTCCATGAAGAACGTTTCGTTGTTCCGGGTGTTCAGCGGTCCCATCACGTGGGTGGGCCGTACGATGGTCACGGGCAGTCCACGGCTTCGATGTCGCTCGAGGAGGGCGTCCTCGCCGCCGATCTTGTGGCGTGCGTACTCGCCCCAGTACAGGCTCCGGGGCGTCTCCTCCGAGTAAGGGATGGGCAGGCTGTGATCATACACGCGGGCCGTCGACACGAAGATCACGTGGGGCGTGCCCTCGAGCGCGTCGAGCAGGGAGCCCACGTCCTCCGGCGTGGTCGGCGCGTAGGCGACGTCGAACACGCCGTCGAAGCGCTGACCGCGAAGGCGCTCCCGGAGGCCGACGTGATCCTTGCGGTCCCCGGTGATGCGCGCGACGCCGGGCGGCAGCCGCTCCGGGTTCCGCCCGCGGTTGAAGACGGTGGCCTCGTGTCCGCGCCGGCGCAGGGCCTGGAGCAGATGCAGGCTGATGAACTCGGTGCCGCCCATCACGAGGACGCGCATGATCGCGGGGATTCTATCAGAGCCAGCCGGAGCGCTTGAAGCGGTAATAGAGGAAGCCGCAGAGGCACACCGTGACCCCCATCACCGCCGGGTAGCCGTAGCGCCACTGGAGCTCCGGCATGACCTCGAAGTTCATGCCGTAGATGCCCGCGATCATGGTGGGGATCGCGAAGATGGCGGCCCAGCCGGTGATGCGCTTGGTGGCCTCGTTCTGCGCGATGGTGGTCAGCGAGAGGTTGGCCTCGAGCGCGGTGGACAGCAGCTCGCGAAGGCCGTCCACCTTCTCGTTGATCCGGATCGCGTGATCGTACACGTCGCGGAAGTACGGGCGCGCGTCGTCCGGGATCAGATCGAGATCGCTGCGCATCAGGCGGTTGCAGATGTCGACGAGCGGGGAGACGCCCCGCTTGACCTCGAGCAGGTCCCGCTTGAGCGTGTAGATGCCCATCGTGGTGTCCCGGCTGATCCGCTCGTTGAAGATGGCCTCCTCGAGGGCTTCCAGGTCGTCCTCGAGGCCGTCCACGATCGGGAAGTACTGGTCCACCACGAAGTCCATGATGGCGTGCAGCACGAAGCCCGGCCCCTTGGCGAGCAGGTGCGGCGTCGCCTCGCAGCGCGTGCGCACGTCGGCGTAGGAGAGCGACGCCCCGTGGCGGACCGAGACCACGTAGCGCGAGCCCACGAACAGGTGGGTCTCGCCGAAGGCGATCCGCCGGTGCTCCCGGTCGGGCTGCGCGGTCCGCAGTGCGATGAACAGCGAGTCGCCGTAGCGCTCCAGCTTGGGCCGCTGGTGGGCCAGGTGCGCGTCCTCGATGGCGAGGTCGTGGAGGCCGAACTCGGCCTGCACCTCCTTGAGCAGGGCCTCGTCCGGCTCGTAGAGACCGATCCAGACGAACCGATCGTCCTGCTTGAGGACCTCGCTGATGTCCCCGATCGCCACGTTGGCCACGCGGCAGCCGCCCGCGTAGGCCGCGCACGCGACGACCGAGCCGGGGTTGTGGGCCGGAGTCATCGCGCGGGGCCTCCCGCCGGTAAGCTTCCCTCTTGGATCCGCTCGGCTCGCCTGCGGCTGCACCTCGCCATGCGCGAGCCGGGGTTGTGGGCCGAAGTCATCGCGCGGGGCCTCCCGCCGGTAAGCTTCCCTCTTGTATCCGCTCGGCTCGCCTGCGGCTGCGCCGCCTCCAGCCACGGCTGCACGCCTTCATGCTAGCCCACCGTCACCGCGACGCAGGTGGTGGTGCGGGTGACGCCGTCGATGATGCCGATGGAGTCGGTGACGAGGCTGCCGATGGCGTCGAGCGTCTGGCCGTCCACCACCGCGATGAAGTCGTAGGGGCCGGTGACCGCGTCCATCGCCGCCACCGTCGCCCGCCCGCTCTTGATCTTGGTGAGCGCCTTCTTGACGTTCTTGGTCTTGCCGGCCGCGGTCTCGATCAGCACGTAGGCCTTCATCGTCGTCTCCTTTTTCAGCGGAAGATCCACCAGCCGGCCAGGACCGCCGCCAGCGCCGCGAGCGCTCCCGCCGCCCGACGGAAGTTGGTGCGGAAGAAGGGAATGGCGAAGAACGGCGAGCGCCGCTCCGAGGGGCGGAGGCGGCCGTCGAGGAGGCCGTCCACCACCGTCATCGCCTCGGCCATCAGCACCTCGGTGGTGACCCGCGCGAACACGGGATCGGCCAGCGCGGGGTGGCCCACGTAGCCCTGGCCGCCGTTGCGCAGGGGATAGTTGGGCACGAGCCGCTCGGTGAGCGAGTAGCGCCTGGCGGGGAGGCGGCGATACCCCTCGTCGACCAGGTCGGGCCTCAGCACCAGCATGATCGAAGTCTCCCACCAACCGCCGTGGGCGTCCTCGGAGAATGCCTGGCGCTCGAGCGCGGAGAGGGGGCGGCCCAGCGCGGCCTCCATGCGAGGCAGGAGGCGGCCGCGCAGGAACTCCCAGGCCAGGTGCCCGGTGAACGACGCCATCATGATGGAGTGCCGGCGCGAGACGATCGCGGCGGCCTCTTCCAGGGCAACCAGGTGGCCGGGCCCGCCGTGGCCGTTGGAGACCAGCACGTGGCGGAAGCCGGCCCGGGCCAGGGCGCGGCCGTAGTCGACGACCGCATCCCGGACCACGCGCTGGCGCACGGCCACCGTTCCCACCGTGTCGAAGGTGAAGGAGCCCAGGTGCAGCGTGGGCGCGAGCACCGCCGACCAGCCCGGGCGGGTTGCCACCACGCGCTCGGCGACGGACTCGGCGAAGTGGCGGGCCGTGAAGGCGTCCACGCCGAGCGGCAGGTGGGGCCCGTGGGTCTCGAGCGGGCTCACGGTCAGGATCACGACGGTGCGGGTCCGGTCGAGCGCATCGAGCTGGGGGGTGGAGAGCTCCTCGAGCTTCAGGACGGTCAAAAGCTGCTCCCGCGCGTAGCGGCCAGGTAGTCGTCCTTGGCGCGCTCCAGCTGGGAGACGAGCGCCTGCCGCTCGGTCAGGAGGCGGGTGGCCGAGTGATGGTGGGTGAGCGAGAGCCAGCCGAACCGGAGCTGGCTCCGGAGCCGGCCCACGCCGCCGAGGTAGCGATAGGCGAGGAGACCGGAGAGCGGCAGCGAGAGCGCGAAGACCAGGGCCCATCCGAGGCTCGAGAAGCGCCACACGATCCAGATCTCGCCCGCCCAGAAGAGGGGGAACGCCACGATGCTGGCGAGCAGCCGAGTCGTCGCGTAGTCCGTCTCCTTGCGCGCGGTGCGGCGGGCGAGCCAGCGCGGCAGCAGATACGGCAGGCCGTTGACGAGCAGGCCGTAGGCGAAGAAGGGCAGGCCGAGCGAGGCTTCCCACGAGCGGCGCAGGCGCGCGCGGCGTGGCGCCCGCTCGGCGCGGGCGCGCACGGCCTGATCCCGCACCCGGTGGGCGGCCAGCATCGCGCGGTAGCGCTGCACCTCCGCCCACAGCCGCTCCACCCGGTCCGGATCGCGCCGCTCGAAGTGGGCCACCGCGTCGGCGATGGTCCGCGAGAGGCGCAGCGGGTCGATCTGGCGCGTCCCGAGGCCGCGCTCGTCCTGCAGCTCGCGGATCAGGTCGCCGGCGTAGATCTGCTCCACGGCGCGGATCAAGTCCTGCCGCTCGGGGCGGGCCACGTGCAGCACCTCGGCCTCCATGCCCCACTGGATCGCGGTGGTCAACGCCTCCACCGCCTTGACCGGATCCTCCCGGTAGACGGCGGCGTACGCGCCCAGCGGGATCAGATCACCGAAGGAGACCCGCACGTGGCCGCGGAACGACTTGCGCGCCTCGAAGCTCAGCCCCACCGGGATCAGGGCCAGCGGCGCCCCGCGGCGGGAGGCCTCGTAGTCAAGAGCGATCCGGGCGGCGCCGGTCTTGATGCGCTGCACGCGGCTCTCGGAGTGGGTGGTGCCCTCGGGATAGATGCCGATCAGGCGACCGGCCTCCAGCGTCCGGAAGCAGGCCGCGAAGGCGTCGGCGTTCTTGTCCATCTTGGTCGGGTCGTCCTGCTTCCGGTAGACCGGAATGGCTCCGCACGCGGAGAGGAAGCGGGCCACCACCGGGTTGCGGAAGAGCGCGGCGGTGGCCAGATAGTGGACCTTGCGACGGAGGACGCTGCCCACCAGCAGCGAGTCGATGAGGTTGTTCGGGTGGTTGATGCAGAGCAAGACCGGGCCGCCGGCCGGCACGCGCTCGGCCCGGACGACGTCGACGTGCTTGAAGAAGAACCAGAGCCAGAAGCGGCCAACAAGGCGAACGATCGAGTAGAAACGGTCCATGTGCTCCGGCGTCTGACCCGTGTGGACCTGGGTGGTCATTGGGCCAGAAAGCGCGTGGAGCGTCCGGAGGCTAGACCGCGAGGTCGGAGGAGCGGATGCGCTTGACCCCCGCCTTGGCCATCTGATCCCAGGCCTTGCCCAGTGAGCCGTTTGTATCGATGCCGCGGCAGGCGTCCTCGATCACCGAGGCACCCAGGCCCACCTTGCGGGCGTCGAGGGCGGACCAGCACACGCAGAAGTCGGTGGCGAGGCCGACCAGGTACACCTGCCGGAAGCCGCGGTCCTTGACGTATCCGGAGAGGCCGGTGGTGGTCTTGCCGTCGGCCTCGAAGAAGGCCGAGTAGGAGTCCATCTGCTTGCGGTAGCCCTTGCGGATGATCAGCTCCGCGTGGGTGATCTTGAGATCCTTGTGGAAGTCGGCGCCCGGCGTGCCCTGCACGCAGTGATCCGGCCACAGCACCTGGGTGCCGTACGTCAGCGTGACGGTCTCGAAGGGCTTCTTGCCCGCGTGTGCGGAGGCGAAGGAGATGTGGCCGGGGGTGTGCCAGTCCTGGGTCAGGATGACGTGCTCGAAGCCGGCCGCCAGCTTGTTCACCAGCGGCACGATCGCGTCGCCCTCGTTGACCGGCAGGGCCCCGCCCGGGATGAAATCGTTCTGCACGTCCACGACCAGGAGCACGTCGCGGGAGCCCGGCTTGATCTTGGCGCCCTGGGCGTGGGCTGGCGAGGCCATCGAGACCGCGACCGCGCCTGCCACCGTGTGCTTGAGGAAGTCCCGGCGTCCCATGGTCATCTCGTCCTCCTTGACTAGGCTTGCCGCCGGCGGGGCTAGGCTTGCCGCCGGAATCGGCCCGCTCTCCGCGGAGAGTATAGTCCCGTCCCGGGCGCGGGCAAGGCCTAGGTCGTGGGCTCCCTAGGTCGTGGGCTCCCTAGGTCGTCGGCTCAATGATGACGGCCGTCCCGTACGCGAGCACCTCGGTCACCCCGGCGCCGACCTCGTTGGCGTCGTACCGCATGGACACGACGGCGTTGGCGCCGACCTGGGCCGCGTGCTCGAGCATGAGATCGAAGGCTTCCTGCCGGGCGCGCTCGCACAGCTCCGTGTACAGCGTGATGTTGCCGCCGAAGATCGTCTGGATGGCGGCGCCCAGGTTCACGATCAGGTTGCGGGAGCGCACCGTGATGCCGCGCACCACCCCGCGGTAGCCCACGATACGATGGCCCTCGAACTGGAGCCCCGTCGTCACCCACTGCGAATGGACCGGCATTGACGTGTCCTCTCGCCCGGTCCTCTCCCCTCGGGGAGAGAGGGGATAGGCTAGTCGACGACCGCGACGCCCTCGATCTCGATCAGGCAGTCGTCGTCGTAGAGTCCCTTGACCTCCACCAGGGTCATGGCCGGATAGTGCCGGCCGAAGTACTCGCGGTAGACCGCTCCGATCTCACGGGTCTTCGCCTTGTAGTCGCTCTTGGAGAGGACGTAGATCGTGAGCTTGAGCACGTCGTTGAGCTGTCCGCCGCGGGCCGCGACGATGGCCTTGAGGTTCTCGCACACCTGGCGGAACTGGGCCACCAGGTCTCCCGCGCCGACGACGTGGCCGTCCTGGTCCATCGCGACCTGACCGGCGATGAAGACGGTCTTGCCTCCCTGCGCCTCCCAGCCGTGGGCGTAGCCCGCGGGCTTTGGAAGGGTCGGTGGATTGATGGGCTGGGTGAGCTTGGGCATGGCACTCCTCGTGGTGTGGAGAGCGTTGTCGGGCGTGTCCGCGCGCGATTATACTACCCGCGCTTTATGGGCCGCCTCTTCCAGCAGGCCACTCTGGCCGACGCCGTCGGCCGTCTCCGCGCGGGGATGAAGGTGCTGGTCGCGCCGGGGTCCGGCGATCCCTCGGCGCTGATCGCCGAGATCCTGCGCCAGGTCGATCGCCTCGCGCCGCTGACCCTGATGGGCGGGCTGCGCCTGGACGACTTCCCCTTCGCGGCTCCGGGCTACGCCGGGAAGATCCGCTTCGCGACGTGGCACATGTCGCCGCGGCTCGCGGACGCCGATGCCCGGGGTGACGTCGAGTTCGTCCCCGCGCGCTACTTCGACAGCGTGACCCTGTTCACGGCCGGCGGGCCGTGGGCGCCGGACGCGGTGCTGGTGCATACCGCGCCCCCCGACCGGGGCGGCCATCTCTCGCTCGGCGTGTCGGTGAGCTACCTGCTGCCCGCGGCGCGCCGCGCGCCGCTGGTGATCGCCCAGGTCAACCCGCGGATGCCCCGCACGCTCGGCAACGCGTTCCTCCACCGCTCCCAGGTGGACGTGTGGACGCCGGTCGACCACCCGCTGCTCGAGTACCCGCCCACGCCGGTGGGCGAGGTCGAGCGGCGCATCGCGGGCCACGTGGCCGACCTGATCCCGGACGGGGCGACGGTGCAGGTCGGGGTGGGCTCGATCCCGCAGGCGGTGATGGACGCGCTCGCGGGCAAGAAGGACCTCGGCGTCCACTCGCTGCTGGTCGACCACATGCTGCCGCTGGTCCGGAGCGGGGTGATCACGAACGCGCGCAAGCGCCTGCACCCGGGCCGGATGGACGTGGGCGAGATCATGGGCACCGCCGCGCTCTTCCAGTGGAGCCACGAGAACCCCCTCGTGAACATGGAGCCCTCCGACATCGTGCACGACCCGCAGGTGGTGGGGGCGCTCGGCGACTTCGTCTCGGTGAACTCCGCGCTCGAGATCGACCTGCTCGGCCAGGTCAACGCGGAGAGCGTGGACGGGCGACAGATCACCGGGATCGGCGGGCAGTTCGACTTCGTACTCGGCGCGGCGCGGGCCGAGCGCGGGCGCTCGATCATCGCGCTGCCCGCCGCCGCGGCCCGGGGCACGCGCTCGCGGATCGTGGCGCGGCTCGGCGCGGGAGCGCGGGTGACCACGCCGCGGTTCCTCGCCGACTACGTGGTGACGGAGCACGGGGTGGCGGCGCTGAGGGGAAAGAGCGACGCCGGGCGGGCGAGGGCGCTGCTCCATATCGCCGACCCGGCGTTCCGGGACCTGCTCGCGCGAGAGGTCAGGCCTTGAGCTTGTCGATCTCGGTGAAGATCTCCTGATCCTCGGGGAAGCGGTACGTCACCTGGTTGTCGTAGATCATCTTGTCGTCGACCTCGACGGTGAAGATGCCACCGACACCCTCCCGGAGCTCGGAGGAGATGCCGTACTTACTCTTGATGGCGGCCTGCAGACTGGAGGCCTGGGGCAGATAGTTTCACTCGCCGCAGTAGGTGATCCGGATGTGCATCGGAACCCTCCTTTGCGCGAACTTTGCGCCGGACTGTCGCGTATGATACGGAGGCTCGCGAGACCTGTCAAATGAGCCGTCACCTCTTGATCGACACCGATCCCGGTATCGACGACGCCCTCGCGATACTGCTCGCCCTGGCCTCGCCGGAGGCGCGCGTCGAGGCGGTCACCACCGTCGCCGGCAACGTGCCGGTCGACCTGGCCACCGCGAATGCCCGCCGCATCCTCGCGGTGGGGGCGCCGGAGCCGATGCCGCCGATCGCCCGCGGGGCCGAGGCGCCGCTCAAGCGGGCACTGGTCACCGCGCATCACGTGCATGGCCAGGACGGGCTCGGCAACCTCGAGCGCTTCGTCGAGCCCGACGGGCGGCCCCGCTACCCGGAGCCTTCCACGCCCCTTGAGATGCGGCCGGCCGCGGAAGTGATTCTGGACACGGTGGATCGCTGGGGCGCGGAGCTGACCATCGTGGCCCTGGGGCCACTCACGAACGTGGCCGCCGCGCTCGCCCTCGACGGGCGCCGCCTCGCGCGGGCCGGGCGCATCGTGGTGATGGGCGGGGCGGTGACGGTGCCCGGCAACGTGACGCCGGCCGCGGAGTTCAATTGCTTCGTCGATCCGGAGGCGGCGGCCATGGTGCTCGAGGCCGGGCTGCCGATCGAGCTGGTGCCGCTCGACGTCACCCGGCGCGTCGTCCTGGCGCAGGCCACCCTCACCGAGCGGCTCCGGCGGTGCTCGACGCGGACCGCGCGCTTCATCCTGGACTTCACCCTGCACGGCTTCGCGTTCGGGGACGAGCGGGAAGGCGGGGGTATCGTGCTGCACGATCCGCTCGCCATGGCGGTGGCCCTCGATCCGTCGCTGGTGGAGTTCGAGCCGCTGAGCATCGAGGTCGAGTGCGAGGGCAAGCTCACGCGGGGCCTCACCCTGGCGGACCGGCGCGCGATCCCGTCGCACCGCAAGAAGATGCCCACGTGCCGCGTGGCGCTCGACGTCGATGCCGAGCGTGTGCTGCGCCTGGTCCTGGAGCGCCTGTGCCCCGCGTCTGCGTGATCGGCTCGGCGAATGTCGACTTCACCATGGCGCTCCCGCGATTGCCGCGCGTGGGCGAGACCGTCTCCTCGGGCACGCTGCTGGTGAACCGAGGCGGCAAGGGGGCCAACCAGGCGGTGGCCGCGCGGCGCCTGGGCGCCGAGGTGCGGATGATCGGCTGCGTCGGTGATGACGACTCGGGGCGCGGGATCCGCCGGGGGCTGGCCGAGGAGGGGATCGGCGTCGACGGCATCGTGACGTCGTCGGAGGCGGCCACCGGCACCGCGCTGATCTTCGTGGATCGCGAGGGGCGCAACCAGATCGGGGTCGCGCCGGGAGCCAACCATCGGCTGACCGTCGAGATGGCGCGCGCGGGCGAGGAGGCCATCGCGTGGGCGCAGGTCGTGGTGACTCAGCTCGAGGTGCCGGTCCCGGTGGTGCGCTGGGCGCTCGAGACCGCGCGGCGGCACGGGATCCTCACCGTGCTGAATCCGGCTCCGGTGCAGGAGCTCTCGGACGAGCTACTCGCGCTCGTGACCTACCTCACGCCGAACGCGGGCGAGGTCGCGGCGCTCACCGGCATCGAGGTGCAGGATCTGGATTCGGGCCGACAGGCCGCCGCGCGGCTGTGCGAGCGGGGGGCGGGCACCGTGATCATCACGCTCGGCGAGCAGGGCGCGCTCGTCTGCGACGGCGCCTCCGCGGTGCACTTCGAGGCGTTCCCGGTGGAAGCGGTGGACACGACGGGCGCCGGCGACGCCTTCAACGGCGCGCTGGCGGTGGGCCTCGCCGCGGGCGGCAGCCTCGAGCAGGTGATCCCCCTGGCCAGCGCCGCGGCCGCGCTCACGTGCACTCGTCGGGGCGCCCAGGACTCCCTCCCCGGCCGCGCCGACGTCGAGCGCTTCCTGCAATCCCTCCGCAACCGCTAGGGGGTCAGGTCTTACATTACGACAATGTCGTAATGTAAGACCTGACCCCTACCTGAGGCGGGCGCGGAGGGTGTCGACGCGGGCGACCGCGGCCTGGACCGTGGACTCGCTGAGCTTGCCGTCGGCGATGGCGCGGGTGATGGCGGCGACGACGCGCTCGGCCGCGCGGTCGTCGATCTTGCCGGTGTTCTGCGAGATCAGGAGCACGTCGACCCCCGCGCCCAGCGCCAGCACCGCCGCCTCCTCCAGGCCGTAGTGCTGGGCGATGGCCCCCATCAGCAGATCGTCGGAGACGACCGTACCGTTGTAGTGGAGCCAGCCGCGCAGCACGCGCTGGACGGTGAACCGCGAGAGCGTCGACGGATCCCACGGGTCCAGCCCGCGATTGAAGACGTGCCCGGTCATCACGCTATCGGCCAGGCCGGCCGCGATCAGGGCGCGGTAGGGCCCGAGCTCGACGCGCAGGAGGGCGGTGTCGCTCACGTCGGTGAAGCCCAGGTGCGAGTCCTGCCGGCTCGAGCCGTGGCCGGGGAAGTGCTTGAGCGCGGTGAGCACGCCCGCCTCGTGCATGCCGAGCACGAAGGCGCGCGCGTGCGCGATGACGCGCTCCGGATCGGCCGAGTAGGTCCGGCCGTTCGTGACCACCGCGGGGTTGGTCGGGTTCACCGCCACGTCCACCACCGGGGCCAGGTTCCAGTTGATCCCGGCCTCGCGCAGCATCTGGCCCATGCGCCGTGCCTCGGCCTGGGTGAACGCGGGATCGTTGCGGTCGCCCAGCTCCTGCGCCGGCAAGGTCGGGGGGTAGCCCAGGCGCGGCGACAGGCGCATGACCCGGCCGCCCTCCGCGTCGGCGGCGACGAAGAGCGGGCGACCCGCGCACCGGGCGGCCAGCGCCTGCAGATCGCGCGTGAGCGTGGTGACCTGCGCGGGGCTCACCATGTTGCGGGGCTCGCCCGACCCCGCGTAGCGCTCGAAGAGCAGCACGCCGCCGACCTTCACGTCGCAGACGAGCCGCCGGATCTCCTCGTTGCCGGCGACCTCGGTGCCGGTGAAGCCGACCAGGAGCAGATCGCCGATCCGGAGCCGCGCGGGATCCGGCGCCGGGCGAGGCGCGATGATCGCGCAGCCGGCGAGCAGCGACGCCCCGAGCAGGGCGGCGAGACGGCCGCTCACCCGCGGGGGCTGCGGGCGGCCGCGACGAGGCGGCGGACGCGCTCGACGTCCACCGGATTGGCGAGCCGCCCGCCTCGCTTGATCGAGGTCCCGACGATCACCCCGTCGGCCACGGACAGGAGCTCGGCCACGCCCTCCTCGGTCGCTCCGCTGCCCGCGAGGAGTGGGGCGTCGGGCACCGCCCCCCGTACCCGCTTGAGATCGGCCAGGGGGGTGGGCTCGCCGGTGGCCACGCCCGACACCACCAGCGCGTCGGCGAGCCCGCGAGCGAAGCAGTCGCGCGCCTCCTGCTCGATCGGCACGGGAGCGATGGGCGCGCCGTGCTTGGCCTGGACGTCGGCGAGGATGGCGACGGTCGCGCCGAGCAGACGACGGTAGCGGAGCGTGTCGTGGGCCTCCGACTCGATGATGCCCTGATCGGCGGCCACCGCGCCGACGTGCACATTCACCCGCACGAAGCGCGCACCGGTGGTGGCGGCCACCGCCAGCGCCGATCGCGCGTCGTTCTTCAGCACGTTGACCCCGATCGGCAGCGAGACCACGCGGCGGATCTCGGCGATCGCGACCGCCATCCCCGCCACCGTGGCGGCGTCCACGCGACGCGCGGTGAAGGGCACGTCGCCGTGATTCTCGACGAGGATCGCGTCGGCTCCGCCCTCCGCGATGGCGCGCGCGTCGTCCACGGCCGCGCGCGCGAGGGCGGCCATGTCGCCGTCCCAGCGTGGGCTACCGGGCAGAGCTCGCAGATGGACCATCCCGATCACGACGCGGGTGGTGTGGCTCGGGAGCCCGAGGATTTCGGGGAGCGTCATGGCCGGGGTCATTCCACGAAATGATAGCACGCCGTCCGGTCACGATTCGCCGAGGGGTCCCCGCGAGGCCGGGACGGTCAGGGGCCTGCCGCGACCGGCCCGGGGCGGGTGCGGTACCAGCGGCGGAGGACACGCATGGCCGGCCGTTCGACGGCGTACGTCAAGGCGACGGCCAGCACCATGGCTCCCGCGAGAGTGAGCAGAAAGCTGGTCGATATGGCGACCCCCCGGTCGTGGAGCCGGAAGAGGGTCCTGTACCCGAGATTGCGATGGCTGAGATAGAGCGAGTAGGAGAGGGTGCCGAACCACAAGGTGGCCGGGGAGATCGCAAAGCGTAGGCGGCCGGCGACGGCCGCCGCGAACAGGCCGAAGAGCACGACGGCAACGCCCAGGCGGTGCAGCACGTCCGACCACCGCACCGCGGCCTCGTCGGCGTCCCACACTCCGTCGATCATCGCGGCCACCACGAGGGCGGCCGCGAGCAGGGCGATACGCGCCGCCGTCGGTCCCCGACGGCGGACGAGGTAGAACACGATGCCGGCCACGAAGAAGGGCACGTAACGGAGGATCAGCAGGCGGGGAAGGGACGCGGGCAGCACGATCCCCAGATACTGGACCACCGCGGACCACAGGCCGGCCAGCACGAGCCAGATCCCGGACACCAGCTCGATCCGCGAGGCGAGCCCGCCCGCGAACAGGAGCCCCATGATGACGTAGAAGGCCACCTCGACCGTGAGGCTCCAGAAGACATTGTCGAGATTGTTGAACCCGAGGAACTCCTGGAACATCGTCATGTTCGCGATGTAGCCGCCGAGCCAGAACGGCTGCCGGAAGACGACGGTCTCGAGCACGACCATCAAGGTGAGGGCCGTCCAGTAGGCCGGGTAGAGCCTGGTGACCCGCGAGAAGGCGAAGTCCTTCCACGTGGCGCTACGCTCGAGGGTGAAGTAGATGACGAAGCCGGAGATCATGAAGAAGAGCTGGACGGCGTGGAATCCGTAGATGGTTGGCAGGTGCACCCCGAACGGCCCCGCTCCGAAGTACCTCACGCAGTGCGTGGAGTAGTGGGACAGGACGACAACCAGCGCCGCGGCGCCGCGCAGGACGTCGAGCTCCTCGAACCGGCCGCCGTGTCCGGTCTCCATCGGGTGTCGACCGATCCGAGAATCCACCGGGTCCCGGGAGGCGTCAAGTGTCGAAATAGGCCTTAACCCGAATGCGCGCTGGAATATACTGAATTACGTCATGGCGATGACGCCGGGAGCCGCCCCGCCGCGGATCTTCTATGGATGGTGGGTGGCCCTGGCGCTCTCGATCATCGTGTCTCTCTCGGCGGGTATTCGCTTCACGATCGGCCCATTCCTCAAGCCGGTGTCGGCGGAGCTCGGCCTCGACCGCGGCACCTTCTCCCTCGTCATCTCCACGTCGCTCTTCCTGTACGGCGCGTTCATGCCGCTGGTGGGACGTCTCGTCGACCGGCTCGGCTCGCGCGTGGTGTGCAGCGCCGGCGCGATCGTCATGGCCGCTTCACTGGTGCTCAGCGGCCGCATGACCACGCTTTGGGAGTTCTACCTCTACTACGCGGTGATCGGCTCGCTCGGCCTCGCCGCGACCGGCCCCGTGATGGGCTCCGTGAGCCTCGCGCGATGGTTCGTGCGCCGGCGCGGGTTCGCCATGAGCGCGCTGGGCTCCGCGTCGATGGCGGGCATGGCACTCCTGGTGCCGGTGGCGATGTGGTGCATCCTGAGCTACGGCTGGCGCGTGACCTTCGTGATCCTCGGCGTGGCGTCGCTGGCCATCACGCTGCCCCTGACGCTCTGGGTGCTGCGCGACGACCCCGAGAGCATGGGGATCGAGCCCGACGGCGTCCCGGCCGGCGCTGCCTCGCGGTCAGCGCGGGCCGCCGCGTTCCTGGAGCGCACCACGCTGGCCGACGCGCTGCGGGTGCCTTCGTTCTGGCTGCTGACCGTCGGCCTCTTCAACTGCGGCTTCTCGATGAGCCTACTCTCGGCGCACGGCGTGCCGATGCTCACCGATCACGGCTTCCATCCCATGACCGCCTCCTCCGCCATCGGCTTCCTCGGGATGACCGCGATCGGAGGCGGGATGATGCTGGGGCTCATCTCCGACCACCTGGGTCGCAAGCCGGTGCTGGCCGCGGTCTACGTGCTGCGGTTGGTGGCGCTCAGCATGCTGTTCCTCGTGCGCGATCCGGCGCTGCTCCTGGTCGTGGCCGCCATCGGCGGGATCGGGATCTCGGGCAGCCTCGCCATGACCTCGGCGCTGACCGGAGACATCTTCGGGCGCTACTCGGTGGGCTCGCTCTTCGGGTTGATCTTCCTCTCGCATCAGGTGGGCGCGGCGCTGGGTTCCTGGCTCGGCGGCGCGCTCTTCGACATCACCGGCGGCTACGGCGCGGCGTTCGCGGTGGCCGGGGCGCTGCTGCTGCTCGCCGCCGGGCTCAGCGTGGCGATCAACGAGACGGCGCGGCCGGGGTGCCGCGTCGTACCGCTGCCGGGTCGGCCACACCCGGTGGCCGGAGGCCGCTGATGGGCTATAGCACCATCCTGGTGGATCGGACGGACGGCGTCGCCACGATCACGCTGAACCGCCCCGAGGCGCGCAACGCCCTGGACCTCGTGATGCGGCGGGAGCTGCTCACGATCCTGGACGAGCTCGACGCCGACGCGGCCTGCCGCGTGATGATCCTGACCGGCGCGGGCGGGCACTTCTCGGCCGGAGGCGACGTCAAGACCATGGCGGCCAAGCGGCACACCGCCGCGGAAGGGCGGGCCCGCGTGGAGTCGCTCAACCGCTTCGTGATCCGCCTCTTCGAGTTCCCGAAGCCCACGATCGCGATGGTCGACGGCTTCGCGGTGGGCGCCGGGTGCAATATCGCCCTCGGGTGCGACGTGGTGATCGCGTCGGATCGCGCGCGCTTCGGTGAGGTCTTCGCCAAGATCGGGCTGGTGCCCGACGGCGGCGGCACGTGGCTGCTGCCGCGGCTCGTCGGGCTCGCCAAGGCGAAGGAGCTCGTGTTCTCGGCCGACATCATCGACGCGGCCGAGGCCCTGCGGATCGGGCTCGTGAACCGGGTGGTGCCCGCGGCGGAGCTCGAGAAGACGACGCGGGCGCTGGCCGCCCGCATCGCGGCCGGGCCGCCGGGCGCGCTCAGCCTTGCCAAGGCCCTGCTGAACCGCTCGGCCACCGTGGATCTCGGTACGTCCCTCGGCCTCGAGGCGTACGCCCAGGCCCAGACCATCACGTCCGAGGATCACGCCGAGGGCGTGCGGGCCTTCCTCGAGAAGCGGCCGCCGAGGTTCACCGGCGCATGACGGGAGGCCCCTCTCGCTGGTGACCTCCACGAACGGTCTCCGCGGCTGGCTCGAGCGCCTCGGCTTGAGCCGGGCCGCTCCCGCTCGGCGGGCTCTGGTCCTGGCCGGAGGCGGTGTCATCGGCGGCATGTACGAGGTCGGGGCTCTGGCCGCGCTCGACGAGACGCTGCCGGACTTCCGCGCCAATGACTTCGACCTCTACGTGGGCTCGAGCGCGGGGTCGGTGGTGGGGGCGCTCATGGCCAACGGCGTGACTCCGCGCGAGCTCTACGCGATCCTGGACGAGGAGCGCGACGACCCGCTGAACTTCCAGCGCGGGTCGGTGTACCACAAGGGGTCGTTCTCGGGCGCGGCGCGCAACCTCGCGCAGTTCGTCTGGGCCATCGGCAAGCGGGCGGTGACCGACTTCCGGCTGGAATGGCCGGATCTCCTGGCGCGGAGCGGCGGCGACATGCCGGCCGGCTTCTTCTCGCTGGCTCCGCTGGAGGCGTACATCCGCGAGGCGTTCCTGGCCAAGGGCCTCTCCAACAGCTTCACGGGAACGCCGAGGGCGCTGCTCGTCGCGGCGGTGTCGCTGGACCGCGCCGAGCGCGTGGTGTTCGGATCGGGCGATCTCATGGACGTGCCGATCTCGCAGGCGATCGCCGCGTCCTCGGCGATTCCCGGCTTCTTCGAGCCGTACCGGATCGGCGAGCGGGACTACGTGGACGGCGACGTGGGCTACACCGGGCACGCGGACCTGGCCGTCGACGCGGGGGCGACGGTGCTGGTCGCGCTGAATCCCGCGGTGCCCCAGTCCCTCACCGAGCCGGGCGCGCCGGAGATCCGGCGCGGCGGGCTCTACGCCATCATGGAGCAGACCACCCACATCGCGAGCCTCAACCTCTTCAACATCGGGCTGCGCGAGATCAGGCTGCGGCATCCCGGGGTGGAGATCCTCGTCGTCCAGCCCGAGCCCAAGCCGTCGCCGCTGGTGGGGCCATCGATGGGCTTCGAGGCGAGCCGGGCCGCGCTGCGCTACGGGTACCAGACCGTGAAGGAGTGGCTCGCCGGCCCCGGCGCGGCCGCGGTCACGCGCTTCACGCTCCCACGGCCCTGACCGGGGCCGGCGTCAGCTCGGCAGCACCTCTTCGACCGCATAGCCGGCGTCGGCCAGGTGGCGCTTGATCGTCGCGATCTGCTCGGGGCCGGAGGTCTCGAGCGTCAGCTCGACCTCGGTGTCGCCGACCGGCGCCCGCGAGAAGGCCCGGTCGTGCTCGATGCGCAGGACGTTGGCGCGGGCCTCGGCGACCAGCGCGGTGAGGCGGGCGAGCGAGCCGGGCCGGTCGCGCAGCCGCACCCGGAGGCGCACCAGCCGGCCGTCCTTGACCAGGCCCCGCACGATCACGCGCGAGATGACGTTGACGTCGATGTTGCCGCCCGAGATGACGAGCGCCACCGTCTTGCCCTCGAGGGCCACGCGGCGGTTGGCGAGGGCCGCGAGCGACACCGCGCCCGCGCCCTCGACCACCGTCTTCTCGATCTCGAGCAGCAGGAGGATCGCGTTGGCGATCTCCTCCTCGCCGACGGTGACCAGCCGGTCCACGTAGCGGCGGGCCAGGTCGAAGGTGAGCTCGCCGACCCGGCGCACCGCGATACCGTCGGCGATCGTCGTCGCCGCGGGCACGGTGACCCGCTCGCCGGCCGCGAGGGAGGCGGTCATCGCGGCCACCTCCTGGGCCTGGACCCCGATCACCGCGGCCGCCGGTCGCTCCGCCTTGACCGCGACCGCCACCCCGCCGATGAGCCCGCCGCCCCCCACCGGCACCAGCACCGCGTCGAGCCCCGGGACCTGAGCCACCAGCTCGAGCCCGATGGTGCCCTGGCCGGCGATCACACGGGGGTCGTCGAAGGGATGCACGAAGACGAGCCGGCGCGCCGCCTCGATCTCGCGGGCGCGCACGTAGGCCTCGTCGAAGTTCTCGCCGTGCAGCACCACCTCGGCGCCGTGGCGGCGGGCCGCGGTGACCTTGGCGAGCGGGGCCCACTCGGGCATCACGATCACGGCGGAGATGCCCAGACGCAAGGCGTGGAAGGCGACCGCGAGGCCGTGGTTGCCCGCGCTGGCCGCGACCACGCCCTGCCGGCGCTCGGCGGGGGAGAGCTGCAGCAGCAGGTTCGCGGCGCCGCGCTCCTTGAACGAGCCCGTCATCTGGAGGTTCTCGAGCTTGACGAAGACGCGCGCCCCGGTGAGCGCGGACAGCGTCTCGGAATACGGGCAGGGGGTCTCCGCGATGGTGCCGGCCAGCCGCTTCCAGGCGGCCCGGACGTCCGCGACGTCGATCATGAGGGCGCGATCAGAACGGCAGCTCGGGCTCGGCGTGCCGCGGTGACATCAGGCCCACCGGCATGAGCACGGTGGAGCGCGCCCACCCCATGCGGCCGCGCCAGTCCACCGCGATGAGGCCGCCGTGGCCGGCGCCCTCCTCCACGAGCACACTCAGCGCGACCTCGCACGCGTGACCCGGATCGCCCACTGACTTCATGATCTCGAGCGTGCGCCGGGCGAGCGCGACGCGGATGATGGCCTCGCCGTCGCCGGTGCAGGAGACACCGCCGAGCGTGCTCTCGGCATAGGTGCCGCAGCCGATCAGCGGACTGTCGCCCACCCGGCCGGGCCGCTTGCCGGCGGTGCCGCCGGTGGACGTGGCCGCCGCGATCGTCCCGGCGCGATCGAGCGCCACCGCGCCCACCGTGCCCGCCTGGAGCGCGGCGAGCCGCCGGCGCTGGTGCTCGGTCACCAGCTCGCCCGGCTCGCAGAGCGGCACGCCGAGCTCGCGGGCGCGGGCGAGCGCGCCCGGGCCCACGAAGAACGAATGGTGGCCCTCCTCGAGGATCCGCCGGGCCAGGGTCACCGGGTTGCGAACGCCGGACACCGCCCCGACCGCGCCGTTGCGGAGCCGGTCCCCCTCCATGATCGAGGCGTCGGTCTCGACGGTGCCCTCGCTCGTCAGCACCGAGCCGCGCCCGGCATTGAACCGCGGGTGGTCCTCCAGGCTGCGCACCGCGGCCTCCACCGCGTCGAGGGCGGTACCGCCGTCGGCGAGCGCGCGCCAGCCGGCCACGGTGGCCTCGCGCATGCCGGCGCGCAGCTCGTCGCGCCCGCCGGGATCGGCGCCGGCTCCGCCGTGCACGATGAGCGCCGGCACGCGGCTTGTCATGGCTGACGGGACGTCGCTATCATGCCGCCGTGATTGTCGGGCAAGTTCGCGGAAAGGACAAGGCGGCAGCGGCCTCGGCGGCCCTCCGAGACCTCGGCCGCCGCATCATGGACTGTCGGCGCTGTGCGCGGCTGGTCGCGCACCGCGAGGCGGTCGCCGCGGAGCCGCCGCGGCGCTATCGAGGCCAGACGTACTGGGCCCGGCCGCTGCCGGGGTTCGGCGATCCCGATGCGCGGGTGCTCCTCGTCGGCCTCGCGCCCGCGGCCCACGGGGGCAATCGCACGGGGCGCATGTTCACCGGCGACCGGAGCGGCGACTGGCTCTTTCGCGCTTTGCACGAAGCGGGCTTCGCCAACCAGGCCACGTCGGTGGACGCCGGCGACGGCCTGCGCCTCGTGGGCGCCTACATCACCGCCACCACGCGCTGCGCGCCGCCCGCCAACAAGCCCACCCCGGAGGAGATGGAGCGCTGCCGGCCGTTCCTGCTGGAGGAGCTTCGCCTCCTCCGACACGTCACGGTAGTGGTGGCCCTCGGCAAGATCGGGTGGGACGCCTACCTGCGCACGCGGCGCGAGGCCGGCCTGGCGGTCCCACGTCCGCTCCCGCGCTTCGGACACGGGGCGGCTGCCCGGATGCCCGGCGACGGCACCACCCTGCTCGGCTGCTTTCACCCGAGCCAGCAGAACACGTTCACCGGCAAGCTCACGCGGCCCATGCTGCGGGCGGTCTTCCTCAAGGCGCGGCGGCTCTCGCTTGCCGCGCGCTAGCACGCAAGGGATAATGCGGCAATGCCGCGAACCCGCGCCCTCGCAATCCTCGGCCTGACTCTCCTGGTCGCGCTCGTGTCGGGGGCGACCGCCCAGCAGCCCCTGGCGGCCGCCACGCGCCTCCCGGTCACGGAGGCCACGCTCGACAACGGCCTCCGGGTCCTCGTGCAGGAGGATCCGCGCAATCCGATCGTGGCCGTCCAGATCCTGTACCGGGTCGGCTCGCGCAACGAGCGGCCGGGCGCCACCGGGCTCGCGCACTTCCTCGAGCACCTGATGTTCAAGGGCACGCCGACGCGAGGCCGCGGCGAGATCTCCCGGCTCATCGAGCTGAACGGCGGGCGGGAGAACGCGTACACCACCAAGGACACGACCGGCTACTTCGCCAACATCGTGGCGGACCGGCTCGACCTGATCCTGGAGATCGAGGCGGACCGCATGCGGAACCTGCTGCTCGATCCGGCCGAGATCGCCTCCGAGCGCAAGGTGGTCATGGAAGAGCGGCGGATGCGGGCGGAGGACGACCCGGACGGGGCCGTGGACGAGGCCATGAACTCGCTGGCCTTCAAGGCGAGCCCGTATCGCTGGCCCATCATCGGCTGGATGGTGGACATCGCCCGCATCAACCCGACCGAGCTGCGCGCCTTCTACAACACCTACTACCAGCCCAACAACGCGGTCCTGATCGTGGTCGGCGACGTCAAGACGGCTGACGTGCTCGCGCGCGTTCGCCGGCACTTCGGGGCGATCCCACGCGGCGCGGCGCCGCCTCCGGTCACCGCGATCGAGCCGCCGCAGACCGACGAGCGGCGCCTCGTGATGCGCAAGGATGGGGCGCAGCTGCCGGTCGTCAACATCGCCTGGCACGTGCCCAACCACACCTCGCCGGACGCCCCCGCGCTCGAGCTGCTCTCGACGATTCTCTCGGAGGGGCGCGCCTCGCGTCTCTACCGGCGGCTCGTGTACGAGAAGCGCATGGTGCTGGGGGCCGGCGGCGAGTACTCGTACTCCTCCCTCGACCCGTCGCTCTTCTGGTTCTACGCCACGCCCCTGCCGGGGCAGACGCCGGAGGCGGTCGAGCAGGCGCTGATGACCGAGGTGGAGCAGCTCAAGCAGGAGCCGGTGCCGGCGGAGGAGCTGCAGCGGGCCCGCAACCAGATCGAGGCCTCGTTCGTCTGGCAGCAGGACTCGGTGTTCTCGCGCGCCTCGGTGCTGGGCCGGTTCGAGATGCTCGGATCCTGGCGCCTCCTGGACGATTACCTGCCACGGCTGCGGACCGTGACGACCGCGGACCTGCAGCGGGTCGCGCGCACGTACTTCCCCGCCGATCGGAAGAACGTCTCGATCCTCCTGCCCGCCGAGCCGGCGCCAGCCCCGGCCCGGTGAGCCCGGCGATGCGATCGCTCCCCGCGCTCCTGCTCGCGCTGCTGCTCGCCGCGCCTGCGCTCGCCGCCGCGCCCCTGGCTCACCGCGAGATCCTGCCCAACGGCGCGGTGCTGCTGGTGGCCGAGCGCCCGGCCATTCCCATCGTGGTGGTGCGCGTCTCCATGCCCGGCGGATCGGTCCGCGACCCGGCCGACGCTCTCGGCCTGGCCAACCTGACCGCGGACTCGCTCACGCGGGGCACGGCCCGGCGCTCCGGACCCGAGCTGGACCGCGCCATCGAGTTCGTGGGCGGGAGCCTCGAGGCCGACGCCGGCCGCGACAGCGCGACCCTCACGCTGTCGGTGCTGAAGAAGGACCTCACGCTCGGCCTCGACCTGCTGGCCGAGGTGCTCCTGCAGCCGGCGTTTCCCGCCGACGAGGTGACACGACGGATCGGCGAGATCCAGGCCGGCCTCCGACAGTCCGAGCAGAACCCCGAGACCGTGGCCGGTCGCGCGCTCGGCGCGCTGGTGTTCCCGGGGCATCCCTACGGCCGGCCGGCCGCGGGCACCATCGAGTCGGTCGGCAAGCTGACCCGGGACCAGGTCGTCGGCTTCTACCGGCTCCACTACCGGCCGGACGGGGCCAACATCGTGGTGGTGGGCGACGTCACCACCGCCGAGATCCGGCAGGCCCTGATGCAGCGTCTCTCCGGCTGGACCGCCCCGGCCACGCCGCTGCCGGCGATCCCCAAGCCCCTGGCGGTGGTGCCGGTGGAGTCGCGCACGATCACGCGTGATCTCAGCCAGACGACCGTGATGCTCGGGCGCCCGTCGATCCGGCAGGACGACCCCGACTACTTCCCACTCGGGATGGCGACCTACGTGCTGGGCGGCGGCTCCGCGTCCCGGCTGTACATGCGCGTGCGCGAGGAGCGGGGGCTCGCGTACTCCGTCTACAGCGTGATCCAGCCCGGGCGCTACGGCTCCTCGTCCGTGGTCGGGTTGCAGACGCGCAACGACTCCGTCACCCAGGCCGTCCAGCTCGTCCGGGACGAGATGGCGCGCATCGGGCGCGAGCCGGTGACCGCGGCGGAGCTGGACCAGGCCAAGTCCTATCTGATCGGTAGCTTCCCCCTCCGTCTGGACACGTCCGGGAAGCTCGCGCGGTTCCTGGGGGCAGTGGAGGAGGGCGGGCTCGGCCTCGACTACCCGGAGCGGTACAAGGAGAGCATGGCGCGCGTCACCGTCGCCGACGTGCAGCGGGTCGCCGCCAAGTACCTCGACCCGGCCACGTTCGAGTCGGTGATGGTCGGGAAGTAGGACTCACCACCAGCCGTACGGATAGCGGCGTCCGTAGGGTCCGAAGTAGTACGGGTCGTAGTAGGGCCCGTAGTAGGGCCAGGGCGACCAGGGCCAGTACGGCCCCGGATAGTAGCCGGGCGCGACCACGACGTCCTTCGGCCAGAGGCGGATGCGCTCCACCAGGATCACCGGGTAACGGTACGGGATCTCGCCGACCTTGCGCTCCTCGACGCCGTGCACGGTGCCGATCACGGTGACGCGTCGGCCCGGAGAGTAGACGGCGGGATCGAGGAAGTCCGGAGAGCGGAGCAGCAGGCGGCCCGGCGACTGATCGCCGAGCTCGGGATAGCCGTCGTCCTGCAGCCGCCGCGCCAGCAGCTCGATCTCGGTCTCGCCGGGCCGGGGCTGGGTGGAGAGGACCTCGCCGCCGACGATCACGCGCTGGCCGGTGTACGCGGTCGGGTCGGCCCGGAGCGCGTCCACGGTGATGGCGGTGTTCACGGTCTGCATCACCTCGGGGGGGAACGCGGTCGCGCAGCCGGTGAGCAGAAGCGCGAGCCCGAGCCACCGGTACATGCTGCGACGATACTGCCCGCTCCGGAGGCCCGCAACCGCTGTGTTACAATGCGCTCCACATGAGGCGGGCTCGCTCATGCCGGTGGTGGTGCTTGGCGCTGGCCGCCGCCCTGTCGCTCACGTGTGCCGCTCCTGTCGACGCCGCGCTGCTCACGCTCACGCCCCGGGACCGCGAGGAAGCCGTGCGCGCGGGACGCCGGAGCGTGGTCGACGACCAGTGGGGCGGCGAATGGCGGGTCAACGGAGGCGCGGGCGAGCTGGTCATGGTCATGACGCCGTTTTACCGGCTGGCCCTCGCCGCTCGTCTCTCGGCCTTCCAGGACCGGGAGCTGAAGCCCCGCGACGTCGAGTCCGTCCTCAAGGATCAGGAGGGCAAGCTCTCGTTCTGGGTCACGCTGCGGGGTGGCCGCGTCGACTTCGCCCGCCACTACGCGCCGATGCTGGTCGCGCGCCAGCAGGAGATCAAGGCCTCCTTCGCCCAGAACGAGCGGACCGCCCTCCGGGACAACGACGGGCAGTTCACCGCCCGGTGCCTGTACGTGTTCCCGGCGGAGGGCGTGGACCCCAAGGCCACCGTCACGCTGCTGGTGCGGGACGTGGAGGAGAAGGTGGTGGCCAAGTTCACCGTCGACCTCGCGGCGATGCGCTAGAGCCCGATGATCACCGCGGAGCGGTTCGCGCAGGGCATGAGCTTGGCCGAGTACCTGAACCAGATGCGCACGAACAAGGAGCGCTTCGTCCGCTGCATGGCCGAGGCCGTCGTCGGCGACGAGCAGCGCGGCGCCCTCCGGCGGCTCGGCCCCGGGCTCCGGGTGCTGGTGATCACCGAGGACTGGTGCGGGGACGCGCTCTACAGCTTCCCGGCGCTCGCCCGGCTGGTGGAGGGCGAGCCGGGAGTGGAGATGCGGGTCTTCCTCCGCGACCGGAACCCCGATGTGATGGACCAGTATCTCAAGCGCGGGCTGTACCGCACGATTCCCGTGTTCGTGTTCTTCGACGAGCGGATGAACGAGCTGGCGCGGTTCATGGAGCGCCAGGATGTGGTCAACGAGCTGCGAACCCTGTCGAACGTCTGAGGAGGAGAGAGCCATGAAGGCGATCCGCGTGCACGCTCCGGGCGGACCCGAGAGCATGAAGCTGGAGGAGGTCGCGGCCCCGGCGCCGGCGGCCGGGCAGGCCCAGGTCAAGCTCGAGGCCTGCGGGGTGAACTACATCGACGTGTACTTCCGCACCGGGGCCTACAAGGCGCCGATGCCGCTGACCCCGGGCATGGAGGGCGCCGGCACGGTGACCGCGGTGGGCCCGGGCGTGTCCACCGTGAAGGTGGGCGACCGCGTGGCGTGGACCGGCGTGATCGGCTCCTACGCCCAGGTGCTCTCGGTGCCCGCGGACCGCCTGGTGGCGCTGCCGGGCAAGCTCTCGTTCAAGGACGGCGCGGCCGCCATGCTCCAGGGGCTCACCGCCCACTACCTCGTCACCTCCACGTGGCCGCTCAAGAAGGGCGAGACCGCGCTGGTCCAGGCGGCGGCGGGCGGCATGGGGCTGCTGCTCTGCCAGATGGCGAAGATGCGCGGGGCGACCGTGATCGGCACGGTGTCCACCGAGGAGAAGGCGGCGCTGGCCAAGGCGGCGGGCGCCGACCACGTGATTCTCTACACCAAGCAGGACTTCGAGCCCGAGGTCAAGCGCATCACGGGTGGCCGTGGCGTCGACGTGGTGTACGACGGCGTCGGGGCCAGCACCTTCGACAAGGGTCTCAACTGCCTGCGCCCGCGCGGCCTGATGGCCCTCTTCGGCGCGGCGAGCGGGCCGGTCCCGCCGCTGGACCTCCAGCGGCTGAACGCGGGCGGCTCCCTCTTCATCACGCGCCCGAGCCTCAACCACCACATCGCCACGCGGGACGAGCTGATGCAGCGCTCGAACGAGCTGCTCGGCTGGATCGGCGACGGCAAGATCAAGCTGCGGGTGGACCACCAGTTCCCGCTCGAGCAGGCCGCCGAGGCGCACCGCCAGCTCGAGGGGCGCAAGACGACGGGGAAGATCCTCCTCCTTCCATGACCGATGCGGCGCATCGCAGGCGCGCGGCCCGCCCTTCCGGGGGCCGCGCGTCGCGCCCTCGCTGAGGGCGGGGCGTGGCCATGCTGAAGTGGGCGCTGATCGGGCTGCTCGTCCTGGCCGTGGTCGCGGTGGGCGCGCTGCTCGCCCTTCCACGGTTACTCGATATTCCCGCGATCCAGACGTACGTCCAGCAGGCGGCCAGCCACGCGATGGGCCGCCCGGTGAAGTTCAGCGGCCTCTCGATCACTGCGCTGCCGCTGCCCACGGTCCAGCTGCGCGGTCTGCAGGTGGCCGAGGATCCTGCGTTCGGCCCCGCTCCCTTCGTGACCGTCGCGGAGAGCCGGATGCGGATCCGCCTGCGGTCCCTGCTCCAGGGCCGCGTCGAGCTGGCCGACCTCACCCTGGAGGAGCCGCGCATCCGTGTCGTGGAGGACGCGGCCGGACGTCTCAACGTGGCGACCCTCGGCAGCACCGGTCCCAGCCCGGCGGCCCCGCCCCGCCTCGGCACCGGGCGTCCGAGTGCCCCCGCGGGGAGCGGGGTGCTCCTCGCGCGGGTGCGCGTGGTCGATGGCGCGGTCGACTACGAGAAGGCGGGCAGCCGGCTGACGCTGGACAAGATCAACATCACCGTGACCCAGGGAGGGATCGGCGAGGCGCTGCGGGCCACCGGGAGCGCCCAGGGTCCGGGCGGCCTGGCGCTCACGATCGTCGAGGCGACCGTCACGCAGGGACCGAGCCGCTCGGCCGGCGATGCCCAGATGAAGGCGACGATCGACGTGGAGGCGCGCGACGTGGGCGCGGTCGCGGCCACCCTGGTGCCGTCGCCGACCCTGGCCGGACCGCTGAAGGGGCGGGTGCAGGTGGCCGGGACCATGAGCAGGATCACCGCCACCGGCGCGCTCGGCTTCGAGCGGCTCACGGCCTCGCACCGCGAGCCACGCTGCTCGGACCCCCGGCCGCGCTCGCTCACCCTCGAGGACGTGCGGGTCCCCCTCGTCTTCACGCCGGCGCAGCTCGAGAGCCGGCCGGTGCAGGCCAAGGTGGCGAAGGGCACGGTGGCGCTCCGCCTGGCCCTCGGGATGGGGTCGCCGCGCGTCGCCACGCTCCGCGACATCGCGGTGAAGGGGGTCCAGCTCGAGCCGCTGCTCGTGGACTACCTCTGCCAGCGCAACGCGGTGACGGGCCCGCTCGACCTGACCGGCGAGGCGAGCCTGCGCCTACCCGAGGCGCTGCCGACCCTGAGCGGCTCGGGCCGGCTGGCGATCGGCTCGGGCCGCGTGGTCGGGCCCGACCTGCTGAACGCGCTGGGCCAGGCGGTGGCCCTGACCGGCCTGGTGTCGGGGGTGCTCGATCCGAAGGGGCGGAGCCGGCCGGGGCCGGGCTCCCCGCTCAGCTTCGACTCGATCACCGCCACCTACACGATCGCCGACGGCGTGGTCCGGACCGACGATCTCGTCTACGTCGCGCGCGACGTGCGGGTCACCGGAGCCGGCACCTACGCGCTGGTGGACGGCCGCACCGCGATGGACGTGACGGTGACCCAGGGGGAGAACCGGGTGAAGGCGCGCGTGGCCGGCAACCCCGGCGCGCTCACGATCGTGCCCACCGACGTGCGGCTCAAGGAGCCGAAGGACCTCAAGAAGACGCTGGATCGACTGCTGCGCTGAGCCGCGCACCCCCGAGCTTGCCCGCCTCCACCAGTCCCACGAAGAACGCGTAGAGCTGGTTGTACTCCTCGTAGCGCGCCGGCCCGAAGCGGGCCACGGTCTGCTCGCGCAGGGCCCGATACATGCGCAGCCGCTCGCGGAGGATGCCGATCCATTCGGTGGACAGGTCCTCGGCCTCGACCGAGACGAAGCCGGCGCGGACCAGGAGGCCCCGGTAGCCCTCGATGGTCTGCAGGCTGACCGCGGCCATCCAGTCGAACAGGCGGCGCCGCTCGTTCTGCTCCAGGCGCGGCCGGGCGATCCAGTCGCTGAACGCCAGGCGCCCACCGGGCTTGAGCACGCGCGCGGCCTCCGCCAGCACCGCGCCCTTGTCGGGCACGTGGAGGAGCCCTTCCTGGCTGACCGCGGCGTCGAACACGCCAGCGCGGAACGGGAGGACCTGGGCGTCCGCCCGGATCAGGCGCACGAGCGGGCTCAGCCGCACGAGCCCGGTGAGGCGGTTCCCGGCGGCGCAGCGGGAGTGGGTGAGATCGACGCCGGTGACCGAGACGCCGAGCCGGTAGGCGAGGAAGCGCGCCGGGCCGCCGAGGCCCGCGCACACGTCGAGGACCGCCATGCCGGGCCGGATCGCGGCACGGCGCGCCAGGGCCTCCACGGCCTGCAAGCCACCGTAGTGATCCTGGTCCCACTGCCAGAGGTCCTCTGGACGCAGCGCGCCGACGCGGTCGCCGCCGGCCCGCGCGGACTCGAGGACCTGCACCTCGTTGATGGGATGGCGATCGTAGAAATCGACGACGGCGGGCCGGGGCACGTGCACGAGCAAAGTGTACGGGGGAGGCTGCCTTGAAGTCACGGGGAGCGTGTGGTAGAAACAGTCGTTTCCAACCGCCACCAAGGAGAACCGGAAGACCATGACGGACGCCGCGGTCAACCCACTGAAGGCCGGTCTCGAGGATGTCGTCGTCTCTCCGTCGGAGATCTGCTTCATCGACGGACGCAAGGGGCGGCTCATCTATCGCGGCTACGACGTGGACGACCTGGTGGCCCAGTCGACCTTCGAGGAGGTGACCTACCTCCTGTGGCAGGGGCGGCTGCCTTCGCGCAAGGAGCTGGACTCGCACCAGAAGGCGCTGGCCTCGACGGCGAACCGGAAGCTCGCCCCGAAGCTGCTCGCGATGCTCAAGCTCCTCCCCAAGAAGACGACCCCGATGGAAGTGATCCGCACCGGCGTGTCGGCCCTGTCCGCCTTCGACCCGGACGCCGCCGACAACAGCCGCGAGGCGACGCTGCGAAAGTCGCTGCGGCTCACCGCGCAGCTGCCGACGCTGGTGGCGGCGTGGGAGCGCATCCGACGCGGCAAGGCGCCGGTGGCCCCGAACCCCAGGCTGACCCTCGGGGCCAACTTCCTGTACATGATGAGCGGCAAGAAGCCCACCCCGCTCGCGGCGAAGACCTTCGACACCGCGCTGATCCTCCACGCCGACCACGAGTTCAACGCCTCGACCTTCGCGGCCCGGGTCACCGCGGCGACGCTGTCGGACCTGCACTCGGCGGTGGTCTCGGGCATCGGCGCGCTGAAGGGCCCGCTGCACGGCGGCGCCAACGAGCAGGTCATGCTGATGGTGGAGAAGATCAAGGACCCGGCCAAGGCCGACGCGTGGATCCGCAAGGCCCTCGCCGACAAGGCCCGCATCATGGGCTTCGGTCATCGGGTCTACCGGGTCGAGGATCCGCGGGCCAAGCATCTCAAGCGCCTCGCGCTCGAGCTCGGCCAGCAGGTGGGCGACACGAGCAAGGTCGAGATCCTGGACACGGTGGTGCGGGTGGTCGGCCACGAGAAGAACATCTTCCCGAACGTGGATCTGTACTCGGGCGCCGCCTACGCGGCGATGAGCATCCCGACCGACCAGTTCACCCCGATCTTCGCGATGAGCCGGATCGCGGGCTGGGCGGCGCACGTGATCGAGCAGCACGGCAACAACCGCCTGATCCGGCCTCGCTCCGACTACACCGGCTCGATCGATCTCAAGTACGTCCCGCTCGCCGAGCGGTAGGCGGTCCGGGGGCCGGCCTCCGGCCCGGCGGTGGCGGCCGTGACGACGAGCGTGGTGCTGGTCGTCCACAACCAGGTCGCCCTCACGCAGGCCTGCGTCGAGAGCCTCCAGGGCACGAGCGTCCCGTTCGAGCTGTGCGTCGTGGACAACGCCTCCTCCGACGGCACCGGCGAGTATCTCTACCAGGTGGAGCGAACGCGGCCCGTCCGGTATCGGCGCAACGACGACAACGTGGGCCTCATCCGCGCGCTCAACCAGGGCGCCGAGCTGGCCGCCGGCGACCTGCTGTGCTTCCTGCACAACGACACCGAGATGCGTGATCCACGCTGGCTCGAGCGCCTCGAGAACGCGGTGCAGGCCGGCGCGGGCATCGGGCTGGCCGGGCTCTACGGAGTGCGCCGGATCCGGCGCGACGGCCGCTACGTGGGCCGCACCATCGTGCACTGCCTGGTGGGGCAGGAGACCCTGCGCGTGCCGCAGCTCGACGTCGCCGTGGTGGACGGCGTCTGCCTCTTCCTGGCCCGCGACGTCCTGGACGTGGTCGGCGGCTTCGACGAGGGCTACGGATTCTTCCACGGCTACGATCGCGACCTGTCCTTCGCGGTGCAGGAGCTGGGCCTGCGCTGCGCGGTGGTGAACGCGCCGTTCGTCCATCGGGGTGGGGGCACGCGCACGGGCGCCGACGCGCCGGTCCCGGCGCCGGAGGACCTGGCCCAGCGCCAGGCCGCGCTGGAGCGCTTCGCGCAAAAGTGGCACCATCGCCTGCCGGCCGACGTGCGCAGCCTGCCGGAGCGGCTGCACGATTGGCTGGCGGCGCCGCGAAAGGTATGATCCCGCGCATGATCCCCTTCGCGAAGGGCCACGGCCTCGGCAACGACTACATCGTGATGAGGGCGGCGGACCTGCCGGGCGAGCTCACCGCGCAGCAGATCTCGCGCATCTGCGACCGCAACTGGGGCGTGGGCTCCGACGGCATCCTGCTGCTGACTCCGTCGTGGGGCGGGGCGGACTTCGGACTACGCATCCTGAACCCGGACGGCAGCGAGGCCGAGAAGTCCGGCAACGGGCTGCGGATCTTCGCCAAGTACCTCCACGACCACGGCCACGCCAGGAGCGACACCTTCACGGTGGCGACCAAGGGGGGACGCGTGGAGTGCCGCTGCCACGTCGTCGACGGGCACATGAACCTGGTCACGGTGGAGATGGGCCGCTGCACCTTCGTGGCGCCCGAGATCCCCATGAACGGACCGGAGCGCGAGGTGGTGAAGGTGCCGCTCCAGGTCGACGGCGAGACGCTGCTGATCACCGCGGTCTCGGTGGGCAACCCGCACTGCGTGATCTTCACGGATCGCCTGGACGAGGAGCTGGTGCGCCGGCTCGGCCCCAAGGTGGAGCACCACCCCGCGTTCCC
>DATIWG010000059.1:0-20346 GCA_035519555.1 Nitrosotalea sp. | reverse complement strand
TAGGCGCGAAGCGATCCGGCGACCCGTACTTCAGCAATGATGCTGATCTCCTGACGACGCTGGCCAACCAGGCCGCGGTCGCGGTGCGCAATGCGCAGACGCACGCGCGAGTGGTTCAGGTCAACGAGGAGATGCAGAAGGTCCTCGAAACCATCGAGAGTGGCGTGGTGGCCGTCGGGCCGCGCGGCCGAATCACGCTATTCAATCGGGCCGCGGAGCATTTCACGGGCGTGTCCGCCCAGGCAGTGCGTGGACAGCCGCCCGGTCAGCTGCCGGCGCCACTGGGTGGCCTCCTCCAGTCCACCGCCGCCGACGGTCAGGCGCGCTCACAGATCGAGTTCTCGCTGCCCGATGTGGCGGGCCAGCTCGTACCGCTCATGTGCTCGACGACGCCGCTGAGTGGGCCGAACGGCGCCACTCTCGGCGCGGTCGCGGTCCTCAACGACATGTCGCGGCTGAAGGAGCTGGAGCAGGAAAAGCGCCGGGCCGAGCGTCTGGCCTCAATCGAGGCCATCGCGTCGGGCCTGATCCACGAGATCGGGAACCCGCTCGTCGGCATCAAGACCTATGCGCAACTGTTGCCCTCCCGCGGGAGCAGCCAGGAATTCCGGGAGATGTTCTCGCGCACGGCCGGCCGCGAGATCGGCCGCATCAACGACCTCCTCATCCGATTCCGGACGATGTCTCGGGCTTCCCAGCATCCGATGGAGATGGTGGACGTTTCGGACGCATTGCGTGACACGCTGGAAACGCTGCACGCCGAGATGGACGACCGGCAGATCCGTCTACGCGAGGTCGGCGAAGCGACACGGCGACCCGTGCTCGGCAACGCTTCACAGTTGCGGCAGCTTTTTCTGAACTTGTGCTTAAATGCCATTCAAGCGATGGAACCCGGCGGCGAGCTTACCGTGCGCGTGGCCGACCTCTCGGAAGGGGGCGGAAACACGCTCCTCGTCGAGGTCGCCGATAGCGGACCCGGCATCGCCGACGACCTGGTCGCCACCATCTTCGACCCATTCGTCACCACGAAACCGCACGGCACAGGCCTCGGCCTCGCGATCTGTCGCAGCATCGCCGACGCGCACCACGCCCGCATCGGCGTGCGCAACAACGTTGGCCGCCCCGGGTGCACGTTCACCGTCGAGTTCCCCGTGCCATCGGCACGTCCGGCCCGCATCGCTCCGTGAAGACCGTCCTCCTGGTCTCGGTGACCGATGGCCTCCGCCCGCGCCTGATGCGGGCGCTGGAGTACGACAATTCCATCTTCACCGCGGTCTCGGACGATGAGGCGCTGCGGACGCTCCGCCTCACCGGGATGGAGCTCATCGTCAAAGAGGCGGCTCCACCCTACAAGAATCTGGGCTCGTTCATCTCGAGTGTCCGCCACCTCTGTCCGACCGCGGTGGTCCTCTGCATCGTGCCGGGAGCCGAGTCGATCGAGGACGAGAGCACGGTGGAGGCGGCCGACTTCGTGCTGCTGCAGCCGTTCACGACGCGGCAGCTCCAGAGTCTGCTCAAGCAGGCCGACGACAAGCTGCGCCTGCTCCAGGAGCTCGCGGCCCTGCGGGCGTCCCGACAGGCGGGCGCCGAGGGGACGCCGGACGGCGCGCCGGCGGGCGTGTCGGCCTCCTCGCACGCGCTCACCCAGATGGCGAAGGAATTCGTGAAGGCCCTCGCCGCCGGATTCGATCTGCCCCGCGTCCTCGACCAGTTCCTCGACGGGGTGGCCGAGCTGGTGCGCCCGAGCCGTGCCGCCATCCTCCTCGCCGAGCCCGAGCCGCGCCACTATCGGGTGGCCGCCTACCGCGGCCTCGCTCCCCACGTGGTGGACTCACTGACGCTGTCCGCGGACAGTGGGCTGCCGCTGTGGCTGACGACCGAAGGCCGGTTGATCCAGATCGAGGAGGCACAGAGTCGCTCCGCGGATCCCGCCGCACGGGAGATTGCCCGCGAGCTGGCCGTGCTGCAGTCGGTGCTGGCGATCCCGCTCAGCTCGCACGGTGAGCTGGTGGGTATCCTCACACTCGGGCAGCGGATTACCGGGGGCGGCTACGGGCATGGCGAGACCGAGACCCTCTTCGGGCTCGGCACCCACCTGGCCACTGCGATCCGCGACATCCGCGTACACCATCTCCTGCAGTACGAGAAGGAGTTCAACGAGCGGATCCTCGCCCGCATGTCGAGCGGGGTCATCACCATCGATCCCGACGAGAAGGTGGTGGCGGTCAACGGCCGAGCCGCGGAGATCCTCGGCGTCGCTCCGCGCGACGTGCTGCACCGCGATCTGCGGGTGCTCCCCTCCCCGCTCGGCGACATGCTCTACGAGGCCCTGTCCAAGGGCCGCTCGGTGACCCGTGCCGAGGTGCAGCTCGCCCTGCGGAACCTGCCGCTGGAGGTCTCGACCTATCCGGTGATGGGCGACCGCACCGAGCCCATGGGCGCGGTGCTCGTGTTCGAGGACATGACCGCGCAGCGGGAGCTGGCCCAGGAGCGACGCGCCGCCGAGCAGCTGCAGCTGCTCACGCAGGTGGTGGCCCGCATCGCGGACGAGATCAAGAACCCGCTCGTCTCGATCAACGCGTTCATGGAGCTGATCGGCGAGCGCTACGACGACGCCACCTTCCGCAACCAGTTCTCCTCGGTCGTGGGACGTGACGTGCGTCGCCTCGTGCAGATCTTCGACAAGCTCGCCGCGCTGGTGAATGACGGCGACTACAAGCGCGAGACCCTGGATCTCCGCCAGGTCGCCGAGGAGGGCCTGGCCGAGCTCGGCGCTCAGGCCCTGCCCGCGGGCGACGGGCAGGCCCGGCTCCTCACCTTCACCGACGAGTCCACCCAGAAGCACGTCACCGCCACTCTCTCGCACGAGGGCGTTTCGTTCCTGGTCCGTGGCGACCACGGAATGTACAAGAAGGCGATGTCGTACCTCGTCTGGTACCTCCTGCGCAAGACGCCGGGCCCCGAGGCGAAGGTATCGGTATCGATCTCGCACCTGGCCAGCGAGGAGCGAGTGCGGCTCACGGTGGCCTCGCGGAGCGCGGAAGTCCGGCCCGAGGAGCTGCAGGGGATCTTCGATCCGATCCAGGTGGTGCAGGAGAACCTCATCGATGTGGGTCCGAGCGTGAGTCAGCGCATTCTCGAGAGCCAGGGGGGCCGGCTCGAGGCCAAACAGGGCCGCGGCGAGGTCAGCTTCACGGCGTCGCTGCCGGCGGCGGGGCAGCCATGAACGACCGTCCGAAGGTGCTGGTGGTCGACGACGAGATGGGCCCGCGCGAGTCGCTGCGCATGATCCTGAAGCCGCGCTACGAGATCGCCACCGCGGACAGCGGCGAGGCCGCGCTGAAGACGCTCAGCACGTTCCACCCCGACCTGATCTTCATGGACATCAAGATGCCGCAGATGGACGGCATCGAGCTGCTCCGTCGGATCAAGGGCGCGGATCCGAGCATCGAGGTCGTGATGATCACGGCCTACGCCTCCCTGGAGACGGTGAAGAACGCCCTCACCCACGGGGCCTTCGAATACCTCATCAAGCCCTTCAGCCGGCAAGATCTGGAGGAGACGGCGCGGCGGGCGCTGGCACGGCGGCAGACCGAGATCGGCACCCGCAACCAGCTCACCACCCTCGTCGAGGAGATGCGAACGCTCTCCACCCGGACGCGCGGCCTGGAAGAAGAGGCCCGCCGCGAGCAGCTCGAGCAGTCCCTCCGGGTCACCCAGCTGTCGATCCTGCGCGAGATCTCCCGGAGCCTGCTCGGCCAGCTGGAGTTCCGCCAGCTCTCCACCGCCATCACCGACCAGCTCAAGGCCGCCCTCGGCTACGACGAGGCGTCGATCCGCCTCGGAGCCGCCGCGCCCTCCGAGACGCCCGGCGAGATGCGCGTGGTGTGCCCGATTCGCGACGACGGCCACACCCTCGGCTATCTCCTGGTCGCCAACCGCGCCGGGGCACGTCCGATCGATCCTCGCGAGCGCGAGCTGCTCGAGATGCTGTCGGACTATCTCGCCGTCGCCATCCGGAACTCCAGCCTGTACGGCGAGGTGGAAGAGACCAAGCAACATCTTGAGCAGCTCATCCGCTCCGCGGGCGACGCCATCATCTCGGTCGATCGCGAGGGAAACATCCGGGGATGGAACCCGGCCGCCGAGAGCATCTTCGCGCTGTCGCGCGACCAGGCGGTGGGACAGCCGCTCGCCGGCCTCCTGCCCGCCGCGCCCTACCAGGCGGCGCGGGCCGCGCTCTCGCGGGAGACGCCGGTGCGGGCCTTCGACGTCGCCGCCAAGCGCGCCGACGGGCGCGCGCTGAACCTGGCCGTCACCCTCTCTGCCCTCACCGGCCGCGACGGCAATCCCGAGGGCATGCTGGCGATCGTGCGCGACATGACCACGCAGCGCGAGATCGAGGCCCAGATGCACCAGTCGGAGCGGCTGACCGCGCTCGGCCAGATGGCGGGCGGCATCGCCCACGATTTCAACAACCTGCTCCAGGCCATCCTGGGGTACGCGCAGCTGATGGCGCGCAGCCCGGGCAACACCGACGTGGTCCGGCGCGGTCTCGACGTGATCGAGAAGGCGGCCAACAGCGGAGCCGAGACGGTGCGCCGGATCCAGAAGTTCGCGCGCCTGCGGCCCGACGAGCCGTTCGTCTCGATGGATCTCAACCAAGTCGTGCGGGACTCGCTCGCCATCACGCGGCCGCGCTGGGAAGAGAAGAAGATCAAGGGCGGGGTACCGCTGCAGCTCGAGCTCGAGCTCGGGCCGGTCCCGATGGTCATGGGCCGGCCGGCCGAGCTGAACGAGGTCATCACCAACCTCGTGCTCAATGCCATCGACGCCATGCCTCGCGGGGGCACGCTCCGCATCCGCACCCGCCTCGGCGATCACCGCCACGCGATCATCACGGTGGCCGACACCGGCATGGGCATGAGCGATGACGTGCGCAAGCGGGTGTTCGACCCGTTCTTCACCACCAAGGGCGAGGAAGGCACCGGCCTCGGGCTCTCGGTCTCCCACTCGATCGTGGAGCGGCACGGCGGTGACCTGCGGGTCGACAGCCAGCCGGGCCAGGGCACCACCTTCACGATCACGCTGCCCATCGGCATGACCCAGATCGGGGAGAGCACGACCGGCGGCGAGACCCGGGGCGATCGCAAGGGACGCATCCTGCTCGTGGACAACGACCCGCAGGTGCTCTCGATCCTGGGCGAGATGCTCCGGGATGCGGGCCACCACGTGCTCCCGGTCCCGAGCGGGTCGGAAGCCCTCCGGGTCTTCGTGCCCAGCGGCTTCGACCTCGTGATCACCAACGTGGGCATGCCCGAGATGAGCGGCTGGGACCTGGCCGAGCGCCTGCGGGCCAGCGATCCGCACGTGCCCGTCATCTTCATCACCGGCTGGGGCCTGCAGGACGAGGATCAGGCGCGCTGCCGACGTCTCGGCATCTCGGCGCTGCTGTTCAAGCCGGTGCCGCCGCACGACCTGCACCGCACCGTGCAGGTGGCGCTCGCCTCGCCGCGCCGCCGATAGCCCGCGACCCCGACGAATCAAAAACGGCCGCCCGGAGGCTCCGGGCGGCCGTTTTATGTGTGTTCGCTCGGCCGAGCTAGACGCGCTCGATGATCGTCGCGATGCCTTGCCCGAAGCCGATGCACATCGTCTGCAGGCCGTAGCGCTTCTTGGTGCGCTCGAGCTCGTGCAGCAGCGTGGTCATGAGCTTGCCGCCCGAGCAGCCGAGCGGATGGCCGAGCGCGATCGCGCCCCCGTTGACGTTGACCCGATTCATGTCCGGATGCAGCTCGCGCTCCCATGCCAGCACCACCGACGCGAAGGCCTCGTTGATCTCGAAGAGATCGATCTGGTCGAGCTTCATCCCCGCCTTCTTCAGCACCCGCTGGGTGGCCGGGATGGGCCCGGTGAGCATGATCGTCGGATCGACGCCGGCCAGCGCGGTCGCCACGATGCGCGCGCGCGGCCTGAGCCCGAGCGCCTTCGCCCGCGCCTCCGACATGATCAGGAGCGCGGCGGCCCCGTCGGAGATCTGCGAGGAGTTGGCCGCGGTGACGACGCCGTCCGGCTTGAAGGACGGGACGAGCGCGGCCATCTTCTCCCGGTTCACCGGCACCCGCACGCCCTCGTCGGTGTCGAACACGGTCCCGTCGGCCAGCGCGACCGGCACGATCTCGCGCTTGAACCGCCCCTCCGCGATGGCCCGGCCCGCCCGCTCGTGGCTCTGGGCCGAGAACTCGTCGAGCTCCTCCCGCTTGATGCCCCACTGCTCGGCCACCATCTCCGCGGAGAGCCCCTGCGGGACGATGTTGTAGAGGGCCTGCAGCCGCGGGGAGAGCGGGCCGTCGCCGGGCCCGGCCCCGTTGGAGCCCATGGGCACGCGGCTCATGTTCTCGACGCCCCCCGCGATCACGCACTCGTACTGGCCCGACATGACGCCCATGGCCGCGAAGTTGGCCGCCTGCTGCCCGGAGCCGCACATCCGGTCGAGGGTCGTGCCGCAGACGTCCAGAGGAAACCCGGCGATCAAGGCGGCGTTGCGGGCGATGTTGAATCCCTGCTCGCCGACCTGATCCACGCAGCCCATCACCACGTCCTCGACCTCGCTCGGGTCGATCTTCACGCGCTCGACGAGCGCCTTCAGCGTATCCGCCAGCAGGTCGTCGGGGCGCACCCCGGCCAGCTTGCCGTTCTTCCTGCCCACCGCGGTCCGGGCCGCTCCGACGATCACCGCATTGTTCATGGCTTCCTCCCTGAGCGATTCTAGCAAGTCACGAGGTACGCCGCTTGACCAGGTCGGCCAGCTTGCAGAACGCGCAGACCGCCCCGGTGGTCACCTGCCCGCAGGAGGTGCACTCCTGCAGCGTCACGTCCTCCGCCCGCTCGAAGGCCGGCCGCGCGCGCTCGAGGAAGCCGAACAGGAAGTTGTGCTTGGATCCGGGCGAAGCCTCCTCGAGCCGGTTCAGCACCTCCTTGTGGGCGATCGACGTGGCGCCCTGCGCGAACGGGCACTCCTCCACGATGTAGTCGATACCCCGCAGGAACGCGTAGGCCGCCGTCTCGAGCTCGGACAGGCGGTAGAGCGGCTTGACCCGCCGCACCAGCTTGGGATGGGTGGAGGCCAGCGCGGGCGACTGCCGCGGCAGCGCGTCGGTCTGCCAGTGCATCACCGAGCCGAAGAGCGTGGCCGCCTCGTCGTCGAGGTTGTGTCCGGTCGCCACCACCGCGTAGCCGTGCTGCAGCGCGGCCCGGTTCATCAGGTAGCGCTTGGAGAGGCCGCACGCCGAGCAGGTCGGCCGCCGCGTCACCTGCTGCACCACCGGGATCGGGGCCCCCACCGCCTCGGCCACCCGCTCGACGTGCAGGGTCTGACCCCGGGCCGCCGCGAACGCCTCGCACTTGGCCCGCGACTCCTTCGAGTAGTCGAAGATCCCGAGATCCAGGTAAAGGCCGGCGGTCTGGTAGCCCTCCTCGATCAGCACGTCCCACAGGGCGAGCGAGTCCTTGCCGCCCGAGACCGCCACCATGATCGTCTCCTCGCGGGAGAACATGTGGTGCCGGTGCACCGCCTCCGCCACCTGCTTGCGAAAGAACTCGATGAAGTGCGGCGAGCAGAAGGCCGCGTTGTGGCGCCGCAGCTCCAGCGCCGCGCTGCCGCCGCACTTGCGGCACTTCACCGCGCGCTCCCGCTGCCGCCCGACATGACCGGGCGCACCTCGAGCACGTCGTCGCCACCCACCACCGCGTCGCTGGTCAGGAGCTCGTTGTCGCGGATCACCAGCACCGTGCTGGGCAGGATGCCGAGCTCGCCGAGCAGCTCCTTCACCCGGCGCTTGCCCTCCAGGTCGATCTCCCGCCGCGGATTCCGGAGGATGACCTTCACGACGAAGGAAACCCGTCGGCCGCCTTCACGGCGCGCAGCTGCTGCAGGTGGTCGGTCTCGTGGCGCACGTGCAGCAGCCAGAACTGCGCCAGGTCCATCTCCCCGAGGGTGAAGTGGCGCCACCTGAGCACCCGCGGATCGACGCCGGCCATCCGCTCGAGCGACTGACGGCTGCGCTCCCGGGTCGTGCGGAGATCGGCGATCAACCGATCGATCTGATGCCCGCGCTCCGGGTACACGACCTCCGGCGCCTTGGCGGGTCCCGGCGGCGGGGGCGGCAGTGGCGCAAAGCCCTTCAGGTCGGCCGGGAACGAGGGGATGGGCGGCCGCGCCTCCTTGAGCAGCTTGGAGGTGAGCTTGCTCGTCCCCACCTCGGCGAGCATCAGATGGTGGAGGATCTCGCCGACCGACCATTCGCTGTCGCGCGGACGCCAGTCCGCCTGCACCTGGCTGAGGCCCTCGGCTTCCTTCAGGAGCTGAGCGCGCACGCTCTCCAGATCGTTCCACAGAGCCTCGACCGGCGCCGGCAATGCCATCACGGTGTCCTCCTGGCCCACATGATACAACCGGATCATGAGCGAGCCCACACCCCCGAAACCCGGCGGACCCGACCCGGGCGCGACGCAATGGCCGCGCACCCCCTGGCGCACGACCTCGACGCGGCCGGTCTACGAGAACCGCTGGATCTCGCTTCGCGAGGACGTGGTCGAGCTGCCCGACGGTCGCACCACGCTCTACGGAGTCGTGGACTGCGGGGAGTGCGTCGGCGTGCTCCCGTTCCTCGATCCCGACACCGTCCTGCTGGTCGGTCAGTACCGGTACGTGGCGGGCGACTTCTTCTGGGAGATGCCCACCGGCGGCCAGGACGCCGGCGAGACGCTGATCCAGGCGGCGCAGCGCGAGCTGGCCGAGGAGGCGGGGTACGAGGCCGGCCGCCTCGTCGAGCTGTGCGACTTCCAGACCTCCAAGAGCATCCTCCACGAGGTGGCCCATCTCTACGTGGCCGAGGATCTGCGACCGGTCTCGCGGCAGGCCGACCACACCGAGTTCATCGAGCGGCGCGCGTTCTCCTTCACCGAGGTGCTCGCGATGGTGGAGCGGGGCGAGATCAAGGACGCCATGACCATCATCGCCGTGCTGCACGCGGCGAGACGACGGGGGATGTAGTCAGGATTTGCCGAGGAGGTACATCTCGCCGCTGGGTGCGGGCAACCCGCCCGTCGGCTCCAGCGTCACCGCGAAGGCGTCGACCGTGCTCACGCCCGGCAGCGGGTGCACCGCCAGGCTCCCCGTCCCGTTCGCGTCCACCGAGAAGACGCCCGCGGAGACGGGCGCGTTGCTGCCCGCGATCGCCCAGAGCTGGTAGGCCTTGCCCTCGGGTGGCGTGGGCAGCCCGGTGACGACGAACACGCCTCCGGTGTGCGCGTGCCACATCATCCGCGCGCGCGCCTCCGGAGCCGGGGGCAGCCCCGCGAGCACCACCACCTGGGTCGCGGGATCTCGCAGTATCGCCATGATCGCCTGCTGGTTCCGCAGCTCCACCTTGAGCTGGTCGGCGTCGTGCGCGAGTGCGTCCAGACGCTTCTCGTAGGTCGAGGACACCGTCCAGCCGACCACCACCGCGGCCAGACCGGCGGCCATGGCTCCGCCCAGGATCGCGGGCCACAGTGCACGGGGACGGCTCGGCGCCGGGTGCACCGGATCCGGCGCCCGCGACGCCGTCGGCTCGGCGGCAATCCGCTCCATCAGCGCGACCTTGATCGCGGGCGGCGGCGGCGCGGGCGCGGCGGCGGCGAGGTCGACCAGCGTGTTCTCGGCGTCGCGGAGCGCGGCCAGGGCCTCGGCGTCGCTCGCGCGCAGCAGCGCCTCGAAGCGCGCGCGGTCCGCGCCCTCGAGCACGCCCAGGGTATAGGCCGCCGCCAGCTCGCTGATCTCGTCGCGGGTCATGTCGCCGACAGCCTCTCCCCTCTGAGCGCGCTCCGCAGGCGCTCCAGCCCCAGCCGCGCGCGCGTCTTGACGGTCCCGAGCGGCTCCCCCAGCTTCAGCGAGATCTCCGACTGCGTCAGGCCTTCGAAGAAGGCCAGCTCGATGACCCGCCGCTGCGCCTCCGGGAGCTGGGCCAGCGCCGCCTGCACGAGGTCGCGATGCTCGGCCATCACGGCGGGATTCTCCGCCGACCCATGATCCCGCCGGGCCACGGACTCGTCCAGCGGGGCCACGAAGGTCCTGTCTCTTCTACGCATGGACCGCAGCCGATCGATTGCCCGGGTCCTGGCCCGCATGACGAGCCAGGCCTCCGGGCTGCCCCGCTTCGGATCGTACTGGGGCGCCTCCAGCCAGACCTGCCAGAAGACCTCCTGCAGCACCTCGGCCGCGGCCTCCGGGTCGCGCAGCACGCGCCGGATGAGGCCGAAGGCCAGCGGGGAGGCCAGATCGTAGAAGCGGCTGAACGCATCACGATCGCCGGCGGCGATGCGAGCGATCAGCGCGGGGAAGGTCTCCGAGCCGGGCACGGCGGACGGCATGGCTATTCAGTACCAGTGCGCGCGCCGCCGGGTCAACACATCCACGCGGCCCGGGTGGCGCGTAGAGCAGGCGGGAGCTACGCGCTCGTCCGGCGCACGAGGCGCCGGGCCTTCAGCTCGTAGCGCGGCAGGCTCTGGCCCGGCACCGGCACTGCCTCCACGCGAATGCCGAGATCCACGCGCACCGCCTCCTGCACGGCTGCCACCACCGGTGCGGCCTGTCCACTCACCTCGAGCAGCAGGCGCACCTCGTCGAGCTGGCCGCGGCGATACACCTCGATCAGAAACTCGTCGACCGCGGGGAAGCGGCGCACGATGCCCTCGAGCGCGGAGGGGAACACGTTCACCCCGCGGACGATCAGCATGTCGTCGACGCGGCCCAGGATGCCGCCCTCGAGGCGCAGGAAGCGTCGGCCGCACGAGCACGGGTCCTTCGCCACGCGAACGCGGTCGCCGGTCCGGTAGCGGAGCAGCGGCGAGCCGAGGCGGCCCAGGTTGGTCAGGACGAGCTCGCCCTCGTCCGCCGGATGACCGGTGGCCGGATCGATCACCTCGACGATGAACTCGGACTCGTTGACGTGCAGGCCCGCCTGGGCCGCGCACTCGAAGCCGTAGGCCCCCATCTCGGTCATGCCCGCGTGGTCGTAGGCGCGGGCACCCCAGCATTCCTCGATGCGCGCCCGCACCGCGGGAATGCCCGCGCCCGGCTCGCCCGCGTGCACGGTGGCACGGATGCCGAGCCGGTCGAGCGGCAGCCCGCGCTCGCGCGCGACCTCGGCCAGGTGCAGCGCGTAGGACGGCGTGCAGCACACCGCGGTGGCGCCGAGCGCCGTCATGGCGGCCAGCCGCTGGGCCGAGTCCTGCCCGCCGCCTGGGATGGCCATCGCGCCAAGAAGCTGGGCACCCTCGAAGCCGGCCCAGAAACCCACGAACAGCCCGAACGAGAACGGGAAGAACACGCGATCACCGGGCCCGAGCCCCGCGCCGCGGAGCACGAAGGTCCAGCAGCGCGCCCACCACTGCCAGGACTCCTGCGTGTCGAGCCAGCGCAGCGGGGTCCCGGTCGTGCCGGATGTCTGGTGCACACGCACGTAGCGCTCGATCGGATACGAGAGATTGGTCCCGAAGGGGGCATTGACGGCCTGGTCCTCGACCAGCTCGCTCTTCGGCGTGAGCGGCAGCCGCCGGAAGTCGTCCCAGCTCCGCAGATCTTGCGCCCGATCCAGACCCACCCGTCTCCACCGGGTGGTGATGAACGGATTGGCCGGCACCGCAGCCTCGATCACGGCCCCGAGCCGCGCCCACTGGTGATTCCGGAGCAGCTCCGGATCCAGGGTTTCCAGCCGTCGGTCGAGAAACATCTATCAGCGGCCCTCCCGGCCCGCGGCACCGTAGCATGATGCGCAAGTCGTGCGCAAGGAACCGGAACGCTCTCGGACTTGCCGCTCGCATTTGCTTGACGCACCCTGCCGCCAGGCGCTAAGCTCCGCGCAGTTCGCTTCGCGGTGCGACTTCCGCGAACGAATGGAGGCCGTCGATGGTTTGTGCCCAGTGCCAGCAAGAAAGCCCGGCTGGCGCCAAGTTCTGCGGTGAGTGCGGGGCCCCGCTCACTCCTGCGTGCCCCGGTTGTGGCACCGCGCACCGTCCCGGGCAGAGCTTCTGCTGGGCGTGCGGCACGCGACTCCCGGCGCTCGCGTCGTCCTCCACGGCGAGCGCTCCGGGCAGCCACATCCCCCGGCACCTCGCCGAGAGAATTCGGACATCCAAGGCCGCCATCGAAGGCGAACGGAAGCAGGTCACCGTTCTCTTCGCCGATCTCAAGGGATCCACGGAGCTGCTCGCCGATCGCGATCCCGAAGAGTCCCGCAAGCTCCTCGATCCGGTTCTCGACCGGATGATGGAAGCCGTGCACTACTACGAGGGCACTGTGAACCAGGTCATGGGCGATGGGATCATGGCGCTCTTCGGCGCGCCCCTGGCCCACGAAGATCACGCGACGCGCGGATGCTACGCCGCGTTGCGGATGCAGGAGTCGGTGAAGCGGTATTCCGAGGAGGTCTTCCGCTCGGTCGGCGTGCCGATCCATATCCGGGTCGGGCTCAACTGCGGCGAGGTCGTGGTGCGGTCGATCGGAAACGACCTGCACATGGACTACTCGGCGGTGGGCCAGACGACGCACCTCGCCGCCCGCATGGAGCAGATGGCCGCCCCCGGCTCGATCCTCATCCCGGCGGCGATGCTGGCCCTCACCCGCGATACCGTCGCCGCGAATCACGTCGGCCTGCGGCCCGTGAAGGGGCTGGTGGCCCCGATCGACATCTACGAGGTGACCGGGGCGAGCACGACCGGCTCGCGCCGTCAGGCCGCAGCGGCGCGCGACCTCACGCGCTTCGTGGGGCGGCAGGTCGAGATGGCGACCCTGCAGCACGCCCTCGAGCGCGCGGCCACCGGATCCGGGCAGGTGGTGGCGATCGCCGCCGAGCCGGGAGTCGGCAAGTCGCGGCTCATGCGGGAATTCCTGCACTCGGATGCGGCGCAAGGATGGCGCACCCTGGAGGCGGCCGGCGTCTCCTCCGGAAAGACGACGGCCTACCTCCCGCTCCTCGAGCCCCTCCGGACCTATTTCCAGATCGACCCGCAGGACGACGCCCGCACGGTCTGCGACAAGGTCACCACGCACCTGCACACGCTGCAGGAGGACGCCTGGCCCTCGGGACCCGCCCTCCTGCAGGTCCTCGACGTCCCCGCCGAGGACGCCCGGTGGCAGGCGCTCGATCCGCTCCGCCGGCGCGAGCACATGCTCGAGGCGCTCAGGCAGCTGATCCTGCGCGAGAGCCGGATCCAGCCGCTTCTCCTGGTCTTCGACAGCCTGCACTGGATGGATTCGCAGACCCATGCGTTCCTGGACGCCGTCGTGCAGAGCCTCGCCGACAGCCGCATCTTTCTCCTTCTCACCCACCGGCCCGAATACCAGCATCCATGGACCGGGAGCCCGAGCTACACGGAGATCCTGTTGCGGCCGCTGCCCGCCGAGAGCGCGCAGCAGCTGCTGGATCCCCTCCTCGGGAGCGACCCGAGTCTGCACGCGCTGAAGGTCTGGCTCATCGGCCGGACGGAGGGCAACCCGTTCTTCCTCCAGGAGTCCATCCGCACCCTGGTGGAGACGAACGTGCTGGCGGGAGAGCGGGGAGCGTATCGCCTGGTCAAGCCGCTCGCGAGCATCCAGCTTCCGGCCACGATCCATGCGGTGCTGGCGCCGCGCATCGATCGCCTGCCGCCGGAAGCCAAGCGCCTGCTGCAGGCCGCGTCCGTGATCGGCAAGGACGTGCCGCTCGTGCTGCTCCAGGCCATCGCCGACATGTCGGAGGACGAGACCCGCCGGAACATCGCCATCCTCCAGGCCGGAGATTTCCTGCACGAGCTTCGACTGTTTCCGAGCATGGAGTACACGTTCCGTCACACCCTCACCCAGGAGGTGACCTACGACACCCTCCTCAGGGATCGACGTCGAGCTCTGCACGCGCGCGTGATGGAAGCACTGGAGCAGATGCACGCCGACCGCCCCGGCGAGCAGGTGGAGTCCCTGGCCCTCCACGCCCTGCGCGGGGAGGTGTGGCACAAGGCGGCGGCGTACCTGCGGCAGGCCGGCGCCAGGGCGGGCGCGCGCGGCATCAACCGTGAAGCCGTGAGCTTCTTCGAGCAGGCGCTCGCCGCCCTGTCCCATCTCCCGGACAACCGGGAGCGAGCCGAGCTGGCGATCGATCTGCGGCTCGACCTGCGGCCGCCGGTGCTCCAGATGGGGCAGCTCGACCGTGTGCTGACCCTCTCGCAGGAAGCCGAGGCGATGGCGCAGAAGCTCGGGGACGAGCCGCGCCTGGCGCGGGTCTACACCTACCTGGCCAACTACTACTACCTCAAGGGTGAGCCGGACCTGGCCATCGAGTACGGCGAGCGCTGCCTGCGCCTCGGCGAGACCGTCGCGGATCGATCGCTCCAGGCCCTGGCGCGCGGATACCTGGGCACCAGCTATCATGCCCAGGGCAAGCTCCGGGAGGCCGAGCGCGTCCTGCGTCAGAACATCGACGCGCTCGGCGTGACGCCGGCCGACGGCGCGACCATCCAGAATCGCATCTCGTTCGTGACGTCGGCCGCGTGGTTGGCGTTCACCTGTACCGACCTGGGCGAGTTCGACACCGCGATCGATTACCTCGACCAGGCCGCCCGCGCCGCCAAGGCCACGGGCCATCCCTATCCGCAGGTCATCGCGCAGACACTGGCCGGCCTCGTTCACCTCCGCCGCGGTCAGCTCGAGGAGGCTCAATCGCTCCTCCAGCAGAGCGTGGACGCGTGCCGCGAGAAGGGCCTGGACGTCTGGACCATCCCGTTCTCGCTGCTCGGGCTCACCCGGGTCCGGCTCGGCCAGGTCGCCGAGGGGCTCGCCCTGCTCGAGGAGACCGTGAGCCGCAACGAGGCGCTGGGCATCCGCGCCTACCTTGCCCTCTGGACCTCTCACCTCGCCGAAGGGCTCCTGGCCGCCGGGCAGATCGAGAGCGCGAGAGCGGTCGCGCAACGAGCGCTGGAGCTGGCCCTCGCGCACAAGGAGCACGGCCATCATGCGAGAGGCCTCAAGCTCCTCGGCGATGTGCTGGCCGCCGCGAGTCCCGCCGAGCCCGGCCCGGCGGAGGACAGCTACCGACAGGCGCTCGCGCTGGCCGACGAGCTGGCGATGCGCCCGCTGACTGCCCAGACGCTCCTCGGCCTCGGCCGGCTCTACCAGCGAACCGGCCGTCGCACCGCGGCGGCGGACCGTCTCGCCGACGCGGTCCTGCTGCTGCACGAGATGGGCATGCGGCCCTGGCTGTCGAGCGCGGCCGACGAGCTGCAGGCCATCGGCCGCCTGTTCATCGTGGCCCGATCGAAGCGCGCGCTCTACGACGATCTCCAGCGTGAGGTCGGTGGTGGAGCGGTCCGTGTCATCCTGGACCGCCGCGAGGGCGAGCGCCGGCATCAATCGCAGCCGGACACCACGGAGCGACGCGTGCGTGATCGGCGACGTCAGGCGGCCATCGACGAGGCCGTGCGGGCGCGCGGCTTCGCGGTCGTGGTGGAAGGCGAGCACGCGGCCACGGCGTGACATCGACGCCCGCACCCCGGCGGACGTCGCGTTGGAGCGCGCGCCTACCTCAGGAAGGCCCGGAACAGCGTGGACTTCACCGCGGGCTGGCCGAGGAGGGCCCGGATGAGGTCCCCGTGCCAGTTGAAGCGGGCGGTGGCCTGGATCGCGCGCTGGACATCGTCCGATGCCAGTCCCTCCAGGAGGGTCTCCAGCTCCTGGTCCGTCAGCCGGGCGAAGAGACGGCGCACACGGCTCGAGATCCAGAGGTGCGCGCTGAGCCGGGCCTTCCAGCGGGCCTGATACGCACGGAGGTCGTCTCCCCTCACCTCGTCCCGCCGCAGCGCGGGCGCGAGCGTCTCGGCGGCGAGGAGCCCGGAGAGGAGGCTGTAGAAGATGCCGCCGCCCGTGGTGGGCTTGGTGAGGCCCGCGGCGTCGCCCACCGCCAGCACCCGATGTCCATAGGTACGGGCCGCCGGGCTCACCGGCAGCAGCCGCCGGATCATCGCGTCGGGCACCGACGCGACCCGCTCCCTCACGCCCGGCGCCGCCAGAAGCGCTTGCAGGTACTTGCCGGCATCGCCCCGCCCGACCACGCCCACCTTCATCCGTGCACGCTCGCCGCGGACGATCGGAGCCACCCAGCCATAGCCGTCCGGCGCGACCTGCCGGCCGAGGTACACCTCCACGAGCGGCCCCGCCTCGGTCGTGTCGACCTCGAGCTGGGCCGAGTGCAGGAAGAGCGACGGGAGCCCGAGCCCGAGCTGGCGTTGCAGCCCGTAGCCGACCCCGCAGGCGAGGATGCACACGCGCGCCCTCAGCACTCCGGCCGAGCCCTCGATCTGCATGCTTCGGGGCTCCGGGCGGAGCCGTTCCACCCTGAACCCCGTCCGGATGTCGACGCCGGCGCGCTGAGCGGCCGCCCCGAGCTCCCGGTCGAACTCGCCGCGATCGATGACGGCGATCCCCTCACCGTTGGAAGCAAAGGGGAAGACCCGGCCGGCCGGCGAGTGGATCAGGCAGGCCGTCGGACGATTGAGGACCAAGCTCTCGGGAATCTTGAACAGCCCCGACAGCTCATCCGAGACGATCCCGGTGCAGTGAGTCGGCGCACCGAGCGTGTCATGATCCTCGAGGACGACGACGTCGAAGCCCTCCTCGGCCAGAAGCAGCGCCGAGTAGAGACCGGCCGGGCCGCCGCCCACCACGACGACGTCGAGCATGCGGGAGAATTCTAGCGGAAGAGCTGGAGAATCTGCGAGATTTTCCCGGTCCGGCACCGTCCTCGAGTGTACAAGATATTGCGGCTGCCCGATGCCTCGAGGGCGAGCCATGGTAGGCATTTCTTGCCCCGGACCGCCGAGCTCGTGTAGAGTTCCAGTGTCTGGATCTCTACTGCGGGCGGATCAGGAGGGAACCCTCTATGACAAACCCCGCCTCGGACGTACGCCGCCGGTCGTCGCCCCTCACCTCCCTCGAGTCGATGGCGCGCCGGGTGAGCATCCCCATCATGGGGCTGACCGCCGTCGGATGTGCCGTCAGGGAAAACGAGCTACACCAGGCGTTCTGGACAACTGCATCGTTTATCTCTTTCTTGCTCGCGGCCGTGATGGTGTTCCTCCTCTGCCTCGGATTCGTCGTGCTCATGTCGGCACGGCGCCGCCAGCGGACCCTGGCGAAGATTCTCGTGGCGCTCGTCGCGGGCTCGGTGTGCGGGGCGCTCTGGATCCTGCTCATCGACACAGTTGTCAGCTCCGCGATACCTGAAGCCATGACCGAGCCGGCGGTGCTGGGTGTCGGCGTGGTGACGGCGCTCGCCGTGACCACCCTCCTCTTGAGGGGCAACCCCCTGGGCAAGGTCGTGGAGCTCTCGTTGATGGCGATTGGCTTTCACAGCCTCGCGCTCCCGATCGCAGCCCTGATCTCGGTCCTGGTAGGGGGCGCTCAATCATTCCCCGCGGCCAGCTTGCGACCGGCGTTCCGTGCGGTGGCTCTGGGCATTGGGCTCGCCGGCGATCTTCGCACTGTGGGCCTCAGCGTCGGCGGACTGCTCCTGGGCCTGGTCCTGGTCTTCATCGGGGATCGAGTGCGCAGAACGGCGAGGACGAGGCATTCAAGCCCTCGATTTGATCTCAGCGGCTAGGTGCGGCGCATGGGCCGCGGGGCTAGAGCCCGAGCGCTTCGAGCTGAGCTGGGGTCAGCGTGACACGCGGGACCGAGTAGATCCGGCGCCTCGCCAGATTCTGCCACGCCCGTTCGATCTCCTGGAGCGGCACGCCCGCTTGCCGCAGGAAGTCGGTGAGCGCGTCGAGGCCCTGGCATCGAACCTGGCGACGGCGCAGCCGGCCGCCCAGCGGCGCGAAGACGATCCGGTACTCGGCGTTGACGGGGTCGATATCGCCAGGAACTCGGGTGATGTGCAGGAACCCTGTGGCCGGGCTGCCCATTGAGCCCGATCATAGGGGGCTGCACCGGCCGAGCCATCATGAAGACTTCGCGGCGCGCGATCTCGCAGCCGACATGGACGCGAAGGCGAAGGCGTTGGCCAAGCGCGATGACGATTGGTCGAAAGCGGCTACGTCGATGGTACGGCGCTGATGCGGAGCAGGACCGCCTCGGGATTCGCTCCCATCCGCCACGGGAGCCCGACGGCCCCGAGGCCGCGCGTCACCGCGAGCATGGTGGACCCGTGCACGTAGAGACCTTCGTCGAGGTAGAAGCGGCTCTGGCGGACGATGGGCGGCCCGGCCGGAAAGCGGATCTGTCCTCCGTGCGTGTGGCCGGAGAGCACGAGAGCGACGCCGCGGCGCTCGGCCTCGTAGAAGTCGTCGGGGTGGTGGGCGAGGAGCAGGTGCGGCGGCCCGGGGGCGGCCGCGAGGCGCTCCCAGTCGGGGGTGCCCAGTGTGCGGTCGTCGATGCCGCCGATGACGACATCCCCGCGATCGCGGCGCAGCACCCGCGATTCGTTGCAGAGGGTCTGGATGCCGATCGACCGGAGCAGATCGCGGATCCGGTCCGGCTCACCGGTGAAGTAGTCGTGGTTGCCGAAGCAATACCAGGCCCCGAGCGGCGCCGCGGCCAGCAGGGCGAGCACGGGCAGGAAGCCGTCGAGATCCTCGACCCGTCCCTCGACGATATCGCCGGTGACGGCGACCAGATCGGGCTGGAGCCGCATCAGCTCCTCGAGAATCGGCCCGAGCACTTCCGGATGGAGGAAGGCTCCGGTATGAATGTCGCTCAGGAGCAGGACCCGAAGATCGGCCACGTCGCGCGGCCAGCGGGGCGGCGTCACGGTGGCGACGGCCAGGGAGAAGCGGCGCGGCAGTAGCCAGCAGTACGGGTGCCACACCCCGAGCAGATGTGGATACACGTAGCGTGCCGTGACGCGGTCGAGGATCCGCTCGGCCCGCTTGAGCAGCCCGCGCCGCGGGTCGAGCCGGCGGCGCTCACGCCCGGTGGTGCGCCGCGGCGGGCGCAGTGGCCGCCAGGGCAGCGAGAATCCGACGGGAACGTCGCCGCGGTGGCCGGCCCCGGGTTTGTCCGGGTGGGCCCTGTTCAATTCCAGCCGTGCTCGAGCCCGAGAAGCCAGAGCATGATCGCCGCGGCTAGGTGCCCGCGCCTCGACCCAGGCGGGTGCGCTCGCGGCGCGCCTCGATGTTGCCGGGCTCCTGGCCCGGCACGCTCCGCCACTCGTTCATCACCTGATAATACTGCCGGGTCTCCTGGTCTGTCCCCGACCGATTCCGCCGAGTCCCCCCATTCCGCGTCACCGGGTCATGGCCTGGCTCTTACCTCCGGGCGGTCGGTGCTCTAGAATGACCACATGGTAGACAGCTTCCGCGAGTTTGAGGCGTCGAGCTTGTTTTGCCCGCGCTGCAAGCAGGCGAACCCGGTGAGGAAGCAACTGCTCCTCGTCCTGCCGGACGGCAACAAGTACGACTACACTTGCAGCGTGTGCGGGACACAGGTGGGAGGCAAGACCGATTCCGACAGCAGCGAGTTCCACCAGTTGGCATCAGCCTCTCGGAAACCCTTGCCGCCCAGTCCGGGTCAGTCCTCACGGCCACCGCGCTAGTCAGTCTGGCTCGACGAAGCACGGTGCTGCTCAGGGGACGAGCGGCACTCGTCGCGATCGCCGTGACCATCCTGGCCGGGTGCCGCGGCGCACCGATCACGCCAATCTACACGCAGGACGAACTGAAGGCGATCTGCGAGCAGCACGGCGCCCGGTGGCACCCGGACAGCTTGGTGGGCGGTTACTGTGAGTCCGACATCCAGATGTGATGTTGGTTACCGGATGTCACTATGTCTGACAAGCTTCGGAAGTCGCGGGCAAGCCCGTCACCACAACATACTGACTTCCAGACCTTTTCGGCCTGGCCCATCCCTTGCTGTTCCCGAAGGTTGGCCCCTCCGCCCCGACGCAAGCATGCGTGGCGGTAAAGGAGAACCAGCCGATGGATCAATCAGTGAACTTGACGCGCTGGGCTCAGTGCCGCAAGTGCGGCGCCGTGGAAGTGATTGCGGTAGACGACCCCGGTCATCGCGAGTGCCCAATCTGTGGCCGGAATCTGACTGAGATAGGGCCCTGCAAGACGCCTCGCCCCGCGTGAGGGTTGCGCTCCTTGCGAGGCGCATAGACGCAGCAAGAGCCCCAGGGGGATTGACCCCCTGGGGCTCTTGCCGTCACGGCGGGGTGGGCTACTTCCTCAGAAGCTCCATGGCCGCCTTGGCCTTCTCCGAGGCCATCCCGGTATTCCCGGCCTGGCACGCGGCGTCGGCCTGCTGCACCAACATTGCAGCCGTCTTGAGGTCCGCAG
>DATIWG010000058.1:0-3145 GCA_035519555.1 Nitrosotalea sp. | reverse complement strand
GGATCGGCGCGAGACTCCGCAAGCCGCCTACCCGGGCGCGCTTGACGCGGGCAGTACCGCCAGTCTAGTCTGTCGCGCACATGACCTCACGGTCTCCGGAGGCACCGGCCCCGCTCACCGGGATCTGGCTGTCAGCGGAGTCCGTGCAGACCCCGATCGAGACGCTCATCATCGACATGCTGGCTCCCAACCTGCCGAGCCGCGTGCTCCGCGAGGCGGAGCTAGAGGAGCTGAGGCGGGGGGCGAAGCTCGCCGACGTGGCGCTGGAGTATCTCGGGCTCCGGACGATCAGCGTCGACGGAGACGGCGAGATCCCGCTCCGGGTAGTGGCGTCCCACTCACCGCGCGACTCGTGGCGGCAGGCGCTGGTCGTGCCCGAGGGCGAGCGCCCCATCGGCATCCTGATCAACACCGCCGACGCCGGGCCGCTCGTGCTCGTCCACGAGGTCTTCGATACCTTCGCGGAGCCCGAGAAGGAGCTGGTCCGGCGGTACGCCGCGCGGGCCGTTCGTGGCGAGCTGCACGAGGCCATCGTGGCCGCCCTTCGCGCCGGGAACGTCGGGGAGGCCGGGTTCACGCAAGCGCTGATCGCGGTGCATCGCGCCGTGCGATCACTCGACCCCACCGTCTTATTCAGCCCCGACGGCGCGACCCGCGTCCAGCTCGGCAGCCTGTCGCACACGACCAAGGACATCCTGCGCGAAGGACTCCAGGGCGACCACCTGTTCATCTTGCCGGCGAGCCTGTTCGAGGGCAAGACCAATTACGCCGACATCGAGTTCCTCGTCTACCTGAACTTCTTCCTGCGCCAGAAGACGCGCACGCGCATCGTCGGCACCTCCCGGCAATGGCAGATCCTTCATCGGCTGCTCACCCTCACGCTGTTCGGCCTCTTCGACCCGGCGGCACCGGAGCCGCCCTGCTTCGAGAAGCTCGCCGAGACGTACGGCATCGGGTCGCGCGAGACGTACCACTTCCTGCGCACCGCTCACGAGCTCTACGGCGCCCGCCGGGATGGCAGCCCGGGGAGCCCGCTCCTCGGGATCGACGCGTACGTGGACTTCTTCGCTCTCGACGGCGAGGCGATCGTCATCCCGTTGCCGTCGGCGGAGGTGCAAGTGGTGCCCTCCGGGCGCGGCTTCGACGTGCGCATCACGCAGCCCGACGGCCGGTCGAGCGAGAAAAAACTCGAGGTGGGGGCGCCGCCGCGGCTGCTCCGGCACATCCCCACCGAGCTCTGCGAGGCCATCCAGTTCGCGAGTGAGCGGCCGCGGTTCGGTGTCACGCCCCTCGGGACCAGCCACGGCTTCGACGCGAGTGGCGACTTTACCAGCTTCATCATCTGGGTCGACGGCAAGGGAATCCTCGTCGATCCCTCCTCCGAAGCGCTCGCCTACCTCGACCAGATCGGGGTCGCGCCCCTGGATGTGCCCTACGTGTTCCTGACCCACGTCCACGCCGACCACGACGGCGGGCTCGTCGAGAAGCTGGTGAGCGGCAGCCAGACGCGGGTGATCGCGTCCGACCCCGTCTTCCGCGCCTTCGTCGAGAAGGCGCGACTCGTCACCGGGCACGACTTCGAGCGGGAGCGCCTCGTCACGCACATCGCCGCGAACCCGGGCGACCGGGTGCGGATCGAGGTGGCGGGCGACTTCGCTCAACTCGAGACCCGCTGGAACCTCCATCCGATCCCGACCAACGGCTTCAAACTCACGTTCAGCGGGCGGACGTTCGGGTACTCGGGCGACACCCAGTACGATCCCGCAATGCTGGAAGATCTCCGGCGGCGCGGGAAGCTACCGGAGCCGCACTTCCAAGACCTCATGTACTTCTTCTGGACGCCGGACGGAGAACCCACCGTCGACCTTCTCTACCACGAGGCCGGTGTCCCGCCCATCCACACCGACAAGGAGGCGCTCCGCGCCCTGCCCGACGCCATCACCAGCCGGATGTCCCTCGTCCACATCGCGGACGGGGACGTGCCGCGAGGCTTCGCGCCCGGCAAGCCACGCCTCTTCGCAACCCAGGTCCTCCTGCCGCCGACGCCGCGCTCGCGGCAGCGCATGCTGCTCGAGACGATGCGGGCCGTGGCCTACCTGTACGACATGCCGTCCGATACGCTCGAGACGCTGCTCCACGGCGCGGAGATCGTCACCTATCTCCCGGACGAAGTCATCATCCGCAAGGGCCCGGTCGCCCCCGGGGAGCCCATGGCCTTCCAGATCATCGCCGACGGACGGGTGAGCGTGCGCGACGGCCGCCGCGTCATCGCGACGCTGGGCAAGGCCGACACCTTCGGCGAATGGGGAATCAGCCACCAGCGCGGCTTCCGCGCGGCCGACGTGGTGGCCGACCGCCCCTCCCAGACGATCCGGCTCAGCGAGGAGCAGTACCACTGGCTGGTCGGCAAGCACCCGGTGATCCAGGAGCGGGTCAGCAGGATCAGGAGCCTGCTCCCACGGCTGCAGCTCGCCCAGGAGCGCGCCCGACTCAAGGCGGCGCTGGAGCCGGGGGCCAGGAGCCTGATCGAGCACATGACCTCGAGTCAGCTCTCCGGCTTCGCCATCTTCAGCCGGATCAAGGAGTTCACGCAGGGCCAGCACATCCTCGTCGAGGGAGACGAGGCCGACGGGTTCTACATCCTCCTGTCGGGCCACCTCGCGGTCGGGACCGAAGGCCGGTTTCTCGGCGAGCTGAGCGAGGGCGACGTCTTCGGCGAACTGGGCCTGCTGGAAGGCGGGACTCGCGAGGCCAACGTCAGCGTCGTGTCCGCCGACGCCGAGGTCCTGTTCATGAGCACGCGGAGCTTCCAGCACCTCTTGCACACGGTGCCAGCCTTCGCCTGGGGGATCTGGGAGACGGCGGCCGACCGTCGCGACCCGATTCGCCGCTAGACATACCGAAATCTCCGATGTGCTCGCCCGCAAGATCTGTCGCGGCCTCTCCGTGCCCGAGGTTGGCCGCTGAGTCTGGTAGAGGGCCCGGCCCAGCGCGCTCGGCCACTCGTCATGCGCGTTCGCCTCACATAGCGCCAGGAGCGCTCACGTCTGTTGACACGCTCATGGCCCCGCCGCATCGGGCGGCGCTCCGCGCCTAGGAACCCGAGGCTCGTCCGAGGCGACCCAGCTCCCGCCGGGCCTCCGGC
>DATIWG010000057.1:0-61073 GCA_035519555.1 Nitrosotalea sp. | reverse complement strand
GGGCAGGCCGTGGACTTCCGCCTGGAGACGAAGGACGGCAGGGTGAGCCTCAAGGCCAAGGTCGTCAAGTAGGATCGTGCCCCGCGTCCTCCCCCTGAGCTTGCTCGCGAGCCTCTTGGCCGGCAACGCCGGCGCGTGGACCTCTCCCCTCATGGAAGCGCTCAACCGCGACGCGCGGCGGCTCTGCCCGCGCTCCCTGGCCAAGCTCCTCCGCGAGCGCGAGCCGCAGGTGCTCGAAGAGGTGCGGCGCTTTCCGCCGAGCGTCGGCCAGGCCCAGGCCGTGGATCTGCAGGCCGGAGGCCTGACCCCGCAGACCGTGGCCGCCCTCGACGCCGAGGCGGCCCGGGTCATCGAGCTCCTGAAAGCCCAGCGCGTGAGCGAAGGTCTCGTGCGTCTCGGCGGCCTCCTTCGCATCCCGGCCGACCTCGCCGATCCCGTCCTCACGGCCGGGGCCGAGGGGTATCCGCCGGGTGTCGTCCGCGAGTACTACGCGTTCGTCGAGGGAAACGTGGACAAGATCCCGGTCGTGCTCGAGGATCCGCCGGCCTTGAAGATGGCGCGGAAGGACCTGCCCGCGTACTGGCAGGCGCTCCTCGAGCGCAGCCGCGCCCAGTCCGCCGTGATCCGGACCGAGCTCTTCCAGAACGGGCGGTTGGTCGATCACCGGACGATCGACTTCCGATCGCCCGTCTTCGGGGTCGCCTCCCTCTCCTACTCGCGCGCGGTCACGGCGATCGCGGCCACCTGGCTCGCGGTCTGGCGCGAGGCGAGGGGCGACCTCACCCGCCAGCCGCGGCCCATCGAGGTCGCCCCGCGGGGGGCCCCGCCGGACGGACCGCCGCCCCCGCCGCCTTCGACCGAGGGAGACGAATGAAGCCACCCACCGCCAAGCGCGCGCTCCTCTCCGTCTACCGCAAGGACGGCATCGCCGACCTGGCCCGAGAGCTGCACTCCCGCGGCTTCGAGATCGTTTCCACGGGGGGGACGGCGACCGAGCTCGGCAAGGCCGGGATTCCCGTCGTCTCCGTCTCCGACGTCACGGGCTTTCCCGAGATCCTGGACGGCCGGGTGAAGACGCTGCACCCGAAGGTGCACGGCGGGATCCTGGCCCGGCGCGACCTGCCCGAGCACGCGGCCGCGCTCGACCGGCACGGCATCCGGCCGATCGACCTCGTGGCAGTGACGCTCTATCCGTTCGAGAGGACGGTGGCGAGGCCCGGCGTCACGCTCGAGGAGGCCATCGAGAACATCGACATCGGCGGCCCCAGCATGATCCGGGGCGCGGCCAAGAACCACGCCCACGTGGCGGTGGTGACCGATCCGGGCCAGTACGACCCGGTGCTGGAGGAGCTGCGGAAGTCCGACGGCGCGCTCTCCGACGCCACCCGCTTCCGCCTGGCCTTCGAGGCCTTCCGACGCACGGCGCAGTACGACGCCGCGATCGCGGCCTACCTGCGTGAGCCGGACGCGGTGGGCCGCCCGGCGGCGGCGGCGACCGGGTTCCCGGAGCGCCTGGCCGTCGAGGGGAGCCTGGTGCAGTCGCTGCGGTACGGCGAGAACCCGCATCAGTCCGCCGCCTTCTACCGGCCCGCCGCGGGCTCCCTGGGCCTCAGCGCGGCCAGCCAGCTCCACGGTCCCGAGCTCTCCTACAACAACCTCCTCGACTGGTCGGCCGCCCTCGGGCTCCTGCTCGAGTTCGACGACCCGGCCGCGGTCGTGATCAAGCACACGAACCCGTGCGGCGTCGCGCTCGGCCAGAACGCGGGCGAGGCGGTGCGCCGGGCCAAGGCCTGCGATCCGGTCTCGATCTACGGTGGCATCGTGGGGGTGAACCGCACGGTAGATCTCGAGGTGGTCAAGGAGCTCTCCGGCATCCTGCTCGAGATCCTCTTCGCGCCGGGCTACGAGCCGGACGCGCTCGAGGAGATCCGGCGGACCAAGAAGAAGTGCCGGGTCTTCCAGCTGCCCTGCGCGCGGCGGGACTATCCCGCGCGCGTTCAGGAGATCCGGAGCGTCTGGGGCGGGGTGCTCCTGCAGGAAGCCGATCTCACCGACCTGGATCCGGGCGCGCTCAAGGTCGTCTCGCGGCGCCCGCCCACCGAGGCCGAGATGCGCGGGCTGCGCTTCGGCTGGCGCGTGGCCAAGCACGCCAAGTCCAACGCCATCGTGCTGGCGACGCCGGAGCAGGTGGTGGGGGTCGGAGCCGGCCAGATGAACCGGGTGGACTCGGCGCGCATCGCGGTGATGCGGGCGCGCGAGCTCGGGCTCGAGACGCAGGGCTCGGTGTGCGCCTCGGACGCGTTCTTTCCGTTTCGCGACGGGCTCGACGTGGTGGCCAAGGCCGGCGCCACCGCGGTGATCCATCCGGGCGGCTCCCTCCGCGACGAGGAGGTCGTGGCGGCGGCCGACGAGCACGGCATGGCCATGGTGGTGTGCGGGATTCGCCATTTCAAGCACTAGTCCTCCGCGCGAGCGGGTCTTCACGCTGCGGGAGCTGACGCGGCTCCTCCGGCTGTCTCCGAAGCGCAAGCTGCAGCTCCGGCGTCTCGGGCTGCTCCGCGACGACCCGGGCGGCCTCCGCTTCCGCGAGCTGGTCTCGGTGCGCGCGGCGGCCAACCTGCTCGAGAACGGGGCGAGCGTGCGCCAGGTGCGCGCCGCCCTCGACGGAGCCCGGCGCCTCGTGCCCGACGTACGTACGCCCCTGGCCGAGCTCCGCCTGGTGGTGCGCGACCGCCGGGTGGTCGTGGAGCAGGACCGGCTCCGCCTGGACCCCGGTACCGGCCAGGCCCTGCTCGACTTCGACGCCGGCGATCTCGAGCGCGAGACCCGCGAGACGCTGCTGACCGGCATGGTGCGCCCCCTCATCCCGCCCGCCGACGCGGCCGAGGTGTGGTTCCAGCGCGCCTCGGAGTGGGACGGCGATCCGGAGCGCTGGGAGTCGGCGGTGGACGCCTACGAGCGGGTGCTCGACATGGACCCGGGCTACGCGGCGGCGTGGAACAACCTCGGCCTGTTGCATCACCGGATGGGGCAGTACGAGCGGGCGGGCGAATGCTACCGGGCCGCGCTCGAGGCCGACGACAGCTGCTGTCAGGCCGCGTTCAACCTGGGCTCGCTGCACGAGGACCTGGGCGATCTGCCGGTGGCGGTGACGTGGTACCGCCGCGCGCTCGAGCTCGAGGCCGACTACGCCGACGCCCACTTCAACCTGGCCGGCGTGCTGGCCAAGATGGGCCGTGGCGAGAGCGCAGCGGTGCACTGGCGGCGCTACCTCGAGCTGGACCTGGGCAGCCCGTGGGCCAAGATCGCCCGCGCGCATCTGGAAGGCGAGCCGGGCGGCGACGACGACGCCACCCCGGAGACCGACGAATGACCGACGTGCTTCTGGTGGGCGGCGGCGGCCGCGAGCACGCGCTGGCCTGGAAGCTCGCCCAGAGCCCGCGGCTGGGGCGCATGATCGCCGCCCCCGGCAATCCCGGCATCGCCGCCCACGCCCGCTGCGTCGCGGTGCCGGATACCGCGGTCGGCGACGTCGTGGCGTTGGCGCGGAGCGAGCGACCCGACCTCGTGGTGGTGGGGCCCGAGACGCCGCTCGCCCTCGGCCTGGCGGACGAGCTCCGCGCCACCGGATTCGCGGTGTTCGGCCCGAGCGCGGCCGCGGCTCGGATCGAGAGCTCGAAGGCGTTCGCCAAGGACCTGATGGCCCGCCACGGGATCCCCACCGCGCGCTTCGCCACCTTCCGCGACGCGGCGGCGGCCGGGCGCTACTGCCGCGAGCTGGGCGCGCCGCTCGTGGTGAAGGCCGACGGCCTCGCGGCGGGCAAGGGCGTGATCATCTGCCCAACGCTGGAGGCGGCGGACCGGGCGCTGGCGCTCTGCTTCGAGGAGCGCGCCTTCGGCGAGTCCGGGCTCACGGTCGTCGTCGAGGAGTTCCTCGTGGGCGAGGAGATCTCGTTCTTCGCCCTGGCCGACGGCGCGGCGGTGCTGCCGCTGGCCGAGGCGCAAGACCACAAGACGGTCTTCGACGGCGACCGCGGCCCCAACACCGGCGGCATGGGCGCCTACTCGCCCGCGCCGGTCTTCGACTCGAGCATGCAGGAGCGGGTGATGGCCGAGATCGTGCGGCCGGTCATCGCGGCGATGGCCAAGGAAGGGGCTCCGTTCGCGGGCGTGCTCTTCGTTGGCCTGATGATCACGAGCGAGGGCCCCAAGGTCGTCGAGTTCAACTGCCGCTTCGGCGATCCGGAGTGCCAGGTCATCGTGCCTCGTCTCGAGGGCGACCTGCTCACGCTCCTGGAGGCGGTGGCCACCGGGCAGGGGCTGCCGACCGCGGCCTCGTGGAGCCCGCGCGCCTCCGTGTGCGTGGTGATGGTCTCGGCGGGCTATCCCGGCCGCTACGAGACGGGCTGGCCGATCGCGGGCGCCGGGGAGGCGGCCGCGCTCGCCGACGTCAACGTCTTCCACGCGGGCACCGCACGGGCCGACGGCGCGCTGGTCACCGCGGGCGGCCGGGTGCTGGGCGTGCAGGCGCTCGGCGCCGACGTGGCCGCCGCGATCCGGACCGCCTACGCAGCCGTCGAGCGCATCCGCTTCGAGGGCGCCCACTACCGGCGGGACATCGGCCACCACGCCCTGAGACGGCTCGGGTGAGGACGCCCACGATCTCGACCAGAGTCACGCGGGTGGATCCGGAGCGCCCCGACGAGGCGACCATGCGCGGGGCGGGCGCGGTGATCGAGGCCGGAGGGCTGGTGGCGTTTCCCACCGAGAGCTTCTACGGCCTCGGCGCCGACGCCCTCGACGGCGACGCGATCGCCCGGGTGTTCGAGGTCAAGGGCCGCCCGGAGAGCAAGCCGTTGCTCGTGCTGGTGGACTCGCTCGACATGGTGGCGCGCCTCACCACCCGCATCGGCGACGGCGCGCGCGCCCTGATGCAGCGCCACTGGCCCGGGCCCCTGACGCTGGTGCTGGAGGCCGCGGCCGCGGTGCCGGCCGGTCTCACCGCGGGCACCGGGACGGTGGGCGTGCGCATGCCGGGACACGCCGTCGCGCGCGCCCTCGTCCACGCGGCGGCGCGTCCGATCACCGCGCCGAGCGCGAACCCGAGCACGGCGCCGCCGCCGCTGACCGCGGCCGCGGTGCGCGGCTACTTCGACGGGCGCGTGGAGCTGATCCTCGACGGCGGGCCGACCGCGGGCGGTGCGGGATCCACCGTGGCCGACTGCACCGCGTGGCCACCCCGCATCCTCCGCCAGGGGCCCGTGGTCATCGAGGGCGCATGCGCATCACCGGCGTGATCCAGGCGGGCGGGCGCAGCACCCGGATGGGCGGGCGGCCCAAGGCACTGATGGAGCTGGGCGGGCGGCGCATCATCGACCGCGTGGCCGACGTGGTGCGGGCGGTCGCCGACGACGTGCTGATCGTGACCAATACCCCCGACCTCTACGCGGGCCTCGGCCTGCCGATGGTACCAGACGTCTTCCCCGATCACGGCTCGCTCGGCGGCATCTACTCGGGCCTGCGGGCCGCGCGGGGCGACGCCGCCTTCACGGTGGCCTGCGACATGCCGTTCCTGATGGTGGAGGTCGCGCGGCTCGTCACCGAGCGTGCGGGGGAGGCCGACGTGGTGGTGCCGAAGGTCGGCGAGCAGTGGGAGACCCTGCACGCCTGCTACGGGCCGGCGTGTCTCGGGCCCATCGAGACGCGGCTGCGCGCGGGGCGCCTGAAGATCGTGGGCTTCTTCGACGACGTGCGCGTGCTCTCGATCGGCGAGGACGAGGTGGCCCGGTTCCGGGCGCCCGAGGTCGTGTTCATGAACGTCAACACCCCGGAAGAGCTCGAAGCGGCGCGCCGCCTGCTCCCCGCGCTCGAGTCCGGCCGCGCGCCGGCGGGGCCGCGCTAGGCCCGGGCGCGCACGATGGATTCCCGCGTCGAGGGGCTCGGGCTCGGCTCGATCCAGGAGATCAACGCGCTGCCGCGCGAGGTCTGCGAGGCGCTCTACGCGCGGCTGGTGCCCGAGGAGCTGCTCGACCGCTTCGCGATCGACCCGGCCACCCTCTGCGACAAGGACGGCACGCGCCTGGTGCGGGTGACCGCGCCCGCCGACAAGCCGTGGGCCCGCGTGGAGGTGCGCTCGTCGCCCGAGGACCGGGACCCCGCGCTGCTGGTGGACGTGGAGATGTCGCCCCTGTCGGTCCCGGAGCTGGCTTTCGTGCAGATCACGGATCCGTCCGGGCCGCGCTTCGCGATCGACCGGGATCCGGACGGCCGCGATACCCTGTTTGGCACCGCCTCGCGGAATCTCCAGGAAGAGCGCCGCGCGATGCGCGACGGCCTCTCGCCCGGGCAGGTGCGCCGCGGCCTGCGGCTGCTCTCGCGCGTGCTCGACGCGATGCAGGGGTTCTGCGCGCTGATCGGCAAGGAGATCTACCTCATCGAGCCGCTCTTCTACCACTCGGCCATCCTCTACGAGCGGCGCGGCTGCGGTTACCTCATGGGCCGCGACGTGATGGAGGAGATCCACGCCGGCTTCGGCGACGGCGGCGCGCTCGCGAAGCTGCTCGATGGCTCCTCCGACTTCCGCCGGGCCGACGCCGCCCTCACCGTGCGGGGGCGGAGCTGGGCGCTCCACGACGGCGTGGGGGAGGGGCTCTGGGGCGGCGCGGGGGTGGCCGGGGTGAAGATGTACCGGGCGGCCGGCCGCCCGGCCGGGATCAACACCTTCCCGGGCGCGCCGTATTGACGGGGACTCGCGGGATATACTGGCGGGGTGAAGCGCCGGAAGCCGATCCACGCGCGAGTCCGCAAGCCGATGCCCGCGAAGCCGCCGAAGGTCGAGGTGCCGAAGACCGTGTACCGGCGGCGGCCCAAGCACCGGCGGCCCGCGGAGGCCGAGTGATGAGCGGGATCACGCCGGCCGCGATCCTGCACTACCACGAGATCAGCCTCAAGCGCGGGAACCGGCCGCTCTTCCTCCGGCAGCTGCAGCAGAATGTCCTGCGGGCGATCAGCGATCTCGGGCCGGTGCGGCTGCAGCAGCTGCCCGGCCGGATCATGCTCGATCTGTCGCACCACCCGGACCCGGCTCGGCTGCGCGAGCGCCTGGCCCGGGTGTGCGGCGTGGCGAACTACTCGCTGGCCCTGCGCACCGGCGTCTCCCGCGAGGCGCTGCGGGAGGCGGTGGGGCAGGTGATCGCCGGGCGCGCCTTCGGGTCGTTCCGCATCACGGCCCGCCGGGCCTTCAAGACGTTTCCGATGACGTCGGTCGAGCTGAACCGCGACCTGGGCGCGCACGTGCTCTCGCTGCGCCCGGACTGCCGCGTCAGCCTCGAGCATCCCGAGTGCACCGTGCACGTGGAGGTGCTGCCCGGCGAGGCGTTCGTGTACGCCGACCGGGATGCGGGTGCGGGCGGCCTGCCGGTGGGAGCGAGCGGTACGGTGGTCGCGCTGCTCTCGGGGGGCATCGACTCGCCGGTGGCGGCCTGGCGGCTCATGAAGCGCGGCTGCCGCGTGGTGTTCGTGCACTTCCACAGCGTGCCCTACCTGCCCGATCTCTCGCGCGGCAAGGTGCGCGACCTGGTGGCCCGGCTCACCCAGTGGCAGTACCACTCGCGCCTGTTCCTCGTCCCCTTCGGGGAGATCCAGCGAGAAGTGGTGCTGGCGGTGCCGCCGCCCGCGCGCGTGGTGGTGTACCGGCGGCTCATGGTGCGCATCGCGGAGCGGCTGGCCCGCCACGCGGGGGCGCCCGCGCTCGTCACGGGCGAGAGCCTCGGGCAGGTGGCCTCGCAGACCCTCGCCAATCTCACCCGGATCGACGAGGTGGCCTCGATGCCGATCCTGCGGCCGCTCATCGGCATGGACAAGCTCGAGATCACCGAGCAGGCGCGCGCGCTCGGCACCTTCGAGATCTCGATCGAGCCCGACGCGGACTGCTGCACGCTGTTCACGCCCCGCCACCCGGACACCCGCGTGGAGCCGGCCCAGGTGGCGGCGCTCGAGGCGCGGCTCGACATCGAGCGGCTGGTCACGCAGGGCGTGGAGGCCGCCGAGCAGGAGCTGTTCGACTTCCCGCTGGGCGCCGGCCCCTATCCGGCGCGCGCGGCCCGCCGCCAGCCGGTCACCGAGCCCGTCTCCGAGTGAGCGCGACCCTCACTTTCCTCGGGGGCGCAGGGGGAACCGTCACCGGGTCCAAGCACCTGCTCGAGGATGGCGCGGCGCGCGTGCTGCTCGACTGCGGGCTCTTCCAGGGGCTCAAGGCCCTGCGCCAGCGCAACTGGGCGCCCCCGCCCGTCGATCCGCGGACGCTCGGCGCGGTCATCCTGAGCCACGCCCACATCGATCACTCGGGCTATCTGCCCCGTCTCTGCCGCGACGGCTTCACCGGCCCGATCTTCTGCACGGGCGGCACCATCGACCTGCTGAAGGTCATGCTGCCGGACGCCGCCCACCTGCAGGAAGAAGAGGCCGAGTTCGCCAACCGCCACAAGACGAGCCGGCACGACCCGGCGCTGCCCCTGTACACCACCGAGGATGCGGAGCGCGCTCTCGCCCAGGTCGAGCGCGTGGACTTCGGCCGGCGCTTTGCGCCGGTCGCCGGCGTGGAGGCGCAGTTCTCCCCGTCCGGGCACATCCTGGGCGCCGGCGTCGTCACGTGCGTGATCGGTGGGCGGCGCCTCGTCTTCTCAGGCGATCTCGGACGCTACCAGGTTCCGATCATGGTCGATCCCGAGCCGGTGGAGGAGGCCGACGTGCTGCTGGTGGAGTCCACCTACGGCAACCGCGTGCACCCGCCCGACGATCCCACCGAGCGATTGATCGTGGCGGTGCGACGGGCCAACGACCAGAAGGGCTGGCTCCTGATCCCGGCCTTCGCGGTCGGGCGTTCGCAGGAGATTCTCTACGACCTGCGGCGGCTGGAAGCGGCCGGCCGGATCCCGAGCCTGCCCGTCTACCTGGACAGCCCCATGGCGATCCAGGCGACGGTGATCTACGCCACCCACACCGACGAGCACGACGCCGAGCTGCAGGAGGCCGAGGCCGGCGGCAAGCGGCCCTTCGCCCCGCGCCGCTTCCACCTCTCGACGACGGTGGCCGACTCGAAGCGGCTCAACGAGGTCGCGGGTCCGGGCATCATCGTGGCGGGCAGCGGCATGGCCACCGGCGGGCGCATCCTGCATCACCTCAAGCGGCTCCTGCCCGATCCGAAGACCACCGTGCTGTTCGTCGGCTACCAGGCGGCGGGCACGCGCGGACGGCTCCTCAGAGACGGCGCGACCGAGATCAAGATGCTCGGGATGACGGTTCCGGTGAAGGCCACGATCATGATCAGCGACGCGTACTCGGCCCACGCCGACCGCGAGGAGATCCTCCGCTGGCTCGGGGGATTCACGCGGCCGCCCGGGATGACCTACATCGTCCACGGCGAGGCGGACGCGGCCTCGGCGCTGCGCGCTGCGATCACGAGCCGCCTCGGCTGGGAGGCCGCCGTGGCCGAGGACGGCCAGCGCGTGACGCTCTGAGCGGCAGCCGCCCGCCGGCTCCGTACCGCGCCATCCGGGCCCTGGCCCGGCTCCTGGCCGCCGTGTTCTATCGCCGTGTCGACCTGGTCGGCGCCGAGCGCATCCCGGGCGATGGCCCGCTCATCGTCGCGGCCAATCACCACAACGCGCTGGTGGACGGGGTCCTGCTCCTGTCGGCGATCCCGCGCCGTCTCGTCCCGGTCGCCAAGGCCCCGCTGTTCTCGAACCCGCTGATCGGCCCGTTCCTGCGGCTGATCGGCGCGCTGCCGGTGCATCGCCGCCAAGACGGCGGCACCGACCCGGCCCGGAACGCGGCGCTCTTCTCGGCCTCGACCGACACCCTGCGCCGCGGCGAGGCGATCCTGATCTTTCCCGAGGGCGTGAGCCAGCCCGAGCCCACCCTGATGCCGCTGCGCACCGGCGCCGCCCGCATGCTGCTGGCCGCGGAGGCGGACGGCGTGTCGCCGGTCACCTTGCTGCCGGTCGGCCTGATGTTCCACGAGCCGGGCACCTTCCGCACCGGCTGGGCGCTGGTCGCGCTCGGCGAGCCGGTATCCACCGCGGACTCGGTGATCCTGGCGCGCAGCGAGCCGGAGGCGGCGGCGCGCCGGCTCACCGCGCGGCTGGACGAGGCCATGCGCAACCTCATCGCCGACGTCGACGACCGGCAGACCTTGCGGCTGGTGGAGCACGCCGAGCGGCTGTGGCGTCAGGAGCGGGAGGGCGCGGCGTGGGACGCCGGCGCGCGCGCCGACTGGCGACGCCGCGCGACGCGTGCCTACCGATATCTGCTCCGCCGCGAGCCGGAGCAGATCGAGGCCCTGCGCGCCCTCGTGGAGCGCTACGTGAAGGATCTGGAGGCGGCCGGCCTCGGCACCGCGGTGGGGTTCCGGCCTCCGGCGGCCCGCGTCGTCCTCGGCTACGCGGCCCGGCAGCTCGTGGTCCTGCTGGGCGGCCTGCCGCTGGCGCTCTGGGGCCTCGTCACGCACCTGCCACCGTACTGGCTCACGTGGGCGGTGGTGCGGCTCCTCCGGCCGGAGGCGGACGTGGAGGCCACCTACAAGCTCATAGCCGGCGTCGTGTTCTATCCGCTCGCGTGGATCGGGGAGGGCTGGCTCGCGTGGCGTGCCGGGGGCGGCTGGCTGCTGGGCCTGTTCGGGCTCCTGCTCGTTCCCGGCGGCTTCTTCGCCCTCGCCTGGGCCGAGCGAGGGCGCCGGCTCTACCGCGAGACCCGCGCCCTGCTGCGGCTCCTGGTGGACCGCGATCTCGGGCGCCACCTCGCGGAGCGGCGCCGCGTCGTCCTCGCCGAGATGGACGGAGCGGTGGCCCGGGTTCCGGACCGCGCGCTGGCCGGCCGCGAGGAGCCGATCGAATGAAGCTCGACGTGCGCGCGATCGTGGCGTGGACGCTCTACGACTTCGCCAACTCGGCCTTCGCGGCGGTGATCTTCGCGACGATCTACGCGGCCTACTACGCCCTCGTGGTGGTAGGCAACGCCGACGGCTCGGGAGATCTCTGGTGGGGGCGGGTCGTCTCGCTCTCGATGGGAATGGTCGCGGTGACCTCGCCCTTCCTCGGCGGCATCGCCGACCGCGCCGGCATCCGGCGTCCGCTTTTCATCGGCTTCACCGCGCTGGCGGTGGCCGCCACCGCGCTGATGGCCACGGTGGAGGCGGGCATGGTGGCGTGGGGCTTCGTCCTGGGCGTCATCGGCAACTTCGGCTACGAGAGCGCGCTCGTCTACTACAATGCCTATCTCCCCGACCTCGCGCCACCGAGCCATCAGGGGCGGGTCTCGGGCTGGGGCTTCGCGGTCGGCTACGCGGGCTCGATCGCGGCGCTGCTCGCCGCGCTGCCGTTCGTGCAGAGGGAGGCCTATGCGGGCGCCTTCCTGGCGACCGCGCTGCTCTTCGCGGTCTTCGCGCTGCCCGCGTTCTTCATGCTGCCCCAGCCGCCGCGCGGCCAGATCCCGGTGTGGCAGGCCGCACGCGAGGGCGGCGCGGAGGTGGTGGCCACCGCGCGCCGGATCGTGGCCCTGCCGGACCTGCGCCGCTTCCTGGGCGCCTACTTCATCTACGAGGATGGCGTGAACACGGTCATCGCGTTCGCGGGGATCTTCGCGGCGCAGACCCTCGGCTTCTCGATGGAGCGCCTGATCGGCCTCTACATCGTCGTGCAGATCTCGGCCCTGCTCGGCGCGCTCGCGTGGGCGTCGCCGACCGATCGCCTGGGCCCCCGGCGCGTGGTGATGATCACGCTCTGCCAGTGGGCCGCCGTGGTAGTGGCCGCCTACTTCATCGAGACCCAGGCGCAGTTCTGGGTGCTCGCGGTGCTGGCCGGCACCGGTCTCGGCGCCGTCCAGGCGGCCAGCCGGGCCTTTCTGGCCAAGCTCGCCCCGCGGGGGATGGAGGCGGAGCTCTTCGGCTTCTACTCGCTCTGCGGCAAGAGCGCCGCCGTGATGGGCCCGCTCGTGTTCGGCACCGTCTCCCACGCGGCGGGCGGTAACCAGCGGGTCGGTATCCTCGCCGTCGGCTCCTTCTTCGTGCTCGGGCTGCTCCTCCTTTCGCGCGTGAGTCAGGGCGGCCCGCCGTCGCCGGGACCGAATAGCCCCATATATAGCGGTAACTTGACACGCACCCCCGACAGAGCGTAAGGTTGGCGCGTGGTTTCCACCATTGCGCTCGGCGCCGATCACGCCGGATACGGGCTCAAGGAAGCCCTGAAGGCGTGGCTCATAAATCACGGCTACCAGGTGCTTGACCTGGGCACTCATTCCACCGAGTCCGTCGACTATCCCGACTACGCCGCCCTCGTGGCCGAGTCCGTGGTCGACCACAAGGTCGAGCGTGGCCTCTTGATCTGCGGCACCGGCCTCGGCATGTCGATGGCGGCCAACAAGGTCCCGGGCGTGCGCGCCGCGCTGTGCGCCGATCTCTACGCCGCGCGTATGAGCCGCGAACACAACGACGCCAACGTGCTGGTGCTGGGCGGCCGGCTGATGGGCGCCGACATGGCGGCCGACATCCTCCAGGCCTGGCTCGAGACGGACTTCGCGGGCGGCCGCCACGCGCGGCGCGTGGAGAAGATCGCCGACATCGAGACGCGCCACGCCGGCGACCGGGCGGGCGGGCGCGCATGATGCGGCTCGAGCAGGTGGATCCGGACATCGCCAAGGCCATCCGCGCCGAGACCGAGCGCCAGTCCCGCAACCTCGAGCTGATCGCGTCAGAGAACTTCGTCTCCGAGGCGGTGCTGGAGGCGGTGGGCTCGGTCATGACCAACAAGTACGCCGAGGGCTATCCGGGCAAGCGCTACTACGGCGGCTGCGAGATCGTGGATATCGTCGAGGATCTGGCGATCACGCGGGGCCGGGAGCTGTTCGGGGCCGAGCACGTCAACGTGCAGCCTCACTCGGGCTCCCAGGCGAACATGGCGGTGTACTTCACCCTGCTCAAGCCTGGCGACACCGTCCTGGGCCCGAACCTGGCGCACGGCGGCCACCTCACCGCAGGGAGCCCGATGAACTTCTCGGGCCGTCTCTACAAGATCGTGCCCTACGGCGTCACCAAGGACACCGAGCGGATCGACATGGATCAGGTGCGCAACCTGGCGCGACAGCACCGACCCAAGCTGATCATCGCGGGCGGCTCGGCGTTTCCTCGCGCGATCGAGTTCAAGCCGTTCCGCGAGATCGCCGACGAGGTGGGCGCGGCCCTCCTGGCCGACATCGCGCATCCGGCCGGTCTCGTGGCCGCGGGCCTGCACCCCTCGCCGGTGCCCTACGCGGACTTCGTCACCACGACCACCCACAAGACACTGCGCGGACCGCGGGGGGGCATGGTGATGTGCCGAGCGCAGTACGCCAAGGAGCTCGATCGCACCGTCCTGCCGGGCATCCAGGGCGGGCCCCTGATGCACGTCATCGCCGCGAAAGCGGTGGCGTTCCGCGAGGCCCAGACGCCCGAATGGCGTGCCTACCAGGGCCAGATCGTCAAGAACGCCAGGGCCCTCGCCGACGCGCTCTCGGCCCGCGGATTCCGACTGGTCTCCGGCGGCACGGATACGCATCTCATCCTGGTCGACCTCACCTCGCGCAATGTCACCGGCAAGGACGCCCAGGAGGCGCTGGACCGCGCCTGGATCACCGTCAACAAGAACGGTATCCCCTTCGACACCAAGGGCCCCATGGTCACGAGCGGCATCCGCATCGGCACCCCGGCCGTCACCACCCGAGGAATGAAGGAGCCCGAGATGGCGCGGATCGCGGAGTTCATCGACCGGGTCCTGAGCCGGGCCGGCGACGCCGCGGTGGAGGCGGCGGTGCGGGTCCAGGTGCAGGAGCTGACCTCGCAGTTCCCGCTCTACCCGGAGCGCCTCCTGTGAAGTGCCCGTTCTGCGGCCACACCGAGGACCGCGTGGTCGACTCGCGGGTCGGTCGGGACGGGGAGTTCATCCGCCGCCGCCGCGCCTGCCTCAAGTGCCACCGTCGGTACACGACCTACGAGTACATCGAGGACGTGCTTCCCCACGTGGTCAAGCGGGACGGCCGCCGCGAGCCGTTCGACCGCCAGAAGCTCCGGGGCTCCATCCTCAAATCCTGCGAGAAGCGCTCGGTGGGCGTGCAGGCGGTGGACGACGTGGTCGCCGACATCGAGGCCAAGCTGCACGACCGGGCCGAGAAGGAGATCACGAGCCTCGAGCTGGGCGAGATCGTGATGGAGCACCTGCAGAAGCTCGATCAGGTGGCCTACGTGCGGTTCGCGTCCGTGTACCGCCAGTTCAAGGACATTTCCCAGTTCATGGACGAGGTCAAGCACCTCATCAAGGACGACAAGCCGACCAAGCCGGTGCCGGCCCCCAAGGCTTCCAAGGCCGCGGCCAAGCGCTAGCCCCGGCCCGCTTCAGCGTCTGCCCGTTTCACCGCCTCGTCGTCAGCACGACCCCGGCGATCACCCCGCACGCGCCCACCACGTGGTACCAGCGGATCGTCTCGCCCAGCATCAGCCACGACAGGCCGAGCACCAGGAACGGGAGCAGGTTCATGAACACGGCGGCCCGGCCGGGCCCGACCGTGCGCACCGCCTGGTAGAACCCGATGTGGCCTGGTGTTCCCAGGAGCGCGCTGTAGAGGATCACCGTGTAGCCGACCCAGGAGGCGGAGGCCAGGCTCTGCCACGGCCGCTCGAGCAGCGCGAGAGGGAGCAGGAGGCCGGCCGCCACCACGTGGGCGCCCGCTAGCATCTGCAGCGGCGAGAACGTGGAGAGGTTGGCGCGGCTGTACAGGGTGTAGGTCACCCAGAGCATCTGGGAGGCGAGGATGATCAGGTCGCCCCGGTTGACCGACAGCGTGAGCAGGATGTCGATCGAGCCCCGCGCGACCGTGAGCACCACCGCCAGCGTCGTCAGGACGATCCCGATGAGGTTGGTCGTGGAGAGGCGTTCGTGCAGCCACGCGGCGGCGGCCAGGGCCACCACCACCGGGGCCGCCGCGCCGAGGATGCCCGCGTTGGCGGGGTTCGTGTAACGCATGCCGGTGTACCAGAGGGTGGAGTTGCCCACGAAGCCCGTCACCGCCAGCACGATGACCGCGGTCAGGTCGCGCCGGGCGAGGGGCGGCAACGGCCCCTCGAGCACGCGCGAGGCGAGCACGAGCAGGGGCGCCGCGATGAGCGTGCGCGTGGCGGCGAGCGTCAGCGGCCCCAGCTCTCCCAGGCCGAGCTTGGCGAGAGGGAAGTTGCCGGCCCAGATGAGGGCCACGACGGAGAGCAGCACGTACGCGTCTCGATGAGTCACGGAGATCACGGGAGATGGAACGGCCCTGCCGGGATGGGGCCGACAGGGCCGAGCGCCACGAATGGCGCGTTACTTCTTCTTTTTCTTCTTCGCGGCCTTCTTCTTCGCCATGGTGTCACCCCCCTCCCGATCCCCGCGCGTCCCGCGGTCGATCACTGTCCGGACTCTAGGGGAGGGCCAAAAGGGTGTCAAGGGCAAAAATACCGGATAGAGGGTCCCTGGCGCGACGGAGCCCCCATATCTTGGGGGCCCGAGAGGACGGCTAGGTCTTCTCGTGCGCGGAGGACGGCTTGCGGTGCTCGCGCCGCTTCACGTACTCCTGATTGAGCGGCACGCCCTTCTTGCAGAGCGGGCAGGTCTCGGCCGCGTACGTCGGGAAGTCGCGGCTCACCAGGCTGAAGATCTCCTTGCCGTCGATCTCGTTCTTCTTGGTCCGCCGCCACAGGGCGCCGATGCCGATGACCTGGCCGCCCAGGCTCTCCACGAGCTGGGAGAGCAGGCGGACGGTGGTGCCGGAGGACACGAGATCCTCGACGATCAGCACCTTGGTGCCGGAGCGCACGAACCGCTGGAACTCGACGGGCAGGGTCACGCGGCGCTTCCCCCCGCTCACGCCCTTGGTGCCGTAGACCAGCGTGGGCCGCGAGGGATGGGCCCGCGCCACGCAGTGGGACAGGATCAGCGCGCCGGGGCCGGTGGAGAGCACCACGTCGATGGGCCACTGGGCGAAGTGCTTGGCGATGACCGCGCCGAGCCCCTCGGTGAACGAGGCCTCGGTGGTGACGAGGGTCTTCTCGATGTACTCGCTGGTGTGGTGGCCCGACGGGAGCAGGACGTGGTCGTTGGCGTGATAGGCGCCGGTGCGCTTGAGGATCTCGAGGTGGATCTTCTCGCGAACCTCGGCGTCCATCTGGCTGTCGGATTGTCTCGGCGGCGGGGCCATCAGCGGTTTAGGATGAGGGCCGCCGCGCGGCGTGTCAACCCGAAAGTGGGCGTGCTAGACTTCCGCGCATGAGGCTGCTCGCGCTCGAGACCGCCACGCTCGCGGGCGGTGCCGCGCTGCTGGACGACGGACGGCTGGTCGGGGAAAGCCGGCTGAACATCGCGCTGACCCACTCCGAGCGGCTCATGGCCGTCATCGACCGGCTGCTCCAGGACTGCGGCTGGGAGGCCACGAGCCTGGGCGGTCTCGCGGTGTCCATCGGTCCCGGCTCCTTCACCGGCCTGCGCGTCGGCGCGGCGACCGCCAAGGGTCTGGCCCTGGCCCTCGAGGTGCCGGTGGCGCCGGTGCCCACGCTGGACGCCCTCGCCGCCACGCTGCCCTTCGCGGACGCGCCGGTCTGCCCGCTGCTCGACGCGCGCAGGAACGAGGTCTACTGCTCGCTGTACCGCTGGACCGGAGCGGCCATGGAGCGTCTGTGGGACTACCTGGCGCTGCCCCCCGAGGCCGCAGCGGCGCGCCTCGACGCGCCCGTCATCGTCCTGGGCGACGGCGTCGCGGCCTGCCGGCCCTACCTGGCCCGGCTCGGCACGGGCCTGCGCGAAGCCGACCCGGTCCACTCGCTGCCCTCGCCGGCGGTGGTGGGGGCGCTGGGCCATGCGATCCTCGTGGCCGGCGGCGGCATTCCAGCCGAGCAGCTCGCCCCGCTCTACCTGCGGCCGTCGGAGGCCGAGCTGAAGGCCCGACATGCATGACCTCGAGTCGCTGACCCTCGAGCCGATGACGCTCGAGGATCTCGACGACGTGCTGGTCATCGAGCGGGCGTCGTTCCAGACGCCCTGGTCGCGGGGCGCGTTCCGCTACGAGCTGACCCAGAATCGCGTCGCGCGCTGCTCGGTGGCCCGTTACGGGCGGCGGCTCGCCGGCTACCTCTGCCTGTGGGAGATCGGCCACGAGATCCACGTGACCAACCTGGCCACGCATCCCGACCTGCGCCGTCGCGGGGTGGGGCGGGTGCTGCTGGGCGCGGTGCTCGAGGACGCGCGGCGCCGCGGCGTCGACCTCGCGTTCCTGGAGGTGCGGCCGACGAACACGGAGGCCCTCGGGCTCTACGAGCGCTTCGGCTTCCGGGTGATCGGCCGGCGCAAGGGCTACTACTTCGACACCGGCGAGGACGCCCTGGTGATGGAGGCCCGCCTGAGCGGGGAGCCGTCGGAGTCCGCCGCGCCCCGGCGGCCGGGCTCCTGAGCGCTCCCGCCCGCTCCGTGTTCGATCTCGTCCGGCGGATGCTCGACGGCGATCGCCTGGCGCTCGCGCGCCTGATCACTCGCGTCGAGAACCGCTCGCCCGAGGTGCCCGAGATCATGCGGGCGATTCATGAGCGCACCGGCCGTGCCTACGTGCTCGGCATCACCGGACCGCCCGGGGCCGGCAAGTCGACTCTGGTGGACCGGGTGACGAGCCTGCTCCGCGCCGAGAAGCTGCCGGTGGCCGTGATCGCGGTGGATCCGTCGAGCCCGTTCACGGGGGGAGCGGTGCTGGGCGATCGCATCCGGATGCAGACCCACACGCTGGATGCCGACGTGTTCATCCGCAGCATGGCCACGCGGGGCAGCCTCGGCGGGCTCGCGCGTGCGACCGGCGACGTCGTCAAGCTGATGGACGCGTTCGGCTTCCCCTGGGTGATCATCGAGACCGTCGGGGTGGGCCAGACCGAGCTCGACATCCTCCGACAGGCCGACACCACCGTGGTCACGCTCGTGCCGGAGTCCGGCGATTCGATCCAGGCCATGAAGGCCGGGCTCATGGAAGTGGCCGACATCTTCGTGGTCAACAAGGCCGATCGCGACGGAGCCCACGCCCTCATGGCCGAGCTGAAGTTCAGCGTGCACCTGCACTACACGAGCGGCGCCCAGCCGAAGGACGTGGACTGGGAGGTGCCGGTGCTGGCCGCGCAGGCGGCCAACGACGTGGGGATGGAGGCGCTGCTCGAGCAGATCCGGCGCCATCGCGCGGTGCTCGAGCAGGCGGGCGCGCTCGAGAAGCGGCGGCAGGCCCGCCGGCGCGCTGAGCTGGAGGCCCTGCTGGTGGAGGAGTTCACGTCGCAGATCACCGCGCGCGTGCAGAGCGATCCGACGCTGGCCCAGACCCTGGACGCGGTCACCGGCGGCCGGCTCGATCCCTACTCGGCGGTGGCCCGGATCCTGGCCGAGACCCTCAAGCGGCCTTGACACTCCCGGAGCCCCGCCCCACTATGCCCACGGAGGATGACCGGTCCATGAGGCGTCACTGATGCTGCCTTCTCACCAGTGGTACGGGATCGTTCCGGGCTGGCTGATTTTCTACGGGATGATCGTGGTCGCGGGGGGGCTCTTCACGCGGCGCGCGGTGTACCTCCTGCGCCTGCTGCTCAAGGGCAAGGCGATGCCGCGCTGGGACCACGTACCCGCTCGCGTGGGGCGCGTCATCGTCTACGTCTTCGGCCAGGCGCGGCTGCTCGCCAACGACTTCTGGCCGGGCCTGATGCACGCCACGATCTTCTGGGGCTTCGTGGTGCTCACGCTGGGCACGGTCGAGTTCTTCGGCAAGGGCGTGACCGAGGCGTTCTTCCTGCCGGGTCTGTCCGATGCCGCCCCGTACCTGATCGTCGAGGACGCGTTCAGCGTGCTGGTCATCCTGGCCGTCGGCTACGCGCTCTACCGACGGCTCGTGGTGAAGCCGCGCCGGCTCAATCTCTCGACGGAAGCGCACGTGATCCTGCTGCTGATCCTGGGCCTCATGGTCACGGACCTGGTAGCCGACGCCGGGCGCATCCTGCTCGCGCCCGCCCCGTCCGACCACTGGCAGTTCGCCGGCATCGCGATCGCCCACGCGCTGGCCGCCCTCCCCACCCGCACGGTCACCGTGATCTTCCACCTCTCCTGGTGGGCCCACGCCGCGCTCCTGCTGGGGTTCCTCGTGCTGCTGCCGTACTCCAAGCACCTGCACATTCTGGTCTCGCCGCTGAACGTGTTCTTCTCGCCGCTCGAGCCGAAGGGCCAGTACCGGAGCATGGATCTGGAGAACTCGGAGACCTTCGGGGTCGGCAGCCTCACCGAGCTGGCCTGGAAGGATCTCTTCGACACCTACAACTGCACCGAGTGCGGCCGCTGCACCTCGCGGTGTCCCGCGAACATGAGCGGCAAGGAGCTCGACCCGAAGTGGCTGATCCTGCACCTGCGGGAGCGGCTCTTCGAGGAGGCGCCGGCCCTGCTCGGCCAGACCGGCGCGGCCGCGCCCGCGGGCGCGCTGGTGGGCGACACCATCCACGACAACGTGCTGTGGGCCTGCACGACCTGCCGCTGGTGTGTGGACGCCTGCCCGGTGTTCATCGAGCACGTGCCGAAGATCGTGGACATGCGCCGCTGGCTGGTCCTCACCGAGTCGCGCTTCCCGGCCGAGCTGCAGCCGGCGTTCCGCAACCTCGAGACCAACGGCAACCCGTGGCAGATGTCGTGGGAGACGCGCGCGGAGTGGGCGCGAGACCTGGGCGTGCGGCAGATGTCCGAGGTCAGCGAGGCGGAGTACCTCTACTGGGTCGGCTGCTACGGCTCCTTCGACGAGCGCAACAAGAAGGTCGCCCGCGCGCTGGTGCGGGTGCTCCAGACTGCCGGTGTGGACTTCGCCATCCTCGGCAACGAGGAGAAGTGCACCGGCGAGCCGGCGAGGCGCCTGGGCCACGAGTACCTCTACCAGACGCTGGCCCAGGGCAACATCGAGACCCTCAAGCGGTACAAGTTCCAGACCATCGTGACCGCCTGCCCGCACTGCTTCAACACGATCCGGAACGAGTACCCGCAGTTCGACGGCCACTTCCGGGTGATCCATCACACGCAGCTGCTGGACGACCTCTTGCGCTCGGGAAGGCTCCAGCCCACGCAGCGCGACGGCGAGCGCATCACCTATCACGACGCCTGCAACCTCGGCCGCTACAACGACATCTACGACGAGCCGCGGCGGGTGCTGGCCGGGGTGACGCGGGGCGAGATGGTGGAGATGAAGCTCAACCGCTCCAAGGGGTTCTGCTGCGGCGGGGGCGGTGGGCGCGCCTGGGTGGAGGAGAACGAGGGCCGGCGCGTGAACCAGCTCCGCGTGGAGCAGGCGATGGAGGTGAAGCCCGACATCCTGGCCTCCGCCTGCCCGTTCTGCCTGACCATGTTCGAGGACGGGGTGAAGGCGAAGGACGTCGGCGACAAGATCCGGACTCGCGACATCGCCGAGCTGCTCGCCGAGCGGCTGGAGTAGGCCGGGCCGGCGATGAAGGATCTCCTGCTCGCCCTGCCGCGCCTGGCGCGCATGCTGGTGTCGCTGGCGGCGGACCGCGACGTGCCGACCGCGGCGAAGGTGGTGCTGGCGGCGGTGGCGGTGTACCTGGTGAGCCCGATCGACCTGGTCCCGGACTTCATCCCGATCGTCGGGTACCTGGACGACCTGCTGATAGCCGCGGTGGTCGTCGACGGCGTGCTGAACTTCATCGACCGGCCGCTCGTGCTGCGGTACTGGCCCGGCTCGCCCGCCTCGCTCGAGCGCACCGCCGCGGTGGCGCGGCGGCTGGCCCGCTGGGTGCCGAGCCGGGTCAAGGCGCGCATCTTCGGCGGCGCCCGTCGCGCCGCGTGACCGTTCCCCCTCTCCCCTCCGGGGAGAGGGCAGGGTGAGGGGGTCTCAATGCTGAACGCGTCGTATCACGACATCATCCGTCAGCGCCTCGCGGTCCCCCTCCACGAAGGCCCCGACAAGACCACCAGCCTCGACGACGCGGTCCGCCGCCACGTCCACGCCGGCGACACCGTCTACGTCGGCTCCGCGCACGGCCGCTCCAACCCGCTGGTGCGCGAGCTGGTGCGGCAGTGGTGGGGGAGAGCTCCGGCCTTCACGCTGGCCGCGGTCGGCGTGGGCTCGCCCTGGACCGCGCTGATCCACGGCGGCCTCGTGCGCCGGGTCATCACCACCTTCATGGGCGAGGGCTATCCGTTCCCGACGCCGCAGCCGCTCATCTCGAAGGCGGTCCTGGAGGGCCGGCTCGAGGTCTCGAACTGGTCGATGCTGACCTTTCCGCTGCGCCTCCTGGCCGGCGCCATGGGCGTACCGTTCCTGCCCACCCGCTCGCTGCTGGGCTCGAGCATGGAGGAGGACAACGCGCGGAGCGGCGACCTCATCGCGGCCGACGACCCGTTCGGCGCGGAGGGCCGCGTGGGCTACGTGCGCGCACTCGTGCCCGACGTGGCGGTGATCCACGGGTGGGCCGCCGACCGCGCGGGCAACGTGATCGTGGCCTCCCCCGGCAACGAGAACATGTACGGGGCCATGGCCGCTCGGAACGGTGCGATCCTGACGGTGGAGAAGATCGTCTCCACCGAGTTCATCCGCCGCCACGCCGACCTGGTGCGGCTGCCGTCGCAGTACGTGCGCGCGGTGGTCGAGACCCCGCACGGCAACCACCCGGGCGGCATGTACGGGATGAACGTGCCGGAGCTCGAGGGCTACGCCGAGGACATCGAGTGGATCCTCGAGTGCCGCCGCGCCTTCCGCAAGCCGGAGACCGCGGACGCGTGGATCAAGGAGTGGATGCTCGACATCCCCGACCACGCCACGTACCTCTCGAAGCTCGGCTACGCGCGCGTCATGGAGACCAAGGGGCGCGCCCACACCGACGCGTGGGTCTCCGAGCTCGACACGCTCTCGCCGAGGCTGCCCACGAGCCCGGCCGCCTCGTCGTCGGAGTGGATGGTGGTGGCCGCGGCCCGGATGCTGGCCGAGAAGGTCCGGGAGCGCGGGTACCGGACGTTCCTCGCCGGGGTGGGCAACTCCAACCTGGCCGCCTGGCTGGCCGCCTATCAGCTGAAGCAGGCGGGCGCCGACGTGGAGCTGATGGCCGAGACCGGCATGGTGGGCTACCTCCCGCGCCCGGCCGAGCCGTTCGTGTTCTCGTTCCGCAACTTCCCGTCGTGCAAGATGCTCACCGATATCTTGCACGTCATGGGCATCTTCATGGGCGGTCGGCACAATCTGTGCCTGGGCTCCCTCGCGGCCGGCCAGATCGACAAGCACGGCAATATCAACTCGACGATCATACCCGGCGTAACCTACATCACCGGCTCGGGTGGGGCCAACGACATCACGTCGTCTTCGCGCGAGGTGGTGGTCTGCTTGCAGCAGTCGCCGCGGCGCTTCGTGGACAAGGTGCCGTACATCACCGCACCGGGCCGGGCCGTGCGCACGGTCGTCTCGGACCTGGGCGTGTACGAGAAGGTGGGCGAGCACGGCGAGCTCGCGCTCACCGGCCTCTTCGGGGCGCGTCCCGAGGCCGACGCGGTGAAGGCGGCCCGGGAGGCCTGCGGCTGGGAGCTGCAGGTGGCGCCAACGCTGCGCCGCTTCGACGCGCCGACGGCCGAGGAGCTGACCCTGGTTCGCCTCTTCGACCCGCGCCGCTATTTCCTGGGCGAATAGCCCATGATCGGCGCGGTACTCTTCGCTGACATCAAGGCTCGTCTCGAAAGCGGCGAAGTGCCGGAGCCGTTCTCTGTCGGCCCGTTCGTGGGGGTTGCCTGATTGGATGGCCGATACGCGGGTGGCCATCGCTCGTCTCCTGGATGTTGCGACGGTCGGCGCGACCGCCTGGCTGGGAATCGCCCTCCTCTTTTGGTCGGGGTTCTCCAGATCGTTCTGGATGCGCCCCGAGCACGTCTTTTTGTTCTTGCTCGGGATCGTGTCCGTCCGGCTCCTCATCGCCCCCGTTACCGTGCCCGCTCTCAACGCGCGCCGCGTGGTGGGCGCCGGGGTCGCCGCGTACGCGCTGGTCTTCTCCTTCATCACGGTCACGCGCCACTTCGCGTTCCGCACTCACGCCCTGGATCTGGGCTACTACGTCCAGCTCACCTGGAACCTGGCGCGTGGGCACGGCCCTCGGGTGAGCCTGCCCGAGATGAATGCTTGGGGAGATCATCTCTCGCCCATCATGTACGTGTTCGTGCCGGTCTTCTGGTTGGCGGCGGGCCCGGTGGCGTTGCTCGTAGGGCAGTCGGTAGCGTTGGCGACGGGTGCGGTGGCGGTGTTCGCGATCGCACGGCGGCACCTGCGCGACGAGCGGCCCGCCGCGGCCCTCGCGGTCCTGTACCTGGTGAACCCCTCGCTTCACGGCATCAACGTGCGGGACTTCCACGCGGCGGCGTTGGCCATCCCGCTGCTGCTCGCTGCGTTCTACTTCGCGGAAGCCGGACGCCCGTGGCTCTTGCTGGGCGCCACCCTGCTGACGCTCACGTGCCGGGAAGACGCCGCCCTCCCGGTGATGGGCCTCGGGATCTGGCTCGCCCTGGGCCGCCGTCGCTGGCTCGCCGGCGGGGCCACCGCGGGTGGAGCACTCGCCCTGCTCGTCACCGATCTCCACTGGATCGTGCCGCACTTTCGTCACGAGCCGTACACCCATCTCGGGCGCTACGCGCGCTTCGGCCACTCCCTCGGCGAGATCGCTGCCACCATGATCCTGCACCCGTTTCAGACGCTTGCCGCGCTGCTGGGGGGCGGACGCTCGCTGTATCTCATCGTGATGCTGGCCCCGCTCGGCTTTCTGCCGCTCCTCGGTGGGTGGGATCTGGTGGGCGTGTTGCCGGCCCTCGTCGAGAACCTGCTCAGCAGCGATCCCGTCCTCTACGGCTACCGGACTCAGTACCAGTCCTTTGTTTTACCCTTCCTGGTGCTGGCGGCCGTGACGGGGTACTCGCGGCTCGCGGCACGGAGCCCGGGGCGGTGGCCCACCGTCGCTCTGGCGACGGCCTTCGCGCTCAGCCTGGCGCTTGCGTCCCCCGCCGCGAATGATTTGGCGGTGGCCCGCTGGTGGCCCGACGCCGACCAGCGGGCGGCCTACGAGGTGCTGGCGCGCATCCCGGCGGCGGCGTCGGTCTCGGCCCAGGAGCGCTACGTCGCCCATCTCAGCGCTCGCGGTGCCGTCACCGTCTTCCCGGTGGCGCTCGACCGGGCCGACTACGTGCTCGTCAACGAGCGTTCATATCCCTGGCGGGATCTGCCCGGCGTGACGCTGGAGCGTGCCGGGGACACGGCCAGGATCGTCCTCGCCGACGGTCGGGAGTATCGCTACAACATCGCCGGCCACGCCGGCCCCCATCTCCTGCTGCGCCGACTCTGAGAGCGAGCTCAGTCGGTGCCCAATCGATGGAGTCGAGCCGGTACGGCCGGGCTCGGTCGCAGGGTGAGGCCGGCGGCGGGGATGACGCGCACACCGGGCACCCGCGTGAGCCGGTAGCGCTGGGCCACGGCGGCGACGACGAGCTGCATCTCGGTGGTGGCGAAGGCGCTGCCGATGCAGTGACGCGGACCGCCGCCGAAGGGGAAGTAGGCGAAGGCCGGCCGCGCGGCCGCTCGGGCGGGCGCGAAGCGGTCGGGGTCGAACACCTCGGGCGCCTCCCAGACCATCGGATGACGATGAGTGATGTAGGGGCACAGCAGCACGAACGCGCCGGCCGAGATGGCGTAGCCGCCGAGGGCCACGTCCTCGACGGGCATGCGCGCGGTGAGCCAGGTCGGCGGATACAGGCGCAAGACCTCCTGGATCACCCGCCGTGTGTAGCCGAGGTCCGGAAGCGTCTCGACGCCTGGTGGACGGCCGCCGAGAGCGGTGCGGCACTCCTCCTCGAGCCGTTCCCGCACATCGGGGTGTTCAAAGAGCACGTACCACGTCCAGGCGAGCGCGCTCGCGGTCGTCGTGTGCCCGGCGACCAGGATGGCCTTCAGCTCGTCGCGGAGGCCGGCGTCCGTGAGAGGCTCGCCGATGGCCGGGGGCGCCAGAAGCGCGGCGAGCAGGCTGCCCGGCGATGGAGCTGATCGGCGAGCCTCGCTGACCTTCTGGGAGGCAAAGGTATCGATCGCGCCGAGGGCGCGCTGATAGCGAGCGCTCGCAGGTGTGGGAACCTCGAGCCAGCCGATCGCACTCCAGAGGCGACCGTCCACGTGGCTCACCGCCACATCCAGCGCGTGACTGAGCGTCCCGATCTCCGCGGCGCCAAGATCGCCGAAGCAAGCTCGGATGATGATCGTCTGGGTGAGGCGCCGCATCTCGGCCACCGCGTCGACCGGCTCACTCCGCTCGGCCAATGGCCGCCACCGCTCGAGCATCTCTCCCGTGGCCCGCGTGACGACGGATGCGAACTGCACGTGTTGACCGGGCCGAAAGGCGGGCTGGACCTGCCGCCGCCGCTCGCGCCAGCGGTCGCCATCAAGTACGGTCAGGCTGTCGCCGAAGAGGCCGCGCACGCGCGTGGCGGTCGGACCTTTCGCAAACGCGTGCGGATTGTCCTGTAGCACGTTCTGGACGTGATCGGGATGGCTCAGCAGAAAGACGTGATGCCGGCCGAGCCGCATGGAGGTGACGTCGCCATGGCGTCGTGCGCATTCCATGAAGAAGCCGAGGGGATCGCGTCGCGCTCGCGGGAACATGCCCACCAGCGGATAGCCGGTGGGTCCTGGCGCGGCGCGTCGCAACGGGGCGAGGGACATCCGCTCAGGCCACGCGAGCTCGATAGGCCGGTGGTGCTGGCGCGTAGCCGTGGGCGACGAACCAGTCGACGGCCTCGCGCAGGGCCTGCTCCACCGGAGTCTGGGGGAGCCCGAGCTCTCGCACCGCTTTCTCGGCGCTGAAGTACATGTGCTTGCGCGCCATACGGACGCCGGACAGCGGCACGCGGGGCGGGCGGCCCGTGGCCCGCGCCGCGCCTTCGTTCACCAGTGCCACGAGATAGATGAGGGCGTGGGGCACGCGGACGCGGGGAGCGGGGATGCCGGTAATGCGCTCGAGCGCGCGGAAGATCTCGGTGAGCGAGCGGTTGTGGCATCCCAGAATGTATCGCTCCCCGACGCGCCCGCGCTGGGCAGCCAGGAGGTGTCCGCGCGCGACATCGGCGACGTGGATCAGGTTGAGGCCCGTGTCGAGCGTGGCGAACATGCGCCCCAGGAGGTAGTCGAGGATCATCTGGCCGGTGGGGGTGGGCCTGACCTCCCACGGACCGATGGGATTGCTCGGGTTGACGATCACGACGGGCAGGCCACGAGCCGCGTACTCGTCGGCGACACGCTCGGCGAGGAACTTCGAGCGCTTGTAGAGGCCGACCATGTCGCGGAAGCTGACGGGAGTGGTCTCGGTGCCGAGGCCCCCGTCTGGGGGCAGACCTACCGTGCCGACGCTCGAGGTGTAGATCACGCGCTCGACGCCCGCTTGCGCGCACGCCTCGAGCATGGTGCGCGTGCCATCCACGTTGTTACGGTAGATCTCGCCGGGATCCTTCGCCCAGAGCCGGTAGTCCGCCGCGACGTGGAAGACCTGCGCGCAGCCCTGGATCGCGCGGGTCACGGAGCCGGGCTCGACGATGTCGCCGCGTACCACCTCGACCGCACAGCCTTCGAGCGCTTTGAGGCTACTGGCCGGACGGGCGAGGACCCTCACGCGATAGCCCTCGGCGACGAGCAGTCGCGCGATGTTGGCCCCCACGAAGCCGGTGGCGCCGGTGACCAGCACACTCACGGTGAGGCGACTCCGGACCTCAGCTTACGCCTCTGAGATACGAAAGGCGACCGGATCGATGGTCACTCGAGCATCTGACGCCGAGCAAGTCCACGGTAGATCCCGTCCGTACGCGCCATCAGCTCGGCGTGGCGGCCGATCTCCACGATACGACCACCATCGACGACGACAACGCGATCCGCGCGCTTGACGGTGGCGAGCCGATGGGCAATGAGCAGCACGGTCCGGCCCCTCATGAGCCCGGCCAGCGCCTGCTGGACGAGAAACTCGCTCTCCGCGTCGAGATCCGAGGTGGCCTCATCCAGGATCAGGATGGGCGGGTTTCTGAGGAAGGCGCGGGCGATGGTGAGCCGCTGGGCCTGGCCGCCCGAGAGCCGGACTCCTCGCTCACCCACCTGCGTGGCCAGGCCGCCGGGGAGCACGGTGATGAACTCCATCGCCTGGGCCAGCCGCGCGGCCTGCTCGATCTCCTCGTGAGTCGCCCCGGGCTTCCCGTACGCGATGTTGAAGCCGATCGAGTTCTGGAACAGGAAGGTGTCCTGGCTCACGACTCCGATGAGAGCACGGAGCGAGTCGCCGCTCACTTCCCGCAGGTCGTACCCGTCGATGGTGATGCGACCCGCGGACACGTCGTGGAAGCGCAGCAGGAGCTCCATCAGCGTCGTCTTCCCGGCACCGGACATGCCCACGAATGCGACCACCTCACCCTTGCGCACCGTCAGGGAAATGTCGCGCAGTGCCCAGTCCTCGGCTCCTGGATACCGGAATCCGGCCGCTTCGAACGCGATGCGGTCCGAGAAGGTGCTCAGGGTCCGCGCGCCGGGTGCGTCCACGATGGCGCGGGGAACGTCGAGGATCTCGAAGACGCGTTCCACCGAGGCGATGGACTGCTGAACGGTGTTGAAGGTTCGAAACAGCTCACGGATGGGGCGATAGAGCAGGACCACCGCCGCGGTGAACGAAAAAAACTCCCCGGGCGTGAGGGCACCCGCGATGACGCGCGAGCCGCCGTACCACAGGGTGCCGACTATGCCGACGGCCGCCAGGATCTCCATCAACGGTCCGGATAGCTCATCAACTCGGACGTCCCTCAGGGCCAATCTCACCCGCCGATCGTTGAGGGAATCGAACCGTGCCTGCTGGAGGGACTCCCGCCCGAAGGCCTTCACGATCTTGATACCGGTAAAGGACTCCTGGAGGAAGACGGTCACGTCCGCCACCAACTCCTGGGCGCGTCGGTTGATCCGGTAGAGTTTCCTTCCCAGCACCCAGTTCACGACACCCACTAGCGGAAGCACGGAGGCGGCGATCAGAGCCAGCGAGCGATCGCGGATGAACATCACCACCAGCAGGGCGATACTCGTGGCGAACCGACGGACGGTGTTCACGAGCACGCCGGAGGCCAGGCCGGCAACCCGGCTCACGTCGACCACGACCCGTGCCCTGAGCTCGCCCGAGTGGAACGAAGAGAAGAAGGAGAGCGGCATCCCCTGAATGTGCGCGTACAGCTCGGCACGGAGGCGGGCGATGACCCGCTCGCCGACGGAAGCCATCAGGTAAGACTCGCCGTAGGTCCCCAACCCCTTCAGTATGTAGGCGCCGAGCAGCGCGAGCGGAACCACCGCGAGCATGTGCAGATCCCGCTTCAGGAAGATCTCGTCCATGACCGGCTTGACCAGCCAGGCGATCAGGCCCCCGGTTGCCGCTACCGCACAGGCCAGGAGCGCGCCGACGGTCACCGTCATCCAGTGCGGCTTCATATACGCGAGGAGGCGCAGAAGCGCCCGGTAGCGATCGCTCACCTCAGGACTCCAGACTCCGGGCGTTTCACGCGATCCATTCCACCGGATCCTCATCCCGACCGGGCACATGCCCTTCGATGAAGATGCGGTGCCAGATCGCGAGCTGCGTGAGCCCCCAGATCGCTCGGCTCGCGTCGGCGCCCGCCTGCTGCTCGCGCAGGAGCTGCTCGACCGCAGCGGGGCGGAACCAGCGTCGGATCGCCGGGTGGCCGGGGAGGTGAACCGCCAGGCGATCGAGGAATTCACCGTGAAGCCAGCCGCGCATCGGCACGTAGAAGCCACGCTTGCGTCGCCACAGGTGGGCACGCGGGAGGCGGCGCTCCGCCCATTGCTTGAGGAACAGCTTGCCCTGCCGCCCGCCAACCTTCAGCGGGTCCGGTAGACTCAGGCCGAACTCGACCACCCGGTGGTCGAGGAACGGAACCCGGCCTTCGAGCCCGAAGCTCATGAGGACCCGATCGGTCTTGACCAGGAGCTCGTCGGGGAGCCACGTGACGAGGTCGGCGTGCTGGCAGCGCGTGACGTCGCTCCAGTCCGCCGGCGTTGTCCGCCACGCGGCGATCAGCGGTGCTCGGCGTGCCGGGCCGGCCGCCCTCAGCTCGGGGCCCAGCAAATGCCGGACCCAGGGGGCACGCCACTGGCCCCGCGTCCGGTAACCGCCCGAGCCGGGCGCGACCAGATTCTTGATCCAGCGCTGGGGTAGGGTCCGCCGGTAGCGGCCGTAGCCGGCGAAGACCTCGTCGCCGCCCTCGCCGGTCAGAACCACCTTGAGAGTCCGGGCCGCCTGTTCGGCCAGGTACGACGTGGGCAAGCAGGCGTAGTCGTGCAGCAGGTCGTCGGTGGACCAGACGGTATGCGGGAGGCGGCGGAAGATCGCGTCGCGGTCGAGCCTGATCTCGGTATGGTTGGCCCCGAAGCGGCGGGCGATCGTGGCCGCCTCGGGCAATTCGTCTCCGATCGCCGCGTCGCTGTACCCGACCGAGAACGTGTGCACCGGGCGGCCGGTCAGCTCGGTGATCATCGCCAGCAGGACGCCAGAGTCGACGCCACTGGAGAGGAACAGCCCGTACGGCACGTCGGCACGCAGGTGCTCCAGCATCACCCGTCGGAAGAGCGGCTCGAACTCTTCGGCAGCCTGGTCGAAGGCGAGTCGGCGCGGGCGCACATCGAGGGATGACCAGTAGCGATGCTCACGGATCTTCAGCGCCGAATCGACGACGAGCGCGGTGCCGGGCGGCAGACGGCGGATGCCCCGCACGAGGCTCGCCTCACCGGTGTTGAAGCGATTCTGCAGGTACTGAACGAGGGCCCCGGGATCGAGTTCACGCTCGAGCGGCCAGACCGCCAGCAGCGCCTTCAGCTCGGACGCGAAGAGTAGCCGGTCATCGAGGCGGGCGTAGTAGAGGGGTTTGACGCCGAGACGGTCACGTGCCAGGAGGAGCTCCCGGCGGTGGGAGTCGTACAGACCGAAGGCGAACATGCCGTTCAGGGAGCGAAGCCCATCGAATCCATCGAGCGCGTAGGCGTGGAGGATCGTCTCGCTGTCCGAGCCCGTCGCGAAGTGTCGGCCCCGTGCTTCGAAGCGGCGACGCAGCTCGACGAAGTTGTAGATCTCTCCGTTGGCGGTGAGGGCCAGATGACCGTCGACCATCGGCTGGTGGCCGTGCTCGAGATCGATGACGGACAGTCGTGTCTGGAGCAGGCCGAGTGGCCCGGCCACATGCATGCCGAGGTCGTCCGGGCCTCGGTGAGTGAGCGCGCCGGCCATCCGCTCCAGTAGACTCTGGTCGGCACGGCCGTGCTTCATGAGGATGCCGCCGATGCCGCACATGATTAGTCTCGGCCCGCGTCGAGCACGCATCCACGCGGGCGCTCGCCAAGGAAGCGCACAAGCAGGCATGGTCCGGTCATCAGAGAGTCTCCCCGGCCCCCGATGGGCCCTGTACGGTCGCGCCGTGTCCCGAAGTGGGCAGTCGAATCCACCCAAAGTGGAATTGCTTTCCGGCGATGGCGGCCGAGCGGCCGCCGCTGATCGGCCAACCCTTACGAGAGGGGAGGGGCTCGAGCGAAGGCGGAGGAAGCGTGTTGTGATGGGGCTGGACCCTGGTCTTCCGGCGCGACGGCAGGCCCGAACGCGGGAAAGGGTGTCCAGCAGCACATGGGAAACGGATCGAGCGCGGCCAGACTCGACGTGATCAGGAACACCCCGTCGTCGTTGTCGTCGTCGTCGAAGAAGCCGCTCACCCAGGTCGGGTCCGGCGGGGTGGCATAGGCCAGCGGTGTCAGCACTACGAGGACGGTCAGTAGCGCCATCCACAGCGGGAGAATCGCGAGTCGACGGGTCATGACGGCGAGTCTACGTTGGCGCACTGAGGAACAGCGCGGTGCCGAGGCCGGCGAAGATGATATTGGCGGTCCAGGCCGCCAGGGCCGGCGGCAAGAGGCCGGCCTGCGCGGCGGCCAGCGCAGCCGAGTGCACGAGCCAGTAGCCGACCGCGATCACGATGGCCACCCCGATCCCCATGGCATGGCCACCGCTGCGAGGTGACACCAGCGCGAACGGGATGGCGACGAGAGCCATGATGACGTGCACCAGTGGGAAGGAGAGCTTGGAGTAGAGCTGGACGACGTACTTGCCCACCTGATGTCCACCCTCCCGCAGCTTCGCCACGTACTCGCGTAGCTGCAGGAAGCTCATCGTGTCGGGAGCATCTTGGACGCGGATGAAGTCGTCGATGTGCTCGGGCAGTACGACCAGGCGCGAGTCGAAGACATCCGACGTGGCCAGTCTCTGCGGTTTGACCTGCCGGATAACGCCGTCGGTCAGCTGCCAGCCCTCCGGAGTCCACTGGGCGCTGTGCGCGTCGAGCCGTTCCACCAGCCGGAAGTCGGGTCCGAGCTCGACCACGGAAAGCCCCTCCATGGACTTGCCCACGGGATCCAGCAGCGCAATGTGGAAGAAGCGCGTATCGGCCGAGCGGTACCAGATCTGGCTCTGGCGCTGCAGATGGCGCGGCAGCTCGCCGCGGATCTTCACGCGGTCGATCTCGTCGGCGCGGGCGTTGATCGCAGGGAGCGCGGTCTCCTGGAAGACAACGGCCAAGACGGTGATGCCCCCAGCTACAAGCAGAACCGGGAGGCTCGCGCGATACAGGCTGACACCGGCCGCCTTGAGGGCATCGAGCTCACGCTGGCGCGTGAGCGACAGGAAGAGGAACACGGTGGCGATCAGCACGATGATGGGCAAGCCTTTGTAGAGCTCACCGGGCACCCGGTAGACGAAGTGCTCCAGAATGAAGAGAAAGGGCGGTCTCAACCGCAGGAAGCGGTCCAGGGTCTGGATCAGGTCCACCACCGCGATGAGCACGGCGCCCACCAGTGCGCCGATGCCGAGGAAGAGCAGATACTGACGGATCAGGTACCGGTCGATGATGAAGGTGGACTCGCGGGGACCGCGGACGCGTACGAGGCGGCGGAGGCGCCGCGCCCCTGAGGGCTTGACGGCTCGCTCCGAGCGGAGGCCCACGATCCTGGTCCAGAGGCGCCAGAAGAGATCGAGCCAGGCAGTCGGCAGACCGGCCGTGCTGGCCCGTAGCAGGAGCAGGCCGATCAGCGAGAAGAGGAAGTTGGGCAGCCATACCGCCACCCCCGCGGGCAGGCGCTGGCGCAGCGCGATTCCCTCCATGGAGGTGTAGAGAACGTAATAGGACACGACGATGCCGAAGCTGGTCGCGAGGGCGACGGCTCGGCCCCCGCGGTGGGATCGGATACCGAGCGGGAAACCCACGAGGGTGAAGACCAGGGCCGCCACCGGCAGGGCGAAGCGCTTGTGTAGCTCCACATAGTACGGCGTTGCGATCTGTCCCTCCCGCTCGAGGCGAGCCGCCTCCGACGCGAGCGCGATCAGCGGTAGCCGCTTCTCGGGTTTCTCCTCCTTCGACACGATGGAGGTCGGCGACTCGAGCGTGAGGTTCATATCGTAGAGGCTGAAGTAGGTCAGGCGGAATCGGCGCGGGTCGTCGACGTCGGACTCATTGATGGAGCCGTCGAGGAAGCGCAGGGTGATGCGGCGGTTGACCTCATCGGTGAGCAACCGGCCCTCGCGTGCGACGATGAGACGGGATTGCTCCGGATTGCGCTCGTCCGAGACCAGGAGGCCGCGGAGACGTACCTGCGAGGCGCTGACCTCCTCCACGTAGATCACGTATGGACTGAAGACAGCGCTGAATGTGCGCTCCTTGATGCCCGTGGTGGCGCGGGATTGAAGGATTCTGAAGAGCTGGCGCTGGAAGGCACCGCTGGACCACGGGCCGATCACGAGCGTGAGCCAGGCGACAAGAACCGTGACCACTACCGCCGCCCCCACGAAGGGGCGGAAGAGACGTAGCGGGCTGACGCCTGACGCCTTGAGGGCGGCCACCTCGAGGTCGCCCGCCAGCCGCCCGCCGACAAGTAGCACCGACACCAGGAGGGCCATCGGGAGGGTGAGCCCGAGGAAGGACGGGAGCGTGTAGATCAGGAGTGGGAGCACCAGCGCGAAGGGGACGCTCTTGGTGATGACCAGGTCGGTGAGCTGGTAGATGCGGTCGATTACGAGGAAGAAGGTGAACACGCCGACCCCGATGGCGAAGGGCGGGCCCAGCTCCTTGATCACGTATCGGTCGATGATCCGCATCATCCGATGCAGCTCAGCAGGTGATCGACTTCGTCATGTGGCCACATCCCCCGGGGCAGAGCTGTTTGGGGCCGCCGTTCCACACCGAGGGCAATGGGTCCAGTCCGCTTCCAACGACGTCCGGCAGGCTGGGCAGAGTTTCGGGGCCGTTGCCACCACCGTAGGAGGAGCCAATGGCCGGGGCGGTGTTTCGTCATCGGCCTCGGACACTCCCTTCTTGAACTCCTTCATCGACTTTCCGAGCGAGGCCGCCAGCTCGGGGAGCTTCTTGGCTCCAAAGAGGAAGAGGACAATAGCCAGCCCGACTAGTAGATCTTGGGACCCGATCATCGGTGCCGCTCCTTATGGGATATCCAATGCCTTGCTTCAGCCCCCCGACGGTGCATCGCACCTCAGTAGCGGGAAGACCTGGTCATGGGCGTGAGCTGACGTCTGCCGAAATGGGCATCCCGCCCACCTCGAGAGAAGTCGCTTCGCAGTACGAATTGCGGCGCGGATCAGTCGCCGTTACTACGATTGGAAATGCTTAGGAGAGCGGCGGAGCTCGAGCGTCGGTGGTGGAGGAGTACTGCGTGGAAGCGGGACCCGGATCTTCGAAGGCAATAGTGGCGCCGAGCACGGGAAACGGCGCCCAGGAGCGCAGGGGGAAGGTGTCGACGGTAGCCAGGCTAGACGTGATGAGGAATACGCTATCGTCGTTGTCGTCGTCATCGAAGAAGCCACTCACCCAGGTCGGGTCCGGGGGAGTGGCATAGGCGAGCGGTGTCAGCGCAAGCAGAACCGTCAGCAGCGCGAGCAAGAGTGCGAACGTCGGAAGTCGGCCGATCATCCTACTAGAGTGGATACCACTCGTCGCGACTTGTCAAGGTGTCCGCCCCCATGCGTGGTGTGCGCGCCCGCCGTCACCGGTAGAACCGGCTCATTTCCAGCAGCGCAGCCCGCAGGGTATCGCGGGGGAGCGTGGGGTGGCGGACGAGGTGATATGTCCGGTCCCGGATCTCGTAGCCGGCCGGGTAGACGATGGTCAGCTGTTCGGGCTCGACCAGGGCGTAGTCGTTGTGGCTGGCCGCGATGAGCCAGTCCCACTGCGTGTCGGAGAAGAGGTCGTGGCCGCTCGCGTAGTCGGCAGGGGGATTGGTGCAGCCGAACAGGTGGGTGAGCAGGGTCGGCGCCACGTCGTTGTGGGAAGTTCTCCGAGCGACGCGCCCAGGCGACCGTCCGGGCCAGCGCACCACCAGCGGCGTATGCACCTGATAGTCGCTGAAGGACGTCCCGTGGCCCGTGAAACCCAGGCCGTTCTCGTCGAACTCCATGCCGTGATCGGACGTGATGATGACGAGGGTGCGCTCGAGCAGCTTCCGGCGCTCCAGATCGTCGAGCACCCGCCCGATCAAGGAGTCGACGTAGTGCACCGCGGTGAGGTAGCGGGCGTGCAGGCGCACCTGGGTCGATGCGTTCAGCGGGACCGGCATCACCGGGGGCTCGTCGGCGGGCGGGTCGATCGCCACCACCGCATCGTAGTAGAGGAACCCGAAGAAGGGCCGCGGCGGGTCTCGCCGATCGAGCCAGTGGAACCAGTCATCGGTCAATGTCCGGTCCCGCCCGCTGGACCCGGGATAGCGCGAGCTCGTCTCGAGACGCAGATGGGGTATGCGGGCCAGGGCCGTCCGATCGAGCCCGACGACCGAGAGGTACGCGGGCGAGCTCGTGAATATCCCGAGCTCGTAGTCGTACTGCCGGAACAGGTCCATGAGCACCGGCGGCCGTGCGAAGGCGGCGAAGGCGTCCCAGTAGGTCGCGGGGAGACCGTAGAACAGGGAGAACATGCCGGCCCGCGACGAGTTGCCACCGCTGTAGTGCTCGTCGAATCGAATCGCGCCGCGCGCGAACTCGGCGAGCCGCGGAGCGACGCCAGGCGCCAGGGCGTCTGCGCGCATGGCATCGATCACGACAAGCAGGACGTTGAGCCGCGGCGAGGGAGGCTCGCACCGCAGAGGGGTCAGCGGGTATGTCAGCACGCCGTCGGTACGCCGGGTGAGTGCGGCGGCGGCGAGACCTTGCTCGCGCGCCTGGTTCCGATCCACGAGGCCGAGCTTCGCCAGAAGTCCTTTGTTCCTGAGCGGGGAGTAGAGCGGCAGATATCGGGTGAACGCGGTCACCGGCACGTAGTAGTGGGCCTCGGCCCACGCATGGATGAGATGGCTGGCCACGAAGCAGCTGGCAAGGCCTACCGCGACGTACGGTCCGATCCGGCCTCTCGGGCGGCGCGCGGTGCGCTTCCAGAGCCAGCCCGCCAGCATCGCCTCGACGGCCAGGCCCAGCAGGAAGTAGAGCGCGAGGAAGGCCCAGGTCTGTGGCGCCAGCAAGCTGAACGAGAGAGCGCTGAGGTGGTAGCGGTTCTCGGCGAAGACCAGGCTGTCGAGCAGCACGAACGCGAGGCACGCACCGGCCAGGACGACGGTGAGCGGCAGCACCACCCGCGGCCGCGGCATCCCGAGCATCAGGGGAACCAGCAGGAGAACGGGAATCGAGGCGAGAGCGGACAGGTGCCCCACGTAGGCGAGGACGGCGTAGGGCCAGCCGATCGCGGGCTCGAGGGGCGAGTAGGGCCAGAGATAGCGGAGACCGACCACCGCCAGGAGGGCCGCATTGACGAGCGTGAAGTAGCCCCCCCACCGGAGCAGCCGCCTTCTTGGACTCGAGCCTGCACTCAGCGGGGCGCCGGGCGCGCGGCTGTTCTGGATGTCCACGGGTCATTCCTTGACGAGGAGAACGAAGTGGCGGCCGGCTATGGGCCCGTCGGCAATCGCCCGCATCCGGGCCGACGCGGGAAAGCGCGACACGCTCCGATCCGGCGCGAGCAGATACCGGGCCTCCGGGCGCAGCGCGAACGTCTGGTAGTCGGGCGTCACCAGGACCGGGAGCCCCAGATAGAACTCGAAGACGAGCTCAGGCGCCTCGAGTGCGAACACGGGCCCTGGGACCCTGCCGGCTTCCTCGGCAATGGCTCGCCAGTCGGTCGCCCGGTTCTGGCGTGCCGTGAGCGCGGTTTGGCCGACGGCCAACCCGACCGCGACAACGATCCACGTCACGGCAAAGGCCCGCGTACGCCAGCGCCATCGCAGGTCACGGACCCAGGCGGCGAGGAGCAACGCCACCGGGACGCACAGCGGGAGGTAGTAGCGCCATCGTTGGCGGTGGGAGAGCGCGACGGCAACGAACACCACGGTCGCCCACACCACCGCCAACCGTGTCCCGGGTCGGTTCACTGGCTCGACCCCACGCAGCGCCCATACCAGCGCGATCGGCAGCAGGGGAGACCAGGGCAGCAAGATCGTTAGCATGTGCTCGAGCGGCTCGAGGATCCCTCGACGTACTGCCGGGCCTGTCATGAAGTACAAGCCGTAATCGTTCTTCACGACCTCGGTGACCATTGTCCCCCGGCCCACCCCAAGGGCAAGTCCCGACCAGGCCACCACGGTAAGCCCCAGGAGCGCCAGCCCAGCCGGCGAGGCCAGACGCAACGGTCCGGTCCATCCGTACGTCGCGATCTCGTACGTGCCCGCGATGGCGAGCGGCAGGAGCCCGACCGGGCCCTTACTCCAGAAGGCGATGCCGACAAGTAGATAGAACGCGATGAGTGCGCCCCGTCGCCCCTCGAACTCGGCGGCCACGAACGCCCCCATGGCCGCGACCATGGCCAGCGACAAGGTCATGTCGGGGACGGGCGAGCGGGCCAAGGAAAAGACGCCCGCCGTCGTCACCGCGATCAGCCCGGCGATGAGTCCGGCTTCGACGTCAAATGCGCGCCGGCCGACCCAGTACGTTCCGGCGACCAGGGCCAGCCCCCCGAGGAGCGACGGCAGGACCGCCGTTCGCTGCGTCACCGCGCCGGTCGGCCACGCGGCGAGGGCGATCAACCACGCGTGGAGCGGGGGCTTGTTGAGCATGGGCGCGCCGTTGATCTCGGGCAGCAGCCAGTGCCCTCGCGCGAGAATGTCGCGCGCCATCATCGGGAATCGAGCCTCGTCGTTGGTCGCCAAGACATGCGCCCCGAAGTCGAAGAAGAGCAGCGCCGCGCTGAGAGCCACCAGAGCCATGATGCTGGCTCGATGGTCACCCAGGCCCCCGAGCGCCCGCCCGCGATCAGGTCCAGCGCTCATTTGGCAGGTAGCGGTCGCACCAGGCGTCGAACATCAAGAGAGCCCAGAGGATCCTTCGATGATTCGCATGGCCGGCAAGGTGCTCGTCGACGAACTGGGTGACCGCGGCAGGGTCGAACAAGCCGCGACGCGCGACGCGAGCGGGGGCGAGCCGTTCTTGGAGGACGTGACGGAGCGGCCCGCGCAACCACGTCGCGATCGGGACCCCGAGGCCCTGTTTCCGTCGGTTGACAATGGTCGCAGGAAGGAGGTCCGCGACGGTTTGCTTGAAGAGGTACTTCGTTGTCCCCGCGCGGAGCTTGAACCGAGTCGGGATCCGGCAGGCCAGCTCGATGAGCGCGGGGTCGAGGAGCGGTGCCCGCACCTCGAGGGCGGCGGCCATGGTCGCGCGGTCCGTGGCGACCAGAGTCTGGGCCGCGAGGTAGAAACGGCAGTGCTGATAGATCATGCGCTCCATGGGGTCGCGTAGCGACGTGTCCTCGATCGTCCTCGTCAGCTCGGCGAAGGGATCAAAGGCGTCCAGTGAGCGCTGGACCGCTCGCGAGAGGAGGCGAGCCTGCTCGGGCGGGGTGAGGCCACCGAGCAGGAGCTGGGTCCGGACTTCGGGCTCATAGGGCAGGCCGCGGACGAATTGCTTGAGCAGGAAGTCGACGCTCCCATAGCGCGGCGAGTGCGGAAGCTGCTCCACGACCATGCGGGTGGCGCGCTGGAGCAGCGGGGGAAGGAGCCGACGCAGCCATCGGGCCGGCCGGTCGGCCTGGAAGGTCGGGTAGCCACAAAACAGCTCGTCGCCACCATCACCGCTCAGCACGACGGTGGCGGTGGCGCGGACCGTCCGCGCCAGTGCGTACCTGGGTAGAAACGATGCGTCGCCGAGCGGCTCGTCAAGGAGGTCGCCGACCGTGTCCATGAGCTCGAGGGCGTCATGCGGCGAGAAGACTATCGCATGGTGCTCGGTCCCACAGTGCTCGGCGACCTGCCGTGCGAATGGCCGTTCGTCATACGTGGGCTCCTCGAAGCCAACGCTGAACGTCTGGAGAGGTCGCGGCGAGCCGGCGTGGGTTGCCAGCGCGGCAACCGCTCCAGAATCGATCCCGCCACTTACGAGGACGCCCAAGGGTACGTCGCTCACCAGTCGGCTCTTCACCGAGGCCGCGAGCTGGGCCCGCAGCTGCGCCCGCCACTCCGTCTCGCCGAGTGAGTGGTCTGGCATGAACCGCATCTCCCAGTAGCGGGCCAGCCGCGGCTTGTCGCCGGGCGACACGACCAGGGTGTGGGCGGATGGCAGCTTTGCGACGTCCGTCAGGATCGAGTGCGGCGCCGGAACGCTCTCGAACAGCAGGTATCGAGCCACGCTCTCCAGGCTCAACGTCCGGGGCACGTCGGGGTGCTGGAGGAGAGCGCGCAGCTCGGATCCGAACACGAAGGCGTCCGGGCCGGCATAGTAGTAGAGGGGCTTCTCGCCCATCCGGTCACGGGCCAGCAGGAGGGTCTGGCGGGTGGCATCCCAGAGCGAGAAGGCGAACATTCCGTCGAGGTCGCGGACGCACTCCGCCCCGGATTCCTCGTACGCGTGCACGATCACTTCGGCGTCCGAGCGCGAGCGGAATCGGTGTCCACGGCGCTCGAGCCGGTCGCGCAGGTCGGCGAAGTTGTAGATTTCGCCGTTCAGCACGACCCGGATGGTCCCATCCTCGTTCGCAATCGGCTGCCGCCCGCCGGCCAGATCGATCACGGCGAGCCGACGGACGCCGAGCGCAACATGATCGTCGACAAACGTGCCCTGGTCGTCAGGGCCCCGATGTCGCAGCGCCGCCGTCATCCGGCGCAGTACCTCACGGCGATCCTCCCGCGCTCGATTCACCATGAACCCGGCGATGCCGCACACGTGGTGTGTGCTCTCAGGCCAACCGGCGGGATGAGAGATCGAAGCCGACTGGAGCGGCGAAACAGCCAAACCCGACGCAGAAAGGTGACATGAGCATTTCCTCGGTCTCCGTGTCGGCACTGACGCCTGGAAGCGTCGACCCGACGGTGCGTCACGCCTCAGCGGCCATGGGTAGGCGACGGGCGTGAGTTGACTCGTCCCGTTGGGCAGTCTGCCGCCCACTCGGGACGAATCGCTTCACAGCACGGATTGCGGCGGGGATCAGCCGCCGCTACTACGAGAGGAATTGCCTAGGAGAGAGGTGGAGCTCGAGCGTCGGTAGTGGAGGAGTACAGCGTGGAAGCGGGCCCCGGAGCTTCGAGGTCAACGCGGGGTCCGTATACGGGAAACGGCGACCAATCGCATAGAGGGAAGGGATCGACCGTAGCTAGACCGGACGTGACGAGGAATACGGCATCGTCGTTGTCGCCGTCATCGAAGAAGCCACTCACCCACGTCGGGTCCGGGGGCTCGGCATAGGCAAGCGGTGTCAGCGCAACGAGGGCCGCCAGTAGCGTGACTATCAGGGCGAACATCGACCGCCGACGTATCATTCCAGTTAGAGTGGGACGCACCATAGTGACTTGTCAAGCCATGCTTCGCCTGGACGAGAGGTCTGGTAGGAGACGATTGCTCCGCTGAGGAACGGTGGTTCGCCGTCGCCGACGCGGCGTGAGCCTTCGCCCCGGCGGCCAGGTCACCGGGGATCGAGCGAAGCGGGGCGGGAGTGCCGAGGGCGCGATGAGGAATGCCCCGGACCACGGTGGAAGCGGGCGAATTGCCTTGACAACGCGCGATAGTCCACGTACTCGCTGTATTGGAGATGACACGCCGGATCCCGCTGCTTGCACTCGTCGCCGTCCTGCTGGCAGTGCTAGTGGCGCTGACACCACTGGCGTATGCCACTCCGCCGGATCCGACTTGGGTGAGCGGCTTCTTCGACGACGACGACAACGACGATGGCGTGTTCCTCGTCACGTCCAGTTCCGCTACAGTTGATCCCTTTCCCCTATGCTCCTGGACGCCGTTCCCGGTATTCGGGCCCCGTGTTGCCCTCGACGACCCGGGTTCTGGCTCCACGCAGTACTCTGCGGCCGCCGCCGCTCGAGCTCCACCGCTTTCCTAGGTAGCTCCACCTGTAGTGACGGCGGCTGATCCGCGCCGCAGGCCATGCGCAGAAGTGATCTTGCTTGGGGCGGGCGGCGGGACCGCCCATGTCCCGTGGCTCGGCCGCATGGCCGCTGAGCGTGACGCCGCAATGCTCAGACAACCATTTCGCGCCCGGGTTGGTCTGGGCGAAGCTGGGGCAGGCGGTCCCTTACGGTGAACCGGGCAAGGATCGACACGAAAAGGACCTCAACGCTGCGACACGACGAGCGCGTACTCATCGCCATTCCGACATACGACGAGGCGGAGAATATCTGCGCGCTCCTGGCGACTCTCCTCGACCTGCATCCGGAGGCCCACATCGTGGTGGTGGACGACAACTCTCCCGACGGCACTGGCGACGTCGTTGCGCGGCTGGCCGGGACAGACGCGCGCGTGCATGTCATCCGGCGCGACGGTAAGCGCGGGCTCGGCTCGGCCTATCGCGACGCGTTTGGCTGGGCACTCGAGCGCCCGTACACGCTGGTCGTGGTCATGGATGCCGATTTCTCACACGCGCCCGAGCAGGTGAGCCGCCTTCTGGAGGCGGTGGATGGAGCCGACGTGGTCGTCGGCTCGCGGTACGTTCACGGCGGTCGCATCGAGAACTGGACGCTGTCGCGGCGGGTACTCAGCGCCTTCGGCAACCTCCTGGCCCGCGCGACGGTCGGCCATGCGCTGCACGACTGGACCTCGGGATTCAAGTGCTATCGACGAGCGGTCCTGGAGTCCGTGGGGTCGACCGTGATCGAGTCGGACGGATACGCCTTCCAGGTCGAGATCCTGTTCCACTGCCTGCGGGCAGGCTTCAAGGTCCGGGAAGTCCCCATCACGTTTGTTGACCGGCGCCGCGGACAGACCAAGATGTCCGACGCGGAGGTGGTTGAGGCGAGCCGCCTGCTCCTGCGGCTCGCCTGGGCTCGGTGGCACCGCGCCCGATGACCGCTCGTCCGCGCCCCGCGGAGCCCGCCCCGCTGTCCGCGGAGGCGGCGGTGATAGGCCTCATCGTCGTGACCGGGGGACTGCGCGCCCTCATCGCGTGGGGGGTCGGCCTCTGTTATGGCGAGTCCTACTACTTCTCGTGCGTCCGGCATCCAAGCTTGGGCTACTTCGATCATCCGCCGCTCTCCATCCTCCTCGGGAGCGCGGCGCTCGGTGTGGTGGGCGAGGTGGGGCGTCTGACCCTGCGTGGGCCGTTCATCGCGCTGTTCGCAGGGACCACGTGGCTCCTGTTCACGATCGGCCGCCGGCTCTTCGGCCCGTGGCCCGGGTTCTACGCTGCCCTGCTGCTCAACCTCGCTCCGGTGTTCTCGCTGAGCGTGGGCATCTTCCTCCAGCCCGATGGTCCGCTCATGTTCTTCTGGCTGGCTTGCGTCTGGTGTCTCCTGCACGTTCTCGTCGATCCCGTTGTCCGGCGACCCTATCTCTGGTGGTGTGGGGTCGGCGTGACCCTGGGGCTGGCCATGCTCAGCAAGTACTCCGCGATCCTGCTCGCGGTGGGAGCCGCGTTGTACATCCTGAGCCACCGGGAGCAGTGGCGCTGGATCACGCATCCCGCCCCGTACGTCTCGCTCGCGGTGGCCGCCCTGGTCTTTTCGCCGACGCTGGTGTGGAACGCGCGCCACGAGTGGATTTCTTTCGTGTGGCAGGGCGAGCGCGGGCTCGAGTTTCACGGCGTGCACGTCGCGTGGGTTGCGCACAATGTCCTCGGTCAGGCGGTGGAGCTGTTGCCCTGGATCTGGGGAGGACTTGTGTTCGAGCTGTATCGTTGCCTGCGCCGGCGGCCCCCGGCACCGGCCTATCGGGTCGTGGGGTGGCTATCCGTGACGCCAATCGTCCTCTTCACGTTGGTGGCCGCGTACGCGCCGATCGGCGAGCATTTCCACTGGCCCGCTCCAGGCTACTTGCTGCTCTTCGTCCCTCTCGGCGCCGCTGTCCATCGATATCTCCAAGGGGCTCCCGCACGGGGGCGGTGGCCGCTCGCGGCCGTCGCCCTGATCAGCGTCCTATTGATGGCGGTGGCCGTGACCCATACCGCCACCGGCTGGCTTACCCGAGCGGCGCCCTCCTGGCTGACCGCGCGGGCGGACGGGACCGAAGAATGCGTCGACTGGGCGCTCCTCGAGCCAGCCTTGCGCGAGCGGGGAGTGCTAGGACGGCGCGACGTCTTCATCTTCTCCGATCGCTGGTTCCGGGCCGGGAAGGCGGACTATGCGCTGAAGGGCACGCTACCCGTGCTCGCTCTGCACCCGACGGACCCAAGGAGCTTTGCATTCTTCGGTGGGACGGAGCCCTGGCTAGGCAAGGAAGGCATCCTCGTCACGACCAGGGACAATCCGAGGGAAATCATCGCGGCCTATGCGCCGTACTTCGCTCGCTTCACGCCGCTCGGAGACCTCCCGGTGCTCCGCGGCGGTCGTCGGGTCGGCTGGCTGCACTTGTACCGCGGCGAAACCCTGCTGCGTCCATACCCGTCGCCGTACGGTCGCACTCCGCGGTAGGGCCTGGGCTCACACCTGGCACGTACGCTCCGGCCGCGCTCTGGACCTCTCGCTCCAGACGCCGACCGACCTGGCGGCGGCCGTGTATGCGGGGGGCGGCCGAACGTCTAGTCGTGCTCTCGCGCTAGCTCCAGAAGTAGAGAGCCTCCACGCGCAGGCGCAGCAGAGCGGCCAGGAGATTCTTCCAGATGGCCGGTCGCGCCGGGGTGTAGGTCAGGGCGGAGGCGGCGGCCCGTGCGGCCTTCCACGCCTCTCCGCGCCCTCGATGGTAGTAGGCGGCACGCTCGTGAGCGGCCGCCACCTTCGCCCGTAGCTGTCCTTGATGGGGCCGAAACGCGGGATCGGACCGTAGCAGCGTGTACACCCTGTCCCAGGCCAGTCGCAGCTGTCCTCCCGGCCTCTCCCGACTCGTCAGGCTCTCGGGATGCTGTCGGTACAAGGCCACGATCTTCGGCACGAAGAAGAAATCCGTCACGGCGGCCAGGCGGTACCACAGGAGCACGTCCTCGGCGACGCGGAGGCTGGGCTCGAACCCTCCCACCCGGAGCAAGAGGTTCCGCTTGACCATGACCGTGCCGATCCACGCCAGTGAAAAGTGGAGGAATTGCGAGATGGGCCGGCTCAACCGGAGCGTCCTGCCAGATTCGTAGGCCGGGGCCAGGACACGGCCCACCACATCGTCCTTCTGATAGTGTCCGGTCTCTTCGAGAGATCCGTCCTCGTACCACATTCGATAGTCCGCACCGAGCCACTCCGCGTCGGGCTCGGACTCGATCGCCCGCCAGCGCGCTTCCAGCGAGCCGGGCAGCCACACGTCGTCGGCGTCGAGGAATGCCACCCACTCTCCCCGGGCCACGCCGATCCCGACGTTCCGACCCGCGGCCGGCCCGAGATCCTCCGCGTTCTCCACGATGTGTACGCGACCATCTCGCCGCCAGGAGGCGAGCGCGTCCCTCGTCTCGTCATCCGGGCTGTGATTGTCGACGACGATCACCTCGAGCGGGCTCACACGACTCTCCTGGGTGAGAACCGAATTGATCGCCTCGGAGAGGTACCTCCCGGCCCGGTAGCACGGGATCACCACGCTCACCTGACATTCGCCCATGAATCGTCTCCCAATCTGGCCCGCGAGTTCGGGGCCTGTTCTGGGGTCCACCGAGCGCTTCGTGTCGTCGCGAGACGTACCGTCAATAGGCGACTGCCCGGCGGGATGAAGGTGACGCGACCGCCGGACGGAACGGGCAAGTGGAGCGTCGAAGAGACCGCGTGACCAGCACGAAGAGACTGTCACCGGGCCTGATCATTGACCGACTCCCTCTTTAGCAGGAGTCACATTGCCGAGTCAATCACAAACCGCCGAGGCCGCGGTGCAAATCTCTGGTGAGGGTCGTGACACCGAGAGTCCGTGCTCATCGCGTCGCCGGCCCGTCGGCCGCCGCCCGAACGACTCGCTCGTACCACCGATGGACCATGAAGATCCGGAACCACAGGTGGCCCCGCGCTCTCCGTGCCGAGTCAGCCTGGTACGACTCGAGACACCCGCGCGACCAGAGTCCACTGCCATGGAACGACGGAGAGCTCAGCAGGTCCAGAAGTTGCGGCCGGAGGACCTCGAAGGCCACGTAAGGATCGCTCCCCGGGGTGAAGAGCTTCCTGGGCTCCGCGATCACCTCGGCGGCGAGCAGGTCCCGGGTCGCGGTCCGAAGCACCGCCTTGTTCTGGCCGCCTTCCATGTACCGGTGAAAGGGAAATGCCAGCGCGGCACGAACCAGGTCCTCGTCCATGAACGGCGCGCAAAGATCGAGGCCATGGGCCATCGCGTTCCGATCCTCTTGCCGGACGAGCAGGGGAATGTTCCTGCGAAAGGACCGCAGGAGGGCCTCGAAGAAGATTCGCCCCCGGTCGACCCCGTGAAGGTCGTACTCGTCCCGGTGAGGCGACGGGTAGGGGCCCGCCTCCGTGTCCAGCGGAACCGGCGGGCCCGGCGCATCCGGGGGGTGTGCGCGATGGGCGGCCCGCCGCCGGTACACCTCGTACGCCATGGTCCGCTTGAGCGCCCGGATGACCGCCGCTCGCGCTCGAACGCGCGCGTAGCGAAGCGCCTCCGCGACGAGGCGGCGCCCGGGGGCCTGGAGGAAGTCGCGCGCGCCGAGCACGAAGCGCACCGAGTCGGGCAACCGTCCGGCGACCGCGAGGGCGACCAGGAACACCGGGGCCAGCTCGCGATAGCCGCCGAAGATCTCGTCCGCCCCATACCCGACCAGGGCCGCCTGGCACCCCGCTTCGGCCATCCGCTGGCGGAGCACGAACTGGTAGAAGGCGCCCGAGTAGTGGACGGGCTCGTCGTGGAAGTCGAGCAGGCGGTCGAGCGCGCGCGGGTAGTCGAGCGGCTCGACGGGCACGTGGGTGTGGGGAATCCCGGTGTGCCGCACCGTGGCCTCGATGAGGGAAGACTCGTCGATCGTGTGCGGGGGCGTGATGCTGAATGCGTGGAGATTGCGGGCTCCCCCCGGCGAGGAGCGTGCCAGGATGCCGGCGATGCTCGAGCTGTCGATGCCTCCGCTCAGGGCCAGCCCGACCTTGACGCCGGTCGGCGTGTGGCGCTCCACCGCGGCGACGAGCTTCTCGCGGATGTCGGCGGGGCTCAGGGTCCGGTCCGTGGACGGGCGAAGGCTCCAGTACCGGTTGGTCGTGAGCTGGTCTTCGTGAAATGTCAGGACGGTGCCGGGCGGGACCGGCCGGATGTGGGCAAAGCAGGTGCCCGTCCAGTCGTCGATGAGACCGTCGTGGATGAGGGCGCGGACCCGCGGCTGATCCGTGGCCCGGGCATCGTCATCGAGCTGAATCACGCTCTTGATCTCGGAGGCGATGATCAGATGCGGAGTGGCACGGTAGTGATAGAGCGGTCGCACTCCGAGCGGGTCCCGTGCGATCAACAGGCGATGGCTACGGGCATCCCACACTACGAGCGCCCAGACCCCGCGAAGCCGTTCGACGAACTGCTCCCCGAATTCTCGATACAGCTCGAGGACGAGCGCCGCATCCGACGACAGGTCGGCCCGGGTACCCCTCGCGCGCAGGACGTGCGCGAGCTCTTCTCGGTTGTGAACGTGACCGTCGAGCGCGACGACGACGCTCTCGTCCGGGCTTGCCACTGGCTGCTCTCCGGACGATCCGAGGCCGACCGTCGAGCGCCGGGCTCCGAGGAACAAGCCGGGGAGGAGCCGGTGACCCTCGCCGTGCGGGCCTCGATGGGACAGGCGACGCAGGGCGGCCAGATAGCGCGGCAGGTCCTGGCGAATACCGGATTCGCTGTAGACGCAAAGTATGCCGCTCATGTCACCGGGGCTTCGCGTCTGGTCTTGCCGCTCTCATGCGCTCCGCAGCTTCGGGTGGGGCGCCGAGGCGCCCGAGGCGGGCGGGAGGAGGTCGCCCTCGCGGAAGCGCGTCCAGCGGAGCGGACCGAGCTCCCAGCCCGCCGCCCGCCCTTCCAGGACGAGCTCGGCCATGATGTCACCCACCGCGGGAGCGTGCTTGAACCCGTGGCCGCTCCAGCCGAAGTCGGCGAAGAGGCCCGCGTACTCCGGAATGGCGCCGAGCACCGGCTCGTGGTCGGGCGTGACGTCGTAGACGCCCGAGTAGCCGCCCATCGACAGCCCGTGCTCCATGCACGGGAACCGCCGTGCGATCAGCTCGGCGTTGCGGACGATCTCGCCCGGGTCGGCGCCTTCGTTGTAGGAGTCGGGATCGACCACGTCCTCATAGGTGGACAGGCCATGGATGGTGAGGTTCCCCGTCTCGGGGCGCATGTAGGTGCCGTGCGGCCGGTCGAGGATGGCCGGGTGCGAGGCGAACTGGGACGGACGCCGGAAGAAGCACATCTGGTGGCGCTTCGGCGTCACCGGCACCTCGATGCCGAGCGGTCGGAGCAGGCGATCGGCCCACAGCCCCGCGCAGACCACCACGGCCGGGGCGCTGATGGCCGCCCGCGTGGTGCGCACGCCCGTCACCCGTGCCCCCGCGGTGACGATCCCCTCCACTGCCTCGTACTGCACGACCGTCGCTCCCAGCTCCCGCGCCCGGGTGACGAGCGCATTCGTCGTGGAGGATGGGTCCGCATAGCCAGACTCCGGCTCGTGCGCACCGGCCACGATGTCGTGCACCGACAGCTCCGGGACCAGGCGCTGGACTTCGGCCGGTTCCAGCAGATCCACGCGCACCCCCAGCTCCTGGGCTCGCCGGACGTTCTCGCGCAGATGCGACGCGGTGTCCACGCCGGCCAGCCAGAGCACCCCGACCTGCCGGAAGCCGGGATCGCCGGGGCCGCCGATCACGTCGGCCCAGCGTTGGAACGCGTCGGCCGAGGCGCTCGCAGTCCGGGTGAGGAGATCCATGGCGTAGAATCGGCGCACCAGCGCGGAGGACCGTCCAGTGGGGCCGGAGGCCAGGAACCTCCGCTCGACCAGAACCACCCGGCCCGCCTTGCGGCGCGCCAGGTGGCACGCGACGCTGGCCCCGTGCACACCTCCCCCGACGACGACGACATCTGCGGTGCCGGGAACATCACTCATGGCAACCTCCGGAACAGATTGGCCTCCGCGTCCCCGCTCGGTCGCCATTATGCACTGGACCTCAGCCGGCTCGCGCACGACTCTGCCTCGGCGGGAATTCGACACATTGACCGCCCGTTCCGGCCGCGATCGCCTCGGGCGTGAGCCCCCGTCCCTGTGACATAATCGCCCGCACTCGGAGGCGGGCCCCAAGAGCCGATGCCCCAGCTTCTCCCGGAGAGGTGAGCCATGAAGTTCGGTCTCTACAGCTCGATCGCCAATCCGCCGCGTGGTGAGCAGCTCGATCGCTGCATCGACGAGGTGATCGCCGAGGCCCAGCTGGCCGAGGCCAGCGGCTTCGACTCCTGCTTCTTCGGCGAGCACCACCAGGATCACGACGGGTTCCTGCCCTCGCCGCTGATCGTGGCCACCGCGGTGGCCGCACGCACGACGCGGCTACGCGTCGGTACCTCGGTGATCTTGCTGCCGCTCCATCACCCGGTGCACGTGGCGGAGGACGTCATCACGCTCGACCTCGTCTCCAAGGGGCGCGTCATCCTGGGCGTGGGCATCGGCTATCAGCCCGCCGACTTCCGCGCCTTCTCCGTCCCCATGGAGGATCGCGCCGGGCGGTTCGAGGAGAGCATCGAGATCCTGCGCCGGTGCTGGGCGGGCGAGCAGTTTTCGTTCCGTGGCAAGCACTACACGCTCGAGGATGTCCAGATCCGTCCGCGCCCCTATCAGAAGTCGGGACCGCCGTTGTGGATCGGCGCCAGCATCGCCGCCGCCGCCCGCCGGGCCGGCCGGATCGCCGACGGCTTCGTCGGCACGCCGAGCACCAGCATGGCGAATGCGACGCACCTCGCCGACATCTACAAGGAGGCAGCGCGCGAGGCCCGCCGGCCGGCCGAGGTCGTCCAGATGCGTGACGCCTGGGTCGCCCGGTCGCGAGCCGAGGCCGACGCCGTCTACGGCCCGCACGTGATGACCGCCTACCGCTACTACTGGGAGAATCGCCTGGCCGAGTTCCGCAATCTCGCCGCCGGCTCCGAGTTCACGCTGGAAAATCTCGCCCCCGATCGCCTGATCCTGGGAGATCCCGAAACCTGTATCCGAGAATTCCAGCGCTGGCAGAAAGCGACCGGCGCGGGCACATTCTTGCTCCGCCTACGCCACGCCCATTCGGGTGGGCCGCCCCACGGCAAGATCATGGAGGCGATCAGGCTCTTCGGCGAGCGCGTCCTGCCCTACGTCTGACGTCCCCCCGGCGCGAGTGGGCGGGGCTAGAGCTCACGCCGAGCTGGTCACTCCGGCCAGCCTTTCCGCAAGCGCGCGGGCGGCGACGTAGTCGGTCTTGCCCGTCCCCAGCAGCGGCACGGCATCGACCGGGAAGATGTCCGTCGGAATCCAGAGTCCGGGTAAGCCAGCACACTGCGCCTGCGCGGTAAGTTCCGGACGGGTCACGTCGCGGGCCGTGGTGAGGAGCACGAGCTGCTCTCCCCTGCGCGGGTCTGGCAGCGCCAACACGGCGTGGTGCGCGCCCGGCCAACGGGCCTGGATCATCGCCTCGACCGCACTGAGCGACACCATCTCGCCGGCGACTTTGGCGAAGCGCTTGGCGCGGCCCAGGATGCGGATGAAGCCGGTTACGCTGAATTCATCTGCGTCGATGAGGTCGCCAGTATCGTGCCAGCCACCCTCGGGTCTCTGGATCTCGCCCGGGCGGTCGACCTTCAGATAGCCCAGCATGACGTTCGGCCCTCGAACGTACAGACGCGCGCCGTTGGCAACGCCGGGCACCGGTTCCAGCCGACATTCGACGTCGGGAAGGGCGCGCCCGACCGTGCCCGGCTTGAAATGCATCGGTGTGTTGACGGCGATCACGGGCGAGCATTCGGTCACGCCGTAGCCCTCCAATATTCTCAGACCGAACTTCTCCATCCAGAGCGCGCGCGTCTCGTCGCGCACGCGCTCGGCCCCGGCGAAGACGTAGCGCATGGCGTAGAAATCGTACGGGTGCGCGGCGCGGGCATAGCCGGCAAGGAAGGTATCGGTGCCGAACATGATCGTGGCCGAGGTGTCGTAGATCATCTCCGGGACGATGCGGTAGTGGAGCGGCGAGGGGTAGAGAAACGTCTTGATGCCGGCCAGCATCGGCAGGATGAGGCCGCCGGTCATGCCGAAGCTGTGAAACAGCGGCAGCGCGTTGAACACTCGGTCGCTGGAGGTGAAGTCGATGCGCGCGGCGATCTGGCGCACGTTGGCGAGCAGATTGCGGTGGGACAGCGCCACCCCCTTGGGGGGACCTTCCGTGCCTGACGTGAAGAGGACTACCGCCGGGTCGTCCTGGGCGAGGCGCCGGCGGCGGTGCCGCATCGCCGCCCAGGGCCTGAGGGTCAGCCCCGCCAGCTTCTCGAGGAGCGTGACGGATTGACTGATGTCCTCGAGGTATAGAATGCGGACCTTCGAGGCCAGCTGCTCGACGATGCGTTCCAGCCTGGCGCGCTCGATGAACACGCGCGCGGTCACGATCGTGTCGATCTTCGCTGCGGTGATCGCAGACTGAATGCCCGCGGCGCCCGCCGTATAGTTCAGCATGGCCGGCACGATGCCTTCCGCTTGGCACGCCATGAACGTGGTGGCCAACGCGTTGGCGTTGGGGAGCAAGAGACCCAGGACCCGCCCGCGGCCCGTATGGCGGCTGAGCTTGCGCCCGAGAATCGTGCTCGCCAGCACCAAGCCGTCGTAGCTCATGGGGGCGCGCTCGATGTCCTCGAAGACGAGCGCCCCGCGACCATGGGTATGCCGGGCATCGAGCATCGCGGCATAGAGCGAGAGAGCCTGGCGCTCGGTTTCGAACATCATCGCCGACATGATGTCGTAGAGCACCACGCCCACCGCGTGGCGGCGCTTGCGTCCCTTCAACTCGGGTGCAACGGCGATGCGGTGCGGCGGCAGGGCGGTGAGCTCTATCTTGGGGAACCACCGGACGCGCACCTTGCCCCTGAGGCGCGAGAAGATCGAATACTGCGCACCCGCGATACGCACCGGCACGACCGGCGCACCGGCCTTGTCCGCGATCAGGCCGGGGCCTTCGTAGATCTTCATGAGCGCCCCGGTCTGGGTGATTCGCCCCTCCGGGAAGATGACGCAGTGCCGGCCGGTCGCCACCTCGCGGATCAGCGCCTTGGTCGAGAATGGCTTCAGCGGGTCCATCGGAAAGAGCTCGAAGAAGCAGCCGGCGATGCGTCCGTACCAGGAGCGCGCCCGACGTGTGTCGATGGCGAACAGCGCGCGGCGGGGCAGCGACGCGGCCAGCAGCAGGGCGTCGAGGAAGCTGGTGTGGTTGGCGACGATGACGGCCCGAGGGCCGACCTCCCGCACGTGCTCGAGCCCCTTCGCCTCCAGCCCGAAGCAGAGGCGAAAGAGCGCGGCCAGGATCGCCTGGATCAGCGCGTCGGGCAGCAGCCGACAGACCTGGATGGCCACCGCGAGGGAGAGCCAGCCGACCAGCGTGAAGATATGGGGGACGGTGAGGCCGGCTTGCAGGAGCCCGGCGGTGACGGCAACGGCCGCCACGACGAGCAGGGCGGTGATGACATTGAGGCTGGCGATCGTGCGCGCCTTGAGCGCCGGGTCAGACCGAGCCTGGATAATGGCATAGAGCGGCACGGCGAAAGCACCGCCGGCAATCGCCAGCATCAAGATCTGGGCCATCAGATACCAGTTCGCCGGCGCGATCACGAACTCGGAAAGGCCGATCGGGATGCCCGGCCCGGCCTTGCCGGCGGGGGCATAGGCAAGCGCCAAGGACAGGACCGCGATGGCCAGTGCCGCGAATGGGACGGGCCGGCCCGATACCTCGCCCGCCATGATCCGGCCGCCGAGGAGCGAGCCCAAGCCCACGCCGATCGCGAAGAGGGCGAGGAACAGGGTGACGACCTGCTCGTCGGCGCGCAGCTCGTTTCGTACGAAGGCCGGCAACTCGGTCAGGTAGATCGCGCCGACCGCCCAGAACCAGCTGAGCCCCAGGATCGAGAGCTTGACATCGCGGCGATGGCCCGCAAAACGGACGAGGCCCACTGTTTGGCGCCACAGGTTCCAATCCAAGACGAGCGCCGGGTCGCCGCGCCGCGCACGGGGAATGGCTAGGCTCGCCCCCCCGCCCAGGAGCGCCATCGCCAAGGCCCCGGCGCTGACGATCCTGGGCCCGTGATCGGTCGCGATGAGAAGACTGCCCCCGAGCATGCCGATGAGGATCGCCACGAAGGTCGCGGCCTCTATCAGCGCATTGGCGCCAGGAAGCTCAGACTCGGCCAGCTGGTCCGGCAGGATCGAGTACTTCAGCGGGTCGAAGAAAGTAGACTGCAGGCCCAGCAGGAACACGATGCACAAGAGAAAGGCGGAGTGTTCCGACCAGAGGGCCACGCCCGCCCCGATCATGATCGCGATCTCCACCAGCTTGGTCCAGCGGATGAGCTGGGCCTTCTCGTACTTGTCGGCGAGCTGGCCGGCGATCCCGCTGAAGAGCAGGGAGGGGAGGATTAGAAGTCCTGTCGCCACGTTCACCAGCACCTCGGCACGGGTAGGATCGGCAGCGGCCAGGCGAAACAGGATCAGGATCTGGACCGCGCTCTTGTAGAAGTTGCCGTTGAACGCCCCGAGAAACTGCGCGAGGAACAACGGCAAGAAGCGCCGCTGCTTGAGAAGCGAGAATTCGTTGGCAGCCATGATCTCTCAGCGCCGGTCTGAGGGAGCGCCGAGCACGAACAGGTGTCGTCGCTTCTGGAAGTAGCGCATGTTCAGCACCGACCAGCCCACAGCTTCCGCTGGATCAAGCCGACGGAGACCGCGAGATACAGCGCGCCGAGAGCGAGCACGAGCATGCCTGTACGGATCGAGCGGGCCAGCCAATCCGACGGCGGAGGGGCCGCCGAATCTTCCGGCGTGATATCGGCGACTCCTTGCTCTGACGTTTCAGTATCGTGAGCCACTCGCGCTCCGCGCCGGCCGGCCGAGAGACAGTGTATGACCACTAGACCGGTTCCAACCCCGACGATGACAGTGCTTTCCACGCTGGACACGAAGGACCTCACAGGAAACAAGACCGAAGTGACAGCAGCGAGGGAAAAGCTCACGGTGTTGACGGCCAGCCAGCCCCATTCGTGGGCTGCCTGCCGCTGTCACACAGCAGCCTGACCGTGTTCGAGATGACTGGTGCAAGCTTGGTGCCGTGGGATTTCTTGGAGGGAACCCGCGTTGAGTCGCGGGATTACCTCGTGGTGTCTGCGAAGGCGCCGGCCGAGCGGCGATGCTGCGACGTCCCAGGGTGAGGCGGCGGCGCCCCAAGAGAGCTATCGAGCCTAGCCGTGTCCGAGTCTGCGAAGGCCTCGGCCATCCTCAGCGGATGCGAGGGGCGCGGCTGTCCCGCTGAGGGGCTCCTCCGCCCCACATTCGCGTGGCGGGCATGCTCGGCGGGATCTGCCTCCCCCCGGGTGTCACTAAGGAACTGAGCCAACTGCATCACTCTTGAGTGCGTCGTGTGGCAGCGCTGATGCAGCGTGGGCCAGTGTGGCGGTAGGGGCGACTGCGGACCAGGCCGTTCTTGCTCACGAGCTTCAGCACGCCAGCGGCGAGCGGCCGATGGACTAGTCCCGCCAGTGAAGGGGCGGTTCCGGAGGGGCTCTCATGAGGCTGATCGGGCGGATCGGGGTCGCCTGGCTGACTCTGGCGCTGCTCCTTGTGCAGGGGGGCTGTGCGGCGGGCCAGCGCCCCCTGCCGCGTTCACTGCCGCCCGAGATTCGGGCGCAGCTGGGACGTGTGGGCGTTGTCTCCGGCCGGTTCGTGCCGGCGATTGACGTGGAACGGCCGACGGCCGGGAAGGGATCGGCGGCGGCCTGGGGGGCCCTGCGCGGCGCCGGGGCGGCCCTCTACCCATTCAGCACTCTCGCGGGCACCTGTTCCGGCCGTGACTGCGGCTTTGTGGTGGTCGTCATGCTCGGCGTTCTCATCGGGGCGGCAACGGTCGGAGCCGTCACGGGGGCGGTAGTCGGGGCGGTCACCGCCGAATCGGCGGCGACGGTTCACGACGCGGAGGCCGCCCTCACGCATGCGCTCGCCGAGCTGAAGATTCAGGAGACCCTCCGGGATCGGCTCGTGACCATCGCGCGGGACGACACCGGTCTCGCCCTCGAGCCTGGTGGCGATGTCGGGCCCGCGGAGGAGGACACGGCCGTGGACTACCGCCCGCTCGCAACACAGGGCATGGATACGATCCTCGAGGTGAGCGTGACCCGGCTCGGCCTGACCGGAGACCGGCGTGTCAACCCGCTCCTGGCGCTGTCCATGACGACCCGCATCCGGCTGGTCCGGAGCGGGGACGGTGCCGAGTTGTACCACCAAGAGCTGGATCACCGAAAGGGATCTCGGAAGTTCGTCGAGTGGGCCGCGAATGACGCGGCGGCGTTCCGCGAGGCCATGGAGACCGCCTACACGGACGTATCCCAGGAGATCGTCCGGCTCGTGTTGGCTCCTCCAGTCCCGGGGCCAGAGCTGCGCCCCACACCGCCGCCACCACCCGCGCCGGAGCCGAACCTGCCGGCGGTGCCGCTCAACCCATGGAAGAGCGCGCCCATCGGCGAGCAGGGCGCCAAGATACGTTACCAGACGATCGAGAAGGGCTCACCGCTCGACACCTGCACGCCCCCGCTGGTGTCGGTGCGCATCTACGAGGGCGACGTCCGGTGTGTACCCGCGGAGCTGGTGAAATGATCGGCTGCCACGTCAGGCGGGCCCCCGGTTGGTCGAGCCCCCCGCCGTGACCGGCCTCGAGAGTTCGCGCATGAACGACGTCATGGCGCGCTGTGTCGATCCCCGGCATCTCCCTGCTCTCCTTCGGCATCTAACGATCGCGAGACGTGTCGCCGGATCTGTCGATCTCGGGGCGCCGTGTTCGTCTATATGGTGAAGGACAAATCAAGGAGGACACCATGGGAGCCAAGGGAGAAGCGTTCGCCAGGCAGTTCGAGGCCAAGGTGGAGGAGGCCACGGCTCTTCTCGAGAGGCTGAGCGACGCCGACTGGAAGAAGACGACAGCCGACGAGAAGTGGACGGTCGCGGTGACGGCGCATCACATCGCCAGGAGCTACGAGCCGGTCACCCACATCATCAAGACGATCGCCGCCGGCCAGGCGCTGCCGCACTTCACCCCCCAGATGCTCGACGAGATGAATGCGCAGCATGCCAGAGAGTTCGCCGGCTGGACGAAGCCGGAAACGATCGCGCTCCACAAGAAGGGGGCCGCCGCGGCGGCCGCGGCCGTGCGCGGTCTTTCCGATGCCGAGCTTGCGAAGGCTGGTACCGTGTTCGCGGGGATGCCCCCCATGACCGCCGAGGAGATGGTCAAGCGGGCCCTCCTTGGCCACGTCGATGAGCATTTCGGCAGCATCCGGAAGACGATCGGCGGCTGAGCCACCCGTCTGCGAAAGGAGTCCTGGCGATGATCACGGGATTGCGCGGAGCGAGCATCTGGAGCGAGGACGTGAAGAACCTGCTGCCCTTCTATCGCGACGTCCTGGGGCTCAAGGTGGGATTCGAGAGCCCGGGGTTCGTGGTGCTCGGCGAGCTGGGGGCGCCGGCGCTCGCGCTGGGGACGCACAGCGCGGTGCGCGGACGCAACGCCGACCCGGCGCGGCACATGGTAGGCCTGGCGACGGACGATGTCAGGGCGGACTGGAAGCGCTTGACTGCCGCCGGGGTCGAGTTCGTCGAGGATCCGACGGACTACGGCAACCTGCGGATCGCGACGTTGAAGGACCCGGAAGGGAACCTGGTCCAGCTCCTGGAGCCGCTGAAGGCGTGAAGTGGGGCCCGGCTCGCTCGAGGGCGGCCCGCCGGGGCCACCCTCGTCGGCCGGACGAGCTTACTTCTTCTGGTCGATGCTCAGCTTGATGCCCTCCGCGGCGAGCTTGAGGTTGGCGCCCTGGGTCGTGCTCTTCAGCTCGATGACGACGCCGTTCTGGTTCTTCATGGCGGAGACTCCAGCGCCCCCGCCGACCGTTCCCTGCGCCGCTCCGGCCGTGTAGGTCCCGTCGAAGTCGGCGAGCTTCTTCAGGTCGAACACGTCCCCCGTCGCCGAGGCCCGGGTTACGCCCACCTCTCCGACCGCCAGCCCCGAGACCTTGACGGGATAGGTCTTGCCCTTATAGGAGAGCGTACCCTTGCCCCAGCTATACCCGATTCCAACCGCCACGGAGCCCTCCGTCAGCGTCAAGGTGGCGTCAGGCTTCTTGGCCTGAGCCGCCGCGAGCCCGGCGAGTAGCGAGAGCAGACTGCCGACCAGCACCAGCGCGATCGTCGTACGACGCATGATGAGCCTCCCTAGTTCGGGTTGAAGGTTCGCGAATTGCCGATGTCGACCGGCTGCCCGGAGCAATCTCGGTTGGTGTTCCGAGCCAGAACGACGTGGAACGGGACGAGAGGATAGGCAATATGAGCGACCTCCGGCATTGGTCACCCGTTGCTCGGCTCCCGCCACATCCTAGGCAGGCGCAGCGCCGACGTCAAGCGCCCGGACGGACCGAGAACGAGAGTGGATCCACCGTCCTTGCGCCTCATGGGGCGGTTTTGGTACAGCTGTCTCAGTCGCGAATCGCAGTGGTAATCCCATGAAGTCTGGGGAGAAGAGGGAGGGGCTATGCGATCGATCGGGTTGAGCCTGCTCATGGTGGCGGTCATCGCAACCGGATGCGCCACAGTACGCAATACGCCGACCCAGGACCTGGCCTGGGAGCGCTGGAGGGCGTGCGATCACTTCGCGGCGGTCACGCTCGAGCGGATCGATCTGGACGGCCGACTCGTGGTCACGGGATACGTGTCCGAGGCGGCGCCATTCACGGCGTGCGTGCGCGAGGCGGCGGCTGACCAGGTTCGCCGTGGCATCGCTGCCAGGCCACAGGCCGCGGTGCTCGTGAAGGTCTACGGGTGCATGGGTGGGGCCACATGAGCCCGAGCCTTCCCGACCCCTTCAATCTGAAGCCGGGAGTAGACGGTTGCGCGTGATCCCGGCCCTAGCGCTGGCCGCGCTGCTGGCCGGCGCCGGCCCGGCGGCCGGCCAAGAGCAGACGCGGGAGTACTACCTGGCCGCCGAGGAGGTCGTCTGGGACTATGCACCGTCCCGCAAGGCCCTCATCCACGGCCACGGGCCCTCGGACGGAATCCCCCGGCCGTGGGCCGGCAATACCCGGAAGAAGAAGGTCCGCTACCTCGAGTACACCGATGCGACCTTCACCGTCCGGAAGCCCCAACCCGAGTGGCTCGGCATCCTAGGGCCTCTCATTCGCGCCGAGGTGGGCGATACCGTCGTCGTGCACTTCCTCAACCGCGCCAAGGGCCGCTACGGCATCCACCCGCACGGGCTGCGCTACACCAAGGAGCACGAGGGGGCGTTCTATCCGCCGGCCGGGGCGGGAGCGGGTGTCCCCCCGGGCGGGCGCTTCGTCTATACATGGACGGCCGACGCGGGCAGTGGGCCCGGGCCCGGCGACCCCAGCTCCGTCGTCTGGTGGTACCACTCTCACGTAGACGAGCCCGTGGAGACCAACCTGGGGCTCCTGGGCCCGCTGATCGTCACCGCCCGCGGCCGCGCACGCCGGGACGCGAGCCCCGCCGACGTGGAGCGCGAGTTCGTCCTGCTCTTCATGATCTTCAACGAGAACCGGCCGGGCGCCGAGAAGGAAGAGCGCGGCCTGATGCACACGATCAATGGCTACATCTTCGGCAACCTCTCGGGTCTGATCATGGACAACGGGGAGCGGGTGCGCTGGCACGTGCTCGGCATGGGCAACGAGAGCGACCTGCACACGGCCCACTGGCACGGCAAGACGCTGCGCTTCCATGGGCGGAACACCGATGTCGTCGAGCTGCTGCCGGGAAGCATGGCCACCGCGGACATGCTCGCCGACAATCCGGGCACCTGGCTGTTGCATTGCCACGTGGCCGACCACATCCACGCCGGGATGTTCACCACCTTCACGATCAGGGGCCCCTGACGCGTCTCGAGCCGACCAGCCAGTGCCACCGGGTGTTCCACCGGGCGGGGTGCTCTTCACACGATAGTCACGCTCCCGTCACGTGATCTTTGCCCGCGCCGTGTAGCATCGCGCACGAGGTGAGGGACCGACACCCCGCTCGTGGCTCTCGATGCCATTCGGAGGACCTACGCCATGACTGGATCGCCTGACGTCTCACGCCGTGCCGTGCTCCGTGTGCTGGCGGGCGCGCCGCTCATCCCGCTGATGGGATCCACGGCCCTGTCGCTGCTGGACTCCACCGTCGCGCGCGCGGCCGGCGGCGTGCCCCGGGGCGCGGAGTTCGTCGGCATGGCCGCGCCGGCGACCCCGGCCGCGCAGGGCACGACCACCGTCGAGGCGAGCCTCGTGGTGAGCTACGGTGAGGGGATACGGCAGACGTTCGAGCTGGGATATCAGCCGCTGTTCTTTACGGGCGACCAGGTTCCGGACGGCAAGGGCGGCACGACCCTGGCGGGCGGGTACTACGACATCGGGGGCCGGCCGATCATGGATCCCTCCGCGCCGTCCCCGACCCAGTTCTTCTCCGATTGCCCGGATGGCTACAGCCTGCTCCAGCTTCGCGGGGTGCGGGCGCCCGGAGTGACGGGGAACACGGTCTTCGCGGTCGTCCAGTTCGAGTACACCACCCGCGATTCGAAGGACGAGAAGATGTACGGACGTCTGCCGTCGCCGATCGCCGTCCTCACGCTCGACCAGGACAAGACCAGCGGCGCGCTGAAGCTCGTGAAGTATCACTCGGTGGATACGAGCGGAGCCCACGGCCTGTGGATCACCTGCGGTGCCAGCCTGTCGCCCTGGAACACGCATCTGTCGAGCGAGGAGTACGAGCCCGACGCGGTCAGCGTCGACACGAACGCGCTGTTCCGAGCATTCAGCGCGAATCTCTTCGGGGACGCGGGGCGGGCGAAGCCGTATCACTACGGCCACGTGCCGGAGGTGGCGGTCAACCCCGACGGCACCGGCACGCTCCGGAAGCACTACTGCCTGGGCCGCATCTCACACGAGCTGGTGGAGGTCATGCCCGATCGGCGCACCGTGCTCATGGGCGACGACGCCACCAACGGTGGGCTGTTCATGTTCGTCGCCGACAAGTCCGCCGACCTCTCGGCCGGCACGCTGTACGTGGCGCAGGTGACGCAGCGGGCGGGGGTAGCGCTCGACCAGGGCGGCGCGTTCGACCTCCGCTGGATCAAGCTCGGGCATGCCACCAGCGCGGAAATCGAGCGGCTGGCCGACACGCTGAGCCCGGCCGACATCGTCGAGGTGAAGGCCGCCGACCCGAACGACAGCGCCTACGCGGCCATCCCCTACAACGGCAAGCGGCAGTGGGTGAAGTTCAAGCCGGGGATGGAGAAGGCGGCCGCGTTCCTCGAAACCCATCGCTGGGCGCCGGTGGTGGGTGGCACGCTCGCCTTCAGCAAGATGGAAGGGGTGACGGTCAACGCCCGAGACCGCGTCGCCTACCTGGCGATGTCCTACATCCACAAGTCCATGAGTGACGGGACCACCCGGATCAGGGTCGAGGCCATCGAGGCGGGGGCGGTCTACCAGCTCTCCCTCCAGGCAGAGCAGAGGGATCAGGAGGGGGCGGTGATCGACAGCGCCTGGGTGCCCGCTCACATGAGCACGGTCCCTGCGCTGGTTGGGCGGGACCTCGTGACCGCCGACACGGCCGGGAACACGGCCGACGTGGACCGGGTGGCCAATCCCGACAACCTCAAGTTCTCCGAGCGCCTGCGGACACTGTTCGTCGGGGAGGACAGCGGCAAGCACGTCAACAACTTTCTCTGGGCCTACAACGTCGACAGCGGGAAGCTGGCGCGCATCCTGTCCTGCCCGGCCGGGGCCGAGTCCACCGGCCTGCAGGCGGTCGACGATCTCAACGGCTTCGCCTACATCATGAGCAACTTCCAGCACCCCGGAGACTGGGAGAAGGGTCTGCACGACAAGGTCAAGGCCAGCCTTGCCCCATTGATCGACCAGCAGTACCGCAACCGCCGCAGCGCGGCGGTCGGGTACATTCACGGCTTGCCGCACCCGGTGTAGCGGACGCCGAAACGTAACACTCCCGTAGCAAATGACTCCGGAGTGCGTGGTATCCTCCGCGCCGACATGCTGACCGGCCCGCAGATTCGCGCTCGCGTCCAGCAAGGGCTGGAGGCCGGGCGCCTCTGGCGACTGACGCACGATCGAGCGAAGCTGCTGGGCACGGCGGATGGAGGCTCGGGGTGTCACGTGTGCTCGGAGCCGATCTCCCGGGGTCAGGCGTTCGGCCTCACCCGATCCACCATGGGCGTGCTCGTCCACCTGGAGTGCTACATGTTCTGGCTCCACGCGTCCGGGATCCTCGAGCGCGAGCCGACCACGTGCGCGAGCTGCCGGCGGCTGATTCCGCCCCACGCGGAGGCCGTGGCGATTCTGGGGGCGGTCTACCACGGTCGCTGCCGGGATCGCATGATGGTACCCGCGGGGCAGATGTCGCCCATCGCCTGAGGGATCATGCGGGTTCTCCTCTTCACGGACGGAGGCTCGGGTGCCCGCGCGGCGACAGCCTGGCTCCAGCGGTTCACGCCGACCGAGCCCCCGGCGCTGCGTATCGTGGCAATCGCCCAGACCCTCCGGGCCCCCGCCAAGCCGTCGTCGGCCCTGCGGACGCTGCGAAAGATGATCCTGGAGCGATCGCGACGACTGTGCGAGGAGGCTCGTGGCGAGCTCGCGGAGCGCTGGCCGGACCTGACCGCCGACGTCATCGAAGGGGATCCTCACGAGCACCTGCTCCGCGCCGCCGAGCAGTGGAAGCCGGACCTGGTCGTCCTCGGGCGCAGCGGCGACGCCGAGCCATCCGTGACGCTGGGCAGCGTGGCCCGGCTCGGCGCATACAACCTGGAATGCTCCGTGCTCCTGGTGGACCGGGCGCCGGAATCGGTGTGCCAGGTCGTGCTCGGCATGGACGGCTCTCCGAGTGCGCGCGAAGCGATCCGATTGCTATCGCGGCTCGGATTCACCCCGCCGCCGCGGGTCCTCGTGCTGGGGATCGTGGACACGTCCTGGCGCCGCGGTCTGGCCCTCGAGGAGGTCTCGCCCGCGATCCAGACCGCGCTGGACGAGCAGCAGGCGCAGGAGGAGGCGGACGCACGCGCTCACCTGGCCCGGGCGTCCGCTGCCCTCGCCGATCGGGCGATCGTGGAGAGCGAGGTCGTGATCGGGAGACCCGCCGAGATCCTGCTCGAGGTGCCGCGCGCACGGGCGGCGGACTTGCTCGCGGTGGGGCATCAGGGGCTCGAGCCCGTTCGGCGCCTCGCGCTGGGATCCGTCGCCGCGCAGCTCCTGGCCGCGGCGCCGTGCTCGCTGCTCATCGGCCGGAAGTAACCGGCATCGGTCCTCACTCGCTCGTGGCGCG
>DATIWG010000056.1:0-1272 GCA_035519555.1 Nitrosotalea sp. | reverse complement strand
ATCACCTTCGTGGGGCTGGACGTACACAAGGAAGCGATCAACGTGGCGATGCTCCAGCCGGGGGAGACTCGTCCGGTGGAGTGGCAGGCGAGCAACGACCCGGCGGCGGTGCGCCGGCTGGTGAGGAAGCTGCAGCGTTCGGCGGTCGGGGAACTACGCCTGTGCTACGAGGCGGGTCCCTGTGGCTACGCGGTGCAGCGCACGATTCGAGCGCTGGGAGTGTCGTGTGTCGTGGTGGCGCCGTCGCTGATCCCGCGCAAGCCGGGCGAACGGGTCAAGACGGACCGCCGCGACGCCCGCAAGCTCGCGGAGCTGCTCCGCGCGGGGCTCCTGAGCGAAGTTCACCCACCCACCGAGGCGGACGAGGCGGTTCGGGACCTGTGCCGTGCCCGAGAGGACGCCCACGGGGATCTCGTCCGAGGCCGCCACCGGGTGAGCAAGCTACTCCTGCGCCACGGCTGGACCTGGACAGGGGGCAAGAAGATGTGGGGCCAGGGGCACCGGCTCTGGCTGCGCAGCCTGCGCTTCGAGCACAAGGAAGACCAGTGGGTCCTCGAGGACTACCTGCTCGCCCTCGAGCACCTCGAAGAGCGCCTTCGGGCCCTCGACGCCCAGCTCGAGCAGACCAGCCTCGATCCCCGATACACCAGCGTCGTCGCCGCCCTGCGCTGCTTCCGCGGCATCGACACCCTCACCGCCATCTGCCTCGTCGCCGAGTTGCACGACTTCATGCGCTTCGACTCCGCCCGCGGTCTCATGGCCTACCTCGGTCTCGTCCCCTCCGAGCACTCCTCGGGGGCCAAGCAACATCGGGGCGAGATCACCAAGGCCGGCAACCGCCACGCGCGCCGCCTGCTCATCGAGGCGTCCTGGCACTACCGACACCACCCCAGCACCCTCTCCCTCAGAAAGCGACGCGAGGGCCAGCCGGCACGCGTCATCGCCATCGCCGACAGGGCCATGCTCCGCCTCCACCGCCGCTTCAACCGTATGCTCGAGCGCGGCAAGCCCCGCCCCAAGATCGTCGTCGCCGTCGCCCGCGAACTCACCGGCTTCATCTGGGCCGCCATGCGCAACCACCCCGCATAGACACGAGCCACACCCCACCACCACTTCACCCACTCGCTTGCTTGGGGGTCTCAGTCGACGGATGAAGGCGGCCACGATCCAGAGGATACGCGTCGCAGCTTTGCGGCAGGGAGGCTTCGTCTCCTCAACCCGCGACATAAGACCGCGCTTCCTCTCGACGGAAAACGGCACCGCGGCTCTGCG
>DATIWG010000055.1:0-63197 GCA_035519555.1 Nitrosotalea sp. | reverse complement strand
GGCCTCGCCCGGCCGCCCACCTTGGGTAACCCAATTGTGAGGCATCACCCCAAGCCGTCGGTAACACCTACTTCTGAGGCATCACGGCGTGGCTGTCAGGGGTGGAAGGCGCCTTCGGTCCGGTGGCGCTCCTCGTGGGCCAGGCACGCGGTATCCTCGTCGGAGCAGACGATGATGTGGCGCACGGTATAGCACCCCGTCACGCGTCCCGTCTGGATCGTGGAGCTCTGGTCGGAGGCCCATCGGCCCTCGGCGTGTGCGACGTCCCCGCCGAGCGAGGCGCACAGGCTGCGGCTCACGTTCCCGCTGCGGGCCATGACGTAGAGCGTGTCACCTTTCGCGTGGAGTCGAAGGTCTTCGGCGGAGAAGCCGGCGGATGAGCAGCCGGTCGCGGCGAGGAGCAAGGAGCACGCGAGAACCGGATGGCGCAGGGACATCATGATGAGGGTCTCCTTTCGCGGGAGACCCTCTCGATCCTTCCTTCGGTAGCCCGGCGGTCAGGTGGTCGTGGCCTGATCCGTGGCTTTGCGTCGCCACCTCGCGGTGGGTTTGCCTTTGTCGGGAAGGTCTGCCGCTCTGGTAGAGTGAACAGGGCAACCCTTGTGCCAGCGTGGGCCGCGCAGCTCATGGCCATGTGTGGGGCAATAAATCAACTAGTTAGAGGCTTGAGGAGCGTGTTCGGCAACTGGATCACGAGCAGGGGCGTCCATCGGCTGACAGCGGGGCTGCCCAAAAATGGCGCTGGCCAGGGCGTCGCGGTGTGGGCTGCCGTCGCGCTGATGCTCGTCTTCTCGGGGTGCGCTGGCCTCTCGTGCCGGCCGGCGTCGATCACGGTGGCGAAGAAGGAGGAACGCACGCGCCTCGAGATGAAGACGTACGGCTACACCAGCCAGACCGGCGGGCTCGAAGAGCTCCGGCGGCCCGAGACCGTGCGGGACTACTGGGTGCAGGACGCCGAGGGTACCTGGTACCGGGTTCCCGTCGAGCAGTACCGGACGGCCGAGGTCGGACAGGTTCTCGAGATCTGCCGGTAGGGGTGGCCGGTCGGCTCGGATTATTCCATCCGAGATCGGCTCCGGCGGGGAGATACTCGGGCCTACCACGGGAGGGGACCGCATGTCTGCATCGCCGGCTCCGCACGGTCGTGTGCTGCTCGTGGCCCTCACGCCCGAATCACGGGCGGCGCTCGGCGCGCCGCAAGCCGACATCGAGCGCTTCCCCTTTCGCGTCGGCCGCGAATCCCGCGGGGTGCAGCGAACCGCGCGCGGGTTGATGAGCGAGCGCCGGAGCCCCGGCTCCCGGCCCAGCAACGATCTGTATCTGGCCGAGGGCGACGAGCCGATGAACGTGAGCCGCGCGCACTTCCAGATCGATCGTGCCGACGCCGGCTACGTGCTCGTGGATCGCGAGAGCACCTGCGGCACGATCGTCGAGGGTGAGATCGTGGGCGGAGGCACCCGTGGCGGAACCATCGCGCTGCACGACGGCGACGTGATCATCGTCGGGACGTCGAACAGCCCGTACGCGTTCAAGTTCCGGATCGCTTGACGAGCCTGCGCCAATTCAGATCGACCGCGCGGGGCTACCGCACGGATAGGGGCCTCACCCGCCAGGAGGGGCTGATCATCTGCAAGGCAGGGACGTCCGCGACCGGTGGTGTCGCGCAAGTTCTGCACACAAGCGATCCCATCGCGCAGTGACATTCTCGTGAAAGCTCGTCAAAGTCGTTGCTCTCGCGCGCCGCCCGGGCCACAATTCAGGCTCCGCGCGGGTGTGCGAGATCGCGCGATGAAGAGGAGTAACACTTCCCGCCGGTCAGAGGGGGAGTCCGCGTGCAGAAACAGTTGTCGACCAGCTTACCTCTCGAGCGCTGTCCCCACTGTGCGATCGCCCAGCCGCAGCTCGCCCGCATCAGCGAGCGAGAGAACAATCGGCGCGGTGGACATCGACGATGGGGCGTCTACGAATGTCTCGCCTGTGGCGGGCTCGTCGTCGCAGCCGCGCGAGCGAATGATCCCGCACACGCGATCATCGAGTGCTATCCGGCCGCGGCGAACGATCCGGACGAGACGATCCCGGCGCGTCCGCGGGAGTACCTGCGGCAGGCACGCGATCTCCTCACTCAACCGGCCGGGTCGGTCATGCTGTCCGCCAGCGCGGTGGACGCGATGTTGAAGGAGAAGGGTCTGAAGGAGGGGCGGATCTACGAGCGCATCCACGACGCCGTCGCGCAGCACCTGATCAGCGAGGACATGGCGCAGTGGGCGCACCAGGTGAGCCTCGATCCGAACGACCCTCGGTACGTGGACGAACGGCCCTCCATGCCCCGCGTCGAGGATGCCCAGCGGTGCCTCAACTTCGCGCTGACCCTCGCCGACGTTCTGTTCGTGCTTCCGGGCCGCGTGACCCGGGGCATCGAAGAGTCCGAGCCCAGGTCGTAGGGAATCGAGGTAACCATGAATTCACGATTGACGGTCGTTCTCGGGATCTGGCTCTGCGTGGCCGCCACCGGATGCGCCACCTCCACGGAATGGCAAGAGTGGCGAGAGCACACGACCCACTTCGCCTCGGGTCAGCACGGGGTGTTCTCGCTCGTGAACAATCGGGATGGATCGAACCCGCGCGTGTCGCGCGCGGACATCGCGGCGGCCCAGACCGAGAGCTGGTGGGGGAAGGTGATCACCGTGAGCCCCGAGCAGATCTTCGAGCCGCGGTGAGCCGCGGCGGGACAGAATGCCCCGTGGCCTTCCGGTGACGGTTCGGACACGACGCCCGGGTCCCCGGGTTCGCCTCGACGCAACTCGCTGAAATATCCGACGTCCGCTCTGTGCCCCAGTTTGGCACTGAATAGGCACACGCTCGGCCGGGGCCGGGTGCGGTGCGCGAGCTTCGCGAGACCATAGTCGGACTGCTCGGAGAGCGGGATCGAACCATGTGCGCCGAGTGCGTCGCGACGGCGATCGGGCAGTCGGTCGGCGCCGTGATGATGGCCATACTTGGGCTTGGGGCCCGGGTTGCCTCGTTCGAAGGTGTGTGCTCCACCTGTCATCGGCACGCTCGGGTTATCGGCCGCGAGGCCTCTCGCAAGTCTGCGACCGGGTAGATTCGCCACGTCCTCGGGATTCACCTGCGCGCAATCACGGACGGTCTCGGAACTCGGGAAACGCTTCGGTCCGGGTCCCCAGGCTGCGAAGCGCGGCATTCAGGTCGGCCACACCCGTCAGGAATTTCATCATGCCGTCCTTTTCCCTCGTGGCGGTGGCGACCGCGCGTCCCGTCGCGGCCAGCGCCTGCACAATGTCGCGATACACGGGGCTCAGGTAGGCCTCGATCCACGTGTGCACGCCAACGACCCCGCTCGCCTGGCTGGCCACGAGAATGACCCACTGGAGGTCTCCACGCGAATTCTCTCGGACGTCTACCAGCGTCTTCAGGTCGTCGGCACCGAGGGAGAGCTCGGCCACCTCCGCCACGACGCCGTACGCCATCCCGCGCCACCACGAGGCCTTGAAGTGGCGCGCCACGACGCCCCGGATCTCCGCCTCGAGATCACGAGCGCTCTCGAACTGCCGGTACGGGGTCACGAGTCCGACCACGCGATGACGATTGAGAGTACGCAGCTCCCGGAACATCCAGCCGGGCTCGCGGAGGTCGTTCCGGAGGCGCAGGTCTCGCGGTCCGGTAGCCGCCGCGATGATCGAGGGCAGGTCTGGACGAGTTGTCATGGGCTCCTCATTCACGCCATCATCTGGCCGCCGTTGACATCGAGCGTGGCCCCGGTGATGAAGGCTGCGCTCTCCGAGGCGAGGAACACCACGGCCTCCGCGATCTCCGCCGGCTCGCCGAGTCGGCGCACCGGAATGGCCTCGGCGACCCGCCGGGTCTCCTCGGGCGTCCGCACGTTCAAGACGCGCTCGGTGGCGGTGGTGCCGGGTGCGACCGCGTTCACCGTGATGCCGTCCGGCCCGACCTCCAGCGCCAGGTGACGGGTGAAGCCGATGACGCCCGCCTTCGCGGCTGCGTAGTGAGAGGTGACGCGGACCGCGCCGCCGCGGCCCACGACCGACGCGAGATTCACGATCCGCCCATAGCGCTGCCGCTTCATCACCGGTAGCACGGCCTTCGAACAGAGAAACACGCTGGTCAGGTTCGACGCGAGGATCGCCTGCCACTCGTCCTCGCCGATCTCCTCGGTGAGGCGGAGCACCGCGAAGCCGCCCGCGTTGTTGACGAGGATGTCGATCCGGCCCCAGCGCCCCAGAATCGCGTCGACCGCCCGGCCGATGTCTGCCGAGCTGGTCACGTCGGCCCGGAGCGCCATCACCTGGCCGCCTCGCGCGGAGTGCGACGCCGCGACGACCTCGACGCCGCGGGCGTCGAGGTCGAGCGCTGCGATCTTGGCCCCCTCGCGCGCGAATGCACCGACGATGGCGGCGCCGATTCCCCTGGCCGCGCCCGTGACGATGGCCACCCTCCCGTCCAGTCGCATCGCTCGCCTCCATCACCGTCTTGGATGTCCTTATCTACTACAGACAAGCGCCCCGCGCGCGATGCATCTTGCCGGGTTCTCCGGGAGTAATCGGACTGAGGCGCGGCCTCCTCGGGTGGGGTCCCGGATCATCACCTCGGCTGGGCTCTCTCTCTCGGACCCGGAGCAACCCCGCGACCTTTCGTCCTTCTTCGCCCTCGCCTACACGGCACCTCGTTTGCACCATGGGTGGTCATGCGAATCGAAACGCAGAGACCGGAGATGCCGGTGCAGGTGGGCCCGTCCGGAGACCATGTCGAACTCGGCATCGGCGAGCCGTCCGGCCAGTGGCTGGCCACGGCCCTGTCACTTCCCCAGGCCGAGATGGTCTTGCATGCCTTGGGGCTCGAGGTCGCCCAGATCAGGGAGCGGCAGCGCCGCGAGGCCGCGGAGCGGGCGCGTCTCGCCCAGGCTATCGCCGATACGGAGGTCCACCGCCGCTGAGCACGCAGGACGCTGGGGGCGCATTCGAGGGCGCGAGCATGGATGGCTTGGTGGCTATCGTCTGGAACCTGATCACGGAGACCAGCGGCGTCCCGGAAACGGTCTGGGCGGCGGTGCGAGAGCACATTCGAACGGACCCCGGCATCCTGCTGGACGCGTGGGACGAGCTCGCGGACATGGGGTCGGCCGCGAGGCCGCACGTCAAGGAACAGGTCACGCAGGCGCGGCAGCTGGTCGACGACGTGCTGCACGCAGTCGGCGATGCGGCAGGCGATCGCGCGCGTGATGCCGGGCCCGTGGCTCGGGGCCTCGTCGTCCTGATGGCGCGCGAGATCGTGGCGTACAAGCAAGGGCGCAAGGCCACGGCGCGCCCGTCACGCGTCCCGTCGGCCCCGCGGGTGTCTCGGAGAGGCCGGCGCCCGCGTCGCGGCGGGTGAGGTAGGAATCACCGCCTTCTCCGCCTCGCGGCGGGAGGTCGCTTCTTCGTCGCCGTCCGAGTCGCGGGCGGCACTCCTGTGATACCCGCCTTTTCCCGCGCTCGCTCGAGGAGCTCGACGGCACGCCGGTAGAAGATGACGTAGGGCTCGATCTCGTCCCAATCCAGCCCCGCCTGAACCAATGCGTGGCCCACTGTCTCGGCGGAGGGCGCCTGGCGCCCGGTGACATGGAGGATGAACTCGTACAGCCGGGGCCACTCGGCCGGCTCCGGTTGCGGCACCGTCCGGTCGAGATGGGTCATGAAGTCATTGAGCAGTCTCTGCGCCTCAGCGTCCATCTCCCGCCTCGGGATATTGCTCATGATGTCCTCCTCGTGCGACACCGGAGTCGCGTGGCCAGGCCCTCCGCTCGATCAAAGCAATGCTGCTGCCAGAGGCGCATGCTCGGCAAGCAGGCGTCACGCAATGCGTGTTCGCGACGCGCCGCCGAAAGCCGCCGCCCGCCGTGAGGTGACGCCGCCACAGGGCGTCCCGTCCCCGCCTCAGTCGGCTCGGGTCTCGACACCGAGCATGCGAACGAGATCGCCCACTTCGGCGACCGGAGCTGCGGCACCGAGCTTGCACGGCCATGGAGAGGAAGGACGGTGGTCGCTTGGACAGCTTCGCGGAGAGACGCGTCGAGATGGTGCAGGAGCAGATTGCCGCCCGCGGGATCGTCGATCACGCGGTCCTCGAGGCCATGCGAATGGTCCCGCGGGAGCTGTTCCTGCCGGCCTCGTCGATCGAGTTCGCCTACGAGGACACGCCGCTTCCCATCGAGGAAGGCCAGACGATCTCTCAGCCCTACGTCGTCGCGCTCATGGCCGCCGCCCTGACCCTCGGTCCGCACGACCGAGTCCTCGAGGTGGGAGCCGGCTCCGGCTACGCCGCCGCCGTGCTCTCGCGGATCGCCGCGGAGGTGTACGCGATCGAGCGCCACGAGGCGCTCGCCGAGCTGGCGCGGCGGCGAATGGAGGACCTCGGCTTCGACAACGTCCATGTGCTCCACGGCGACGGCACGCTCGGGTGGCAAGCGCAGGCGCCCTACGACGCCATCGTGGTCGCCGCGGGCGGACCGTCGGTTCCCGACGCGCTCCGAGCCCAGCTGGCCATCGGCGGACGGCTGGTCATCCCCATCGGGGCCACGCCGCGGGCGCAGCAGCTCGTGCGGGTGACCCGCACCGGTGGGAGCGAGTATCGGCAGGAGGATCTCGGTCCGGTGCAGTTCGTCCCGCTCATCGGTGCCCAGGGCTGGGGAGAGCCCTCGTCGGTGGGAGAGAGCGGCCGCGCCCGGTCGATTGCGGCCTTGCTCCGGGAGACCGCCGAGTCGATCGACGGTATCGAGTCGGTCAAGCTCGATGCGTTGCTGGATCGTATCGGCGACGCGCGGATCGTTCTGCTCGGCGAGGCGACCCACGGCTCGTCGGAGTTCTATCGGATGCGGGCCCGCATCACGCGCGAGCTGATCGCCCGGCGGGGATTCCGCGCCGTCGCGGTCGAGGCCGACTGGCCCGACGCGGCTCGGATCGACCGGTACGTGCGCCATCTCCCCGCCGCGTCGACGAGCGGGGAGATCGCCTTCAGCCGCTTTCCCACCTGGATGTGGCGGAACCGTGAGGTTCATGAGTTCGTCGAATGGCTCCGGCACCACAACGGCGAAGTCCGGGATCCCACGCGCCACGTGAGCTTTCACGGGCTCGATCTCTACAGCCTGTACGCGTCGGCGTCGGCGGTCATCGGCTACCTGGACCAGGTGGATCCGTCCGCGGCGTCGGTGGCCCGGCGGCGCTACGGGTGTCTCACTCCGTGGGAACGGGACCCGGCGACGTATGGGCGCGCCGCGCTGTCGGGGCGGTACCGGACGTGCGAGGGCGACGTGATCGCCGCGCTCCGCGACCTGCTCGCCCGACGGCTCGAGTACGGCCGGCGGGACGGGGAGCGCTTCCTGGACGCGGCCCAGAACGCCCGGCTCGTGGCCAATGCCGAGCGCTACTACCGGGCGCTCTACTATGGCTCCACCGCTTCCTGGAACCTGCGCGATCAGCACATGTTCGACACCCTCGAGTCGCTGCTCGAGTTTCACGGTCCGGAGAGCAAGATCGTGGTCTGGGAGCACAACTCGCACGTCGGTGACGCGGCGGCGACCGAGATGGCCGCGCGCGGGGAGCACAATGTCGGTCACCTGTGCCGGGCCGCGCACGGAGACGCTGCGTATCTCGTGGGCTTCGGCACCGACCACGGGACGGTCGCGGCGGCCTCCGAATGGGACGCGCCGCTGGAGATCAAGGACGTGCGTCCCGCCCGGGCGCAGAGCTACGAGCGCCTCTGCCACGACGCGACGGTGCCCGCCTTCCTGCTTGCGCTGCGGTACCCCGCCCGCGAGGCGGTGCGCGAGGAGCTGCGGCCCCCGCGTCTCGAGCGCGCCATCGGAGTGATCTATCGGCCGGAGAGCGAGCTGGCCAGTCACTACTTCCAAGCCAGCCTGCCGGGTCAGTTCGACGAGTATGTGTGGTTCGACCAGACCGCCGCCGTCACCCCCCTCGGCGGGGCTCGGCGGCCCGGGATGCCGGAGACGTACCCCTTCGGGGTGTAGCGCCCGTGACTCGGGATCTGCCCTTCGTCCTCGCGCGCCTCGGCTGGATGCGCGAGCAGCGAACCTGGCCGAACGGCCTGCGCTACCTGTGGACGGACGCGTTCGGGGTGGTCCTGCTCGTCTCCCTCTATCGGGTCCTCGGTGATGAGCGGTACCTGGATCAGGCCGAGTGGGTCGTGGCGGAGGTCGACCGCGTCCTCGGCCGGCCGGTCGGGATTCGCATCGGGGAGGCACCCGACCGCGACGGGCAGTACTTCCACTACCTCGCGATGTGGCTATTCGCGCTCGGCCGGCTCGGCGCGGTCCGGCACCGCCACCACGACCGCGCGGTGGCCTTGGTGCGGGCGATTCATCCGCGGTTCGTGGTCCGCGGGATGGGCGTCACCTGGAAGATGCGCGAGGATCTGAGCGGCCCGTACCCCGGGTACGGGTTCGGCGCCCTCGACGCGTTCCACGGCTACGTCGTGTACCGGCTCCTCGATCCCGGCGACCTGGCTGGACCGATCGGCGAGATGCAGGAGCTCGTGGAGGCGAGCTATCGAGCGCTGCACATCACCCAGGATTTGGGCCTCGGCATGATGCTCTGGCTCTCGCATTTCTTTCCGGATGAGCCGTGGGCGGTCGTGCAACGGGGGCGGGCCCTCGCCACGCTCGAGTCGATGTGGGTGGACCCGCCCGGCTATTTCTGCCGGGCGCCGGGCCAACGGCACGTCAGGTTCGCCTTCACGAACTACGGGGTCTCGATCGGTCTGCAGGCGGTCGGCGCCCGGATGGACCGGGTCGACCGGCTGAACGCATACTTTTCCGGCTATCGGTCGCACGACGACTACGATACCGACGCCATCACGCATGTGATGGCATGCGCGTCGCTCTTGCCCGGCGAGCTCATCGCGAGACCCTGATCAACCGTCCGGTGCAGTTTTTTCAGGGAGCTCCACGCGGCCGGAGTTGGTGATTCGTTACCCATAGCCGCCAATAGGTTTCTCCGCCTCGTGCCTCGACCGTCGCGGTAAGTGCCCAGCCGCATTGCGCACCCCAGGCCTGGAACGCGCCTTGCTCATCTCGGTCGGGGTCCGAGACGAGGTGAGAGGGGAGCAGGGCCGATAGACTCGGCCCAAACCCGCCATGTGCATCGCCTGCAAAGCCGACACGCCCTGTGAGCATTCGCTCAAGGAGTGCGTGGCGATGGAAGGTGAGTACTGCATCGTCTGTCATCACAGCTCGTCGCTGCCGAACGTCGCTCGACGCAGGCCCGCGCCGCTCGGTCCACGGAAAGACCGGCCGAGCATGTCGGCGCTCCTTCGTGAGATTCGGCGGCGTCGAGGACGCCGCCCGGCCTGACCATGGTGTTGCGGGCACTGGCCCAGATGTTCTCGGAAGACCTCGCCGTCGATCTCGGTACGGCCAACACGCTGGTGTACGTGCGGGGCGAGGGCATCGTCCTGAACGAGCCGTCCGTCGTCGCCGTCAGCCACAAGGATCTCTCGCTGCTGGCAGTCGGCGAGGAGGCCAAGGCCATGCTGGGTCGGGCCCCCGGCTCGGTCGGCGTCTTCCGTCCGCTGCGGCATGGCGTGATCGCCGACTTCGATATCACGGAGAAGATGCTGAACTACTTCATCCGCAAGGTCCATCGCCGCCAGAGTCTCGTCCATCCGCGCGTCGTGCTCAGTGTGCCGTCCGAGATCACGCAGGTCGAGAAGCGCGCGGTTCGGACCTCGGCCCGGGAAGCGGGCGCCCGGGAAGTGTACCTGATCGAGGAGCCGATGGCCGCGGCCCTCGGGGCTGGCCTACCGATCGAGGCCCCGGGCGCCCACATGATCGTGGACATCGGCGGGGGCACGACCGAGGTCGCGGTCATGTCGTTGGCCGGGATCGTCTACGGCAAGTCCCTTCGAGTCGCCGGCGACGAGATGAACGAGGCGGTCATCCAGTACATGCGGCGGACCTACAACCTGCTGATCGGGGAGCGCCAGGCCGAGGCGGTCAAGATCACGCTGGGCTCCGCGGCCTCGTCGGGCACCGAAAGCGAGAAGATGGAGGTCAAGGGGCGCGATCTCATCGAAGGGTTCCCGAATCGCATCGTGGTCACCAGCGATGAGATCCGGGAGGCAATCCGGGAGCCGGTCGCGGCCATCGTGGCGGCGGTCCACGCCTGCCTGGAGCAGGCGCCGCCGGAGCTGGCTGCCGACATGGTCGACACGGGCATCACGCTGACGGGCGGGGGCGCGTTGCTCCGCGGCCTGGATCAGCTGCTCCACGAGGAGACGGCTCTCCCCATCACGATCAGCGAGGATCCGCTGACCTGCGTGGTCCGGGGGGCCGGCAAGCTGCTCGACACGCTCGATCTGCTCAGGCGGGTGGCCATTCCCACGTAGGGCGGGCATGCCGGGACGCGCGCGCCGCCGCCCGTCCCCGCTACCGGGTCATCGCTCGCGCGCTTCCGTTCCGCAGCAGGGCGCCCGGGAGTGCCCCGTCCGGGGTGACCGCGTCGCGCCCGCCGCGACGGACGAGCGTGCCGTTCACGATCACCGCCTCGATCCCGCTGGCGTCGGCCACGAGGCGATCGGCGCCGGCCGGGAGATCGTGCACGCGGCGCAGCTTGCTGGCGCCCACGGTGGCCGGATCGAACACGACGACGTCGGCGGCGAGGCCGACGGCGAGGCGCCCTCGGTCGGTGATGCCGAACACCTCCGCCGGCCGCGTGGTGAGCATGCGAATCGCCTCCGGTAGCGCGATCGCCTGCTTCTCGCGGACCCAGCGGCTCAGCAGGTACGTGGAGAAGCAGGCGTCGCAGAGCTGGCTCGCGTGGGCGCCCGCGTCGGACAGCCCCAGCACCGTGTCGGGCTCGGCGAGCAGCTCGGCCACCTCGTCCTCGTCGTGGTTGAAGACCGCCATCCGGAAGCGCGCGTCCAGATTCGTCGCGAGGGCCATGTCCAGCGCGAGATCGATCGGGTGCACGCCGCGCTCTGCCGCGACCTCTGCCACCGTGCGCTCTTCCAGCGACGGGTCGATCGGGTACCAGGAAATCCAGGTCCGCGCCCAGCTCAGCCCCGCGAACACGGCACCCGTCCGCGGCCGGTCGAAGCTCTCCTTGAACGCGCGCCGGAACTCGGGGTCGCCGTAGAGGCGGACCTTGCCCGCGAAGTCCGCGACCGAGATCGGCTTGAACACCGACATGCTCTCGAAGATGAACGGCTCCTTGAACTGGAACTCGAAGTTCAGCGTCCGGCACGTGACCTGGGGGACGACTTTCAAGCCCTGTCTGACTAGGGCGCGTGACTTCTCGAGCAGATCGCGATGGGAGCCGGGGCCCATCATGCCGGCCAGGAGCGCGGTCCAGGTCACCGGTCGTCCCGTCGCCCGGGCGAGGGTCTCGAACTCCTTGAAGAACAGGTCCCGGCCGACCGTGGCCTGGACGATGCCGCGCCCCGCGTCGGCGAGGGCGCCGGCGAGCGCCTCGATCTCCGCGAAGTGGGCGGCCCGGCTCGGCACCGGCTTGCCGGCGTAGCCGATGTGCGTCGAGGCCTTCGAGGTCGCGAACCCGATCGCGCCGGCGTCGATCGCCTCGCGCACGAGGGCCCGCATGCGCGCGGTCTCCTCCGCGGTCGCCGCCCGCTCGGTCGCGGCCTCGCCCATCACGTAGAGCCGGAGCGGGGTGTGGCCGAGGAGCACCGCGACGTTGAGGGCGGTACCGCGGCGCTCGACCGCGTCGAGGTACTCGGGGAAGGTCTCGAACGGCCACGCCTCGCCGAGTCCCGCCTCGAGCGCGGCGAGGCTCATGCCCTCGACCTTCTCGAGCGTGCGCATGATGAGCCCGCGGTGGTCGGGGCGCGTCGGCGCGACGCCGAAGCCGCAGTTGCCCATCACGACCGTCGTCACGCCGTGCCACGGTGAGATCGTGAGCATCCGGTCCCACATGACCTGCGCGTCGTAGTGCGTGTGGACGTCGATGAAGCCAGGCGCGACCACGAGCCCGTCGGCGTCGATCGTCTGCGCGGCGGTGCCCTTCACATCGCCGAGCGCGGCGATCCGACCGTCCCGGACTCCGACGTCGCCGCGCACGCCCGGACGTCCGGTGCCGTCGACGAGCGTGCCCCCGCGGATCGCGAGATCGAAGTCCATCGCTCAGACCTCCGCCAGGCCGTAGAGCTCGGCGACGTTGTCGTGGAGCACGAGCCTCAGCTCGGCCTCGGTCAGGTGCGCCGCGTGCTTGGCGAGGAGCTCCTGCGAGCGCGGCCACGTCGAGTCGCTGTGCGGGAAGTCGTTGGCCCAGAGCAGCCGGCGGATGTTGCACAGGTCCTTGACCTGGAACGCCACCCAATCGTCCTGGAACGTCGTGTAGACGTGCTCCCGGAAGTACTCGCTCGGCATCTTCGTCAGCGTGCCCGCCGGCAGCCAGTAGCGGTGCCGATCGTAGGCGTGGTCCATGCGGTACATGAAGTGCGGCACCCAGCCCGCGTCGGCCTCGACGCACACGAGGCGCAGCCGCGGATGGCGCTCGAACACGCCGCCCAGCACGAACGCCCCGACGAGGTCCTGGCAGCCGCGGATGATCGACATGAACGCGTTGAGCTTGGGCCCGCGGACCTTGAACGTGTCCTGCCGACTCGTGAGGATGTGGAAGGAGAGCGGAAGCCCGAGGTCGACCGCCGCCTCGTAGAAGGGCGCGTAGACCGGGTCGTCGTAGTCGGCCACCGCCGGGTTGCCGGGAAGCATCACGCCGCGCAGCCCGAGCCCCCGGATCTTCCGCAGATCGCGGATGCCGTCCTCCACCGAGCGCATCGCGGTCTGCCCGATGCCGAGGAGCCGGTCCGGGTGCGCGGCGCAGTACTCGGCGATCCAGAGGTTGTAGGCGTCGAAGCACGCCTGCTTGTAGTCGAAGTCCGGATGATTGCAGAGCATCATGCCGACGGTCGGATAGATCACCTCGGCGCTGACGCCGTCGCGGGCCTGGTCCGCCAGGCGAGCCTCCGGATCCCAGCCGCCGCGGTGCAGGTCCTCGAACCGGGCCCCGAACATCCGGAGCTCCTCGGCGGGCTTGCCGGCGGCGGCGATGAGCCCCATCGGGATCGGCTTGTCGAGCCCGTCGATGACGAAGAGATCACCGCGCGTGGCGTCGCGGACCAAGCGCGGCGCCCGATCGCGGAAGCGCGCGTCGATCCGCGCGGTGTACGTGTCGGGCGGCTCGGTGATGTGCGAGTCGGCGGAGATGATCGGGGCGCTCGTGATCGCCATCGCGCGTCCGCTCAGAAGACGATGACGCCGCGGCCGACGGCGTCCGTGTCGAGATCCTCGTAGGCCCGGTTGATGTCGGCCAGCGCGTAGCGCCGCGTCACCAGGCCGTCGATGTCGAGCAGGCCGCGGCGGTACCAGTCGGCGATCCGTGGCATGTCCTGGCGGGGGCGGGCCGTGCCGTAGTAACAGCCGCGGATGGTCTTCTCCATACGCGTGATGACCAGCGGCTCGATCGTCGCGTTGTCCCCGATCGGGGCGATGCCCACGATGACCGCGGTGCCCCGCTTTCTCAGCATGTCGACGGCCATGCGGGTGGTGGCGCCGCCGCCATAGGCCTCGAAGGCCCAGTGCGCGCCTCCGCCGGTGATGGCCTTCACGCGCTCGACCGCATCCTCGGTGCGCGCGTTCACGGTGTGGGTCGCCCCGAACTTCCGCGCGAAGTCGAGCGCCGCCCCCTTGACGTCGACGGCCACGATGGTCGTGGCCCCGGCCAGCCGCGCGCCCTGCAGCACGTTGAGGCCCACCCCGCCGCAGCCGATGACCACCACGCTGTCGCCCGGCTCCACGCCGGCATTGAAGACCGCCGCGCCCACGCCCGTGGTGACGCTGCAGCCGATGAGCGCCATCTGCGGGAAGTCGAGGCCCGCGGGCGCCGGGATGCAGCCCGCCTCGGGAACCACCGCGTGATCGGCGAAGCACGCCACCTTGCCCATGTGGGTCAGGTCCTGGCCGGCGAGGGTGTGCAGCCGCGAGGTGTTGTCGAAGAGCTTGCCGGTGGTGCGCGCGTGCTCGTCACAGAGGTAGGGCCGCCCGGTCTCGCACGAGGGGCAGTGGCCACAGTTGGGCACGAAGCTCAGGATGACGCGGTCGCCGGGCCTGACCAGGGTCACGCCCTCGCCCACCGCCAGGACGGTGCCCGAGCCCTCGTGCCCCAGCACCGCGGGCAGGGCGATGGTCGCCTCGCCCTTCTGGAAGTGGAGGTCGCTGCGGCAGACACCGGCCGCGCCCACCTTGACGAGGACCTCGCCGCGCCGCGGCGGGTCCAGGTCCACGGGCTCGATCGAGTACGGCTTGTTGACGTCGTGGAGGACGGCGGCCGTGATGCGCATGATCTCCCCCCTGGCTCGTGGTTCTCCGGAGCGGCCGGGGACACGTGTCCCGAGCGCCGCGCAAGCCTAGCTGAGATCGCCGCCGGTGTAAAGGCACGGGGCCAGTCAGGGCGCGGCGGCGAGCCGCCGCAAGGTCCCGCAGTCGTTATAGGATAGGCGCATGTCACCCAGTACAGCTCGAGAGCTCGTGCTGCTCGTCATCTTCGGATTCTGGTTATGTGGATGCGCGGAGCAAGCTTCCGTCGGGTTCACGGGCGTGGGCTTCAGCGAACGCATCCGCGCGGATCTGGGTCCGCTCGAGTTCCCGCAGGGAACGCAAGCGAGGGAGGTGTTCAGCGACGGGGGTCCTGAGGGCAGGTCGCTGATCAGTCCGCTCTTTCCCAAGGAGATCAGTCGGGAACGGCTGGGGGAGTTCAAGGCCGCCGACGTTTTGTGGACCAGCGGGCAGGATCTCTCACTGTCATGGGAGGTCCTGGTCTACGAACCGCGCTTCAACGGTGACCGGCCTCAGCTGACCGATGGGCCGTACTCGCAGCAGATCACCGAGCGCCAGACCAAGCGTCTCACCGCGAACGCGCGCGGGCTAGTGCAACCGGTGACGCGGGAGTTCCTGGCGTGGGATGGCTACGTCCTCGACAGCGAGAGGCACCCGGCTGTGTTCGTTCGTGATCTCGTGGGGGTCGCTCTGGTGAGTTGCGTGGACGGTTCGGCCCGTCGCGACCCACGAAGTCCGCCGATCGGCCTTGACGAGCAATGTGACTCGCGCACGGTTCTCACGCCCTCGGAATGCGCGCCGACGAGCGACCTTACCAGGTCACTCTTCCCGATGACCGTCATCGGCTGCACGATCAGGGCGCCCGCCGACGCGACCTTCCGTCTCGAGGTGGTCGACCCGCAGGATCCGCGACGCACCTCGGCAGACATGCGTCCCGGCACGTTCCACATACCACTCGAGATCCGTCCCCACGTCAAGGTCGTCGGGAGCAAGCGCGTGGTGAGTCGGCCCCTCCGATTCGGCGAGGAGGCGTGCACGATGCGGACCGGCACGCCGGATACGGACATTGAGTGCGATCAGGCTCATCTCGACGCGCTGCTCGACTGGCGCACTTGTCGCGGCGAAGTCCCGCGCGATCCGGCACGTGCTCCTCGATGCGTGAAGATCCCCCCGAATTCATCGAACGAGGGGAACTACGCCACCGGCTATTCGTCGCTTCGCAGCGATTGGACCTTTAGCGTGGTCGACGAGACGGGCCGGTGGACCGAGAACTTTACCGATAGGGTGCAGGTGACGCATGTCAAGGTGCGCCTCGAACGATGGAACGGGTCGACGCGCTACGCAAGCGCCGAGGAGATCCGGTGGCTCCGAGTCGGGGAGTGGCGGTGCCTGCCCCAGATGGAGGCTGACACCGGCGCGGCGGTTTTCGATATGGCGACGTGCGTGAGCCCGGATGCGTTTGTCTCACCCGCGTGGAGTGCTCGAGCTTTCAGCCAGCCACTCGATTGGACGCTCACCTTCCTGGCGCGGCCTCGAGACGGTGTGGTCGTGGGACACGCTCCTCCCCCGCCCCGGCTGATCGAACGCGGTTCACCACCCGCGACCGAGCCACCCGCCGAAGTCGCGGTGACCGCCGATGGGATCTTGCTGAGCGACCTTCCTGTCCTGAGCCGCGACGCCGCGTTCCTGGAATTTCACCTCGTGTCCCGCCGCTGATGGCAGTGCGCTGGCGCGCGGGAGGATCCGAACGGCGATGCGCGCGGCCGGGGGCCGGCGAGGAGCGGAAAGAATCTCTGGCTACGACAGGGATGGAGCAGCGACAACCGCGCCATGGTCCACGCCCAGGCCAAGTGGCCTGGACGCAGAGGGGCGTCGAACGCGAGACGGCGCAACTCCATGGCGGGGGCTACGACGTCTGGTCGCGCGGGGCGTCCCTTTGGGGAACAGCAAGTGCTCGGAGTCCAGCAAGTCCGCGCTGGCATCCTCCTGAGTCACTGACCGTCGCAACTCGTTACCGCAGCTACAGCTCAACAGCACCCGGTAGCGCCGCTGGGTCGCGGGCTCGACGTGCACTTGGATCCGGCCGCATGACCGGTGACCGAGCGCGAAGTTGCAGAGCTCATCGTAGACATTCATAAGCCACCTCCGCGTCGGGACCCCTGCAGCCTTCAACGCCCGCACCCGTCGCGTTGAGACGGGCCCAGTCAAGCAACATGTGTGCCGGAGTGACTTCTCATTATTGCCGCGAGGTTACGACCGGGATACGCGCAGGGGTGGGCGGGGTCGAGTAAGAATTCCGTGTAAATATTACAAACGCGGGCCCAAGGGGCAGTGTTGACAAGGTTCCGGGGCGGGCTCACCATGCCGCTACCGCCTTGACCGATGAACCCGATCAGGAGGGTCCGATGACCTCACAGGACAACATCCAGATCGTTCGCCACGTCTTCGAGGCCTGGAACAAGCACGATCCCGACCGGTACGTGAAGCTCCTCGACGAGAAGCACATGGTCGAGAGCGACACGCTCCCGGCGCCGCTCACCGGCCGCGAGGCCGGCCGGCAGTTCATGCAGATGTACGTGAGCGCCTTCCCGGACCTGCGCTTCGACATCGAGCAGATCTTCGGCGAGGGCGACTTCGTCACGACCCGCTGGACGGCCACCGGCACGCACCGGGGCGAGCTGATGGGCATCAAGCCGACGAACCGGCGCACCATCACGCGCGGCTGCTCGGTCAGTCAGATCAAGCAGGGCAAGGCCGTGCACGACTGGATCTACTGGGACACCGGCCACCTCCTGCGGCAGCTCGGGGTGATGCCGACGTCCTGAAATCGACGCCAGGGAGGCAGATCATGGCACTGCAGGTGCGACGGGTGATCACGGGGCACGACGAGAGCGGCCGGGCGGTCGTCATGATCGACGAGGTCCCGAAGCACGTGTTCACCGGTCGGCCGGGGGCGACCGTCTGCAACATCTGGACGACGGAGGGCTTCCCGGCCAACAACGACGGGAGCATCGACGCCGGCCTGCGCAAGACCGGCACCACGCTACCGAACGGGACGATATTCCGGGTCATCGAGTTCGCGCCGGGGGTCGCGGCCCGCAATCATCGGACGGATTCCATCGACTACATCGTCGTCATGGCCGGTGAGATCGACATGGAGCTGGACGGCTCGGTGGTGCACCTGAAGGCCGGCGACGTGATGGTGCAGCGAGGCACCATCCACAACTGGGTCAATTCGGGAACGGCCCCCTGCGTGCTGGCGGTGATCCTCGTGGACGCCAAGCCGGTGGAGACCGGCGGCCAGGTCCTGCGCGCGATCGGGTAGGGCGCCGTCCGAGCGGACCGCGATGGCGCTCTGGTACGAGCAGCAGACGATCGGGCTCCTGCCGCAGCGCGCGGCTCGGCAGTGGGGCGCTCGCGAAGCCCTCGCGTTCCAGGGGCGGCGCTGGACCTTTGCCGACCTCGATGCGCGCATCGACGCCGCCGCGAAGGGTCTGCTCCAGCTCGGCATCGCGCCCGGCGACAAGGTCGCGCTCTGGATGGTCAACCGGCCCGAGTGGATCGACGCCATGTTCGCGATCATGAAGATCGGCGCCGTCCTCGTGCCCGTGAACACCCGCTTCCGGACCGAGGACACGGCGTATGTCCTCGGCCAGTCGGACGCCGTCGCCGTGATCATCGCCGAGCGGTCGGGGCCGGTGGACTACCTCGCCATGATGCGCGAGGTGGTGCCGGGGCTGGCCGCCCGCCCCGACCCGCGTTGCCCCGCCCTCCGCCAGGTCGTCGCGCTCTCCGACCGCTCGCCCGCCGGCACCGTCGCCTGGCGCGAGATGCTGGAGGCCGGCGGTCGGGTGAGTGACGCCGCGCTCGCGGAGCGCGCCCGGGCCGTCGATCCCGAGGAGAGTGCCTTCATCTTCTACACCTCGGGCACCACCGGGTTCCCCAAGGGCGCGCTGCACAGCCACCGGGTCATCCGCAACGCGTGGGACCACGGCGATCGCATGGGGATCACCGTCAACGACACGATCCTCATGTACCTGCCGCTCTTCCACGCTTTCGGCTTCATCGAGGGGCCGATCATGTCGTTGGCGAGGGGAGCCCGCCAGGTGCTCACCGAGACCTTCGTCGGCGCCGAGGCCCTCGAGCTCATCGAGCGCGAGAAGGCGACGATCATCCACGGCTTCGACACACACTTCAAGGAGCTGCTCGACGCCCAGGAGAGACAGCCCCGCGACGTATCCAGCGTACGCACCGGCATCTGCGGCACGGGCATGTCGAGCTCAATCCCGATCGCGCGCCGGGCCCGTCACACGTTCGGCAATCTCATGAGCGGCTTCGGGATGAGCGAGGTCGGCATCGGCGTGACCTTCTCCTTCCTCGATTCCACCGAGGAGCAGTGCGTGGAGGCGAACGGCTACCCCGGGGCCGGATACGAGGTGCGGATCGTCGATCCCGAGACGGGGGCGGACCAGCCGGTGGCCGTGCCGGGCGAGATCCTCGTGCGCGGCTACATGGTCACGCAGGGCTACTACAAGAAGCCGGAGGCGACGGCCCGGGCCATCGACCGGGACGGATGGTTCCACACCGGCGACATGGGCCTGATCCGCCCGGACGGCCACATGCGCTTCCTCGGCCGCTACAAGGACATGCTCAAGATCGGCGGCGAGAACGTCGATCCCATGGAGGTCGAGGCCTTCCTGATGGGCCATCCCGCCGTCCAGGTGGCCGCTGTGGTCGGGCTGCCCGACGCCCGGCTGTCCGAGGTGGCGGTCGCCTTCGTGCAGCTGACCCCCGGCTCGACTCTGACCGAGCGCGAGGCCATCGAGCACTGCCGCGGCCGCGTGGCGAGCTTCAAGATCCCCCGCCACGTGGCCGTCGTCGACGAATTTCCGATGACCAGCTCCGGCAAGATCCAGAAGGTCAAGCTCCGCGAGCGCGCCCGCATCGAGTGGGCCGAGGCGCCCGCACGAAGCCGCGTTCAGGCCGCAGGCCCTTAGTCAGGATTGCCGATCCATACGACCCAGCGCGTCTCGGGCCGGTCCTCACGACGGACGTAGGCCGGAAAGCCCACACGCTCCATCCTGGTCGCGAAGTGCTCGGCGGAGTTCCGGCTCGCGAAGGCAGGACCGCGAGCCCAGGTGTGAACCGGAGGAGGCGCCAGGAGGGCCGCAGGTCGAGGGATTGCCGAAGGGGTGGGCGGGACTCGCCCGCCCCCCAGGGGTTGCCTGGTCGGGGTCGAAGCCACCCGCGCCGGCGCATCGGCAAGTCCCACCGTCCGCACGACCCGTATCTCCCGGCCACTCTCGGGCTCCCGCAGGGACAGGATTGGCGGCGAGTCGCCTTGGCGACCCACCGGAGATCGGCTCGCCATGGGCGGGCCTGCGAGGTAGGGGATCCCGACGACGATGGCGAGAAAGGTCGGCACGAACGTCGTCACGGCGATCCAGATACCGTGGGGAGGGCCCGGTCGAACGGCTCCGGGACGTGGACGGGCCGGAGCAGGCATGTCGCCCCCTCGGGAGGCCCAGCTGCTTCTCCTCAGAGGGCGTGATGCGGGAGTATAGGCGGTCCGCGTCCCTACTGCAATCGGATCAGGCCGGCGCGAAGATACCGTCGGACCGCTGACCGGCCGCCGCCTCCCCCGGTGCCGCCGCCGCGGGATGCGCGAACGCGGGATCGCGCTGGAGTGCCGGCATGACGCGATCGGCGAAGAGCCGCATGTTGAGCTCGGCCTCGTGATGGGGCATCCCGCCGAAGGCGAACTCGGTCACGAGGTGGTCGAGGCCGGTGAGCCGCTGCAGCTCGGCCAGCTGCTGGAGGCAGTCGTCGGGGGTGCCGACCACCTGGATCTTCACGTAGAAGTCGGTCGCCTTCTGCCGGAAGGTCTCGTCCTTCATCTTGGCGTAGGTCTTGGCGGTCGGGCCGTAGGACTCGTAGCCCTTCACCGCGGCGAGATGGCCATCCGAGAAGTGGTAGTGGGCGTCGATCGAGTCGAACTTGCGGCTGAGATACGTCACGGCGCGCTCGTGGGCCTCGTCCCGATTGTCCGCGACCGAGATGTTGGTGAGGATGATGGGCGGCCGGGGCGCATGGCCGACGCCTTGCGCGATCTTCCGGTACCGCTGGATGTCCTCGGCGGCCTTCGGCCACTCGTTCTGCATGATGACCAGCACGCCGAAGCCGAGCTTGGCCATGATCTCGGCCGACTCCGGGCTCACCGACGAGGCGTAGATCCGGCGCTCCGGGTGGGAGATCGGGCGTGGGCGAATCGACGTCCGCGGGATCTTGAAGAACTCCCCGTCCCACTCGAAGACGTCCTGGCTGAGCGCCCGGACGACGATCTGCGCCGTCTCCACGAAGCGGGCCCGTGCCTCCTCCATCGGGATCCGGAACCCCGCGTACTCGACGCTCGCGGCGCCCCGCCCGAACCCCAGGAGACAGCGACCGCCCGACAGGATGTCGAGCAATGCGATCTCCTCGGCGATCCGGACCGGATCGTGCCACGGCAGCACGATCACCGCGGTGCCGAGCGTGACGCGCTTCGTCCGGCCCGCGAAGTAGCTCAGGAGCTGGGTCGGCGAGGGTGACATGGCATAGCCGGTGAAGTGGTGCTCCAGGGCGAAGAGGGAATCGAACCCGAGCGGCTCCGCGAGATCCCCCAGGGCCAGGTGCTCGGCGAGCACCGCGGCATCCGGTTTCCCGTCCTGGGTCAGCATGTTCAACGCGATCCCGACCTTCATGGGCGTCTCCTGTTCAGGCCACGTCGCGCTGGTGGGCGGCGTTGTAGTTGGCGTCGTACCACCAGTCGAGATACGTCGCGTAGGTGATGGGCGGATAGCGCGGCGGGTTGCCGGGCCCCTGGCAGGTGGGCAGGCACGCGATCTCGGTGTCGAGATGCGGCCCCAGGAAGAAGGGGATGGCGTAGCGCGGCCGGCCCACCGGGGGCAGCGCGCGGTGCGGCGTGGACTTGAAGCGGTGGTTCGTCCACCGCTGCATCATGTCGCCCGAGTTCACCGCGAACGAGCCGGGGACGTACGGCACGTCGACCCACGTGCCGTCCGGCATTCGCACCTGGAGCCCGGGCACCTCGCTCTGGGCGAGGAAGGTCATGAAGTTGGAGTCGGTGTGCGGGGCGATGCCGAACTGGTTGGCCTCGGCCGCCACCGGCGGGTAGTGCGTGAGCCGGAAGCTGAACTGGCTCTCGGCGAAGGCGTCGTCGAAGGCGGACGGGGGCAGGTCGAGCGCCGTCGCGCAGAGCGGCAGGAGCTTCCGGCCCAGCGCGTCCACGGCGTCGGTGTAGGCGAGGACCGCCTCGCGAAAGCCGGGCAGCGCCGCCGGCCACTGGTTGGGCCCGGCGAAGCGCCGTCCCGCGCGCACCAGCGGGTCGTCGGGCCCGCGCTCGCGCTTGACGAAGAACGCCTCGTTCAGGTCGGGCTTGTCGTTGGCGTTCACGTCCGAGGTCCACACCGCGTAACGCCCGAGCATCATGTAGCCGTTGTTGTGCTCGTTCATGCGCAGGGCGAGCTTGGCGTCCATGGGCTGGCCGTGGAAGCGCCGGGCCTCGGCGAAGGTGTCGTCGATCAGAGTCTGCGGGATGCTGTGGTTCACGATGATGAAGAAGCCGACGTCCTCCAGGGCGCGCCCGAGCTCGGCCGCCGCGGCGGCGGCGGCGTGAGGGCGCCCCGCGAGGTACGGCCCGAGATCGATGACCGGGATCATGAGGATGAGATAGCACCGTGCGACCGCTTTGACAAGGAAGGTGTCCGGGCCATGGTGCAGAGGTGGAAAGCAGAAGGCCCGGGGCAGGTCGTTCGCCATCCGGGCCTCAATGCGTCGGGCTTACCGCCCGCGCGTCCCGGTATTGTGCCGGGACTCTCATCCTGCCTCCCTCATCTCGCTCGATGCTGTCTACGGGTTCTCACCCCCCTGTTCAGCGTCTGACAACAGTTGACACCCGGGACGCCGCGCCGGCAATGAGCTGTGCGCCTCATTTGCCTGGGGCACGCACCCTAGCCCGCCAGGCGTGTCGTCTGGCCTACGAAAATGCTCTCGCCGAGCTATTGCGCCGGGGAACCCGCAGGCCGACCTTTGCATCGTACGCGTCGGGCTGCGGCCACACCGCGACGCGTGAGGGAGGTGATGGTCATGGAATGGGTCCTGCCTGTTCTCCTCTTGCTGGGCTTCTTGATCGTCGTGGTTCCCGTCGGGGTATACTTCGGCGCCGTCGCGCTTCTGTGGGTGTCGGCTCTGATCTCGGGCGGCTCGGCACGATCACGGACGGGCTTCTACTGCCCCGTCACGAAGCGGCGGGTAACGGCGGACTTCCTGACCGAGGGCGGGAGCGACCACCCGTCGGATGTCCTCTCGTGCTCGGCCTTCGCGAAGCCCCACGACGTGCGCTGCCAGAAAGCGTGCCTCGACCTCGCCGAGACCCAGAGCGTCTCGACGGCGCTGCTGCCCCGCTACTCGCTGATCGCGGGTGGGACGGCCTATCGCGTGGAAGCGACGCCCCATGCAGACGTCGGCCGGGCCGCGTAACAGCGGCCCGGATCGCTGCCTCTCCCCGCCGAAATTCACCGCCTGGACCGGATCCAGGCGGTCGTACGTCCGAAAGCCGCACGTCGAGCTCGCTCCCGGCGGGTCCTTAGTCCCGGTACTCCAGCGAAGGCGGGAGCTCGACCGCCGGCTCCTCCTTGGCCTCGATGCCCACCACCGCGACATCGAGCTGCGTCAGCCGGTTGTGAAGCTCACGCAGTGCGCTGATGAAGCTGCTTCACCGCGGGCCGAAGTGATCGTGGTACAGGTCGTAGCACTCGGTCGCGAGCGTGCGCTTCTTGTAGAACGACAGGTAGTGGGCCCACGCCTGGAACAGCACGGCCTTCCGGCGGAGACTCGCCGAGTTGAGGTAGTACTCCTCGATGATCGAGCGGGCGTTGCGGAAGATGTGGGCGTCGCCCTGGAACTTGGCCGCGCAGTGCACGAGCATGCGGATCAGCGCGTCGGGCTCGCCGGAGCGCTGCTGGTAGGAGCGCACCAGCGCCACCGCCCGGGAGGGATCCTGGGCCGCGACAGCGCGCTCCAGCTCCGCCAGCAATGTCGATGCGGACACCTTGTCGGCCCATTCGCGGAACGCGCCGTACTCCGGCCTGGCCACCGCCGGATCATCCGGGTACCAGTCCACCTCCCGGATCGTGTCGGTGACGAACCACGCGCTCAGGTACACCGCCTTGGGCTGATGGGTGTGCTTGAAGTTGCGGAGCCAGAAGTTGACGACGTTGGCATAGTCGAAGGCGTGCATCGGCACGGTGTAGGCGACGGGCGTGCGGAGCCGCTCGACGCAATGGGTGGCGTGGGCGATCATCACCATGTCGGCGATGGCGGTCAGCGCTCGCCCCTGCCGCAGGAGCGCGGTGATGGCGTGCGTCACGGCGATGGGATCGCCGGCCATGATCTGCGCGATCAGCTCGTCCTGCTCGTCCTCGGTCAGCGGGGCGGTGTTGGTCTCGTGCAGCCGGTACTGGGCGCCTTTGAAGGTGATGCCGAGCAGGAAGCTCGCGTGGTCGTAGAGCGAGTGGAAGATGGGCGCGTTGCAGAGGTCCGGGACGCCGATGTAGAAGTACGGATGCGCCTCGTCCCAGCCCACCCAGTCGGCGATGTCGAGCATCGAGCGCGTCCGGATGGCCTTGTGTCCGATGTGGCGCACGCGGCGGAACGAGTTGAACTCTTGCTGGTCGATGATGGCCGCGAACAGCAGCTCGTTGCGCACGCGCTCCCGGAGCTCGGGCTTGGCGGCCAGCCCCAGGAACAGGCGGTACGCGGTGACCTTGTCGCCGTCGACGATCGCACGGAACATGCGCTGAAAGCGCTCGTCGACCGAGCCCTCGCGGAGCGGCGCCTGGTCCTCGAAATGACTGTGGAGCGCCTTGTTGCTCTGCAGGACCTCCTCGGCGCACTTCTCCTGCTCGCGCGCGTAGTGGCCCGGGAACCCGCACTCGAGCTGCGCCCACACGTCGAGCCCCTGCGGGACGTACCAGACGGCCTGGGCCAGCGTCAGGTACTTCTCGCGCTCGGAGAGCCAGGGCTGCAGTCGCATGCCGGCCCGGACGCCGAGGATGGTGTGGTCGTAGTTGACGTTGCGGAACTCGCCGTTGGGGAGGAGCTTGTGGTGGGCCGGCACGTGGAGGTACGGCGCCGCGGTGGCCATCACGTGGGTGGTGATCCGCCCGGCGTCACCGGGAGCGGCCGCGACCAGCCGGCAATAGGCGTCGGTCGCTTCCCGGTACTTGCCGTCGAGGATGAGGTCGTCCATCTGCTGGAGCAGCGCGGTGTCGGTCGCGGCCATCGGTCGGCTCCTTCCGTCGGTCGTCAGTGGCGCGGGCGCGGGGTCACCCCGAGCACTTGTACCGCGGCCGTGGGCGGGAGGCAAGCGCCGTGCACTCGATGCGCGCGTTGACGCCGGGAGCATTTTCAGCCAGGCTGACGGGGCTGGACTCGGGTCCTGACGGTTCACGGAGGCCAACGGAATGTATCCAGGCAGACATGCCCGGGAACGCGCCGGACAGGCGGCGTTCATCATGGCGGGCAGCGGGCAGACCGTCACCTACGCGGAGTACGAGGCACGCACCAACCGCCTCGCGCACCTCCTGCGCGCCCATGGCCTCGAGCGCCTCGACCACTACTCGATCTTCATGGAGAACAACAGCCGGTACCTCGAGGCCTGCGGGGCGGGCGAGCGATCCGGGCTCTACTACACCTGCATCAACTCCTACCTCACCCCGGACGAGCTCGCCTACATCGTCAACAACAGCGAATCGAAGGCCCTGATCACGTCGCGCGCCAAGCGCGAGGTGGCGATGGCGGCGATCCGCCGGTGCCCGAAGGTCACGCTGTGCCTGATCGTCGACGGGACCGGCGACGACGGGCCGTTCGTGGACTACGCCACCGCGGTGGCGCGCTGGCCCGACACGCCGATCGCCGACGAGAGCCTCGGCACCCCGATGCTCTACTCCTCGGGCACCACCGGCCGGCCCAAGGGCATCCTGCGCCCGCTGCCGGAGAACCCGCCGTCGCAGCCGCTGCCGCTGTTCGACTTCCTGGTTCGGCTGTGGCGGTATCGCGACGGGATGATCTACCTGTCGCCGGCGCCGCTCTATCACTCCGCGCCGCAGGCCGCGGTCTCGCTGACGATCCGGCGGGGCGGCACCGCGATCATCATGGAGCGGTTCGATCCCGAGGCCTACCTCGCCCTCGTCGAGCAGTATCGGGTCACCCATACCCAGCTGGTGCCGACGATGTTCTCGCGGATGCTGAAGCTGCCCGAGGACGTGCGCCGTCAGTACGACCTGTACTCGCTGGAGATCGCGATTCACGCGGCGGCCCCCTGCCCGGTGCCGGTCAAGGAGCAGATGATCGAGTGGTGGGGGCCGATCGTCCACGAGTACTACGGCGCCACCGAAGGCCTCGGCTTCACCGCCTGCGACAGCCAGGAGTGGCTGGCCCATCGCGGCTCGGTCGGCCGGGTGCTGCTGGGCGACCTGCACGTCCTCGACGAGCACATGCGGCCCTGCCCGAAGGGCGTGCCCGGCACGGTGTGGTTCAAGACGGCGACGCCGTTCGAGTACTTCAACGATCCGGTCAAGACGGCCGAGGCGCGCTCCGCCGACGGCACGATGAGCACGGTCGGCGACGTCGGGTACGTCGACGACGGGTTCCTCTACCTCACCGACCGGGCGACCTTCATGATCATCTCCGGCGGCGTGAACATCTACCCGCAGGAGTGCGAGAATCTGCTGATCACCCATCCCAAGGTGGCGGACGCCGCGGTGTTCGGTGTGCCGAACGCCGACCTCGGCGAAGAGGTCAAGGCGGTCGTGCAGGCGATGCCGGGCGTGGAGACCGGTCCCGACCTCGAGCGCGAGCTGATCGCGTTCTGCGGACAGCACCTCGCGCGTCAGAAATGCCCGCGCTCGATCGACTTCGAGGCCGAGCTGCCGCGCCTGCCCACCGGCAAGCTCTACAAGCGCGTGCTGCGCGACCGCTACTGGGGCGACAAGCAGAGCCGGATCGTCTGAAGGAGCGCCGATGAGCGAGCCGCGCCCGACATGAACGACGACCGGCATCCCGGCCTCGACGTGGAGGACCCCTGGCAGGCGGTGGAGGCCTGCTTCGCCCAGGAATGGACAGACGGCCTGCCGGTGGTGCCGCCCACCGCGGCCCTCGTGGAGCGGATGCTCGCGGGCGGGCCGTGGCGGGCCGACACCGTGCTGCTCCACGAGCCGGTGCGCGACCGCGCGGTCACGGCGTGGCACGCTGCGATCAATGCCGTCATGGCCGGCTGCCGGCCGGAGTATTTCCCGGTGGTGGGCGCGGCGCTCTCCGCCATCGGCGACCCCGCATTCATGCTCCACGGCCCGGCGACGAGCACCGGTGGGGCGGCCCTCATGGTGATCGTCAACGGGCCGGTCCGCGAGGCCATCGGGCTCCACGCCGGCGGCAACCTGTTCGGCCCCGGAGTCCGCGCCAACGCCACCATTGGCCGGGCGCTCCGGCTCGTGCTGCTGAACTGCCTCGACTGCCGTCCCGGCGTGCTCGACCAGTCGACCCAGGGCTGGGCCGGGAAGTACACGCTCTGCTTCGCCGAGCACGAGGCGGCAAGCCCCTGGGAGCCGCTGCACGTCTCTCGCGGCTTCCGGGTCACGCAGTCGGCGGTGACCGTCTTCGCGGCGGAGTCCGGCCACAACGTCCTCGTCCACGCGGCAAGCGAGCCCGAGACCCTCCTCGTCGCCTTTGCCGACGCGATGGCGGGCCTCGCGAGTCTGAGCCCGGGCCGCTCGGTCATCGTCCTGGCGCCGGAGCACGCGCAGCACCTGACGCGTGCCGGCTGGTCGCGCGCGCGGACCCGGGAGTGGCTCTACGAGCACGCCCGGCGGCCCCTCGCCGACCTCAAGCGGGCGGGAAAGGTCGAGGCCCAGTTCCTCGTGAGCCCCGAGATGCGGCAGTGGCTCTACGCGCGCGCCCCCGGCGGCGCGGACGCCGCCCCGAGTACGCCCGACGCCCACGCGCGCGTGCTGGCCGGCGACGCGGCCATCTCCGTCCATCGCGGCCTCGGCCCCGACGATATCCTGCTCTGCGCGGGCGGCGGGGCCGCGGGCGGGCACAGCGCCTTCTTCCCGTCCTGGAGCCGCGGTCGCAGCGTGCCCTTCGTCACCAAGGAGGTTCCCACATGACACGCATCCTCGATCCGACCCTGCGCGCCGTGCCGCCCCGGACGGCGGCGCGCGCCCCCCGCCCGCCGCGCCTGCCCGGGGCGACGCTCGGGCTCCTCGCCAACGGAAAGACCCACGGCATGGTCTTCCTCGAGCGCGTGGCCGAGCACCTGCGGGCGCGCCATGCGGTGGGGGAGCTGGTGCACATCACCAAGGCGAACGCGAGCGCCCCCGCCCGGCCGGAGGACGCCGCCCTGCTCGCCAAGAGGTGCGCGGCCGTCGTCACCGCCATCGGCGACTGAGGGAGCTGCTCGTCGGGCAGTGTGCTCGACGCCATCAACCTCGAGAAGCAGGGGATTCCCGCGGTGGCGGTCGTGACCGAGCCGTTCGCGCCGACCGTCGCGGCCCTGGCCGAGCTGAACGGGATGCCGGGCTACCCCTTCGTGGTCGTGCCGCACCCGTTCGGGAGCCTCGACGAGGCGGCCGTGCGGTCCCGGGCGGACGCCGCCCTGGCGAGGATCGAGCGGCTGTTACTTGGGAGAGACGAAGAGCGGTGAGCGGTCGTGGGCTCTAGTGGCCGGGCGCGACCACGTCGTACGTCACCGCGAGCGGCACGTGCACGCCCCCGCGCAGCACCCCGATGGTGCCCTTCTCGCCGCGCTTGTGCCGGCCGACCTCCTGGATGAGATCCGACGCCGCGGCCACCTCGATGCCATCCACCGAGACGATCAGGTCGCCGGCGAGCAGGCCCGCGGCCTGGCCGGGCCCACCGGGGAGGACGCCGGTCACCCGGACCCCGGTGCCGTCGCCATCCTGGACCATGATGCCGAGCTTGACCCGCTCGCCATCGAGACTGCGGTACCGCACGGCCCAGTACAGGTCGGCAGGCCGCAGGGGCAGGGTGGGGACGTCCACCTCCATCAGCCGGTCCTTCGGTACCTCGATGCCGGCCTCGTGCACGTAGGCCTCCACGATCACGAACGGCAGCGGGATTCTCCGGAACAGCCGGCGGGGGATGCCGAGGCCGTAGCGCACGTGGTTGGCCCCGGCAAGCACGAGTAGACGCCGTCCGCGCCCCGCGGGGCTCTTCAGATACTCCGCGGCCGTCGCCGCCATGGTCTCGTCCCACAGGAGCTGCACCCGGTAGAACGCGTCGGCGCTGACCCCTTTCACGTGGCCGCGGGTCAATGCCTCCACGTAGGCTCGGTGGTACGGATCCTGCGCGTCGATCTCCGGCACCTCCCGGGCGGCCTCCGGCGTCATCGCGGCGGGCGGCTGCTCCCGCACCGCCTTCCGGGTGGCCGCGCTCGCGTTGAGCGCGAGGAGCGGGATGCGCTTCTCGCGGGCGAAGCCCAGGAGATCCCGATAGTAGGAGATGTCGCCCCAGCTCTTCTGCCACACGCGCCGGAAGTCGCGCTCGCTCATCTCGCCGCGCACGAACGCGTCGGCGTCGGTCTGGAAGGGCCGCTCGAGCATCTCCAGCCCGAGCGTCACCTGGCCCGGGAAGCAGGCCTCCATCGCCTTCAGCACGGTCAGCTGGACCGCGTGCGCCTCGACGTTGTCGTGCTCCTCGCCGACGTACACCACGGGAAACCGACACAGATAGTCGAGCGCCTCGGACTCGGCGAGAAGCCGGCCGGTGGGCAGATGCAGGATCTCGCCCACCCGCAGCGTTCGCGGATCGACGTAGGGCGACTCCACTCCCAGGCCCGGCGGCGTGGCCGCGCAGCCGGCGAGGAGGAGCGCCAGTCCGAGGTACAATTCCCTCACCGATGCGGGCCCTCGTTGCCGCCGTCCTGCTGCTCGTCGCCACCGTGGCCACCGCCTCCGAGATCGGCCTGTCGGGCGCGGAGGGCCATCCCCGTGCCCGCTTCCCGCTCGCCGTCCAGGCCGCGCCGCTCGGGAATGCCGCGCTCGATGCCGCGATCTGGCGCGCGGTGGACGACTGGAACGTGGTGGCGCAGGAAGTGCTCGGCGTCCAGGTCTTCGTGCGGGGCGAGCACCCATCCCGATGTCACGTCACCATCGTCGTCGAGCCCCGGGTAGCGCCGGGCCGCATGGGCGAGACCAGCATGGAGACCGGGGCGGACGGGGTCATCGCCTGTCCCGTCCGGATCGTGGTCTTCGAGCCGTCGTCTCGAGGCCAGACGGCGGCGGAGACGCTCCTCTACCAGATCGTTGCGCACGAGCTGGGTCACGCGCTGGGGCTCGCCCACACGCGGGATCCGCGCTCGCTCATGTGCTGCGTCAGGGGGAGCGTCGATTTCAACGACGCCATGGCGCGCGAGGCGTACGTCGAAGCCCGGCGCCACCCGGATCTCCGCTCGGTGAGCGCGCAACTCCGGACGCACTACGATCGCTTCTGGAGCGGTCAGACCGGCGCGAAGATGCCGTCGGACCGCTGACCGGCCGGCGCCGCGTCGGCGAGTTGGCCATCCGATAAGCGGTAGTGGGCGTCTGCACGGCGCGCTCGTGGGCGTCAGGCCCAGATACCGGCGATCCGCGTCGCGCAATCGGGGCAGGCTCCGCCCGTGGGCGTCAGCCGGTTCTGCCGGATGTGGTAGCCCACCCGCTCGACGAGCAGGGCCCCGCACGAGGGGCACCAGGTGTTCTCGAACGGGCCCGCCGCGCCCGGGATGTTGCCCGCGTAGACGTGGCGCAGGCCCTCCGCGCGGCCGAGCTCCGCCGCCCTGAGCACGGTGCGGACCGGCGTGCCGTGGCGGTCGGTCATCTTGTAGTCGGGATGGAAGGCCGTGACGTGCCAGGGGATGTCCGGCGAGACCGCGCAGAGGAACTGCGCGATGTCCCGGATCTCCTCTCGCGAATCGTTGAAGCCCGGGATCAGCAGGGTGACCACCTCGAGCCAGAAGCCGCGCGCGTGGATCATCCCGACGGCGTCGAGCACCACCTGCAGCACGCCGCCCAGGCCGCGGTAGCGCCGGTCGTCGAAGCCCTTGAGGTCCACCTTGTAGAGATCCACCCAGGGGCGCAGGTAGTCGAGGACCTCGGCGGTGGCATTGCCGTTGGAGACATAGGAGCCGACCAGCCCCCGCGCCTTGCCGGCCCGGAAGACCTCGACGGCCCACTCGCTGGTGATGAGCGGCTCGTTGTAGGTGGAGGTGAGGATCCGCGCCTGCCGCCGCAGGGCCAGGTCCACGATGTCGTCGGCGCTGACCCGCTCGGGCGCCAGCCCGGCCGCGGGATCGCGCAGCGCCTGCGAGGTCAAGGCGTTCTGGCAATGCGCACAATGGTAGTCGCAGCCGAGCATGCCGAACGACAGCGCGCGGCTGCCCGGGTAGGCGTGGTAGAAGGGCTTCTTCTCCACGGGATCGAGCTGGAGCGCGGCGACGTACCCGCCGGGCACCATGAGGCGGCCGGCCTCGTTCCAGCGGACCTTGCAGATGCCGCGCTGGCCGGGCGGGATGAGGCACCGATGGCCGCAGGCATGACACCGCACCCGGCCCCCGGGGAGCCGCTCGAAGAGCTCTCCCTCGCGGGCCAGCCCCGAGAGGACCTGGTCCAGGGTGGTCGCGCCAGCCATGTCAGGCTTCACTGTACGCCTCGACCGACCGCGGAGGCGAGACACCCGACCCGGGGCCAGGGGAAGGCCGTGGGTGCCGTGTACCCTATACTCGATCCGTGGCGTTGGCCCCCCCGTCGTCGTTCCGGGCGCGCTGGGCGCTCCGGCTCGCGCTGATCGGCTACGTCGGCCTCCTGGCGACCACGGTGCTCGCGCCGGGAGGGCGCGCCGGCGTCGGCGGGGCCGGCTTCTTCGACCTCAGGACCGGGTCCCGCGTGCGCGCGGTGCTGTTCGCCCTGGGCGTGTACGTGTTGCTGGAGACGGTGCGCTTCCTGCCGGTGGGTGTTCTCGCCGTCCTTTCGCTACCCCGGCCGCGCAGCGATCGGTTCAGACTGCTCCCCGTGGCCGCAGTGGCCGGCGCTGGCAGCCTCATCGTCGCCGTCGTCGTGTGCGCGCTCGAGATCGGGCCGCCGTGGCAGTGGCCGGGGCCGTCGGATCTGGTTCTCCCGGCCGTCGGCTGTGTCCTCGGTGTCGGCACGGCCCTCGTGTGGCTGGCCGGCCGCGGGGCGCGGCGCCGCCTGCTGCTCGTCCTGGGCGCGACCCTGCTGGCCGTGCCGATCCTGGCCGGCCTCGCTCTGCTCGCTGCGACCGAGCGAGAGCCGCTCGTCCGGGATAGCCCGGCCGTGACCTCCGAGGAGAAGCGTCGGCTGTACAGGACGCTCACGGCCGGCGCCACGCACTCCCTCAGCCTCGGCAGCCACGACCTCGACCTGCTCCTGGCCTGGGGTCTTCCCGTCGTGCTCGGCGAGGGGCGGGGAGCGGCCCGCGTCGACCTCATGGCATCGCAGATGGCGCGGGTGTCGCTGACCCTTCCCGTCGTCACGCCCACGGGTCGTGTGCGCTACCTGAATATCGTGGCCGGGGCCCGCGTGCAGATCGACCGAGGCCGGGTGAGCGTGGCCGACCCGACCCTGCGCCTCGGGCGGCTGGTCCTGCCCGAGCAACCCTTGCGGTGGCTGGCGCCGGTCATCAGCATCCTTGTCCAGGCCGAACGGCGTGTTCGTCCGGTCCTGGCCGGCGTGGAGAGCCTCGAGATCGACCCCGGCCGCGCGCGTCTGGTCTACCGGCGAATAGAGCTCCCACCGGGTCTGCTCGCCAGCCTCATCTGGGGGACCGGCTCGAACGAGGACATGCGGCTCGCCGTCCGCTCGCACGTCGAGCGCTTGCTGGAGGCCGCCCCGAGCTTGCCCCGTGGCGAGCCCCGCCTCGGGGCCGCGGTGGAGGTGGCCTTTGCCCACGCCCGGGTGCGGTCCGCGACGAGCCCGCCCGTGCTCGAGAACCGGGCCGCGCTCCTCGCCCTGGGCCTCCTGCTCGGGCATCGGCGCCTCGAGGGCTTCGTGGGCCCGGTCATCGGCGAGCGGGACTGGCGGCGGGCCGCGCCGCTGGGCCGGACGACGCTCCGAGGACGCGAGGACTGGACGAAGCACTTCTTCGTGAGCGCGGCGCTCACCGTACTGTCGGCCCAGGCACCGAGCGACGCCATCGGCGTCTTCAAGGAGGAGCTGGACGCCGGGGGCGGCAGCGGGTTCTCGTTCGGCGACCTGCTGGCCGATCGGGCCGGCACCACGTTCGCCCTTCTGGCCACCCGGGACGCCGCCGCGGCGCGGACGCTCCAGGAGCGCCTCGCCGCGGGCTTTCGCGTCGACGACTTCTTCCCCGAGGCCGCCGATCTCCCCGAGAACATCCAGGCCGCCGAGCTCGAGGCGCGCTACGGCGGCGTGGGGGGGCCCCTGTTCCGCCAGTACGTCGCGGAGGTGGAGCGGCGCCTCTGGAGCTGCCCGGCCTACCGGGCCCTGGCGCCCGCCGCAGCGACCAACTAGACCACTTGAGGGAGTCGTGCGGGATGGCGAACGACGCGTCAAGCGGATCGGTCAGGTCTGCTCCCATTGTCGTCTCGTGAACAAGCGGCCCGCGTGGGCCCATAGGGCGCACTCACTAGAAAAATGAACCGATCGCGCCATGGACGCGCGCTCCCGACCGCTGCACTCTCTGCTCAGGCGACTCGTCAGGTATTTTGACTCCTGTGATCCTCAGTCGCGAGAGCCAGTACGGGTTGGAGGGGTTGATCGTGTTGGCCAGACAGCCCCGCGGTCGGGTCATGCTTCTCCAGCAGCTTGCCCAGGCGGGTCATCTACCGGCCGGCTTTCTGGCCCGCACGCTCCAAAGGCTCAGGCGGCACAACCTGGTTGCCTCTCACCGTGGCGCCATCCGCGGCTATTCGCTCGCCAGGCCGGCCCACGAGATCACCTTGCGCGAGATCTTCGAGGCCATCGAAGGCCCGACGGTCTTCCGGCGGTGCATCTGCTCGTCCCGCCGATCCGGCGAGGGCCATCGCTGCCGTCTCCACGACGACTGGGCCCCGATCGGTGCGAGGCTGCTGACGGTCATGGAAGAGACCACCCTGGCGCAGGTGGCCTCGCGGAATGCGAAGCACCGCTGAGTGCTTCGGGGGAACGGCTGTGCACGAGTTGTCGATTTGCTACGGGATCCTGGAGGTGGCCATGGCGGCCCTCGAGCCCCTGCCGCGTCCTCTCCCGCGCGTCGCGCGCGTGACGATGAGGATCGGCCGGCTGACCGCTGTGGTTCCCGACACCCTGCGCCACTACTTCGACCTGTTGACGCTGGCCACCGATCTCGAAGGCGCCGCCCTGATCATCGAGGAGGTTCCAATCCGGGGGCGCTGCGACGAATGCGCGGCGAGCTTCGAGATCGAGACGCTCAGCTTCACGTGCCCGCGCTGCGGCGGGGGACTCGTCGAGCTCTTGTCCGGCCGGGAGCTCGAGGTCGTCTCCCTCGACACCGCCGAGGTGGAGGTGCCCTGTGCAAGTTAACGTGCTCCGCAGCGTGCTGGACGCGAACGACCTGATCGCCAAGGAGAACCGCAAGGAGTTCGACGCCCACGGCTGCTTCGTCATCAACCTCATGTCCGCGCCGGGCAGCGGGAAGACCGCCATCCTGGAGCGCACGCTGCGGGCGCTCGACGGGCAGTTGAGAGCCGCCGTCATCGAAGGGGACGTGCTGGGGACGCTCGATGCCGACCGCCTGGTTCCGTTCGGCGTGCCGGTGGTTCAGATCAACACGGACCCGCACTTCGGCGGGGAATGCCACCTCGACGCGCGGATGATCCGCAACGCGCTTGCCGCGCTCCCGCTCGATGGTGTCGACATCGTCTTCATCGAGAATGTGGGCAATCTCGTCTGCCCCGCCGAGTTCTCGGTCGGTGAGGATCGCAAGGTCATGGTCCTGAGCGTGGCCGAGGGCGAGGACAAGCCGCTCAAGTACCCGCTCATGTTCCGCGTGTCCGACCTGCTGCTGCTGAACAAGACGGACCTCTTGGACCATCTGGACTTCGACCTGCCTCAGTTCAGGGCCAATGCGACCCGCGTGAACCCCGGGCTGCCGACTATCGAGTTCTCGGCGAGGACCGGGCGGGGGTTCGAGACGTGGGTCGACTGGCTCCTGCGGGAAGTCGCGGTGACCGCGGCGAGGAGGGCGTGATGTGGGGGGATCTGAACGGCTCGATCATCCCGAAGACGGTAGCACCGCGGGGCTGGCAGGGGCGGCCGTCCACGCGCTGGGCGGAGCGGGGCGTCTCGCGCCGCCGCTTCCTCAAGTTCTGTGCGGGCATGACGGCGGTTCTAGCGCTGCCTGACCGCTACATGCCGCGGGTCGCCGCAGCGCTCGAAGCGGTGAAGCGGCCGGCCCTGGTGTGGCTGGAGTTCCAGGATTGCGCGGGCTGCACGGAGTCCTTTCTGCGGGCCAGCCGCCCCTCGGTCGGCGACATCGCCCTGGACATCCTGTCGGTGAACTACCACGAGACCATCATGGCGCCATCGGGCAAGGCCGCCGAGAAGTCGCTGATGGACACGGTCCGCAACGATAAGGGGAAGTACCTCGTGGTCGTGGAGGGCTCCATCCCCGTCAAGGACGGTGGGATCTACTGCACCATCGGGGGGCGGAGCGCACTGGACATCGCGCGGGAGGTTTGCGGCAACGCCGCGGCGACCATCACGGTCGGCGCCTGCGCCTTCTTCGGGGGCTGGCCCTCGGCCAAGCCCAATCCCACGGGGGCCATCGGGGTCCAGGAGGCCGTTCCCGGCATCACGCTGATCAACCTGCCCGGCTGCCCGCCCAACGCTGTCAACATCACCGCAACCGTGGTCCACTTCCTCACCTTCGGGGCGCTGCCGGCCACAGACCAGCAGGCGCGGCCGCTTTTCGCCTACGGCGCGCGCATCCACGACCAGTGCGAGCGGCGGGCCCACTTCGACGCCGGCCAGTTCGTGGAGGAGTGGGGCGACGAGGGGCATCGCAAGGGCTGGTGCCTTTACAAGATGGGCTGCAAGGGCCCAGCGACCTACCACAACTGTCCGGTGGTCCGCTGGAACGACGGGACGAGCTGGCCGGTGGGTGCCGGACACGGTTGCGTCGGCTGCTCCGAGCGGGATTTCTGGGACACCATGACGCCGTTCTACCGGCGCCTGCCGCCACTGCCCGGTGGCGGCGTGCAGACCACGGTGGACCGCGTCGGCGGCTGGATCGTCGGCGGCACCGCTGCGGCCTTCGCCGCCCACGGCATCGCCGCCGCCATCCGCGCCAAGACCCGACCGGAGGAACAGGGACAGCAATCGAAAGAGGAGGGCACGTGATGCCGAAGATCGCGATCGACCCCATCACCAGGATCGAGGGGCACCTCCGGATCGAGGCGCAGGTGGAGGGCGGCAAGGTCGCAGAGGCTTGGAGCTCGAGCACCATGTTCCGCGGCATGGAGCTGGTGCTCAAGGGGCGCGACCCGCGCGACGCCTGGCTCTTCGCCCAGCGCATCTGAGGCGTCTGAACGACGGTTCACGCCGCCTGCTCCGTGCGAGCAGTGGAAGACGCTCTCGGTATCAAGATCCCGGACAATGCCCGGATCATCCGGAATCTGATCTCCGGCATCCAGTACGTCCAGGACCACGTGATTCACTTCTATCATCTGCACGCCCTGGACTGGGTGGACATCACGGGCGCGCTCAAGGCCGACCCCGGCGAAACCTCTAAGCTCGCCCAGTCCATCTCGCCCTGGCCCAAGTCGAGCACGGCTTACTTCAAGACCGTCCAGGACCGGCTGAAGAAGTTCGTGGAGTCGGGGCAGCTGGGTCTCTTCGCCAACGGCTACTGGGGCCACCCTGCCTACAAACTGCCGCCGGCCGCCAACCTCATGGCGGTGGCGCACTATCTCGAGGCCCTGGACTGGCAGCGTGAGGTGATCAAGATCCACGCGATCCTCGGATCCAAGAACCCGCATCCGCAGACCTACCTGGTCGGCGGGATGGCCATCCCGCTGGACCCAAACAGCGCCGCCGCGCTCAATGCCGACAAGCTGGCGCTCCAGCATCAGCTCCTCGTCGCGGCCAAGGAATTCGTGGACCAGGTCTATCTCCCCGACGTCCTGGCCATCGCCCCCTTCTACAAGGACTGGGCCGGGCTCGGCGCTGGCGTCGGCAACTACCTGGCCTACGGCGACTACCCGATCGACACGAGCGGCGACCCGGCGCGCCTCTGGCTGCCGCGGGGCGTGATCCTGAATCGCGATCTCTCCACGGTCCACCCGATGGACCACAAGCAGATCACGGAGTGGGTCACCCGCTCCTGGTACGAGTACAGCGACGGCGACGGCAAGGCCAAGCACCCCTGGGACGGCGAGACCAATCCCAAGTACACCGGCCCCAAGCCACCCTACGAGTTTCTCGAAACCGACAAGAAGTACACGTGGCTGAAGGCGCCGCGCTACGACGGGCTGCCGATGGAGGTGGGCCCACTCAGCCGCATGCTCGTGGCTTATGCCTCGGGCCACAAGGCGGTGAAGCCGGCCGTGGAGGGTGCCCTCAAGGCCCTCGGCGTGGGCCCCGCCGCCCTCTTCTCCACGCTCGGGCGCATTGCCGCCCGCGCCATCGAGACCCAGGTCATGGCCGCCGAGCTGCTGGCCTGGCACGACCAGCTGGTGGCCAACATCAAGCGCGGCGATCTGAAGATCCACAACGGTGAGCGCTGGGATCCGGCCACGTGGCCGAAGGAGGCGCAGGGCTGGGGCTTCCACGAGGCTCCGCGTGGCGCCCTCGGCCACTGGGTCCGGATCAAGGACGGCGCCATCGTCAACTACCAGTGCGTGGTGCCGAGCACCTGGAATGCCTCGCCGCGAGACGGCAAGGACCAGCGCGGTCCCTACGAGGCCTCGCTGCTCGGCACGCCGGTAGCGGACGCGAACCGGCCCGTCGAGATCCTTCGAACGGTGCACTCCTTCGACCCGTGCATGGCGTGCGCGGTCCACGTGACCGGGCCGGCGCGCGTGCCCATCACGCGCATCCAGGTCGCGTAGGAGCCGCGCCATGAAGGGCGAGCGCGTCTACGTCTGGGAGGTCCCGGTGCGCCTCACCCACTGGGTGATCGTGCTGGCGATCCTCGTGCTGTCGGCCACGGGCTTCTACATCGGTCATCCGGTGGTTGGCGGGTCGGTTTCGCTCATGGCCTGGGTCCGCGGCATCCATCGCCTGACGGCCTGGGTCTTCGTGGCGAGCCTCTTGTTCCGGACCTACTGGGCCTTCGCGGGCAACCAGTGGGCGTCGTGGCGCGCGCTATTCCCGTACCTGACCGCCGAAGGGCGGCGCGGCATGGTGGGCGTCTTCAGTTACTACACCTTCCTCCGCTGGCGCCCGCCGTCTTTCACCGGCCACAACCCGCTGGCCGGGACCGCCTACTCGGTGGTGGTGTTCCTCATGATCGTCGAGGTTGTCACGGGCTTCGCGCTGCAGTCGCTCGGCGGGGGTGGCTGGCGGCATGCGCTCTTCGGCTGGGTCTTCTCGGCAATGAGCCTGCAGGGCGTGCGCCTCACCCACCACCTGATCATGTGGCTGCTGCTGGGCTTCATGGTCCACCACGTGTACAGCTCCGCCCTGATGGACGCCGAGGAGAAGAACGGCACACTGACCAGCATCTTCACAGGCTACAAGTTCGGGGGGCGCCGCGCGTGATGGCACGGACCCTCGTGCTGGGGCTCGGCAACGTCCTCCTCGGCGACGAGGCGATCGGCGTGTGGGTGGCGGCGTCGCTCAGCCGCGAGTTCGGGTTTCCCCCCGAGGTCGCCGTGCTCGAGGGCGGCACCCTGGGGCTCGACCTGCTGCCGCGGCTCGAGGGTGTCGAGCGGCTCCTCCTGATCGACGCGGTGAAGCTCGGCCGCGAGCCGGGCGAGATCGTGAGGCTCGAGGGCGACGCGGTCCCGGTGGCCCTCGACGACAAGATCTCTCCCCATCAGATCGGAGTCCAGGATCTGCTGGCCGCCGCGCGGCTCCTGGACCGCGAGCCGCCGCTGGTCGTGCTGTGGGGCATGGAGCCCGAGTGTCTCGACCCGGGGACCGTCTTCTCGCCCCGGGTGGCCGAGGCTCTCCCTCGGCTCCGCGACGGGGTGCTCGAGGAGCTCTGGCTCTGGGGGGTGCCGGGCACGCCGGTCGCGCGGGCCGCTCCGCTTCCGGTCTGGTGGGAGGATGCAGGCGTCGGGAGGCTCAGATGAGCGTCGTGACGGCCCGACGCATCACGGTCGAGGGCGTGGTGCAGGGGGTAGGGTTCCGTCCCTTCGTCTACGCGCTCGCCGCCCGCCACGGGCTGGCGGGCTGGGTGCGCAACACCAGTTCGGCGGTGGAGATCGAAGTGGAGGGGCCGCCCGGCGCGATCGAGGCCTTCGTCGACGATCTGCGCGACGAGCGCCCGCGGCTGGCCCACATCGAGCGGCTCCGCGAGGCGGACGCGCTCCCGCAGGGTCGGGACGCCTTCGAGATCGAGCAGTCCCTCGAGGGGGACGGCTTCCAGCCCGTGTCGCCCGACATCGCGACCTGCCCCGAGTGTCTCCGCGAGATCATGGATCCCCGCGATCGGCGCTCCGGCTACGCCTTCACCAACTGCACGGACTGTGGCCCTCGCTTCACCATCATCCGCGCCGTCCCTTACGACCGGTGCAACACCACCATGGCCGGGTTCACCATGTGTCCGCGCTGTCGGGCCGAGTACGACGATCCCGGTGACCGACGGTTCCACGCGCAGCCCAACGCCTGCCCCGATTGCGGGCCCCGTCTGACTCTGCTCGACGGCAGCGGTGACCCGCGGCCCGGCGACCCGCTGCGCGAGGCCTGCCGACTGCTCGTCTCGGGGCGCGTCGTGGCCATCAAGGGCATCGGGGGCTTTCACCTGGCGTGCGACGCGACCAACGACGCGGCGGTGAGCCGGTTGAGGGAGCGGAAGGGACGCGAGGCCAAGCCGCTGGCCCTCATGGTGGCCGATGTGCGGGAGGCCGAGCGGCTGTGCGTGATCTCGACCGAGGAGCGGAGGCTGCTCGCCTCGACGGCGCGGCCCATCGTGCTCCTTCGGGTGCGCCAGGGCTCCGGGATCGCGCCCTCGGTGGCCCCGGGCCTGGGGCGGCTCGGCGTGATGCTGCCGTACTCCCCCCTGCATCACCTGCTGTTCAAGGCCGCGGCCGGGACTCTTCCCGCGCTGGTCATGACGAGTGGGAACCGGAGCGAGGAGCCCATCGCGACCGACGATGCCGACGCCCTCGACCGCCTCTCCGGCGTCGGCGACGCCTTCCTGCTCCACGACCGCCCGATCCACGTCCGGTGCGATGACTCGGTGACCCGGGTGGCGGCCGGGGTCGAGGTCCCCATCCGCCGCTCCCGCGGATACGCGCCCTTCCCGGTGCGGCTGCCGTTCGAGTCGCGCCCCGTGCTGGCCGTGGGCGCGGAGCTGAAGAGTGCGGTGTGCGTCACGCGCGGGCCGTACGCCTTCATGAGCCCGCACATCGGGGACCTCGAGAACCTCGAGACCTATGTCTCCTACCAGGGCATGGTCGAGCGGATGGCGGAGCTCTTCCGGGTGCAGCCGGTCGCCCTGGCCCACGACCTCCATCCGGACTACCTCTCCACGCGCTATGCCCTCGGGCTGAATCCGGCGCTGCCGCGGGTGGCCGTGCAGCACCACCACGCTCACGTGGCGGCATGCATGGCCGAACACCGGCTCACCGGCCCGGTGATCGGCGTGGCCTTCGACGGCGCCGGGTACGGTCCCGACGGCGCCGTCTGGGGCGGGGAGTTCCTCGTGGCCGACTACACCGGGTTCGAGCGGGTCGGGCATCTGGGTTATGTGCCGATGCCCGGCGGCGATCGTGCCGCGCGCGAGCCGTTCCGGATGGCGCTGGCTCACCTCGTCCGAACCTTCGGAGACTGGGATCCGCGCTGGCCGCCGGCCCGCGAGGCCAGCGAAACGGAACGTGGAATGATCCGCTGGCAGATAGAGCACGAGGTCAACGCGCCGCTCACCTCGAGCATGGGTCGGCTCTTCGATGCCGTCGCTTCTCTCGCTGGCGTGCGCCACCGCGCGCGCTTCGAGGCTCAGGCAGCCATGGAGCTGGAAGCGCTGGCCGAGGGGCTCGCCGGCGCGCCCTATCAGGTCGAGATCGCGGGCGGCGCGCCCTTCGTCCTCGAGCCCGGCCCGATGATCCGAGGGGTCGTGGATGACCTTGCCGAGGGAGCGCCTCCGACGCGGATCGCCGCCCGCTTCCACGCCACGGTCGCGGAGGCCGTCGTCCGAGTGTCCGAGCGGGTGCGCGCATCGAGGGGGCTCGACCGGGTGGTGCTGACCGGTGGCGTTTTCCAGAACGCAATCCTGCTCGGCGCGACCCGCCAGGGACTCGAGGCCTGCGCCTTCGAGGTCTTCAGCCATCACCTGGTGCCCCCCAACGACGGCGGCATCGCGCTCGGTCAGGCGGCGGTGGCCCACGCGCGTCTCCAGAGTGCCTGAGAAGGGAGCAGACATGTGCCTGGGCGTGCCGGGGAAAGTGCTGGAGGTGCACGGCCTCGTGGCCATCGTGGACTTCTGGGGCCTGCGCCGGCCCATTCTCCTCGACAGCGTGGATCAGCCAGTGAGCCCGGGCGACTACATCCTCAACCACGTGGGCTTCGCAATCCGGCGCATCCCACCCGAGGAGATCGGGGAGACGCTGGCCCTCTACGAGCAGTTGCTGCAAGAGGCGGGGGACGATGTGATGACGGCCGACGTGCGGAGCGAAATCCGGGCCACCGGCGGTGAGAGCGACCATGCCGACGGTTAGCCAGGACCGGCCGGTGTCCCAGCTCAAGTTCCGCGATCCGGCGAAGGCACGGGCGCTCGCCGACGCGCTCGAGCGCCTCACGCTGCGAATCGGGCGCGCGCCGGTCTCGGTCATGCACGTCTGCGGCAGCCACGAGCAGGCGATCGCCAAGTTCGGCCTGCGGGCGACGTTCCCCAAGGGGCTGAACGTCATCATGGGGCCTGGCTGCCCCGTCTGCGTCACCGATGTGCCCGAGGTGGACGAGGCGGTGGTCCTGGCCATGCAGGGCGTCCGGATCGCGACCTACGGGGACATGGTGAAGGTGCCCGGCACGGTGAAGTCGCTGGCGGACGCCCAGGCCGACGGCGCCAGGGTCCACGTGGTCTACAGCGTCGCGCAGGCCCTGGCGCTGGCGCGTGAGACCGACGAGGAGGTCGTGTTCTTCGCCTCGGGCTTCGAGACCACCGCCGTCGCCACCGCCGCCGTCATTCTGCGTGGTCTGCCGCCCAACTTTTCGGTGCTCTCCGCCCACAAGTACATCCCTCCCGTCATGGAGATCGTCGCCGAGATGCCCGGGACCCGTGTCGAGGGGTTCCTGGCCGCGGGGCATGCCGCCACCATCACCGGCTGGGGCATCTTCGAGCGCTTCGTCGAGCGCCATCGGATCCCGGTCGTCGTGGCGGGCTTCGAGCCCCTCGACATCCTGGCCGGGCTGGCGAAGCTGCTGGAGGTGATTCACGACGGACGCCCACGCGTCGAGAACATGTACCCGCGGTGCGTGACGCGCGAGGGCAACCTGCGCGCGCAGGAGCAGCTCTGGAGGGTGTTCCGTCCGGTCGGCGGCCGATGGCGAGGCATCGCCCACGTGCCCAACGGCAACCTCCGCCTTCGCGACGAGTGGGCCCGATTGGACGCCCGGCGGCGCTTCCGCATCGACGTGACCGGCGTCTGGGACTGCGCGCCGTCCGCGCTCGTCAAGGACTGCGTCTGCGGCGACATCATGGCGGGGATCGCCTCGCCTACCGACTGCGCGCTGTACGGCAAGGAGTGCCTGCCGGAGACGCCCGTAGGGGCTTGCATGGTCTCGAGCGAGGGGACGTGCAGAATCTGGCACCAGTACGGCGGCCACCCCGATCTCGGAGGAATGCGGTGAGAGCGCGGCAACTCCTCCTCGACCAGCGCATCAGTCTCAAGCACGGGGCCGGCGGACGGGCCATGCGGGCGCTCATCGAGGACGTCTTCGTGAAGGGCCTCGCCGAGGCGCCCGTGGACGGGATCGGCCTCAGCGCGATGGACGACGGCGCCGCGCTCCGGGTCGGTGACCGCTGGCTCGTCATCACCACCGACTCCCACGTGGTCCACCCGGTCTTTTTCCCCGGAGGCGACATCGGCCGGCTGGCCATCGCGGGGACGGTGAACGATCTGGCCATGATGGGCGCCACGCGGGTGCTGGCTCTCACATGCGCCGTGATCCTGGAGGAGGGTTTCGCCCGCTCGGACCTCGAACGCATCCAGGAGTCGATCCGGAGCACGTGCCGCGAGGCCGGCGCCGTGATCGTCACCGGAGACACCAAGGTCATGGGCCGCGGCGAGATCGACGGCATCGTGCTCAACACCACCGGTATCGGCCTCACTGAGCGCGTGGTGCCCGACTCGGGCCTCAGGCCCGGCGACCGCATCCTGGTCACCGGCACCATGGGGGACCACGGCTTCGCCATCATGGCGCTGCGCAAGGGGCTCGAGCTCGAGGGTGATCTCCGGTCCGACGTGGCCCCGCTCAACGATCTCGTCGCGTGCGCGCTCGCCGCCGGTGAGAGCGCAGTGAGCGCGATGAAGGATCCGACCCGCGGGGGGCTGTCGAGCGCGCTCCACGAGATGGCCGACAAGAGCGGCGTGGGCATCGTGCTGGACGAACGTTCCGTGCCCGTGTCGCCGGTCGTGGCCGCCGCCGCCGATCTCCTCGGCATCGACCCGCTGCACATCGCCAACGAGGGCAAGGCGGTCCTGGGTGTCCGGCCGGAACGGGCGGAGCGAGTGCTGGCGGCCTTGCGGTCGCACCCGCTCGGGGAGCAAGCGGCCATCGTCGGGGCCTGTATCGCCGAGCATGCGGGCGCCGTGATCCTGGACACGGGGTTCGGCCGGCGGTTGCTCTCCGAGCCGGAGGGGGAGCCGTTGCCGCGGATCTGTTGAGGCGGCGGTCATGGCCATGGCAGCAGGAGCAGGAGCGCAGGAGAGCGCCGGCATGAAGCACATCCGGATGGAGCGCGACGGCCGGGTGGGCATCATCACCATCGACCGGCGGGAGCGCTTCAACTCGCTCGACATCGAGACCGCGCAGGACCTCCGCAAGGCCGGGCTCCGATATGCGCGCGACGATGAGGTCCGCGCGGTGGTGCTCCGGGGCGCCGGCGGGGTCTTCTGTAGCGGGGCCGATCTCAAGTACATCCGGGCCGGCGGCGAGCGATCCGAGCTGGGATACCTCTCACCCGAGGCCCGGCAGGTCCCGGACGGTCATGGCGAGATCTTCAAGCAGATCCTCGAGTACATCCACAGCACGATCTCGGAGATGAAGCGGGCTCCGAAACCATTCATCGCGGCGGTGGACGGCATGGCGGCAGCGGGAGGCTTCGGGATCGCCATGGCCTGCGATCTCGTCCTGGCCAGCGACCGGGCCACATTCGAGTGGGCCTACCACAAGACCAGCCTCACCGGCGCCGAGAGCTCCACGTTCTTCCTGCCCCGGCTGATCGGGCTCCGCCGCTCGATGGAGCTCATCCTGCTCAACCCGCGTCTCGACGCCCAGGCCGCCCTCGACATGGGTCTCATCACCGCGGTCTACCCGGCCGACCGCTTCGAGGCCGAGGTGCGCGCCCTGGCGAGGAGACTGGCCGACGGCCCGACGCGGGCCTACGGCATCGCCAAGGGGCTCCTGAACCAGGCGGCCGGAGTGGACCGGCTCGACTTCCATCTCGACCAGGAGCTGGAGCACCTGGCGCGCATCGCCGATGGGCGCGACTTCGCTGAGGGACTCGACGCCTTCTTCGCCAAGCGTCCGCCGCGCTTCGAAGGGACCTAGGTGGGCGCGGCAGATCCCGTCGTCTCGGCCGTGCTCCTCGGCTTCGGGCTGGGCATCCAGCACGCGACCGATCCGGATCACCTCGTTGCCGTAGCGACCATCGTCACCGGGGAGAGCCGCCTCCGCCGTGGAGCCTTGATCGGTCTGCTCTGGCGTTCGCCACGGCGCTCGGCTCGATCGCTTTCGGCGTCGTCTACGGCCTGAGCGTGCTTGCGAAGGCGTAGACCTGGTCGGGGACGCGCTCGACGCGACCTGCCCGATCTCCAGGGAGACGGATTCCATGAAGTGCGCGGTCAGGATCACGGGCGGCGTCGTCGCGCTACGACGCTTCCCGCGAGACGAGCCGCGGCTCGAGCAGCATGCGCGTCTCGTGGCAGCCGTACGCGTGCGGCGTCAGCTCGATCACGGTGTGCAGCGGAATGGGCAGATACGGGCAGCGCTCGCGCGGAACGCCCTGGAAATACGCGTAGAGCGCGCGCAGCACTGCGTTGTGGGCGATCACCAACACCGGCTTGCGTGTGCGCTCGAGCTCGATGAGGACCGGGTCGAGGCGCAGGATGATGTCCTGGTACGACTCGCCGCGCGGATAGCGGTAGTTGAACTTGTCGCGCCTGCGCGCCGCGTACTCCTCGGGCAGACGCTCCTGGATCTGCGCGTGGCTCATGCTGTCGCAGATGCCGCCGTCGATCTCGTCGAGCGCGCGCCACGCCCAGGGCGTGCGATCGAGCGGCGCGGCGGTCTGTACCGCTCGTCGGAGCGAGCTCGTCCAGATCGCCACGCCGTTACGATCCGGGTAGCGCCGGTCGAGGAACTCGGCGAGCGACTGGGCGTAGCGGTGCCCGTTGGGCGTCAGATCGGGATCGCCGCCGAGCAAACCGGCGGCGTTGTACACGCTCTCGCCGTGGCGGGTGAGCCAGATCGGCCGCTCGGTCAGGTGCAGGTTCATCAGGAAGAAGACGAGGCGCGCGGCCAAGTAGCCGTCGACGTTGCTCGCGGTCACGCCGCGTCCGGCGCCGGTGACGCGCAGGTACGCGCCCTCGTCGTCCTCGAGTGGCTCGTACACCCGCTGGTAGTGCGCGATGCGGGCCCGGAAGTCGGTCACGGCCTCGTCGGGATCGATGTTCTCGTAGTCGGGCGAGGACAGCTTGGTGCTGCGGATGTTGGCCTCGATGATGTGCGGGTCATCGCAACGGATCTCGATGAACAGCACCTGGAAGCCGGCGCGCTCGCAGCGCGCGTGCACCATGTCGCGGCGCGCGCGCGTGGTGTTGGTGGCGTCGTAGATCGCGACCTGTCCCTCGTCCGTGAGCCACGCCACCATGTCGTCGAGCGCCGCCATCGCGACCGACCGGCGCGCCTCTTCACCTTGCGAGTTGTCGGGATCGAAGAAGCTGTGCGGAAGATAGGCCCCGACGCGCGCGCGCCGGTACTCGCCGACGTTGAAGACGCCGGTGCGGTAGCCGAGCCACGACAGGTAGCGCTCGATGCGACGCGCGGTGTAGCTCTTGCCGCGGGCCGGCAGGCCGACCATCACCACCGCGAGCTTGGGGCTGTCAGGCGCGATCTGCACCGAGGCGACCGTCCTCGGAGACTCGCTGGTAGCCATGTTGCTTTCCACTCTACTCCTACCTCGTGCGCCGCTCGGCGCTTCCGTTGCGGACGCTGGCGCTTGCACGCCATACTGTGCGCCAGAGGAGGTATCCATGAGCCGCTTCCGCCATATCCTGCACCCCACGGATTTTTCCCGCGCCTCCGGCGCCGCCTTCAAGCGAGCCGTGGACATCGCCAAGGCCGACCATTCCAAGCTGCTGCTCATTCACGTCATGAGTCCAGCGGCGCTGTCCTACGTATCGCCTCAGATTTACGCGGGGATCGAGGCCTCCGCCCGCGCCGACGCTCAGAAGCTTCTCGATGCGCTCGCCGGCAAGGCCAGAAGGGCGGGGGTGCGCTGCAAGACCCTCCTACTGGACGGCATCCCGCACGAGCGGATCGTGCGGGCGGCCCGATCGACGCGGGCCGATCTCGTGGTGATCGGAACCCACGGCCGGAGCGGATTCGCCAAGGTCATGCTCGGCAGTGTGGCGGGCCGTGTGGTTGCCAGTGCCAGGTGCCCCGTGCTGACGGTGCGCGAGAAGCTATGACTCGTGGAGCCGTGCGATGCTTTCAACGGTGCGTGCCACCTCATCGTCGGATAGCGGAGGCCGGCAGCGGCGCGCGTTCCAGCACAGCAAGAGGTCCAGGATGACCTCGGGGTCGATCCCGTGCCAGAGAAGGTGCCCGGCCAGCGAGGCAATGGAGTTGTTGCGCTCGCCTTCCTGGATGCCCTCTTTGACCAGCCGTCGCCAATGCGCGAGGGAATGCCCCGGGCGATAGCCGCGTTCCCGGACCAGGTGGAGAAGCCACGGCGGCATCGGTGCCGGCAGCGGGGCAGCGACCAGATCGGTCCCGAGCCAGGCGTAGCGACGCCCCGACGGGTGGACCGATGGCGGCGCGACCACGAATCCTCCGTCACCGCGCAGGTCGATCCCGGCAACCAGTCCCACCTCGTTGGGCACGCGGCCGCCAGGATGGGCGAGATACACGTGTAGACCGCCTCCGCCGGTGGCGGCCGTCATGGTGTCCGGCAGGGGACCATGGGCCTGCTCCAGCGCTCTGAGGCTGTCGTCTCCGCCGTGGAGGGGATCCACGTCGACCACCACGAGCGAAGACACCGCGCCCGTCACGATACCCACGTTGGCGCTCGGCCAGCGGCGAAACCACTGCCGTATCTCGGCCTCGTCCGGGCGATGGTGCTGATAGGGGGCCCACGGGATCAGCGGGCGCTTTTCCCTGGGCCAAACTGGCACGACCGACCAGCCCCTCCGCGCGTACGCCAGCGCGGAGTCCAGTACGTCCTTGGCCTCGTTGCTTCGATCAGCCACCGGGCGGCCGGTAGCCTGCCCCCTGCGCCAGGATCATGGCGTCGAAGCCCTCGTCGGGCGACATGAGGATGGTGGTCTTGAACTCCTTGACGGCCCCGCTCCCGGCGATGGCCATGGAGAACGCCGCGGCGTTGAGGTTGCTGGGTACGTCGAAGAGCACGACCACGTCGTAGTCACCGAAGGTGTAGTACCAGGCGAGAACCTTCCCGCCGAGCTTCTCGACGACCGGCGTGAGCGCCTCCATTCGGTTCTCGGGGCGCTGGACGAGCTTGTTCCACGCCGTACTCGTGTAGGACGCCTGCACCATGTATGTCGGCATCGGGGTCCTCCTTGGGCCCGCGTCTACGTGGCGGCGCCCTGGGGCTTGACCGTCAGGACCGGGCACGGAGCCAGGCGCACCACTTTCTCGGCCACGCTGCCCAGGAGCACGTGCTGGAGGCCGGTGCGGCCATGGGTGCTCATGACAATGAGATCCACCCTGCGCTCCCGGGCGACGCGGACAATGGCGTCCGCCGGGTGTCCCAGCGCGACCGCGACTTCCGATGGGCCCTGGAAGGCATTCGCCACGAGGTCGCGGAGCTGGGTCAGCGCCTCCTCGCTAGGGTCACGGCGAACGACCTCCGGTTGCGACAGGAGCGCCGAGCCACCGACGCCCGGGCCGAGCCCGCCCTGTGCCCCCGGAGCCGGCGCCCCGGTGACATAGTGGACATCCGTCCGGGTATCCGACGGCAGCACGTGGAGCAGGGTCACCCTGGCATGGTGGAGCCCCGCTTCTTCGATCGCATAGCGCAAGGCGTTGTTCGCGGGCTCTGAAAAATCCGTCGGCACCAGCACATGCTCGAACGCCATATTGACCCCTCCAGCGAAAAGCACTGCAACCGGCATCGGCGGGGCGCTACTTCTCCTGCTCCAGCTCCTGCGCGTGCTTGAGCAGCACCTCGCTCATGGCCTTCATCATGTCGCTGCGCAGCCGGAGCATCCGGGCCCTGGCCTTGGGATCTGCGGAATTCCCCATCGCCGACATCCCGGCCATGCCTCCGCCCATCATCCCTGACCCCATCATCCCGTGCGCCATTCCGCTCTGGCCCATCATCCCGCCCATCATCATGCCCATCATCATCGGGCACATCATCTCCATCATCCCCTGGTGCTGCTCCATCATGCCCGGGCCCATCTGGCCCTGGGCTCCCATCCGGGACTGAGGCGGCCGCTGCGCCGGGGTCTGAGCTTCGGCGACCGTGGTCCATCCGAGCAGCGCGAGGACTCCCAGCACACTCACGATCTTATTCATGGTCGTCAACCTCCGATGGCGGTCATTGCCGCGGTGCGGCGCCAGCACGATATCCGGGGCCTGTCGCGGGCGGTGCGCGGGGTCGGGAGGCTCCCGGCCCCGCGCTGCGTGGCCCGGCGGCGCTCAGGCGCCCACGGCCGCTACTCGGCTTTGATCGGGATGGTGGTTCCCTTCGACGTCGGAGTCTTGGGCAGGGTGATGGTCAGCAGGCCGTTCTTGAACGTCGCCACCACCTTGCTGCCGTCCACGGTCACCGGCAGCCGCACGCTCCGGGCGAACATCCCGTAGGTGCGCTCGACCCGGTGATAGTGCTCGTCCTTCTCCTCCTGTTCCTGCCGCTTCTCGCCCTTGATCGTCAGCAGGTTCTCCTGCAGGGAGATCTGGATGTCCTTGGGGTCCATCGCGGGGACCTCGAGCTTCGCGATCAGGCTATCCTTGGTCTCCGAGACGTCCATGCTGGGCGCCCAGTCGGCCCCTGCCGCCGCCTGCTCCTCGAGCTTGCCCTCCAGAAAGCGATTCAGCAGGCGGTCCATCTCCCCTGTCCCGGTCATCCTCGTCCACGGCATCAACATGCGCATGCCCAGGCCTCCTTTTCTCTCGGTCTCTTTTGCACGTTCAAGGTGCATCGGGGGTGCCATGCAGGACCGTCGTGGATTCAGGGGGTTGGCAGCGAGCGGGGCGCCTGTGCGCGGGGCGCCCTCGTCGCGGTGGGGTCCAACCGCCTCAGCACCGCCTCACCCCGGGGCTGGTATGCGTCTTGCCAATCGAGAACGCAGCGGCACGAGGAGCGGAGCAACAACGGCATGGGCTTTCGGTTACTTATCGGCGATGGCGACATCGATCTACAGGACGCTGTGGTCCCGTTTCTGGGGCCGCTCGGCTACAGCTGTCTCAGCACGTCCCCACTCAGGAGGCTGTGATGCCCTTTCCTAGCTCAGGCCCAGGTCCGCTCTTCCGCATCGTGCACACCACGGATTTCTCGGCGCCGAGTCAGATCGCGTTCATCCACGCCCTGAAGCTCGCCCTCGCGGCGGGCGCCGAGCTCGATCTCCTCCACGTCAGCCCGAAAACCGGGGGGGCCGACTGGGCCGAGTTTCCCGGGGTCCGTGAGACGCTGCATCGCTGGGGGGTGCTCCCGAAGCACCCAGCACCGGCCGCCCTGGGGGAGAGCGGGCTTCGGATCGGGAAGATCGTGACCGTCGCCAGCGACCCGACTCGCGCGGCCCTGGAATACGTCGGGGGGCACGCGACCGAGCTGGTCGTGCTGGCCACCCATCAGCGGCGTGGAGTCGATCGGTGGCTCCACAAGGCGACGGCAGAGCCGATCGCGCGGGAATCCGGGGCGATGACACTCTTCCTGCCCGACCGGGGCAGGGGCTTCGTCTCGCCCGACACCGGCGGGGTGTCCCTCCAGCGCATCCTGGTGCCGATCGATCATGCGCCCGCCCCACAGGCCGCCGTGGAAACCGTGGACGCTCTCGTGAAGGGCCTCGGCTGCTGGGGCGGAACCGCGTGGCTCCTGCACATCGGCGAGGAGCGGGCAATGCCGGAGGTGCGGGTGCCTAACCCGGGCGCGTGCCGCTGGGAGCTGACCGCCCGGCCGGGGGATCCCGTCGACGAGATCGTCGCCACCGCGACCGCGTGGGCCGCCGACCTGATCGTGATGACCACGCAGGGCCATGCCGGCGTGCTCGACGCGCTGCGAGGCAGCACCACCGAGCGCATCCTGCGCCAGGCCCCTTGCCCGGTCCTCGCCGTCCCGGCCGGGTCGCGAGCCATGCGGCGGCTGTTCTCTGGGGCAGGGGAGGCGGTGACGGGCAAGGGCTGACGGGTCGGGGCCTCCTAGGTACGGCCTCTCGGCCCGGGGACAGGGGCCCGTCCGAGAGCTACTTGCCCAGAGCGACGGGATCGAGAGCGAGCGTGGCGGGAAGTGCCGTCGCGGGAGGCGGTACCGGCTGGCGAGCGAAGGCCCAGCCGGTGTCGCGGAGACTTGTGGCGACTGCTCGGTTGCGATGTGGGTCGCGCCGCCCCTCGGCTTCCCACGGCCGGTCATCCTGCCACGCTGGGCTCTGCCGCCGGTCCATATGGATCTCGATGAGACCCTCTGCCTCCTCGGCCCCAAAGTCTCTGTGCAGGAACTCAACCAGCTCCCGTTGATCTCGGGCCACGATGAAGAGCACACGGGCGAAGGGCTCCGGCTCCACGATGTGCAGGCGTCGCTGGGCGACCCGACCTGCCGTGCCCGCGGGCCGCGAGCGCGGTTCGGGGATGTCGTGCCTCGGGGCGCGCGTTGTCTGATCGTCGAGCAGGCGCTCCCGCTCTTCCCACTTCCCCTGAATTGTTCGCTGGTCGTGCTGGTCCCACAGCCGCTTGAACAGCAAGCCGATCAGCGCGCAGACGGCGAGCGCGTAGAGGGCAAACAGGACGTGCGTATCCACTGACTTCTCCTCCCGAGGGCTGGGAGGCTAGCAGAATCCAGGCGGCTTGCCAAGCCCTTTGCCGAGCATGCCTCAGTCGTCCGTCGCAGGACGCGCCTCCTCGTGGAACCGGCCGGCCGGCAGCCCACCCTTCGTGAGGTTCGGGTAGGCGCGCTCGAACGTCGCCATGATGTCGGCGGCCGGCACGTCGGCCTGCGCGCCCCGGTCGCGGAGGTACTCCATGTGCCGGCGGCCGCTCCGGTCGTACGGATGGAAGAGAGAGTCGGCCTGCCCGTCGAACTCCAGGGGCTGCACTCCGAATCGCTCGCAAAGGGCCCGGTCGAAGGCGGGGGTGGCCTTCAGCCAGCGTCCGCCGAGGTACAGCTCCACGTAGCCGTGGTAGTAGAAGACGTCGCCGCCCATCCGCTCGCGCAGCCGCGGGGTCGTGAGGTGGTTGCGCACGTCGGCGAATCCGACGCGGGCGGCAATCCCCGCCGCCCGGGCCACCGCCGCGAGAAGCGCGGCCTTGGCCACGCAGAAGCCGGAGCCGCGCGCCAGGCAGGCGCTGGCCCGGTAGGTCTCCGGTGAGAGAAAATCGCAGTAGGGTGTGTAGGTGATGCGATCGCGGACGGCGTAGTAGAGACGCACCGCCTTCGCAGCCTCGTCGGCTTCCCCGGCGCAGACTTCGCGGGCGAACGCGATCACGCCCGGCGCGTCGCTGTCCACGAATGCGGTGGACTCGAGGAAGCGGGCCGGGTCGTCCGGGAGGCGCATACGCGCTGGAGTATACGCCGAGCGACCCTGGCTGGCCGACCGCCACTTGACGCCGCGCCTGCCTTCGGCAGATTCTCAGGCGCATCGAGAAAAAGGGTAGTGAGGAGGACGGATGGACGCGCACCCCGTGTTGATCGGCCGCGTCGCGCTCGTGACCGGCGCCAGCCGCGGGCTCGGCCGCGCCATCGCGGAGGCACTGGCGGGGGCGGGCGCGGCGGTGGCGTGCGCGGCCCGGACGAGCGCCGACGTCGAGGCTACGGCCGGCCGCATCCGCGCGCACGGCGGCCGCGCGCAGGCCTTCCCGCTCGACGTGACGCGTGCCGAGGAGATCACGGCCGTCGTGCGCGCGACCGAGGCGGCGCTGGGGCCCGTCGACATCCTCGTCAACAACGCGGGCCTCACCCTGGACAAGCGGAGCATCGACGTCACCGACGAGGAGTGGGACCGGGTGCTCGCCACGAATCTCACCGCGATGTTCCGCTGCGCGCGGGGCGTGGGGCCGGGCATGATCGCGCGCGGTCGCGGCAAGATCGTCAACATCGGCTCGATGTACGGGGTCATCGGCGTGGCGCGCCACGCGGCGTACTGCGCGAGCAAGGCCGGGGTGGACGCGCTGACGCGGAGCCTGGCCGTCGAGTGGGCGCGGCACGGCATTCAGGTGAACTGCGTCGCGCCGGGCTACATGAACACGGACATCCCCCGGGCCGCGCTGGCGGATCCCAGGACCCGCGAGCTGTTTCTATCGAAGATTCCGGCGCGGCGCATCGGCGAGCCCGAGGAGATCGGCCCGCTGGTCGTCTACCTCGCCTCGCCGGCGGCGGACTTCATGACGGGCCAGACGATCTATCTGGACGGGGGTCAGACCATCGCATGGTAGCGCGCGGCTGGGGGCGGCGTTCGATCACGCGCGGGGCGTGCGCCCGGCCGTGGGGTGCCCTGGTTCCATGGGGGCGAGTTTGTGATGAGCCTCGCTGATCTTCGCCATCGCGTGCAACGGGCAGGCGACGAGCAGGAGGAGCAACCCGCCGATCGTCAGGGCGACTGCGCGAATCATGGCGATTTCTTCTCCCGGTGGGCTCCTCGCATTGCCGTGCTTCCGTCCCGAGCCCCGACTGGAATGAGAGCAAGTGGAAGGCCAGAGGCAAAAGGTCGGGAAGTAGGGTGGTTGGGATCGTGGAACGGTCGGCGCACTTCTGAAGCTTGTCACGCGGGGTGCCGAACCGCGACTAACGCGGCGCGGCTCCCCTTAAGTCCCGCGATCGCTCTGGTGAGCATTGCCCGCGTCAGGAATCGGACACCCGTGACGCCGGGCGACGCGGATGGCTTGCTCACCGCCTCCTAACTAGTGCTCCTGGTTGCATCCTCGCCCGGGCACGTCAGTTGCTCGCTCAGGCCACATTCAGAGGATGCGATGGCAATACGATACGACCAGTACAGGAGGCCCAGCGATACGAGAACCACCCGATCTGCTCGGGGGAAGCGAGATCGTCGACGGTGTCGTCCAGTCCTCGGGCGCGCTTCGAGACGCCGCCAGGGCCGACGGTAGGCTGACCGCTTGGCCCGCATCCTCGTGGTGGACGACCAGGAAGAGGTGGCCGAGGTGGTACAGGCCGTGCTCACGGATGCCGGGCACGCCACGGAGGCCGTCTATAGCGGGCAGGCGGCCCTGGACCGGCTGACACGGACCGTGTACGACCTGGTCGTCTGCGACGTGCGGATGCCGGAGGTCGACGGGAGGGCGGTCTCCCGCGCCATCGCGCAGCTGGTGCCCCCGCGGCCCGTCGTGCTCTTCATGACGGGATACGGCGACAGCCCCGCCGAATCGGAGTTCCTTCAGGCGACCGCGGCCGTCGTCCTCGCCAAGCCGCTGGGCATCGATGAGCTGCTTGCCCGCGTCCACGGCCTTCTCCTCGAGCGGATCAGGTGATCGGGTGATGGACCGCCGGACGTTCGTGCTGGGAGCCGCCGGCGCTCTTCTTACAACCTCGCAGATCGCTCAGCTGCAGGCGAGTGAAAACTCCGGGGAGATAGTGGTCGGGATACTGGGCAACGAGGGGCCATCTTCGCCTGGACCTGGTGCGATGGCCTTCGGGGTCGCGACGTCAAACGCGCTGGTGTCTGAAATTGAAGCGGTCACCAAGGCCGCGTACGCCTCCCGTGTTCGCTGTGTGAACGTCGGGGGTACCGATGTCGAATCGCTGTCGGTGCAGGCTCCGCGCTTGCTGGGGCAGAAAACCGCGGTGATCGTCGCGGTAGGTACGCGGTCCGCGATTGCCGCGGCCAGGGCGACGAAGGGTCTTCCGATAGTGATGGTCGGCGTGGCAGATCCGGTGGCGCTGGGACTTGTGCGGAGCCTCGCCAGACCGGACGGCGACATCACGGGCGTATCCTTGCTCGGCCCTGAGATCCTCGAGAAGAGCCTGGATTTTCTCCGGGAAGCAGCTCCCTCGATCAAGCGAGCGGCCGTCCTCTGGAACCCGTCAAACCCGGGAGCCGCTTTGTCTGTGCGACACATGCAGCTGGCGGCCACGGCCAAAGGCCTCAACTTCGTGTCGGTGCCGGTCGAACAAGCGGCCCAGCTCGATGAGGCGTTGACCGATCTCATGCAGCTGCAACACGATGCACTGGTGTTGATCGATGACCCTGTCTTCCTTGCCAGGGGCGAGAGAATCCTGACGTACTGTTCGGAACGGCGCCTCCCTACCATGTTCAGCACGGCAGGCTGGGTGACGAGGGGCGGTCTCATGTCCTATGAGCCACAAGCGGCTCACATGTATCGTCGAGCGGCCGCCTATGTGGCCAGGATCCTGGGCGGGGCAAAGCCGAGGGACCTGCCGGTCGAGCAACCAACGCTGTTTTCGTTCGTCCTCAACATGAAGGCGGCAAATGCCCTCGGCCTGACGATTCCGCCGTCGCTCCTGCTCCGGGCGGACCAGGTGATCGAGTAGAAGGCCTCCTCACTGCTCTCCGAATCCTATCCCGCTGACGCAGATCACGGCCCGAGCGGTACGATCGAATTTCAGCCTTACCATGTTCAGCTTGCGCACGTCGAATCGCACGGAGCCCCCGGCGCTCTGAAGCGCCATCAGGGGCACCCGCACAGTCTGGAAGACCGGTTCCCAATCCTTCTCGTACGCCTTGCGGTCCAGCACATCGAGCTTCGTGAGCTTCACCTTCAGCGGTGGCGGGATTGCCGCGAAGCGGCTCACCGGGGCTGACGCAATCGCGCCGTCGCTTGCCACCAGCTCGAGCGTGAAGTCGGGAGATTCCCGATCTCTTGTTTTCGATTTGTCTTTCCTATTACCGGGCAGCGGAGCGTCTTGATCCAGGGCTGCAATCGATAGCTCGATCGTCGAGCGGGATCCCAGCCGCCACTTGGCCGCCGCCCCCTCGGGCAGGGTGATCGCGTAGGTCGGCGCAGGTGCACCCGGGGTCCGGTTCCATCCGAGAAACACGCCGTTGTAGTCGCGATCGCCCTGCCGCCACGGAATGCGGCCCTCGCGCCAGATTGACAGGTTCTCGCCGGCCATGTGCCCGCCCGCCGCGGTGGTTGTGGTGACGTCGGCATCCTCATCGAAGGAGGCGAGCGGCATGTATGACGCATCCTGATAGCGATTGACATACAGCGTATCGGGCAGCCACTGGCGCGCCACGCGCCAGTCCTGGAACAACGGGAGATACTCACGGCGCTCTCGCAGCGTCGCCTCGAGGAAGGCGGCGATGTATATCTTCGCAATGCGTCGCTGCTCCTCGCCTGGCATCAATGGCTTGAGATTCAAGAGCCAGCTCAGCGGCCTTTCGGTATCCGTGCGTCCCCATACGGTGTTGAATTGGCCGTGATTGGCACGATAGGCGTAGACCTCCGCTTTGAACCAGGGGCCGGGTTGCGTGTATCTCACGTGGTCCCACTGCCGGCTGCCCCTGAACGACGACACATCCGTGTCGTGCGCCCCTTGCAAGGTCAAGTAGCTCACGTCCTCGATCCACCGGTGCTGTCCGGCCGGCTTGTATTGGCCGTCCGCGGGAGCGATCGCCACCACGGCCGTGATCGGGAACCGGTAATCAAAGCGGATGTTGGCGTCATCCGGGTAAAACGTCATGCGATTGAACGCCGCCGCGGTGGCCGCGGCTTCCCCGCCGCGCGAATGGCCCATCAGCGCGATGTGGGACAGGTCCACCTTGTGGTGGAACGGATTGCCCGGCGTCTGATTCCATTCACGCCACAGCTTCAGATGTTCCAGCAACAACCACCCTCGGACCGACTCCGGCTCGAGAGCGTCGTCGAAGAGGCTGTCGTTCAGAAAGTTTTCGTCCACGGATGCCACGATGAAGCCGCGGCTGGCGAGCAATTCCCCCAGGTATGCGTACCCGGGATCGGAGAATTCCGCCATATTGTGGTTTCCGTGCACGATCAAGGCCAGCGGAAAGGGGCCCGGACCATCCGGATACCATACCCGGGCGTTCAGGGGCAGCTCGTCCGCGTCGAACCCCCAATACGTCGTGCGGGTCCAGTGCCTCCAGCCCTTCACATCTTTGACAAACGCCGACGCGTCCACCGTATGAGTCTTGATTCTCACCGAGGACCCGTATTCGGGGCGCCGGATGTCCGTGCCCGCCCCGTAGAACAGTCTCTTCACGGAATGAGGTCCATCTCGTGACGGGTCGGGCATGGACAGCGTCGCGGGCATCGTATCGGCCGAGGGCCGCCACGACACGAGCTTCTCCATTGAGCCATCGCGCCCGAGAAACCAGAAGATAAAGGTATTGGCCGTTACGGCGATCAAGAATAGCAAGACCGTGAGGATCCTCTTGCTCAACGCGGCTTGGGCGAACCGGCCCACCGCAAACGTTGCGATCGTCGCGCCGAGCAATCCTTCGGTGAGCCCGACCACGATCGCCGCCGGAATGCCGACGTGCGGTGGAAACCATTCCAGCATGACGATGACACACGAGGCGATGATCCATCCGGTCGCCAGGCGGGGCAACGTCCCCGCGATGGTCAGCAGGAGGGCCACGACGACGGCGACCAAAGGAATGAGCACTGCGGCAAAGAAGATCGCGAAGACGAAATCGAATGCGTAGCCGAATCCGGTCCGCAGGTACAGGCCCGCGATGACGACGCACGCGGCGGCTGCGGCGAGCGTTCCACATGCGGCGCCGCGCCGGGCTTCGGGACCTGGCCGGATCGCCATCCAGTGTGTGGCACAGCGATCGGCGACATTCTGCCAAGAACGTCTCGCGCGACTGCGGAGCGACGGCTCGTCCGGTGCGGGCGCTCCTGTCGTACCCATTGGTTGCGATCGCTCACCCTCGGCCCGGAGCAATCCTGAGCCGGGCCCCGAGCAATCCTGTGCTGCCGTGGTCGTGGGGTCAAGGGGGCGCGTGGAGGGGTGCGGCTCCGGGGCATCCGCCTGGCCGCACCGGGGCCACCGCCCGTGCTAGGATCGCGCGCAAGGAACGGCAGGGTGCGCGGTGTGGACGAAGCCCGAGGACCATCGGCCCGACGAGTGAGCGCATGTTGACCCGCCGGGACTTCCTCCACCGCACGGCGCTCACGACGGCTGCCCTGGCGCTGCCCGCCTGCGCGGAGACCGCGGATGTCCAATCCGTGGTGAGCGAGTATCCCGTCGGTGCCCTCGAGCCCGTTCCCCTCATCGGCCAGCGCCCGGAATGGAGGCGATTCATCATCCTGGTCTGGCAGTGGCAGAACGATGTGCGCCTGGACGGGGCACTCTACGACCGCGCCGGGCTGCATGGGTTTCATATCGACCGGGGTGTGGGAGAGGAGGAGTACGTTCGATTGTCGCTGGCCCGCAGGTTCCCCTACTACGTCGACCACGCGGCGGGGAAGGGAATCTTGTACCTGTACAAGGATGTTCAGAGGAGCATCACGAGGAAGCCCGCGTTGCAGATCCGGCCCCACAGCCTCGCCGACCCGCAGACCATCACGACCCTCGAAGGGCGGCTGCGCGACAATGTCGGCACGACCAGGCGCGGGCTCGTCTACGCGTATGCCTTCGACGACGAGATCTCGTCGGGGGCGTTCAACAATCCGGTCGAAGTCGACATCCATCCACTCTCCGTGGCCTGGTATCGGAGGTGGCTGGCGCATCGCTACCGCAGCATCGACCACCTCAACGCGGCGTGGGCGACCGCGTTTGCCTCGTTCGAGCAGGTCGAGCCGGTCGGCTTCGACCGGGCGCGCAAGTCCGCCGCGGGGCCGCCATTCGCGTCCTGGAACCTATCCCCGTGGATGGAGTGGCGTCACTTCATGGACTACCAGTTCGCGCAGGTGCTGGCGCATCTCACGCGCTACACCAACGCGCTGGATCCGAGGATCCCGGCCGGATTCGTCGGAGGGCAGCAGCCGTCGGCCTACGGCGGGTACGACTACGCCCTGCTCTCCAGGGCCGTCCAGTGGATGGAGCCGTCCGACCTGGGCGAGATGAACGAGATCCTCAGGTCGTTCTGGAACCGGCCACGCCGCGTGCAGGTGCAGACGTATCAGGCGGGCGGGTCGCACAAGGTGGACGTGTGGTTTCTGTGGCACCACCTGGCGCACGGCAATCAGGCGGTGATCGCTTGGCCCGAGGGGTGGATGCGGGATGCCTCCGGCGGCACGCGGGAGCTGTCGCCGGCCATTGCGCGGCTGGAGCCGACCTTCCGGGAGATTCAAGGTCCGGCGGGCGAGCTCATCGTCAGCCCGGACTCGTTTCTCGAGGCCGACGCCATCGGTCTCTACTACTCGCATCCGAGCATTCGGGCCGGCTGGGTCATGGACAGCCTCGTGCACGGGGCGACGTGGCCGAACCGGGTGACCAAGATCGACGACGAGAACCTCTCCTCCGCCTACCTGCGTCTCGGGTGGTGCAAGCTCCTCGAGGACCTGGGGTACCAGTACGACTTCGTGAGCTACCTCGACGTCATGGAGGGACGTATCGAGCTGGCCGATCGCTTCCGGGTGATCGTGCTGCCCCAGGCGGTCAGTCTGTCCGACGTGGAAGCCGGGGCGCTTCGGCGGTTCGTGACCGCCGGCGGCACGCTCATCGCGGACACTCTGTGCGGCCTCTTGACCGAGACGGGACGGGGGCGCACCGCCGGGATCTTGGATGATCTGTTCGGGATCCGGCGAGACGAATCCCGCGGCTACCTCGACGGGCGAGGGATCACGGAGGTCAACGGCGAGTATTTCGAGAGACCGTTCCCGGAGCGGCTGCGGGCCTACGAGGGCGCGTTTCAGTACCGATCCATGATCGTGTACGAGCGTGGGACGAGGGCGGTGTCGGGAGCCGCCGGTCAAGACGCCGGAGGCGCCGACGTGCTCGTCCGGAGGAGAGCGGGGCAGGGCCGGACGCTCTACCTTAACCTGACGCCGCTGGCCTATGCCCGGTTCCCGTTCCGATCCGGCGGGCTCGGCGGAGCATGGCGAGAGGTCCTGGGCGCGGCTCTGGCCGATTCCGGGCTGCGTCCACGGGTGGAGATCTATGGCAGGGGTGGCGAGCGGGCCCCGTGGATGGAGTCCCTGCTGTGGCGCAATGCCGACCGCTATTGCCTGGCCCTGCTCAAGAACCCGGGCGTGGCCGCGGAGGCCGAGAGCCTGATCGACCAGGAGCCCGGTGAGATCACGGTCAAGCTGCGGCTGCCGGTGCGCGGCGTGCGGAATGTGCGAACGGGGAAGTTGCTCGGGGACGTGTCGGTGTTCACGGATCGATTCACGCCCTGGGAGGCCAACCTGTACGAGTTCGCCGTCGGCGTATAGCCGGTCAGCGCGCGCGATTCCCTGGTGGGATCAGGGTGCGCCAGGGAAACCGGCGACCGCCGCGCCCTCGCCCCCGCGCTCGGCCGAGCGGTAGGCAGCATCGGCGATGGCGACTGCCCGCAGCCCGTCCTCGATGGAGATGGGGAACGAGGTGCCCTCGCGCAGGGCACGAACGTAGGCCTCCAGCGTTTCCCGCACGGTGGGTACCGGGGAAGGGACGGGGAGCGTGAGGCGCTCGGTCCCGCGCACGAGGTGAGCCCACCCGTGAACGTGATCCGCCAGCAGGTGACCGCGGGCGCCGGCCAGCTCCAGCAGGCCGGCGCGGCCGCCCATCGCGCGGGAGCCCGCGATGGCGACAAGGAGTGAGGGATCGCTGAGCTGGCAGGTCATCGCGAAGCTGTCCTCGGTCTCGTGCGTGATGATCTGCGCGGTCCGGCACCAGACCCGGGTGACCTCGCATCCGGTGAGGAAGCGGAGCAGGTCGAAGCTGTGGACGCCGGTATGCAGCACGATGCCGCCGCCGCTCTCGGCGCGCCGGTCGAGCCAGGCGAGCGGGGAGGGTTCGAATCGCTGGCTGAGGTAGAGGGCGTGCAAGGGCCCGATCTCGGGCAGGTGCGCCTGGACGGTCTGGACCGTGCGGTCGAAGCGGAGGGTGTGGGCGACCATGGCGCGGACCCCGCTGGCGGACACCAGGCCGGCAATGTGCCGCGCCTCGGCCAGGCTCGTCGCCAGCGGCTTCTCGACGAGCAGGGGCTTGCCGGCCCGGCATGCCGCCTCCACGATGGCGGGGTGGAGCGTTGGCGGAACCGCCACGACCACGGCGTCCACGCGCGAGTCGGCCACGAGATCGTGGTAATCATCGTAGAAAGCGCAGCCGGAAGTCGCGGCGAGCTTCTCCCCTTCAGGACGATTCCGACGGCAGACGGCGACGAGGGCAGCGTCCCTCAGGTCCTCGACGATGTGGCGGGCGTAGCGCGACCCGTGCTTGCCAAGGCCGATCAGCCCGATGCCGAGCATCTACACGGAGCGCGAGCTCACGCCTTCACGACGTGGGGGACCGGGACCCGGTAGATGCCGCGCGTGTCCACGATGAGCGGGGCGTTCTTCAGGACGAGGTCGTAGTCGACGATGCTGTGGTCCGTGATGAGAAGAGCGACGTCAACCGAGCGGAGCGCCTCGGGCGTGAGCGGCCGCGACGTCATCGCGGGCAGGGTCGGCCAGCTCCGCATCCTGGGCGCCGCCGGCACGTAGGGGTCGTGGTAGCTGACGTCGGCGCCCAGCTTCAACAGCTCGTGAATCACCTCGAACGCCGGGCTCTCCCGCGGGTCGTCGATGTCCTTCTTGTAGGCGAGCCCAAGGACGAGGACCTTTGCCCCCTTCACCGCCCGGCCGCAATCGTTCAGCGCCTCCTGTAGCTTTCCGACCACGTACTCGGGCATCCGGACGTTGACCTCGCCGGCCAGCTCGATGAACTTCGTCGACACGCCGTACTCGCGCGCCTTCCACGCCAGGTAGAACGGGTCCAGCGGGATGCAGTGCCCGCCCCAGCCGGGCCCGGGGTTGAAGCGCATGAAGCCGAAGGGCTTGGTGCTCGCGGCGTCCAGCACCTCCCAGATGTCGATGCCCATCTTGTCGTAGACGATCTTGAGCTCGTTCACGAGCGCGATGTTGACCGCGCGGAAGATGTTCTCGGTCAGCTTCGTCGCCTCCGCGGCCCGCGCGGACGATACGCGCACCGTCTTCGCCACCGCGGCGTCGTAGAGCCGCTGGGCGACATCGCCCGACACGGCGTCGATGCCGCCGACGACCTTCGGGATGGTCTGCGTCGAGTGGCTCTTGTTGCCCGGGTCTTCGCGCTCGGGGGAGAAGGCCAGGAAGAAGTCGACGCCCGCGGTGAGCCCGCCCTGCTCGAGGACCCCTCGCACGAGCTCGTCGGTGGTGCCGGGGTAGGTGGTCGATTCGAGGACGATGAGCTGTCCGCGGCGCAGGTGCCGCCGGATGGCCTCGGCGGTCTGCCGCACGTACGTCAGGTCCGGCTCCTTCTGCGCGGTCAGCGGCGTCGGCACGCAGATGAGGACCGCGTCGGGCTCGTGCAGCCGGGTGAAGTCGGCGGTCGCCTCGAAGAGCTTCGTGTCGCGCGCCTGCTTCACGCGCACCGGGTCGACGTGGCGGATGTAGCACTCGCCTCGATTGAGGGCCGCGACCTTCTCCGCGTCGACGTCGAACCCGAGGACGCGGAAGCCCTTGTCGACGAAGGTCAACGCGAGCGGGAGGCCGACGTAGCCCTGCCCGATGATGCCGATGTGGACTTCGTGCGCGTCGATGCGGCGGAGAAAGGTGTCGCGCAGGGCGGCAATGGGCTCGACGGTCACGGATGGCTCCTCCAGAAGGGGCTCGGGGTCATATCGTCAGGCGCCAAGAATCTCGTTCAGGCCTTCCAGGACCTGCGCCAGCTCCTCAGGCGATGCTCGGCCGAGGCGATTCCCGATCCGCTCGGTCGCGAGCGTCCGGATCTGGCTGATCTTCACCCAGGAACGCTTCGGCAAGCGGGGGGTGGTCAGCTCGAGCGTGAGCGGAAACCCAGCCCGCTGTGCCTGGCTTGTCAGCGCGACCGCGATCACCGTTCCCGACCGCCCGTTGAAGACATCGTGGCTCAGGATCAGCACCGGGCGCTGGCCGGACTGTTCCTTGCCACGCGCGGGATTGAGATCCGCCCAGCGGATCTCGCCCCTCAGTATTCGGGCCACGACGCCAACTCCTCCCGCATCCCTTCCTCGGCCAGCCCGCGCTCCTCACGCGGATCTAGCTTCGCACACTCGCGCGCGAGGCGGACCCGGCTCAGCCGCTCGAGCTTCTCCTCGAGGGCCACCTCGATGGCCTGGCTGCGGTTGGGAAACCGCGCCTGGCTCACCAGGGTGTTCAAGCGATCCACCAGCTTGGCATCCAGCGACACCGCGACCTTGGTCTTGGGCATCGTCACCTCCAGTGGTATGACGATATGTCATACCTGGCACGGTGGCAACCCCCGCGATCGTCGTGTGCCTAACGAAGGGCGCCTCAGCGGCGGGCCTTCACCCGCCAGCCACACAACACCTGAATAACCGTTGGTACAACTCGCCAGCCAGTACCTGCTGAATATGCCCGCCGCTGCAGGCGCTGGTTAGGCAGCACGCTCACGCGTACAGGCGTCTAAGCCGGATTCTCCTCGGCGAACGCGAGGACATAGCCATCCGGATCTCGGATCCCAAACTCGCAGGTCCCGTAGTCCTGGACTCCGAGCGGCCATACGACCTCCGCTCGGTTGGCTATCCGAGACCAGAGCTCCTCAACACCGGAAACGCTGAAGTAAAGGGCACCGGTGAAGGACGGCTGGGCACCCAGATGCGACCCCGTCGAGAGGAGCACTTCGATCTTGCCGAGGGTGAGAAAGCAGTTCGCGTCCCCGCCGTCGCCGGCGAACTCCGCTCCAGCCACGAAGCCCAGAACACTGGTGTACCAGTCCAGCGAGCGCCGGAGATCGCTCACCCTGAGGACGGGCATTATCGACTCGAATCGGACCACCACGCCCCCGGTCGTGCGGCCTAACGCGATGCCCATAAGCTGCGGCCTGCGGCCGCCGCAGCACAAGCGAAGAGCTTCCGCCGGAGGAGGCGGCCGCGGGCCGACAGCTTCATGGGCAGGTT
>DATIWG010000054.1:0-3898 GCA_035519555.1 Nitrosotalea sp. | reverse complement strand
AAGGTACCCGGCGCCGGGGGCCCGGGTCTTGAACGTTCGTGCAGGACCAGGCCCGCGGAATGGCTGCGCAGCCGCGCGCTCTCCGACGGGCTGGAGCTGCTCGAGGCGTGGTTCCCCGGGCACGGCTTCGACCCGCATCGTCACGACACCTACGCCATCGGCCTGACCGACGCCGGCGTGCAGGCCTTCGACTACCGCGGTGCGGCCCAGACCAGCACGCCGGGCCAGGTCGTCGTGCTGCACCCGGACGAGACGCACGACGGCCGCGCCGGCACGCCCGAGGGCTTCGGCTACCGCATCGTCTACGTCGCGCCGGCGCGCATCCACGAGGCCGCGCGCGCGATCTGCGGGCGGCCCTGCGCCCTGCCCTTCGTGCGCGAGCCGGTGGGGGCAAACAGAGCACTCGCGATCACGATCGAGACCGCGTTCCGGCTCCTCCCCGAGCCGCTGGCGATCGACGGCCTGATCCTGGGCCTGACCGAGGCGCTCCTCGACGCCGACCCGTCGTGCCGGCGCGCCGGCCGGCCGATCCGCCTGGATACCGACGCGATCGACCGGGCCCGGCAGTTCCTCGACGCCGAGACGACCCGCGTGATCCGATCCTCCGAGCTGGAGGCGATCACCGGGCTGACGCGCTACGACCTGGCCCGTCAGTTCCGCGCCGCGCTCGGCACCAGCCCGTATCGCTACTCGCTGATGCGCCGCCTCGATCGCGCGCGCGCCGAGCTTCGCCGGAGCCGCTCCCTTGCCGACGTCGCACTGGCCGCCGGCTTCGCCGACCAGGCCCACCTGTCGCGGATGTTCAAGGACGCCGTCGGCGTGAGCCCCGCGCGCTACCGGACCCTCGAGACCTCGACGAGCGCGGCCCGCTGAAACTCGGCCAGCGGCTGGTGCTGACGACCGAGCGGTCGAAGGTAGCGTTCCCGGTACGCGGCGGCCCCGACGTCCTCGATCAGGCGGAGGTGATGCGCCGCCAGGTATCGCGAGAGCTCGACCGGGTCGAAGCCGAACGTGTATGGTTCTCCCGCCCGCTGCACGGTGGCCAGGGTGCTGGCCGCTCCCGGGAACGTGACGGCCCCCTCCAGCATCCCCCGGTGAATGTATGTGAAGACCATCTTGCTTCCGCCGGCGGCGCTCCGGGCGACGAATCGAAACAGGGCATCGACAGCAGACGCCGACAGGTAGTGGGTCACGCCCTCGCAGATGAAGAAGCTTCTGGTCCCGCTGCGATATCCGGCGCCGGCCATGACCGTGTCGAGCGAATGGGTGGTGAAATCGATCGGGACCAGGGTGACATGGGCCGGGAGTGTTCCGAGGCGCCGGGTCACGACCGCCTTCTTCCTGGCCTGGGTCGCGGGATGGTCCACTTCAAAGACGCGGGCGCGGTCGATTCCGCGGATGCGATACGCGCGGCTATCGAACCCAGCACCGAGGATCACGACCTGGTCCACACCGTCGCGCAGCGCATCACCGAGGACATCGTCGATGTATCGGGTGCGGACGGCCACCGTGCCTCGGGGCCCGGCCCAGTGCCCGTCGATCAGCGACCATGGGAAGGCGGCCCCGACGACGGGGAGCCGAGACAGGTGGAGCGCGCACCTGAAGCGCCATCCGAGAAAGGCGGGAGCGAACGGATCCTCGAAGAGCCGTGTAGGTGCCGGGCGAGCGGATTCGATCGCCCGGTACAGGGCCACGAGCGTGGCCGTCCAGCTGGCGACTTGATCCATCTAGCTCGATCACTACCGACCGGGCGCCGGGGCCTGCTCGAACACGAAGAACTCGGCGCGCGTCCAGGTGTTCTCCCCGCGGCTGAAGATCGGCACGCCGGTGCCAACGGACAGCGGGGCCGACGCGGGCGTGCCGTCCTTCAAGAACTGGTACTGGGCGGTCACGTCACTCGTCTGAAGGCTTGCGCGGGAGAGCGTCAACCGGATCTGATCTCCCGCGGCCGGACTCACCGGCACGTCCTCGACGATGGTCTTCGTGCCCGCGGCGAAGTCCTGGAGGAGATAGCGGATCACCAAGCCGTCGGCCTCATTCCGATAGACGAAGAGGTGGATGACGTGGGCCGGTTTGTGCCCGGAGCCGAAATCGCCGAACCGGATGCCGTAGCCTTCGACCGGCCCCCCCGGCACCACGAACTCGAAGAGCGCGGACATGGAGAAGATGAAGCCGCTCTTCAGTCCGGCGCGCGCGTTCTTGGGATCGTTGTTCGTCAAGAGGCGGGCACCGGCCTGGCGGCGCGGCTCACCGTCCGCGGTCGCACTCAGGGCCCCGTTCGCGCTGCGCACGGAGAGCCTCCCGTGGACCACGCTGCCGTCAGGAATGCTGCCGACCACGAAGTAGGCGGTCGGCTCGCCGCCGGCGAGTCGGGGTGTCGCCAGCGACGCGCTCTCGCCTGAGAAGGTATCGTCGAAGAACGGCTGGCCGTCCCGCGTGATCGTGAAGCGGCTGATGAAGGCGGTCGTCGCCGCCTCGGTCGGCCCGGCCCCTCCCAGGGTGATCAGCAGGAGCGTGGCGAGGCTGAGCCAGAACGGGCGTCGCATCCCGTCTCCTCTCTCGGTGAAGCCTAGTGCGAGACTCCGCTCAGGCCGAATGCCGCCCACGCGAAGGGATGGGGAAACGTCCGGAGGGTCTCGATCTGGGCCTGGCGCAGGGCCTCCACCGGCCCGGCGGACTCCAGCCGCGCGTAGAAGGCCCGGATGAGCTCGTAGCTCGCTCGGTCGTCCACCTTCCACAGCGTGGTGACGACGGCGGGAGTTCCCGCGTAGAGGAAGGCCCGCTGCAGGCCGATCAGCTCGTCGCCGCGCGACAGCTTGCCGAGGCCGGTCTCACATGCCGACAGGACCACCAGGCGGGCATGCAGATCGAGTCCGAAGAGCTCCCGCACCTCGAGGCGGCCATCCTCGCCGGCGCCGCCCACCAGCAGGAGCGCGGAGGAGAGCGGGTCTGACTCGTTGAGCTCACCGTGCGTGGCGAAGTGCACGAGCCCGGCGCCCTCGATGACCTGCTTGACCTGGGCCTCGGTCGCGTCGGCCTGGACCAGCACCGTGGCGCCGCTCCGCTGCTGCCCGATGACGCGCGCCTCGCGCTCGGCCCACGGCAGGGCGAGAGCCGGGCCTAGATCCGGGTTGCCCACCACGAGCGCCCGATCGGAGGCGCCGGCCGCCTTGTCGGCGAGGAAGCGCAGCACGCTCGCGCTGGGCAGGGTGCTCAGCACAAACTCCTCCACCGTCCATCGGCCGGCGGGCGAGCGGAGCGCGTCAAATGGCAGGTAGTGCAGGACGTCGTGGGGCACGATCACGATCCGCTCGCCGCGGATGACGTGGCGGGCCGGTTCGAGGAGTCGACGATAGAGCCGCTCGGCCTGGGCCTGGACCTGAGCGAGCGGGGCCTGGCGACTGATGGCCTCGCGGTACTGGCGCACGTCGGCAACGAGGCTCGGGCGATCGCCGGGCATGTGCACCACCGTCACGCTTTGCCGATCCACCGCCCACAGCACCACCTCGCTGGCGCCCACGAGGTATTCGAGGAGCGTCGTGCCCTCGGGCAGCAAACCCTGGATCTCGGCCAGGGTCACGGGCTCCACGCTCATGAGCGAGGCCTGCTCGAGGCTTTCCTTGCGGATGCGCTCGAGGAAGGCGCGATAGTCGCGATCCGCTGTCTCGGCCAATCCGCGGGCCCGCGCCGATTCGTCCGAGTCTTGCGCCTCGGCCCTGACCTCGGCGAGCCGTGTGCGCAGCCGTACCTCCTCGTTCACGAGGGCCCGGGTGCGGCCCTTGGACAGTGTGGTCTGGCTGCCGAGCAGATCGAGGAAGGCCCGGGCGCGGCTGCGCTCGGCGAGCTCGAACGCCTCCTCGGGACGTTGAGCCCGCAGGGCCAGGCGCACGGCCAGCTG
>DATIWG010000053.1:0-1423 GCA_035519555.1 Nitrosotalea sp. | reverse complement strand
CGTCATGCGCGTTCGCCTCACATAGCGCCAGGAGCGCTCACGTCTGTTGACACGCTCATGGCCCCGCCGCATCGGGCGGCGCTCCGCGCCTAGGAACCCGAGGCTCGTCCGAGGCGACCCAGCTCCCGCCGGGCCTCCGGCTGATCCGGAACGATCTGGAGGATGTGCCGATACTCCTGCGCGGCGGCGTCCCGGTCCCATCGCCTGGTAGTACTGCTCGGTCCCCGAGTTGGGCATGGCAACGTCTGGATACCGCGTATCTCATGATATCGTCATGATATCACTTGATGGGAGGAGCCCATGGCGCAAGTGGTGATCCGGAAGATCGACGATGAAGCGATGGCGCGGCTGAAGGCCCGGGCGCGCCGCAAGGGTGTCTCGTTGGAACAGGAGCTTCGCACCATCCTGATCGAGACCGCGAGCCAGGATGAGGCCGGATTCCGCGACCGCGCCGCCGCCTTTCGACGGAAGCTCGCCGGCCGCCGGCACAGCGATAGTACGCGGCTGATCCGGGAAGACCGTGATCGATGACCTTCGTCGTGGACGCGAGCGTCGCGGTGAAGTGGGTCATCCCGGAGGTGCTGAGCGATCAGGCCAGCTCACTTCGTGGCCGGGCCGACCGTCTGCTCGCCCCGGATCTCCTGCTCCCCGAGGCGGCGAACGCGCTGTGGAAGAAGCTGGCGCGGCGAGAGATCACCGCGCGTGAGGCGGCCCAGGCCATCGATCTGCTGATGGCCAGCGGGCTCGATCTCAGGCCATCGGGTCCGTTACTGGCCCGGGCGCTCACGCTGGCTTGGCGACTGCGCCATCCCGTCTATGACTGCCTATACCTGGCGCTGGCGCAAGCCGAGGGTGCCACCCTGATCACCGCGGATCACCGCTTGCTCGCGCGCGTCGCGGGGGGGCGGACGCGCGTCACCGTGGTGGACCTGGCCACGCTGTAAGGGGGCGGCAGACCCTGGCCGTCGGTCGGTTCTTCGTAACTCCGGGCGACGAGACTCGGAGGAGCTCAGCGCTCGCTACTCGAACGACCGAGCCGATCCAGCTCCCGCCGCGCCTCGGGCTGATCCGGGACGATCTGGAGGATGCGCAGATACTCCTGGGCGGCGGCGGCGCGATCCCCCGCCTTGACGGCCGCGCGGGCCAGGCCGAGCCGCGCCTCGATGTTGCCGGGCTCCTGGCCGAGCACGCTCCGCCATTCGTTCATCGCCTGGTAGTACTGCTCGGTCTCCCAGAGCCGACGGGCCAACCGGAGCCGAAACGTGCTGTTGCTCCCGTCCAGGGCGACGGCCTGTCGATACTCCTGCAGCGCTGCGTTCCCGTTCCCGACGGCGTCCAGGACGATGCCGTGGGAGAAGTGAGCCTCCGCGTCCCCCGGGGCGGCGGCCAGCACCGCCTGCCACTCCGCAAGGGCCTGATCCCA
>DATIWG010000052.1:0-50348 GCA_035519555.1 Nitrosotalea sp. | reverse complement strand
TGGATCACGCCGGCCTGCTGTATCTCGCCCGCACCGGGCGGCGGTACAGCGGCGGGGAGTACGAATACCTCGCCTCGATCTACCGCATTCCGCCGGGGGGCGGGCGCGTGACCGCTCGGACCGAGTCGCACTACTTCCACGGTCCGCCGCTGAACAACGCGCAGGTCAGCGGTGATCTCGGCGGGCGTCAGATGTTCGTGAGCACGTTCGACCGCGAGCGGCGCGTGGGTGTGGTCTATCGCCTCGTCGACGGCCAGATGCGTCTGTTCGCGGGCGGTGCGTCGGACCCCGGTCTGCCGCCGCTGCTCGTCCAGCCGGAAGGCATCGCGGTGAATCGCGCCGGCCACGTCTTCGTGGCCGATCGGGCTCGCGGGGTCGTCGTGCGATTCGACGCCGATGGACAGGTGCTCGATCCCAGCTACGCGCGCGTCGTCCGGCCCCGCGTGCTCGCGATCGACGAGAGCGACCACCTGTGGATCGGCGCCGACACGGCCGCCGAGGTCCCCTGGGCGGGCGGCCCGGGTCAGATCTGGCGCGTGAGCCCCGAGGGCCAGGCGCACCTCGTTCTCGAGGGGCCGGTGGTCCAGGGCCTGGCGCCCGCTCCGGGCGGCGTCATCCTCGTGGCCAGCCGACAGGGTGCCATCGTCTTCGCGCTGTCACCGGACGGAGAGCAGACGATCCTCGCGCGCTTCACCCATGGCGACGCCCCGCGCGCGCTCGCCATCGCACCGGCCACGCCGGAAACGCGGGCGGCCGGCCTGGCCGGCGATCTTTTCGTCGCGGTCATCCGCAGCGGAGCCTTCGGACTGAACGAGATCGTGCGTATCTCCGGTCCGTTCGCCGATCTCGCCCCCCATCGTCGTTGAACGTGGCCGGGTCAGGGCCGCGACGGGTCCTCCGCCATGACGCGAGTCGCCGCCGCGGTGTCCACTAGGTCCTCGTAGCGCTGGCCGCGCCGGATCAGGCCGCCCGAGATGAGGATCCGCTCCAGGTAGTCATAGCCCTCCCGGCGCAGTAACGGATCGCGTGACCAGGTGCCCTGTCCCTGGTAGCGGGCCACCACCCGCTCCAGGATCGGCGGCGCGACGTCGGCGAAGGCGCCCGCGACGGTCCTGGCGATCACGGCCGCGTCGTGCTCGGCCAGCCAGCGCTGCGTCCGGTAGACCGCTCGCGTGAAGCGCAGCACCGTGTCCGGCTCGTGCTCGAGAAATCCCGGCGTGGTCATGTACGACGTGAACGGCACCGGCCCGGTCGCCTCGCCCATCGATGCGACCAGGTGACCGGCGCCCTCGGCCAGCAGCTGCTCGACGACCGGCTGCGGCTGCTCGAGGAAATCCCCGTCCCCCGCCCGGAAGGCGGCCACCGCCGCCGGCGCCGGCCGGTGGCGCTCGATCCGCACGGCCGCCGGATCGACCCCGTGGGCCCGCAGCACGGTCAGCATGCACTGCCACGGCGTCGGAGCCTCCGCGAACGAGAGCACTGTCCGGCCGACCAGATCGGACCAGCGGAACCCGGGGAGGGGCTCGCGGCTCAGGAGAAAGAACCCGTTCCGGCTGCACACCTCGGCGAAGTGCACCACGATGGGGCCGCCCTGGTCGGCCAGCTCGAAGCTGCGCATGAGGCCGCCGAGGCTGATCTGGATGTCGCCGTCGAGCAGCGCCGGCATCGTGCTCTTGCCGAAGCGCGCCGCCGGCACCGCGGTGACGTCCAGGCCGGCATCGGCGAAGTGGCCGAGCGCGACCCCCGCGGGCAGCGGCGCGTAGAACGGGGTGTGGAACGGCATCAGCACGGTGAGGGCCCGGCTCACGCGAGCTCCTCCTTCACGAACCGCTCGACGAGCCGGCGGGCCCGCTCCGGCGAGGCCATGGTGTGCGCGCGCTGGAACGAGCGGCCGCTCGACCCGATGTAGAAGCGCTCGTACTGCTCGCCCCGGCTGCCGAGCGCGCTGCCCGCGAAGTCCCAGGCCAGGCGGAAGATGCGGACGCGGTCCTCCGCGCCTACCTCGCCGGCGCCACGGAGGTAGCGGTCGATCAGCGGGCGCAGCGTCGGGTCGGCGCGCAGCGCCCCGGTGGGCGCGGCGAGGAGGTTGTGGGAGCCGAGCTGCCGGATGATCTCGTTCACCCGCGGAAACCACAGGGGGAGCAGCCCGCGCAGTGCCCGGAACGGCTCGCCGGCCGGGAACCAGATCCCGTTACCCCAGTCGTGGGCGCCCGCCTCGGCCGCGCAAACCGTCGCGCGAGTCAGCTCGGCGTAGCTCCACATCTCGCCGAGCATCTCCCGGGCGGCGGGCGTGAGCCCGTTGATGGCCTCGACCATCCGGGTCGCGATCCCCCAGGCGAACTCGAGCTTGGTCTGGGCCCGGATCGAGGTCTGCTGCATGACGTTCGGCGGCCAGCTCGACGCAACCACCGTGTTGTAGACGGGCAGGTTGCAGTCGATGAAGAGCCGCTCCCGGGGCACCTCGACGTCGTCGAAGATGACGAACGCATCCTGCTCGTCGAAGCGGCTCGAGAGCGGGTGGTCCGCCCGGTTCCGCTCGCTCATGCTGTCGCGGCAGAGGAACTTCAGGCCCGGGGTGGCCATCGGGATCGAGAAGGACAGCGCGTATGCGTCGGCGCCCGCCGGCAGCGGCGCGGCCGGATAGACCGCGAGATCGTCGGCGAACGGAGCGAGGGTGGCCAGGATGCGCGCGCCCCGCACCACGATACCGTGGGCGGTCTCCCCCACCTTGTGCACCGCCACGTCGTTGCCCGCAGCTGGCGCATCGCCCCACGCGCGGTCCACCGTGGGATGGATCAGGGTGTGGGTGAGGGCGAGATCCCTCCGTGCGAGATGCTTCTGGTAGGCGACGAGGTTCGCCGCCCCCGCCGCGTTGCCATTGGCCGACCACTCGTCGTCGCGGCCCGCGAAGCCCGCGAAGGTGATGTTCATGTAGTCGGGTGTCCGGCCCATGATGCCGACGCTCCACTCCGCGATCCGCTCGAGGCACGCGTGGCGGCGCTCGAGGTCGGCCCGCGATCGCGGAATCAGGTGGCTGACGTTGATCGACTCGCCGGTCTCCGGATCCGCCATCAGGCAGACCGACGCCGCCTCGTGCTGCAAGTCGAAGAGCGAGGCGACGAAGCGCGCGGCGCCCGCGAAGGCCGGGTGCGCGGCGACGTCGGTCACCCGCTCGTCACCGACCCAGATCTGGCGGTCGTCCTTCAGCCCCCGCAGGAACTCCTTGCCCGTGCGTGCCGGCATGGCGTCTGGCCGACCATCCTAACATCGCGGCGCGGGCTTGGGCGGCGCGGGCCTGGGCATCGCGGCGCGGGCCCCTGTGAGACCATGGCGTCGTCATGGATGTGGCGGTGATCGGCGCGGGCATCGGAGGCCTGACCGCGGCGCTGACGCTGGCGCGGGTCGGCCTGTCCGTGCGCGTGTACGAGCAGGCTCCTGCCCTGCGGGAGGTCGGCGCAGGCATCCAGCTCGCGCCCAACGCCACGCGCATCCTGCACCGCCTCGGCCTTGCCGCAGCCCTCGCCCGGGTGGCGGTCCGGCCCGCCCAATCCGAGCTCCGCCGCTGGGACGACGGACGCACGCTCTGGAGCCAGCCGCTCGGCGACGCCATCGAGGCACGCTTCGGCGCGCCCTACTACCATCTCTACCGGCCCGATCTCCTGGACGTCCTCGCCGCCGCGCTACCGGCCGGCGTGCTGCGGCTCGGTCACCGGCTCGTCGCCCTGCGGGAGCGGGCGGGCGGCGTGGATCTCGGGTTCGCCGACGCGGCGCCCGCGCGCGCCGACGTGGTCGTCGGCGCCGACGGGATCCACTCCGCGGTCCGCGCCGTCCTCCTCGGACCGGAGTCGCCGCGATTCTCCGGCAGCGCGGCCTACCGGGGCCTCGTGCCGATCGACCGGCTCGCGCATCTCGATCTCCCCCGCCAGGGCTACGCCTGGCTCGGCCCCGATCGCCACTTCGTCCACTACTACGTGGCGGCCGGGCGGCTGATGAACTTCGTCGGGGTGTGTCCGGCCGGCGAGTGGCGGCTCGAGTCGTGGTCCGCGCGCGGCCGGGTCCCGGACGCGCTCGCCGAGTTTGCCGGCTTTCACCCGGTGGTGCGCGAGATCATCGGCGCGGTGGACGAGACGTACCGGTGGGCGCTCTACGATCGGCCGCCGCTCGCGCGCTGGTCGATGGGCCGGATCACGCTCCTGGGCGACGCCGCGCACGCCATGCTGCCGTTCCTGGCCCAGGGGGCGTGTCAGGCCATCGAGGACGCGGCGGCCCTGGCCGCGCTGCTCGCCGGCGCCGATGCCGGCGCGGTGCCCGAGCGGCTCGCCCGTTACGAAGCGCTCCGCAAGCCGCGCACCACCCGCGTCCAGCAAGGCTCCTACGAGAACGCCACGACCTATCACCTGCCCGACGGGCCCGCCCAGCAGGCCCGGGACGCCCGCTACGCCACCCTCGCGCAGGAGGCACCCTACGCGGCACGCGGCTGGCTCTTCGACTACGATGCGGAGGTGGAGGCCGGTCGATGACCGGAGCTGCCGCGGGGCGTCAGGGAAACTCCGCGCGCAGCGCGGGCATCACGTCCCGCGCGAACCGCTCCATGCTCGCCATGGCCATCTCGTGCGGCATGCTGCCCACCTGGAAGATGCCCTGGATGATGCCGCAGCCCGCCGCCTTGATGCCTTCGCGAAGGCGCTGGCGCACTGTTTCCGCGCTGCCCACGATCGCGTAGGTGCCCTCCTCCGCCTCCTGCCACGAGGAGAGCAGCGAGATGAACTTGCGCTTCACGTGGCTCGGCCGTAGCTGCGACTCCACCGAGGTGTGGCCGGGCGGGAACATGTACTCACGCGGCAGCCGCAGCCCCTTACGGGCGAGGTACCAGAAGTGCGGCTCGAACTCCTCGCGCGCCTTCCGGTCGGTCTCGCCCACGTAGATCATCGCGGGCCAGCCGATCTGGGCGGGCGGCACGTCGTAGCCGCAGTGGCTCGCCGCGTACTCGCGCAGCATGTCGAAGTGCTCCTTCATCACGTCGAACTGCGAGTACGGCAGGGCGATCCAGGGATAGCGCCGCTCGGCCACGAAGCGGATCGTCTCCATGCTGCCAGAGCCGGGGATCCAGATCGGCGGGTGCGGCCGCTGGATCGGCCGGGGCCAGACGTTGACCCAGCGAAAGTCGTAGTGCTTGCCCTCGAAGTGGAACGGGCCCGGCTCGGTCCAGGCGCGCACGATCAGCTCGTGGGCCTCGCGGTAGCGCTCACGGATGAAGGTGGGGTTCACCTCGTAGGTGAACGCCTCGACCCCGAGCCCCACCACCATCCCGGCGATGAGCCGCCCGTTCGACAGCACGTCGAGCATGGCCAGCTCCTCGGCCACCCGCTGCGGGTGATCGTAGAGCGGCAGGGCGTTGCCGAGCACCAGCACCTTGATACGGCGGGTGCGCTGGATGAGCGAGGCGGCCATGATGTTGGGCGACGGCATCAGGCCGTAGGCGTTCTGGTGATGCTCGTTGACGCCGATCACGTCGAAGCCGAGCCGCTCGGCGGCCACGAGCTGGTCGAGGTACTCGTTGTAGAGCGTATGGCCACGGACCGGATCGTAGAGCGAGTTGGGCAGGTCGAGCCAGGCCGACTCGTGGCGCTGCTCGAAATCGGCGGGCAGATCGGGCCACGGCATCAGGTGGAAGCAGACGAATTGCATGATCCCCTCCTCCGGCTCAGGCCTTCAGGAAGTCGAGCACGGTCCGGGCGAAGCGCTCCGGCTGCTCGATGGGCGGCAGGTGCCCGCAGCCGTCGATGATGGCGAGGATCGCGCCGGGAATGCCGCGCTGGTAGGCCTCCCCGAGCGGCCGAGGCAGCAGCCGGTCCTCCGCGCCCCAGACCACCAGGGTGGGCGCCTTGATGCGGCCGAGCCGGCTCGTGAGCTTGCGGTGCTGCACGTGGGGGTTCCAGAGCAGGCGCGCGGCCGCCTCGCGCCCGCGCAGGGCGGCCTCGAGCCGCTCGGGAGGCGGCGCGTCGGGCACGATCCGTCGGGCCAGCGCGGACTCCGGATCCGCGAACAGCAGCCCCCGGGCCCGGGCCGGGCCCGCCATGAAGAGATCCGGACGCTCCACGCCGGGCACGCGGGTGCCCACCGCGTCCACCAGCACGAGGCGGTCCACCCGCTCGGGATGCCGCAGAGCCAGCTCGGCGGCCAGCCAGCCGCCCAGCGAGAGACCGACCACGTGGGCTCGGGCGAGGCCGAGTGCATCCATCACGTCGAGGGTGTGGAAGACGAGGTCCTCCATGCTCTCGAGCTCCTCGTAGCCCTGCGAGGCGCCGAAACCCGGATGCACGGGCAAGTGCACGGTGAACCGGTCCGCGAGCAGATCGTGGGCGGGCATCCACCAGTACACCCCGGCCCCGTGCAGGTAGAGCATCGGCGTGCCCCGCCCGCCGCTCCAGGCCTGAACCGCCTTGCCGCCGATCGCTAAGGTCCGCTCCGTCCCGGCCATCGTGGTCACTCCCTCTCCGTTCTGGTGTGGGGGCCTCACACGGCCCGGGCGAAGAGGCGCGTGAGCCCCTGCGGGAAGCACATGACGCAGACGACGTAGAGCGCGCCCAGGAAGACCAGCCAGTTGTCGGTGTACGTCGACAGGACCTCGCGCAGGCCGATGGCGATCACCGCCCCCACCAGCGAGCCGTAGAGCGTGCCGAGCCCCCCCAGCAGCGCGATCACCACCACCTCGCCCGAGAGCGCGAAGAACAGCAGCTCCGGGGACACGAAGTTCTGGAAGACCGCGAAGAGCGCGCCGGCCAGGCCGGCCAGCGCCCCCGAGAACACCAGCGCCACGCGCCGGTGACGGGTAACGTCGATGCCGATCGCCCGCGCCCGCTCCTCGCTCTCCCGCACGGCGATCAGGGCGTGGCCGAACGGAGAGGCGACGATCTGCCGGGCCAGCGCAAAACCCAGCCCCACGAAGGCCAGCACCAGCCAGTACATGTGGCGCTTGTCCGAGAGATCCAGCGCGAGGGGGCCGAGCGAGACCCGCGGACGGCCCACCCCGGGCAGGCCGTCGCTGCCGCCGGTCACCGCGACCCACTTGATTGCGACCTCGTAGAGCAGCTGCGCGAACGCGAACGTGAGCATCGCCATGTAGACACCGCGCGAGTGGACCGCGAAGTAGCCCACCACCACGCCGAGCAGCGCGGCGGCCCCGATGCCTACCGCGAGTGCCGCCCAGAGCGAGAACGACACGTGGCGCAGCGCCAGCGCGGCGCCGTAGGCCCCGATGCCGAAGAACCCGGCGTGGCCGAACGAGACCAGCCCCCCGTAGCCGAGAGCCAGGTCGAGCGCCGCCGCGAAGAGAGCGAAGATGAGGATCCACGTGAGCAAGTTCAGGTAGTACGCCGAGTAAAAGCGACCCACCCCCAGCGGGGCCAGGATGAGGGCCGCCGCGATCAAGATCGCCGGGACCCGCGTCATCGGCGGTCCGTGGAGCCGAAGAGGCCGCTCGGCCGGAGCACCAGCACCACCGCCATGACCAGGAAGATCAGCGGGGTGTGGAAGGCAGGCAGCAGCGCCACCCCGAAGGACTGCACCTGCCCGAGCAGCAGCGAGCCGACGATGGCCCCGGTGAAGCTCCCGAGTCCGCCGATCACGATGGCGATGAAGGCGTCGAGCACGATGCCCGCCCCCATCTGAGGCGAGAGACTCGTCATGGTGCCGAGGATCACTCCGGCCGCGGCGGCCAATCCGGAGCCCAACGCGAACACGATGGTATTCAGGCGCTGGGTGTTGACGCCGAGCACCGCCGCCATCATCGGATCCTGGGTGGCCGCGCGGATGGAGAGGCCGAGCGACGTGCGCTCGACCACCAGCCAGACCGCGGCCGCGAGCACCGCCGCGGCCACGAGGGCAAAGAGCCAGTAGGTCGGGAACGTGATGCGGCCGAGGGAGACCGCGCCTCCGAGGAGGGCCGGCTTGCCCAGCGAGACGATATCCGCGCCCCAGATCACCTTGGCCGAGCCTTCGAAGAACAGCGACAGCCCGAAGGTGAGCAGGAGCGGCAGCAGGTGCGAGAGCGGGTACCGCTCGCGCAGCGGGCGCAAGAGCCAGCGCTCCATCCCCGCGCCGAGCAGGCCGATCACCGGCGGGGCGATCACCAGCCCCAGCCAGAAGCTCCCGAGATGGGTCGCGGCCACCAGGCCCGCGTAGGCGCCCAGCATGAACAGCGCGCTGTGGGCGAAGTTGATGACGCCCATCATGCCGAACACGAGGGTGAGCCCGGTGGCGACCAGGACGAGGTTCACCCCCACGGTGAGCCCCATCAGCAGCTGGGTCAGGATCGCCTCGAGCGACATCCCCGGCTAGAGCACGCAGCCCAGGTCCGGATGGCGCACGTCCTTGAGCACGTCGATCACCACGTGGCGCAGCGGGCCGGCCTGCACCGTGCGCAGCTGGATGTCCGAGATCGGGTTGTGGTTCTTGGGGTCGAAGCGGAGCGGCCCGCGCGGGCTGTCGATCTTCATGTCGGTGATGATCTGGATCAGGCGCTCCGTGTTCGCTACGTCACCCTTCGTCTCGCGGAGCGCCCCGAAGAGCGCCTGGGCCGAGTCGTAGCCCGCGCACAGGAAGTGGTCGGCCTCCTTGCCCGCCTCCTTGCAGGCCTTCACGAAGGCCCGGTTCTTGGGGATGTCGTAGCTCGGGGTGTAGTAGGAGTTCGAGTAGATCCCGAGCGCCGCCTCGCCCTGGGCGGGCAGCACGTCCTCGGAAACCAGATTCGACGGCCCCAAGACCTTGATCGGCCCCTTGAGGCCGAAGTCGGCGTACTGCTTGACGAACGCCACCGCGTCGCTGCCCGCGAAGTTGGCGAACACGAACTGGGGCCTGGCATCCTTGATGGCGGGGAAGTACGGCGCATAGTTGGTCGTGTTGAAGGGCGGGAACGACTCGCCGACCACGGTGCCGCCGGCCTCGGTGAACGCCTTCTTGAAGTGGGCGGCCGACTGCTGGCCGAACGCGAAGTTGAACACGCAGATGTAGGCCCGATCCCCGAGCTTGGCCTTGGCCCACGGGCCGAGCGGCGCCGCGGACTGCCAGGCGCTGTTCGAGAAGCGGAAGTGGTAGCGGCTGCAGCCCTGCTCGGCGAGCAGATCGTTGGTGGCGATCGGGTTGAGCCAGAGCTTCTTGGCGTCCACGATGTGGTTGCGGATCGCCGCCGCGACCCCGCTGTGGATGGTCCCCACGATCACGTCCACCTCGTCCTTCTCGATGAGCTTGCGCACCTTGCTCACCCCCACGCTGGGGTCCGCGGTGTCGTCTTCCTTGATGATCACGTACGACCGCCCGGCGATGGCGGGGCCAGCCTCCTTGGCGCCGATCATGAACCCCGCGAAGGTGTTCTCACCGAGCACCGCGAAGCTCTTGGAGAAGGGCAGCAGCACGCCAATCTTGATGGGCTCGGCCGCGCGCAGCGGGCGCGGGAGCAGCCCGGCACCGAGTCCCGCCGCCGCAGCCGTCGTGATGAATTGCCGTCGGTTCATGATGTCCTCCTCGCTTGAGAGATGAAGGTCAGTTGGCTCCGAGGAAGCGCGCCTGCACCGCGTGGTCGCGGCGCAGGGCCTCCGCGGAGCCCTCGAACTGGATGCGCCCCTGATCGAGCACGTAGCAGCGCGAGGCGAGCGCCAGGGCCACCTCCAGGTCCTGCTCCACCAGCAGGATGGTGACGCCGGCCCGGTTGATCCGTCGCAGGATCTCCATCAGCGCGTCGACGAGCATCGGCATGAGGCCCCCCGACAGCTCGTCGATCAGCATCAGGTCCGGGCGGGTCAGGAAGCCGCGCGCGAGCGCCAGCATCTGCTGCTCGCCGCCCGAGAGGTTCTGCCCGGCCTGATCGAGCCGCTCGCGCAGCCGCGGAAAGTACTCGAACACGCGCCCGAGCGCCGCGTCGTCGCCGGCCCCCCGCGCGAGCGCGGCCACCCGGAGATTCTCGGCCACCGTCAGCCGTGGGAAGATGCGGCGGTCCTCCGGGACCAGGGTCATGCCCCGGCGTGCGATCTCGTACGTGGCCAGCGATGTGACGTCGGCCCCGTCGAGCCGCACGCGGCCCCGGCGCGCCGGCACGATGCCCATGATCGTCTTGAGCAGGGTGGTCTTGCCCGCCCCGTTGCGTCCCACCAGGGCCACCGTCTCCCCGCGCGCGACGGAGAGGCTCACTCCCTGCACGACGTGGCTCTCGGCGTAGTAGCTGTGCACGTCCTCGAGGCTCAGCATGGTCACGCGGGCGCCGGGGCGGCGAGGCCACGCGCGCGCCGGCCCAGGTACACCTCCTGAACGCGCGCATCGGCGCGGATCTCCTCCGGGCTGCCCTCGGCGAGCACCGCGCCCTGATGCAGTACCGTGATGCGGTCGGAGATCGACATCACGACCTTCATCTTGTGCTCGACCAGCACCACGGTCCGTCCAGTGGCGATGCGCTTGATCAGGGCGATGGTGCGCTCGGTCTCCTCCGGACTCATGCCCGCGGTGGGCTCGTCGAGCAGCAGGAGCCGCGGCCGGCAGGCCAGGGCGATGGCGATCTCGAGGTGCCGCTGCAGCCCGTGACCGAGGTGGGTGGCGAGGAGATCGGCCTTGCCATCCAGCTCGACGGCGGCCAGGATCGCCCGCGTCTCCTCGGTCACCGACGGCAGCCGGTCCGCGCGCGTCCAGCAGTTCATCACGGTCTGCCGGCACTGGGCGGCCACCCGTACATTCTCCCGGACCGAGAGGTGCGGAAAGATCGTGGTGATCTGGTAGGACTTGGCGATGCCCCGCTGCGACCGCGCGAACTGCGCCTCGCCGGTCACGTCCAGGCCGTCGAAGAGTACGCGGCCCCCGGTGGGCGGCAGCTCACCGGCGATCAGCTTGAAGAACGTGCTCTTGCCGGCCCCGTTGGGTCCGATCACCGAACGCAGCTCGCCGGCCGGCACCTCGAAATCCACCGCGTTCACCGCGAGGAGGCGGCCGAAGCTTCGGGTGAGTTTCTCGGTGCGCAGAACCGGCGTGGGACCCAGAGCGTGGCTCCTCGTTGAGAACGTCTAGTACCCTAAGTGATCGGGGCAGCCAACGCAATGACAGGCCCGCCCATCCGGGGTGACTCGTCGATCGAGAGGCCATCGCCGCGCGTCGGCGACGCTGGCGGGCCGCCCAGAGGTTCGGCCAGGACATCGCGACGGTGACGAGGGCGCAGAGAAGCGGCGGGACGATGCGCCAGAGCGCCGACGCGATCTCCGGCGCGGCGGCCGGCCGCGTGACCTGGGCCGTGGAGCCGGCGCGACCGGGCGGTCGCGCGCGGCTCCGTCGACGGCCCCTCGGTCCGTCAGGCTTTCAGCTGATCGCGGATCGGCAGCGTCCGGATGCGCTTCCCGGTGGCGGCGAAGATCGCGTTGCAGAGTGCGGGCGGGACCGGCGGCACGCCGGGCTCGCCCACCCCGCCCATCGGCTGGCCGTAGTCACCGGGAATGATGTGCACATGGATCTCGCGTGGCGCCCCTGCCATGCGCGTGACCTCGTAGGTGTCAAAGTTCTCCTGCTCGGCCCGGCCGGACTTGAAGCTCACCTGGCTGAGCGTGGCGATACCGACGCCCATCACCGCGGCACCCTGCATCTGGGCTCGCACCCGATCCGGATTGACGGTGGCGCCGCAGTCGACCGCGATGTCGATCCGGGGAATCGTCACCACCCCCTGCTCGTCCACCGCCGCTTCCACCACCGCGGCGACGTAGGACACGAAGCTGTAGTGCGCGGCGATGCCGAGGCCGCGGCCCTTGGGCATCGACCGGCCCCAGCCCGCCTCGCGCGCGGCCGTCTCCACGACCCGCCGAAGCCGCCCGGTGTCGACCGGGTAGCGCTCGGGGGACTCGCCATGGTTCCAGGTATCGCCGAGGGTCCCCGGGCTAACCCGGCGCGCTGGGCCGATGACCTCCAGCAGGTAGTCCTTCGGGTCGCGCCCGGCCGCCGCGGCCAGCTCGGCCACGAACGACTGCACCGCGAACGCGTGAGGAATGTTCGACACCGACCGGAACCAGCCGATCCGGGTGTGCGCGATCGCGTCCGGGTTCTCGATGCGCACGCTCCGGATGTCGAACGGCACGTTGATGACACCCATGCCGAGCTCAAGCGCGTGCTCGTTCTTGGCCCCATCGACGAAGGTCGAGAAGAGGGTCGGCGCGACGCTCCGGTGCAGCCAGGCGATCGGCTTGCCCTGGGCGTCGAGACCCCCTTCCAGGTACTCGACCGACACCGTGTGGAAGTAGTCATGGGTCAGATCGTCGTCACGGGTCCACGTGACCTTCACCGGCTTGCCGCCCATCGCCTTGGAGACGACCGCCGCCTCCACCGCGAAATCGGGCTTCGACTTGCGCCCGAACCCACCGCCCAGCAGCGTGACGTTCACGGTCACGTCCGCCGCGGACAGGCCGAGCCGCTTGGCCACGAGATCTCGGGTCGCCTGCGGTGACTGCACGCAGGCCCACACCTCGGCCTTGCCGTTGACGATGCGCACGGTCGCCGCGGGCGGCTCCATGGACGCGTGCGCCAGGTGCGGGATGTAGTACTCCGCCTCGACCCGACGCGCGGCGGCCGCCATGTCGGTGTCCAGGTTACCGTCGTTGCGCACGACCTTGCCGGGCTTGCGCGCAGACTCCTCCATGGAGGCCTTGAACTCCGCGGAGTCGTAGCTGCCGTTGGGGCCGTCATTCCAGACCACCTTGAGCGCATTGCGGCCCTGGATGGCCGCCCAGGTGTTCGTCGCGACCACCGCCACCCCCCCCAGTGGATTGAACTGAGCCGGGGCTGGGCTCTGGTCGATCTCGACGACTTTCACGACGCCGGCCACCTTGAGGGTCTCCCCCGCGTCGTAGCTGGCCATCTTGCCGCCGTAGACCGGAGGACGCGCGACGACCGCGTAGAGCATGCCGGGTAGCCGCGTGTCGATACCGTACTGCGCCTTGCCGGTCACGATGTCACGACCGTCGACGAGCTTGAGCTGACCCTTGCCGATGTAGCGGAACTGCGCCGGGTCTTTCAAGCGAACCGTATCCCGCGCCGGGACCGGCTGCGCCGCCGCCGCCTTGGCCAGCGAGCCGTAGCTGGCGCGCCGGCCGCTCTTGGCGTGGACGACCTCGTGGTTCTTGGCCGCCACCTCGCTCACCGGCACGCCCCACTTCGCCGCCGCCGCGCCTTCCAGCATCGTCCGAGCTGCCGCACCACAACGTCGCATGGGGTGGAAGAAATGCCGTGTGCTCCGAGACCCGTCGGTGTCCTGGTTGCCGAAGCGCTTCTCATCTCCGGTGGCCTGCTTCACCCGGACGCGCTTCCAGTCGGCCTCGAGCTCGTCGGCCACGATCATCGGCATGCCGGTGCGCACGCCCTGCCCCATCTCGGAGCGGTGGCAGACGATCGTGACGATCCCGTCCTCCCCGATGGCGACGAACACCAGCGGGTCGTCGACCCAGCCGTTGGGCATGCCGTCCGCGCCGTACTTGGGCGGATCCGCGGCGTGCGAAGCGGAGGGGAACCCGGCGGCGAGCACGAGCCCGCCCAAGGCGCCCGCGCCCTGGAGGAACCGCCGTCGGCTGATGCCGACCCGGCTGATGTTGGCGATCACCACGGGGGGCTCGGCTCCCGGTCGGCTCTCGACCGGGGAGACGTCCGGCCGCCGGGCGCTCATCGCGCCGCTCCCGGCTGGGCCGCGCCCGCCTGCTTGATCGCCTCGCGGATCCGGACGTAGGTCCCGCAGCGGCAGATGTTGCCGCTCATGGCCTCGTCGATCTCGGCATCGGTGGGCTTGCGATTGCGCTTGAGCAGAGCCGTCGCCGCCATGACCTGACCGGCCTGACAGTAGCCGCACTGCGGCACGCCCATGTCGACCCAGGCCGCCTGAACGGCGCGGCCGACCGCGTCACCACCGATGGCCTCGATCGTGACCACCTTGCTCCCGGCGACCGCCGAGATCGGCGTCATGCAGGCGCGCACCGGCTGCCCGTCGACGTGCACGGTACACGCGCCGCAGAGGGCCATGCCGCAGCCGAACTTGGTGCCGGTGAGCCCCAGCTCGTCGCGGAGGGCCCACAGCAGCGGGGTGTCGTCGGGGAGATTGACGTTGTGGCGGCGGCCGTTGACGGTGACTGAGGTCATCGCGATTCTCCTCTCCTCGTTGAGACAAGGCCCTTTCGCGTTGCCCGGCGTCACTGGGCCGAATAACACGCGGGCCGGGGGGTGTCAAGGCACGCCGGGCCCGCTCCAGCCGAGCACGCGAGCGACCACCGCGTCGGCCTCGACGTGATCGAGCGCCTCGCCGCGCCAGGCCACGTGCTGGTCCGGACGCACTAGGACGAGCCCGCGCTCGTAGATCGCCGCGAGCGCGGGCTCGTCGACGCTGACCACGCGCAGCGGCATCCCCCGCCGGCGCGCCGCCTCCGCGAGCGCGCGACCGGCGGCGCCGGCGCCTCCGAAGTCGAGCAGCGTGAACCACGGGCCCAGGTGGTCGAAGAGCGCGGAGCCATCCCGCAGGAACACGCTGGGCAGCCGGGCGCCAGGCGTCGTGGTCGGCGCGTAGCGCAGCGGGTCGTCGGACGGGACGGCCTCCGGCTCGCCGCACACCACTGGCGAGGTCGCGTAGTGGTAGCCGAGCTCGATGCCCCAGCTCTCGTTCTCCGCGTTGCCGATCCGGGCAATGCGCGCGGCCGCCTCCGCGCGGGCGGCGTCCCCCGTGGCACCGGGGGCCATCAGGCCCGGGCCGTAGAGCCGCCCGATCTCGATCCGCACCTCGGTGTGACGGGCCGACGCCGCGCGGTTGCGCAGGCCGACCGGTCGCCGCTCCGGCTCGTAGGACGCCAGCAGCCCGGGGCCGCCGAAGCCGCGCCGCACCGCCGCCAGCTTCCAGCCCAGATCGAAGGCGTCGCCGATGCCGGTGTTCATGCCGTAGCCGCCGGTCGGGATGTACTGGTGCGCGGCGTCGCCCGCGAGAAAGACGCGGCCTCGGCCGTAGGCCTCGGCCACGAGCAGATGCGGCGTCCACGCGTTGGCGACCAGGATCTCGTGCTCGAAGGGAGCGCCCGCGAACGACGCGAGCAGCGCGGTGGGATCCACCCGCTCCGGCTCGCCGACCGGGAACCGGCTCTGGAGCGTCCACATCTGATCGTCGTCCTGCGCGATCAGGGTGCCGAAGGCCGACTGGTAGTGCCACGTCACGCCCCATCGCTGCAGGACGTCGCGCGCGCGCGAGCGGAAGTGAGTCATGAAGCGGTTGGCCACGCGCGGGGTGCCGTCGAGCCGGATACCGAGGCAGCCGCGGACCGCGCTGCCACCGCCGTCGCAGCCGACCAGGTAGCGGCCACGCACCTGCTCGAGGCCGCCCGCGGCGTCACGAAGCGTGGCGGTCACGCCGTCGGACTCCTGCTCCAGCGCCTCGAACGCGACACCCCAGCGCGCCTCCACCAGCGGCTCGGCCTCGATGGCGCGCCGGAGCACGGGCTCGATCACGATCTGGGAGACGCGCATCGCGGGCTCGCGGGCCTGGGTGCCGTCGTTCCGCGCGAGGATCTCCCGCCGCGCCTCGACCACGCTCGGATAGCGGAAGCGGTGCAGCTCGTGGCCGGACAGTGACGTGATCCAGGAGACGTCGAACGGATGGCTCTCGGGCACGCCGGCCGCCCGCAGCGCGTCGATCAGCCCGACCCGGCGGAACAGCTCCATGCTGCGCCCGTTGGTGATGTCCATCTTCGGGTGCCGCGTGGTCGTCTCGTTGCGCTCGACCAGCAGGCAGCGGACGCCGTGGTGCGCGAGAACGCGGGCGAGCGTCATGCCGACGGGCCCGCCGCCGGCGATCAGGACCGGAGTCTCCCTCATGCCGCCTCCATCTGGCCGGGCATGATAAGCGATCCGGGCGAAGCGGCGGCAAGGTGCTATCGTAGGCCTTCGACAAGGAGCGCGACATGAGCGACTACGACGTCATCGTGGTGGGCGCGGGCAACGCGGCGCTGGCCGCCGCCGTGTCGGCCCGCGAGCAGGGCGCCGGGCGGGTGCTGGCCCTCGAGAAGGCGCCGCGCGCGCTGCGCGGGGGCAACACCCACTACAGCGGCGGCCTGCTGCGCATCGCCTTCGACCGGGCCGAGGATCTGCGCGCGCTCGTTCCGGACGCCGAGCGGGAGGTGCCGGGCTTCTACACCGGCGTCGAGCCCTACCCGCACCGGCTCTTCATGGCCGACCTTCTGCGCGTCACCGACGGGCGCACCGACCCGGAGCTGGCCGAGCTGCTGATCGGCCGCTCCTACGACACCGCGTGCTGGATGGCGCGGCAGGGTGTCGAGATGGAGCCGGCGGTCTCGCTCTCGGCGGTGAAGGTCGGCGACACCATCAAGTGGTCGCCGGGGGCAGTGATCCGCGCGAAGCACGAAGGCGTTGGCCTCTCCGCGATGTGGTTTCGGATCGCCGAGCGCGCGGGCGTCGAGGTGCGCTACGAGACCGCGGTGGTGCGGCTGGTCCAGGACCGGCGGGGGCGCGTGACCGGCGTGGGGGTGCAGGGGCCCGAGGGCTTCGCGGAGATCTCGGCGAAGGCCGTCGTGCTCGGCTGCGGCGGCTTCGAGGCGAATCCGGAGTGGCGGGCCCGTTATCTCGGCAGACCCTGGGATCACGCCAAGGTGCGCGGCACCCGCTACAACACGGGCGACGGGCTGCGCATGGCCATGGAGCTGGGCGCCCTGCCCCACGGCCAGTGGACCGGCTGCCACTCGACACCCATCGACGCCGACGCGCCGCCCCACGGCGATCGCAAGCTCACCGACAAGACCAACCGGCTCTCCTACCCGTACGGTGTGCTCGTCAACACGCGGGGCCTGCGCTTCTTCGACGAGGGCGAGGACTTCCAGTTCTACACCTACGCCAAGCTCGGCGGCATCATCCTGAACGAGCCCGGCGGCATCGGGTGGCAGATCTTCGACGCCAAGGTCACGCACCTGCTGGAGGGCCGCTACCAGACCGGCGCGCCTCTGCAGGCGGATTCGCTCGGTGCCCTCGCCGACAAGCTCCCGCTCGACCGGGCCGCGTGCCGTCGCACGCTCGAGGCCTACAACGCCGCGGTGACCGACGGCCGCTTCGACCCCACGGTGCGCGACGGCCTCGCCACCCACGGGCTGCCGCTGCCCAAGTCCAACTGGGCGCAGCGGCTCGACACCCCACCGTTCCTGGCCTACCCGGTGACCGGCGGCATCACCTTCACCTTCGGTGGCGTGCGCGTCGACGATCGCGCGCGGGTGATGAGCACGAGCTGGGCGCCCATCCCCGGGCTCTTCGCCTGCGGCGAGATGGTGGGCGGGCTCTTCCACGGTAACTATCCCGGCGGCACCGGGCTGATGTCCGGCGCCGTCTTCGGCCGCCTCGCCGGGGCGCAGGCCGCCGACGAGTGACCACGGCGGGCGCAGCGGAGGGTCGAGCGCGATGACGAAGAAGAGCGGGCCGAAGATCGGATTCGTCGGGCTCGGCACGATGGGCGGGCAGATGGCGCGGCGACTCGCCTCGAGCGGCTACGAGGTGACCGGCTACGACGTCAGCGACGAGCGCGCCCGCCAGGCCGCCGCGGGCGGCGTCACGCTGGCTGCCTCCCCGGCCGCCGCGGCCAGGAGCGCCGACGTCGTGCTCTCGAGCCTGCCGGACCCGGCCGTTGTCCGGCGCGCGTATCTCGGCGCCGACGGCGTCCTCTCCGCGGTGCACGCGGGGGCGACGCTCATCGACATGAGCACGATCGACCCCGACACGTGGCGTGAGGTCGCAGCCGCGGCCCGGACCGCCGGCGTCGATGCCCTCGACGCGCCGGTGAGCGGCGGGCCGGTGGAAGCGGGCAACGGCAAGCTCGTCTTCCTGATCGGCGGCGACGCGGCCGTCCTCGAGCGCTGCCGCCCGCTCCTGCTCACCCTCGGCACCGACATCCACCACATCGGTCCGCCCGGCTCGGGGCTCGTGGTCAAGATCGTCAACAACATGATGTCGATGGCCAACGTGGCGGTCGCCGCCGAGGCCATGGTGCTCGGCGTGAAGGCCGGCGTGGATCCGCAGCGCCTGTTCGACATCCTGTCGACGAGCGGCGGGCGCTCCCACCATTTCCTCAAGCGCTTCCCCAACGTGCTCGCCGGCGACTTCACGCCGAACTTCAGCATCGGCCTCTCGCGCAAGGACGTCTCCCTCGGGCTCGCGATGGCCGCCAGGCTCGAGATGCCGGTGCCGCTGGCCTCCGCGGTGCGTCAGGTCTACGAGGCCGCCCACGCGCAGGGGTTCGGCCAGCTCGACATGGCGGGTGTCACCCGGCTCTACGAGCAGTGGACCGGCGTGACGGTGCGCGGGAGCGCCCCCAAGGACCGGGCGAAGCCGACCGGCGGCTAGCGCCGCCTCACGCGCGCGACGGCCGCCGGGCCCGGACCAGCGCGTCGAGCGCGGCGCGCCCCGCAGCGGCGTCCTCCACGACCCGGCGGACGCGCCCGGCCTTCTCGACCTCGAGGCCGCCGATCTCCGCGACCACGTCGTCCGGGGTGAACAGCACGTCGGCCTGCGTGGGCCCGCCCCAGCCCTCGGTGAGGTTCAGCAGATCGTGTCCCACCACCAGGAGTGTGCCGCCCGGACACACCGCGGCGGTGGCGTGGGCCAGCGCGGCCTTGCGCTCGAGGGGCGGCAGCTGGAGGTAGAACACGCACACGAGATCGTAGGCCAGCGGCGGCGGGCTCCACGTCGCCACATCGGCCTCGATCCACTCGATCGTCACGCCGGCCTCGGCTGCGAGCCCCCGGGCCATCCGCAACGCGGTCTCCGAGAAATCTACCGCGGTGACCCGCCAGCCGTGGCGGGCCAGCCATACCGCGTTCCGGCCGGCGCCGCAGGCCAGGTCGAGCGCGGTCCCGGGCCGCAGCTCCGCGACCTCGGCCAGGAGGAACTCGCTGGGCGCGGTGGCCGGCTGCGCGCGCTCGCCCGCCCAGCGGCGGTTCCACCGCTCGCGGGAAGCGTCCGACGACCTCACCGCCGGCAGGCTACGACCGCCCGGATGGCTCATGGCCGGCTCAGCCCGCGATCGACTCGATCGCGCGGATCTCGTCCGCGGAGAGCGCGAGCGCGTGGCTGGCGAGGTCCTGCGTCATGTGCTCGGCGCTGGACGTGCCGGTGAGCGGCAGCATGCCGACCGCGTGCGCGAACGCGAACACGACCTGGGCCGGCGTGACCCTCGATCGGTTGGCGAGACCGACCACCAGCGGATGGCCCAGCACCGGCCGGTTCGCGGTCAGCAGCGAGAAGCCCTGGTAGATGACGCCCCGCTCCGCGCAGAATGCCCGGACGTCGCGATCCCACCCCGCGCTCGCGAAGCACCGATTCTGCACGAACGCGGGAGTCTCGGCGCCGGAGGCGACCAGCTGGTGCAGGTGCTCGAGCGAGACGTTGCTCACGCCGAGCAGTCGCGTCCGGCCCGCATCGCGCTCGCGCGCCATCGCGCTCCAGACCAGGGCGTCGTCGTCCGTCCAGTCGTAGCCGGAGGCCGGCCCGTGCAGCACGTAGCTGTCCACGCGGTCGGTGTCGAGATGCTCGAGCGAGCTGGCCATGGACTGGGCCACCTGGGTGGGGAGATCTGCCTTGGGATCGTACGGGAGGCGATGGTCCTGGCCGCCTCGATAGGTGAACTTCGTCTGGAGAAAGAGATCCTCGCGGGTGACCACGCCGGCCCGGTAGGCCGCCGCCAGCCCCAGCCCGACGCCGGCTTCGTGGTAGTGGCGGCGCTGGTTGGCGGTGTCGATGCCCCGGAAGCCCATCTGGAGCGCAACCTCCACCAGCGCGGCCGTCCGGTCCTCCTTCCAGGCGGTGCCGTAGAGAAATCCGGGAACGGACGGCGTCGGCATGCGCGCCATTGTGCCATGGCCGCGCCCGGGCGGCAGCCGGTTCACGTCTTGCCAACCCGGGCTGAGTCGGCGCAGAATCGCTCCCGCTCAGCACACACGCACACCCTCACGGAGGATTGACATGGCCGACCGCGGCATCGACATCGTTCGCTCCCACCTCGCCAAGCTGCCGCCTTCGGAGACGCTGACCACCGCCGAGCGCCGGGCCCAGTACGAGCGGGCCGAGAAGGTCTTCCCCACTCCGCCGGAGGTGAAGGTGGAGCGCGTGAGCGCGCCCGCGGCGCCGGCCGAGTGGCTGCGCCCCCCGACCGCGGTGGCCGGACGCGTCGTCCTCTACCTGCACGGCGGCGGCTACGTGATCGGCTCGCCTCGATCGCACCGCCACCTGGCCGCGGCGATCGCGACCGCCGGCGCGGCGAATGCGCTCCTGCTCGACTACCGGCTGGCGCCGGAGCATCCGTTCCCGGCTGCCGTGAACGACGCGGTGGCAGCCTATGGCTGGCTCCTCGACCAGGGGATCGCGCCTGGCCACGTCGTGATCGGCGGGGACTCGGCGGGCGGAGGGCTCACGGTGGCAACCCTGCTGGCCCTTCGCGATGCCGGGCGGCCGCTTCCCGCGGCGGGAGTCTGCATCTCGCCCTGGGTCGATCTCACATGCGGCGGCGGCAGCTATCAGACCAAGGCCGAGGCCGATCCGATCGTGAATCGCGCCTCGGTCGGCGAGATGGCGACGGCCTATCTCGGGGCGACCGACCCACGGGCTCCCCTGGCCTCGCCGCTCTTCGCGGATCTGCGCGGGCTCCCGCCGCTGCTGATCCACGTGGGCAGTGACGAGGTGCTGTTGGACGATGCCTTGCAGCTCGCCGAGCGGGCGCAGCAGGCGACGGTCGAGGCGACGCTCGAGGTCTGGGACCGAATGATCCACGTCTGGCACTGGTTCCTGCCGATGCTCGACGAGGCCCAGGCCGCGGTCGACTCGATCGGCCGCTTCATCCGGGCGCGGGCAAGTTAGCCGGCAGCTATCGGGGACAGTTCTAGGATGGATCGAAGGGCATTCTTCCGCCCTGTCGCGGGCGGGCGGCCTCCTCGCCGCGCCGTTCGCCCAAGCGCAGCAGGTGAAAGTCTATCGAGCGTCGGTGTTGCGGCAGGCTGCAGCCTCGCCACCGGGCAGCCCACCCAGTCGACTTCGTCTTCGCATGCAGGAGCGGGCGTGCTCCCGATTCTGATCGGGCTGCTCCTCCTGGCCGCGGCTCCCGCCCTGGCCGACATGACGCCGACTCCGCCCCCGACCGGCTTACCCCCGGCGGCGGAGCAGCAGTACGTCGCCGGCGTTACCGCCACCCGGGCCAAGGAGTGGAGCGTGGCCGCAGCCGCCTTCACGCGGGCCGTCGAGCTGAAGCCGACCTACGCGGAGGCCTGGAACGGGCTCGGCTACGCGCTTCGAAACCAAGGCAAGTACGCCGAATCGCTCGAGGCCTACGGCGAGGCGCTGCGGCTCCGCCCGGACTATCCGGAGGCGCTCGAGTACCTGGGCGAAGCCTACGTGAAGATGGGTCGGCTCGCTGACGCCCGGCGCGTGCTCGAGCGCCTCAAGCCCCTCGACCCGGGGCGGGCGCGAGAGCTGTCCGAGGCTATCGCCCGGGGAAGTGACCGAGCACATCGACCGCCTCGTACCAGAGACTGGCCAGGCCAGCGGCCGTAGGCTACCGGGCGAGCGGGAGTCTGCGACCTGATCTGAAACGTCGCGCTTGGGAATCCCACTGAAGTCGCCTAGACTGCAGCCGGTGGAGCCTTTCCCGATCGTCAGGCACCCGGCGGCCGGCACCCGCACGCCCATCCTGGTCAGCGTGCCCCATCTCGGCACGCAGCCCTTGCCCCACGTCACCCGCGACGACTACGCGGAAGCCTGGTTCGAGACCTTCGCCTACGGGTTCGCGGATACCTTCGTGGGCGATCTCTACAGCGATCTGCACGAGCACGGCGCCACGGTGCTGGCGACACCATTTTCAAGGATGTTCGTCGACGTCAACCGTCGCCGGGACGACTTCGAGCACCACGAGGGCGAGGTGCGATCCCGGCGCGGGGTGGTGCGCACGCACACGATGCGCGAGGCGCCCATCTTCGCACGGCCCCTCGGCCTCGACGACCTCGAGGCGCGGCTCCGGACCCTCTACGATCCCTACTACTCGACGCTGGAACGCCTGCTCGCCGAGCTCCGGGGAGCCTACGGGTACGCCCTGCTCCTCGACGGCCACACCGGGAGCCCGCGGCGGATGAAGGATCACCAGGTCATCATCGGCACCCGTCACGGAGCCACGTGCGCCCCCGCCCTGGCCGCCACGGTGGCCGAGATCTTCACCCGCCACGGATTCGAGGTGCACGACAACGTCAGCGGCTACACCGGCGGCAATATCGTGACCACGTTCGGTCGGCCGGACAGCCACCGCGTCCACGCGCTGCAGCTCGAGGTCAACGCGTCGCTGCTCATGACCACCAGCCGCGAAGAGTTCATCGCCCACGTCTCCCGCGGGGGCACCCCCGCGAAGGCGGAGGCGAACATCGCCCGTGTCCGTCAGTGCCTCGGGGAGGTGCTGGCCGCGCTCCCCGCGGTGCTGGCCACCCTTCACGACTAGGAGGAGCGAGACCCCCTCATGCCCGACCGCAAGCTCGAGATCGTCACCGAGGTCCCCGACTCCGCCATGGTGGTCTTCGCCCATCCCGACGACGCCGAGATCGGATCGGGCGGGGTCATCGCCACCTGGGTGGCCGCCGGCTGCGACGTGACCTACGTGCTGTGCACCAACGGGGAGGCCGGCACCGCCGACCGTGATCTCACCCCGGACGAGCTCGTCCGCAAGCGGGCCCACGAGCAGCGGGCCGCCGCCGACTTCATGGGCGTGCGCCACGTGGAGATGCTCGGCTATCCCGACGGTCGGCTGGAAGACACGCGCGAGTTCCTGGGCGACGTGGTGCGGGCCATCCGCCGCCATCGTCCGCACACCGTCTTCGTCCACGATCCGTACCGCATCAAGGGCTTCCAGCATCGCGATCACCGCAGGGCCGGGATCACCACCACCGACGCGGTCTACCCCTACGCGCGTGACCACCTGCACTTCGCGGAGCACATCACGCAGGAGGGGCTCGAGCCGCACAAGGTGCGCGAGCTCTGGTACTGGGGCGCCGACGAGCCGGACGTCATCGTCGACGTGACCGCCGGGATCGACCGGCAGATCGCGGCGCTCGTACGGCACCAGAGCCAGATGCCGGGCTTCAACGTCCCGGATGGCGCGACCATCGGCGAGCGGGTCAAGAAGGGCGCGGCGGAGCTGGCCGCTCCCTACGGCTTCGAGTACGCCGCCGCCTTCCGTCGCCTGATCGCGCGGCGGTAGGCACCTGGAGTAGTATCTCGCTGGGAGGGACGCCCATGACCACGCCACCGAAGACCCGCACCGCCTACTTCAACGGCCGCTTCGTCCTCGAGACCCAGGTCGTCATCCCCTACCGCGACCGGAGCTTCAACCGGGGTGACGGCTGCTTCGACATGACCCGCACTTTCGACGGACGCATCTTCCGCCTCGAGGAGCACGTCGAGCGGCTCTACCGCTCCCTGCGCTACCTGGGCATCGACGTCGGGCTCGAGCCCAAGGAGATGGCGACCATCACCGAGCAGGTCGTCGAGCGGAACGAGCCGCTGCGCGCGGCCGCCGGGGACTGGTGGGTGGCCCAGCGCATCAGCCGCGGCGTGGACGCGATCGGGGACGAGGGCTGGGCGCACACCGGGCCGCAGGTCATCGTGGACTGCACTCCCCTGCCGCTGCGCAAGCGGGCGCCCCACTTCCGTGACGGCATCGACGTGGTGGTACCCTCGATCCGGCGGACGCCGCCGTCGATGCTCAGTCCGCGGGCGAAGACCCACAACTACCTGAACCTCATCCTCGCCGACCGCGAGGTCAAGGCCGCCCGTCCCGAGGCATGGTCGGTGCTCCTGGACGAGCACGGCAACCTGTGCGAGGGCGTCGGCAGCAACATCTTCGTGGTGCGCGGCGACCGCCTCTACACTCCGCGCGAGCAGTACGTGCTGCCCGGGGTGAGCCGCCGCACCGTCATCGAGCTGGCGGGGCAGCTCGGCATCGCCTGCGAGGAGCGCGACCTGGACGTCTACGACGCGATCACCGCGGACGAGGTGTTCCTGACCTCGACCAGCCTCTGCATCTGCGGGGTGCGCTCGGTCAATGGCCTCCCGATCGCCGATGGCCGCGTGCCCGGGCCCGTCACCCGCCGGCTGACCGACGCCTACGTCGCCCTCGTCGGCACCGACTTCGTCGCCCAGTACCTGTCCCGTCTCGCCTGAGCCGTGGCCCTGCCCGTTCGCTTCGACGCCACCGCACCCTACGAGGTCGATCAGATCGACACGCCGTTCGCGCGACCGGCGGGGACGGAGCTGCTGGCCCGCGTCTATCGGCCGCGGGGCGAGCCCGCGGCACCGCTCGGCGCGGTCGTGTACGTGCACGGCGGCGCGTGGGCCCGGCTCGATCGCACCGCCGATGCCCTCATGTGCGGGGCGCTCGCGGCGAGCGGGCTCGTCGTCGTCGCGCTGGACTTCCGCCAGGCCCCGGACCACCGCTATCCTGCCGCGGGCGCCGACGTGGCCGCCGGGATCCGCTACGCCCGCGCCCACGCCGCGCGCCTCGGTATCGATCCGGCCCGCATCGGGCTGCTCGGCAGCTCGAGCGGCGGGCTCCTGGCGCTCCTCCACGCGGTCAAGCCGGCCGCCCCCGAGCACACCGGCACGCCCATCGTGCGACCGGACGGCTCGCTCGACGCGACGGCCGCCGACGCGTCGGTGGCTTTCGTGGCGGCGCTCTATCCCGTCGCCGATCCGCTCGCGCGCTACCGGTACGCGCTCTCGCGCGAGGACGACCCGCCTCCGCCGTCGGGGTTCGACGCCAAGCGGCTGATCGCATCGCACCGGGCGTTCTTCACGGACGAGGCGGCGATGGCGGCCACGAGCATCACCCGGATCGTGGCGGCCGGCGAGGCCACCGCCCTGCCCCCGGTCTGGGTCGGCCAGCCGGATCAGGACGACAACGTACCGGCGGCCATCACCGAGGACTTCGTGCGCGCGTACCAGCAGGCGGGCGGCCACGTGGAGCGGGAGCACTTCCCGAACGCGCGCCACGGCTTCGTGCAGCAGGCGGGCCCCGACACCGACAAGTGCATCGCGCACGTCAAGGATTTCATCGGCCGGCAGCTTTCCCGGAGAGGACCCTCGGCATGACCACGATCGATCCGGTATGGGCCGGGGTGGCGGAGCTGTCCCGCGCCTTCGGCGCGCGCACGCTCTCTCCCGTCGACGTGGTGGACGCGCTGCTCGCGCGCATCCGACGGCACGATCCCGCGCTGCACGCCTTCATCGCGGTCTACGCGGACGAGGCGCGACTGGCCGCCGAGGGCGCAGAGCGCGCGATCCGCTCCGGCCACCGGGTGGGGCCGCTGCACGGCGTTCCCATCGCGCTCAAGGACCTGGTGGATCTCGAGGGGCGCGTCACGACGGGTGGCTCGAAGGTTTGGGCCACCCGCGTCTCTCCGGTCACCGCCACCCTCGCCGAGCGGGCGATCGCGGCGGGCATGATCGTCCTGGGCAAGACCCACACCGTCGAGTTCGCGATGGGCAGCTGGGGCACCAACACCCACATGGGCACCCCCCGCAACCCCTGGGACCCGGCGGTGCACCGGACGCCGGGCGGCTCCTCGAGCGGCTCGGCGGTATCGGTCGCGGCAGGGCTGACCCCGATCGCCATCGGCACCGACACCGGCGGCTCGGTGCGACTGCCCGCCGGCTGGTGCGGGATCGCGGGCCTGAAGGTGACGGCCGGCCGCATCAGCACCTACGGAGTCCTGCCGCTGTCCTTCACGCTCGACACGCCGGGCCCGATGGCGCGCTCGGTGGAGGACGCCGCGCTGCTCTTCCGTCTGCTCAACGGGCCCGATCCGCGCGATCCGCAGACGCTGGCCTGGACCGCCGTCGATCCGATGCCCACCCTGCGGCGCGGCGTCGCCGGCCTCCGCCTCGCGGTGATGCCGGAGGCCGAGCGCAAGGGCGTCGACGACGAGATGCTGGCCGCCTACGACGCCTCGGTCGACACCCTCGCCAAGCTGGGCGCCCAGATCGTGCGGGTGGCCCTGCCCCATCGCTTCAGCGACTACGCGGCGGCCACCGGGCGGATCATCGGCGCCGAGGGCTACCGCTTCGTGGGCCATCTCGTCGACGACGAGAGCCTGCCCGTCGATCCGCACATACGCCCCCGGATCCAGCTCGGCCGCGGCGTCTCCGCGCGGGACTACCTGCTCGCGCTCGCCGAGCGCGAGGAGCATCGACGCGCGGTGGAGGCGGCGCTGGCCGACGTGGACGCGCTCCTCACCCCGACCGCGCTGACGCCCGCGATCCCGATCGAGAAGGCCGATCAGGCCGGCACCGCCGCCCATTTCACGCGGCCGGTGAACTACCTGGGCCTCTGCGGCCTCGCGATCCCCAACGGCTTCACCCGGGGCGGGCTACCGACGTCACTGCAGATCGTCGCCCATGCCGGCGCCGAGGCGACCGCGCTCCGCATCGGCCACGCCTACGAGGACGCGACCGACTGGAAGACCCGGCGGCCGCCCGAGCCGCCCGGCCGCTAGCTGGAGAGCCGCGCCACCCTCGGGCTCGCCATGACGGCCCCCGCCAAGACCGGTGGGCGGAACGTGAGCCCGATCGCCACGGCGCCGAGGCCGATGCCGGAGGAGGCGATGAACAGCCAGAAGTAGCTGCCGTAGGAGTCGTAGAGCCACCCGCCGGCCACCGGCCCCATCGCCATGCCCAGCGTGGACACGAGCGCCACCCCCCCGAAGATGGTACCCATGATGCGGGCGCCGAAGTACTCGCGCACCAGGATCGCGTAGAGCGGCATCACGCCGCCGTAGGCGAAGCCGAACACGATGCCGAGGGCGTAGAAGCTGACGAGATCGCGGGTGAAGATGTACAAGCTGATCGCCACCGCCTGGATGCCGAGGCCCACGAGGAGCGTGCGCTTCGCGCCGACCCGGTCGGCGATCAGCCCGCAGACGATCTTGCCGCCCAGCGAGGCCAGCCCGGCCACGCTCAGCACGGTCACCGCAGCCATCGCGGTGATCCCTTGGTCGATCGCGTGAGTGATCATGTGGAAGATCGGCCCGGAGTGGGCGGCGCAGCACGCGAAGTAGGTGAGCGCGATCGCCGCGAACTGCGGCGTGCGGATCGCCTGCGTCACGGTGAGCTCCCGCTCGCCCCCGGCGGCGCCGCCGATCGGACCGACCGCGGATCCTGAACCCGCGGGCTCGCGCACCAGGAGCGCGGCCGGGATGATCACGAGCCACGCCAGGTTGCCGATCACCAGCATGGCCAGGCGCCAGTCGTAGTTCGTGATGATCCAGCGCGCGAGCGGGGCGACCGTCGACGACCCGAGACCGATGCCCGCGGAGACCAGCGCGACGGCCAGGCTCCTGTGCTGGGTGAACCATCGAGTCGTCGTTGCGGTCAGCGGCGTGTAGAAGCTGCCCGCGGCCAGGCCCACCAGCACGCCGAACAGGATCTGGAACTGTGCGAGCGTCGTCGCCTGGCTCGCGGTCACCAGTCCCACGCCGAGAAGCCCGCCCCCCAGCAGCAGCACGGTGCGCGTGCCGTACCGGTCGGAGAGGGCTCCCCACACGAACGCGCCCACCCCCATGGAGAGCCAGTTGATCAGCGCGGCGGTCGAGATCCCGGTCCGGGACCAACCCATCGCCTGGGCCATGGGCTGCAGGAAGACGCTCAGCGAGAGCATGGCCCCGACCCCGACGCACGTCACCACGATCCCCACGCCCACGATCACCCATCCGTAGAAGATGCTCATCGATTCACGCCTTTCCTCCATGTGGTCCGACGATCGCGTCCGGAGCTTATCACGCCGGCGTACCGGCCCGACTCCCACTGGATAGTCGACCGAACCGGGGCCGAATCGACAGGTCCACGCCGCGGTATCGGGGTGGGTCCCGTGGGCGGCCAGGGGGCGGGCTCCATCGGAGCCGAGCGAGAGCGCCCTGACTAGCCCGCGACGGGGACGGGAACGATGGTCTGCGTGCGCGAGCGGACGTGCGGCGCGAACTGATACCAGCCGCGCATGGCCTGGAACTCCGGGGTGGAGGTCGCGGCGGGGCTGTCCAGCTCGTAGATCGTCGTGTAGATCCGCTTGCTCACCCGCTCGGTCTTGCCCCCGGCGGTCTCCGAGATCTCGCCCGAGGACACGTAGCGCCGCCCCCGCCGGACGCCCGGACACCGCAGCGCGTCCGGGAGATGCACGGTGTCGTACCACCGGTTCCAGTCGCCCTCGACGGCGGCATCGACCTCGACGGTGACGATCAGCAGGCAGCCCGGAAGTGGATCGGCCATCAGTCGAGCCAGTCCTTCTCCTTGAGCTTGCGGGGCAGATACTTCTTGGTCAGGTACTGGAAGTCCTTGTTGGCGAGCGCGTCGAGCTCGTACTTCAGCCCGCTCGAGAGCATCCGCTTGATCTCCTCCTGCCAGGGTTTCTTCTGGAACCACGAGTAGTTGAGGAGCTCGCGGGCCCGCGCGGTGTCCTTCTCGTTGAGCTTGATGCCGACGTTGCGCGGGAGCCCGTATGCCTCGGGGTCGGCGCTCGAGAGCCCGATGAACTTGGCCTTGGGAATGGCCATGCGCTGGCTCTCGAACGCGAGATTGATCGAGCCCTGCTTGACGACCGAGTAGATGTAGTACCCCCACGGATCGTTGTCGACGAGGACGTAGACCGGGAGCCGCTTCTCCTCGTGGAGCCGGCGCGCCAGGCGCCTGACCCCGCGGGGCGGCTGCCCGTTGCCGGTCAGGAGGATGCAGTTGTACCGGCGCCAGAACTTGTCCTCGGAGAGCCGGTTCCACTGGGTGCCCTTCTCGACCAGGAGGACGAAATCGGCCGTGCACTGCCGGATCTGCAGATACTCCGGCTCGACGATGGACGGCACGGAGTACCCGCCCTTGCCGAGCCGCGCGCAGTCCACCCGATCGCCGTCGTCCACCAGCACCAGCGGCCCGACGACGGAGCCCGCGTTCTCGGCCCGGACGTGCAGCTCCTCGCGGAGCGCCTCCAGGGTGACCTCGAGGTCCTCGATGAGCGGATCGGACTCGTCCTGGGTGTCGAGAGTGTTCTCGTGCGAGTTCTTGATCGTGTGCTTGGTCCGGTAGTAGATCTCCCGGAGAGAGGTCGTCAGGTTGGCCCGCTGCAGCTCGCAGAGCGCGTCGGCCACGAGCACGGTCTGCATGAACTTCTTGGCCATCCCGACGTTGAAGAACGAGCGCGCCTGTCTCCGCCGGCCCATCTCGAGATGGCCCTTGCGCTCGTTGAAGCTGACGTTCGAGAGGGAGCGGACCGGGATCGCCAGGGTGGGATCGCGGCGGCGCTGGGCCGCGGTGATGACCACGTCGGCGACCCCGACGAGCTTCTTCTCGACCGCACTGGCCTTGCGGGACTTGCGCGCCATCGGCGTGTCTTAGCCCTTCCGGCGCCTGGTGCGCGCGGCGGGCTTCGAGACGGCCTTCTTCGCCGGCCGCCGCGCCGCCTTTGCCTTCTTGGGAGCGGGCTGTGCTCCCCGCGCCCGCTTGCCCTGCTTGTCCTTCGTCTTGGGCGCTCCGTTGGAAGCCGCGACGGCGGCCGCCCCGTCCTCGATCGGCGCCGGCACCTCGCCCTCGACCCCGTCCGCGGTCACGATGATGGAGTGCGGCAGCCCTTCCGGCCCACCGCCGTTCTTGCCCAGCAGCTCGTCGGTCTTGGCGCCGCCGGTGCGCTGGGCCGCCATCTTGTGGAGCTGCTCCTTCAGCTTGGCCACCGGCAGCGTGCCCCCCTTGAGCCGGTTGCACGACTCCACGACCTCTTCGATGTACAACGCGAATATGTTGCGCCGCCGGTTCTCGCCCTGGGCCCGCTCACGACGACGGATGAAGGCGCCCAGCCGCCTCCCGCACTCGCGCAGCGCGAGCGTGATCTCCTTGCGGATCTCGTCGTAGTCGGCGATCGCTTCCTTGGACTCGCTGGTGAACGGCACCCACACCGAGGCCATGTGCACGAAGATCACCATGGGCCCGGCCGGCACCGCGCCCCGGGACTGCGCGACCCCGTAATTGCGCCACGTGGTGTCGAGCACCGCCTTGTAGCTCGCGCACGCCGCCTGCTGGTAGAGGAGAGGCACCCGGTTCGCGTAGCGGATGACGCGGGCCAGCTCGCGGTCGTCCTGCTCCTCCTCCCCTTCCGCGAGCGGTACCGCCTTCTTCTCCGCCGTCTCCGCGCCCTGCTCCGGCGCGCGGCCGTAGGCCAGACCGGCCTCGATCACGAAAGGGTTGCCGCGGTACACCGCGGGCGGCCGGCTCACCGCGGTGTAGAACTCCCCCTTGATCTGCTGGTACAGGCCGGCCAGGATCGCCTGCTCTCCGATCGGGGAGAGGCAGTTGGTGGGCGGGGCCATGATCTTGGTGGACTGGATGGCCTTGTACAGCGCCTCCGCCGACTCGCCGTGGACGTCGCGCGGCTTCGCCCGGGGCGAGAGGCGTGCGGTCTTGCAGATCTCCTCCGCGAGATGGGGCGACACCCGGCTGAAGTCGCCGGACAGGAAGCCCGAGAGCGAGTGCCCACGGGTGTCCTGGAGCATCTTCAGCAGCATGCCGAGCTCGATGCCGTAGGGGTGCGGCTTGATCTCGCGGGGCGACGGCGGCAGCTCCCCGAAGGTCCGGGGGTGCTCCTTGACCTCTCCGTCCGGGGTGTAGTAGGTCATCCGGACGTGCGGGTTGGCGATGATCGTCTGCTCGACGTACTCGTCGACCGAGGCGCGTCCCTTCTGGTAGCGGCCCTCGACCTCCAGCGCGACCTGCGTGCCGCGGGGCGACTCCCAGTCGATCTGCTTCTTCTCCAGGATGCGCGGCTCGTTCTTCTTGGTGTCGATCTGCACCTCGAAGTAGTGCGCGGGCGCCCGGGCGCTGGTGCGGGAGATGATCTGAACCGGCTTGCCGGTGGTGAGCTGCGCGTACATGCCGGCCGCCGAGATGCCGATGCCCTGCTGCCCGCGGCTCATGCGCAGGCGGTGGAACTTGGAGCCGTACAGCAGCTTGGCGAAGATCGGCGGAATCTGCTGGCGGACGATACCGGGGCCGTTGTCGGCGACGGTGATCCGGAAGCGGGTGGCCTGACTGGCCGGGGGCGCCGGCTCCCCGTTGCCGACCGTCTCCAGCTTGACCACCACGTCGGGGAGGATGCCGGCCTCCTCGCAGGCGTCCAGGGCGTTGTCGACGGCCTCCTTCACGCACGTGAGCAGGGCCTTGCGCGGGTTGTCGAACCCGAGGAGATGCCGGTTCTTGGTGAAGAACTCGGAAACGGAGATTTCCCGCTGCCGGGCCCCCATCTCGACGGCGGAGAGCGCCGGCTTCGGCGCGGGGGCCGGCGGGTCGGCCTTCGGGGCGGTCAGGGCCTGGGCGCGCGGTGGCATGTGCCCTTCATACAAGCAAAGTCCGGGGCAGGGACCAAGTTTTCGAGGCGATTTTCGTCAGGCGGACGGACGCATGCCGTCCATCCGTCGGCGTCAATGCGACGTGCGTGCGCCCCAAGCCACTGCCCGGTAAGGAGTTTCGGCCCAGGCTGCCGCCCCGGCCCCTGGCACGACGCGTGCTCCCGCAGGGCCTCGGAGCTCCAATGATCCGGCGCTTCCTTCTCTCGCGATTCACTCTCCTCAGCCTGCTCTGCATCGCGGGCCTCGCCCTCTCCATGGGCTTGGCCATCTCCTCGCTGCTGACCCGCGCGGTATCGGATTGGGAGTGGGAGAACACCGCCGCGCTCGTTCGCCGCGAAGTCCAGATCAATGGCCTCGAGGCGGTCTTCCGGGAGCCAGGGGCGGCGGGCTCTCGCGACCGCTGGCGCGAGATCTCCCGGCTGATCGGAAGCCTACCGGAGGTCGTGCGCATCAAGATCTGGGATCCCCGCGCGACGATTCTCTGGTCCGATCAGGAGGACCTGATCGGGCAGCGCTTTCCGGACAATCACGAGCTTATGGAGGCGCTGCAAGGCGAGCTCGAGGTCGAGATCAGATCGCTGACCAAGGCCGAGCACGGCTCCGAGCGCGGGACCTTCTCCACGCTGGCCGAGATCTACGTCCCGATCCGTTCGAGCGGCACCGGAGAGGTCGTCGGGGTCATCGAAGTGTACAAGACCCCGGAGCGGCTCTTCGCGACGATCCGGTGGGCGCAGCTCGTGATCTGGACCATCTCGATCGGCGGCAGCGTGGCGCTCTACCTCGTCCTCCACCCGCTCTTCTCGCAGATCTACCGCAAGGAGATCGAGCAGGAGATGCTGCGCCGCCACGCCGGGCAGCTCGAGGCCGAGGCCGCGCAGCGCACCGAGCAGCTGCTGCAGGCCCAGAAGATGGAGGCGGTGGGCCTGCTCGCGGGCGGGATCGCCCACGACTTCAACAACCTCCTGACCGTGATCATGAGCCGCGCAGGGCTGCTCCGCCGACGGCCGGAGGCCACGGAAGCCATCGGGGCCGGGCTCGCGCTGATCGAGCGGACCGCGCAGCGCGCCGCGACCCTCACCCGACAGCTCCTCGCCTTCAGCCGCAAGCAGGTCCTTCAGCCGCGGCTGGTGGATCTCAACCGGGTGGTGGCGGACATGGTGGAGATGCTCCGGCCCCTCCTGGGCGAGCGGATTGCCCTGAGCATCGTCTCCAGCCCTTCGCTCGGCCGGGTGAGCGCCGACCCGGGTCACCTCGAGCAGGTGATCATGAACCTCGCAGTCAATGCGCGCGATGCGATGCCGGACGGGGGCCGGCTCATAGTCGAGACCGCCGAGGTCGAGCTCGACGAGACGTTCCCCGGCCGGCCGCACGAGCTGCGGCCCGGTCCGTACGTGCGGCTCTCCATCAGCGACACCGGCGCCGGGATCGACGCGGCCACCCAGGCCAGGATGTTCGAGCCCTTCTTCACGACCAAGCCGCCGGGCCAGGGAACCGGCCTCGGCCTCTCCACGGTCTACGGCATCGTGAAGCAGCACGGCGGCCACATCTGCGTCGAGAGCGCTCCCGGACGGGGAGCGACGTTTCGCATCTATCTGCCGCGCGCCGAAGCGCCGGATCAGCCCGCCGCATCACCGACGGCGCGGCCGGCTCCCGCCCGCGGCGCGACGATTCTCGTGGTCGAGGACGAGGCGGACATCCGGGCCGTCGCCGCCGAGGTCCTCCGCGGCCACGGCTATACGGTGCTGGAGGCGGGCAACGGCCAGGAGGCCCTGCGAGTGGCGGCGCGCCAGCGCGCCCCGCTGCACCTGCTCCTGACCGACCTGGTCATGCCCGACCTCAGCGGATGGGAGCTCGCGCAGCGCCTCACCACCATGCGGCCGGGCGTCCAGACCGTCTTCATGACGGGCTACAGCGAGGTCGCCACGGATCCGCACGGTCGACACGACGGGCCGGTGCTCCAGAAGCCGTTCACGCCCGACACCCTCCTGCGACACGTCCACGAAGCACTCGACGCGGTGCCGGCCATACGCTGACCAACCGCGACGCGAGGCGCGCACGCCCGCGCCCCGGGCTCACGACCCGCGACCGACCCGCGGAATCACGTGCGCTTCGATCTGCTTGTTCCGCAGCCTCGCCAACAGATCCCCGAAAGACGAGGTCCGAATGATCGAATTGAACTGACTCCGGTAGTTCGACACGAGGCTCACGCCATCGAGCACCACGTCGTACACCTCCCATCGCTCGCCCCGGTCTATGAGACGGTAGTCGATCGAGATCTCCATCCGCCGGTTGGTGGTGATCCGGGTCCGCACCTGCGCGTACGAGCCGCTGATCGACTCGCCCAGGAACGCGATCCGCTCCCCGGCGTAGTTCTCGATCGTCGAGAGGTAGCACCGTCCCAGCAGCTCGGTGAACAGTCCAACGAACTCCTCCTGCTCCCGCGGCGAGCGCGCCGTCCAGTGGCGGGACAAGGTCAACCGAGCCATCTCCTCGAAATCGAACAACCCGTCCGCCACCCGCCGAATCTCCGCGCGGTGCTGCCCGCCCTCGCGACCACCGGGCGGCCGTGATTGAACGACGGTCAGGACCTGCGAGACCGACGTCTTGACCACGTCGAGGGGGCGAGCACGACCGGCGACTACGCTCGGCGGCACGTCCTTCACGGCGTCTCCGGAACAGGCGGGCTCCGTGCCGAGTGACATCGCGGCCACCAGGATCACCAGTGCGGCGCCGTGCTTCATGGTCGTATCCTCCATCACCGGACTCTACTCGGAGGACCTGCGCCCACCCCATTGGCTCTTGGGCCTAGGCCTTTAGGGATGGGTCCAGGAGGCGCTCGCCCTCACGCAGCCTCCGGCGGTACAGTAGGGAGGTCCGCGCGCGGCGGTGGACCGAAAGGGAGGCTCCGGCGTGGGCCTGACGTGGTATCTGGGAGTCGACGGGCTGGTCACCTGGCTCCTGCGCCAGCGCGCCGCGAGCCGCCACGCGCGCCGCCTTCTCGAGGATCGCCTGCGGTTCGAGACGCTCCTGTCGGACGTCTCCGCGAAGCTCATCCACATCGACGCCGGTGGCCTGGACGCGGCTCTCGAAGCCGCGCTCCGCCAGATGGTGGCCTTCCTGGGCACGGACCGCGGCAACCTCGACGAGTACCGCGACGGCGCCCCGGGAACCCGCATCTCGTGGGCCGAGCCGGGCGTCGAGAAGCTGCCGCCGATCCTGGCGAACGACCACCTCGTCTGGACGGCCGACACGCTGCGTCGGGGAGCCGTCGTCCGCTTCTCTCGGACCGACGAGCTGCCGGCGGAAGCGGCGAGGGACCGGGCAGCGTACGATCGCCTCGGCACGCGCTCGCATCTCTCGATGCCGTTGCAGGCCGGCGGACCAATGCTGGGCGTCCTGTCCTTCGACTCGGTTCGCAGCGAGCGGGCTTGGCCCGACGATCTGGTCGGCCGGCTTCACCTCCTGAGCGAGGCGTTCGCCAGCGCCCTGGAGCGGAAGCGAATGGAGCTGTCGCTCGCCGATCGTCTCCGCTTCCAGCGGTCCCTGGCCTCCCTCTCCGTCCGGCTCGGCCACGTCTCGGCGGTCACGCTCGATCACGACATGCAGGGCGCCCTGCGATCGATTGTCGCCTTTCTCGGCGTCGAACGCGCGGCCCTGATCGAGCTGCTCGGGCCCGGCGGCACCGGCCACGCGTGGACCGTCGAGGGACCGGCAGATCCGCTCCCCTTTCCATGGCTGAGCCTTCGACTGCAGAGGGACGGCCTGGTCCAGATCTCCCGGCTCGACGAGCTCCCGGGCGACGCCACGGCGGATCGGGCCAGCTGCCGCACCCTCGGCTTCGAATCCCTACTGGCGCTGCCCTTGCGGGCCGGCAACGCTGTGGTCGGCGGCCTCGTGCTCGATATCGTCCTCCTCGGTGAGACGGCGCGCGACGAGCAGATGGAGCGGCTCTATCTCGTCGGGGAGGTCGTGGCCAACGCGCTCGAGCGGGCACACGCCGAGCGCGAAGTCGGGCGGCTCCGCCAAGAGCTGGCGCACATCGGCCGGGTCTCGGCGCTGGGTGAGCTGAGCGCCTCGCTGGCGCACGAGCTCAACCAGCCCCTGACCGCGATCCTCAACAACGCGCACGTGGCTCAACAGCTCCTCGACGCCGCCGTCCCCAACGTCGGAGAGCTGCGCGAGATCCTGGGCGACATCGTCGCCGACGACCAGCGCGCGGCCAAGGTGATCTCCCGGCTCCGGGCCCTGCTGAAGAAGGGCGATCTCGATCACGTGCCGCTCGACCTCAACGAGATCGTCCGCGAGGTCGCCGAACTCGTGAGGAGCGACATGGTCCTCCGGCACGTGCCCCTGACGCTCGACCTGGCTCCCGACCTGCCGCAGGTGCGGGGAGACCGCGTGCAGCTACAACAGGTGATCCTGAACCTCGTCCTCAACGGCCTGGAGGCCATGAGCGGGACGAGCCGCCATGACCCGGCCCTCGTGGTCCGGACCTCGAAAGCGGGGGCCGGGCCGGTCAGCGTCGCCATCGAGGACTCCGGGAACGGCATCGACGCGGCCGACGTCGACCGCCTGTTCGAGCCCCTCTACACGACCAAGTCCGAGGGCCTGGGCATGGGTCTCGCCATCGCCCGCACCATCGTCGATGCGCACGGCGGGGAGCTTCACGCCACCAACAACCCCGGAGGGGGCGCGACCTTCGAGTTCTCGCTGCCGGCCGACCCGGGGCGGGGCCCGCGACACGAGACCTTGGTCCAATAGCACCGGAAGGGTGCGCGCGACTAGGGTGATGACCAGGAGGAACTTTTCGTGAACGAGCTCCTGGTGGATGGGACGACCATTGCGATTGTCGACGACGATCCCTCGGTCCGTCGCTCGCTTCTTCGGGTGGTGCAATCGGCCGGGTACAAGGCCGAGATCTTCGCATCCGCACGAGAGTTCCTGGAGTGGTTGCCGCGGAACCGCGCGGCCTGCCTGGTGCTCGACGTGCACATGAGCGGGATGACTGGATTCGATCTCCAGGAGCGTCTGTCCGTCCCCATCATCTTCATCACGGCCCACGACGACGCCCCGACCCTCGCCCGCATCGAGAAGTCCGGAGCCGCCGGCCACCTGCACAAGCCCTTCGACCCGTCAACCGTGCTGCGCGCGATCCAGCAGGCGGTGCAGGCCCGCCACGACCGCGAGGGGGCGACTCAGGCGACCGATCCGCTCTCGCCCCCCTCGTCCTGCGAGGGATCCTGCGGAACCGGCACCGGCACGCCATAGGCGTAGCGGCCAAACCGCGGTAGCTCACGAGCCGCGGGGGCGGCCCCACCCATCGGCACCCTCTCCAGGAACGCGCTCACCGTCGGGTCCGAGTAGGCACCGAAGGCGTCGACCAGGATCCCGCGCGCGCCGCCCTGCCCTTCGATCGCGTAGACGATCGACATGTCGTCCGGATCCGAGACCCCTTCGAACCGACGGTACTCCCGGATCACCACCTGCCTCGCGCTGAATGTCCTGCCGCTGTCGAATGACCGCAGCGTCCCATCGCTCACCCCGAAGTGCTCGCCGAACCCGGACCGGGCCAGCTCATCCATCACGCTCGCCAGAGTCGCCTCGCTCGCCTGTCTCACGTTCCTAACCTCGGAAGGTCAGCATCCAGCCCGGACCCGCGTGCGACTCGTGCAGCCGGATCGCCAGCCGGCCCTTGCATCGGCGGTCACCACAGGCGCACGGCCCCGGGTCGACGGGCCCGGACGTCCACTCCCGCGTCGGGTACGTGATCGGGAGCACCGAGCCCTCGGCACAGCCCGGGTCGTCCAAAAACACGAGGCGGGCGCGATCGTCCAGCAGGGCGCCGAGAACGTGCGCGCCGGTCTCCATCCGGACCAGCGGCCGATCGATCGAATCGTACAGATGATAGGGCCCTTCACGACCGCGAAAGCGCTGAGCGAATCCACCGTCGTCCATGCTCTTGATTCTAGGCGCCGCGCTCGCGCCCGGCTATTACCCTTTGGTCCACTACTCCCGCGTCGACAGACCGGATACCGTGAGGGTGGGAGGGACCGACATCATGCCTCAGGCAAAACGGACGACACTCACACTGCAGCCACTGCACGACCGCGTCCTCATCAAGCGCATCGAAGAGGAGCAGGCCCGGCGCGGCGGCATCATCATCCCAGACACCGCCAAGGAGAAGCCGCAGGAGGGAAAAGTCATCGCGGTCGGCAAGGGCAAGGTATCCGAGGCCGGCAAGAAGACCCCGCTCGACGTCAAGGCGGGGGATCGCGTGCTCTTCGGCAAGTACTCGGGCAGCGAGGTCAAGCTCGACGGCGAGGAGTACCTCATCATGAAGGAGGAGGACGTCCTCGGCATTCTCGCTCCCTGAAAGTGTAGCTCCGCCGTTGTGCCCCGTTCGCACCAATGAGAGGGAGATTCAATGTCAAAGCAGCTCCTGTTCAATGAGCAAGCCCGCGCGGCGCTCCTGCGCGGGGTCAACGTCATGGCCCACGCGGTCAAGGTCACGCTGGGTCCCAAAGGACGCAATGTCGTCATCGGCAAGAAGTTCGGCAGCCCCACCATCACGAAGGACGGAGTGACGGTGGCCAAGGAGATCGAGCTCAAGGACCACTACGAGAACGTGGGCGCCCAGATGATCAAGGAGGTGGCCTCCAAGACCTCCGATGTCGCCGGCGACGGGACCACCACCGCGACGGTCCTGGCCCAGGCAATCTTCCGCGGCGGCCTCAAGAACGTGACCGCGGGCGCCAACCCGATGGGGCTTCAGCGGGGCATCGAGCAGGCGGTCGAGCAGGTGATCCGGGAACTCACCAAGATGTCCAAGTCCACGAAGGACAAGAAGGAGATCGCCCAGGTCGCCACGATCGCGGCCAACAACGATCCGGCGGTCGGCAGCCTGATCGCCGAGGCCATGGAGAAGGTCGGCAAGGACGGGGTCGTCACGGTCGAGGAAGCCAAGGGGATGGAGACCACCCTCGAGGTCGTCGAGGGGATGCAGTTCGATCGCGGCTACCTGTCGCCGTACATGGTGACCGATGCGGAGCGCATGGAAGCCGTTCTCGAGGACTGCCTCATCCTCATCCACGAGAAGAAGCTGAGCGTGATGAAGGACATGCTCCCGCTCCTGGAGCAGGTGGCCCACTCGAGCAAGCCCCTCCTGATCGTCGCGGAGGACGTGGAAGGCGAGGCCCTCGCCACCCTCGTGGTCAACAAGCTGCGCGGAACCCTCTCCGCGTGCGCGGTGAAGGCGCCGGGCTTCGGCGACCGCCGCAAGTCCATGCTGGAAGACATCGCGATCCTGACCGGCGGTAAGGCCATCACGGAAGACCTGGGGATCAAGCTCGAGAACCTCACGCTGGCGGACCTGGGCAAGGCCAAGCGGGTGGTCGTGACGAAGGACAACACCACCCTCATCGATGGCGCCGGCAAGTCCGCGGCCATCGAGGGTCGCATCAAGCAGATCCGGACCCAGATCGAGGAGACCACCTCGGACTACGACCGGGAGAAGCTGCAGGAACGGCTCGCGAAGCTGGCGGGCGGCGTGGCCCTGATCAAGGTCGGCGCGGCCACCGAGACCGCCATGAAGGAGAAGAAGGCCCGAGTAGAGGACGCACTCAACGCGACCCGGGCCGCAGTGGAGGAAGGCATCGTGCCGGGCGGCGGGGTTGCCCTGCTCCGAGCCTCGAAGGCCCTCGACACCCTCATGCTCTCCGGCGACGAGGCGACCGGCGTCGACATCGTGCGGCGGGCTCTCGAGGAGCCGCTCAGGCAGATCGTGCAGAATGCCGGTCTCGAGGGCTCCATCATCGTGGAGAAGGTCCGGAGTGCCAGGGATGCCGCGCAGGGGTTCGACGCCGAGTCGAATCAGTACGTGGACATGGTCCGGGCCGGCATCATCGACCCGACCAAGGTGGAGCGGGTCGCCCTGCAGCACGCCTCGTCGATCGCCTCACTGCTACTGACCACCGAGGCGCTCATCACGGACAGCCCGGAAGACAAGAGCGCCATGCCGGCCATGCCGCACGGCGGTGATTTCTAGGACACGACCGAGGTACGGCTAATCGGGCGGGCTGTCGGCCAAGCGGCACGACGGCCCGACCCGACCCGGGGAGGCGCCGGCTACTTGCCGGCGCCGATCGAGACCACGAAGTTGACCGTCTCCTCCCGGAAGGGGGACGGAATGTATGAGAGCTCGAGGCGAATCTCCTTGAGCCTGTTCGCTTCGAGCGCCTCGACGGGAACCTCCACGTCCACGGCCTGGGACGAATCCTGACCCGGATCGAGATGCTCCCGGCCGTAGGTGGTGAACGTGACCAGCTGATCGGCCCGGGGCGCCTCGAGCTTGATGGCCTGTCCGTGGGCGTCGATGAACAGGAACCGGCTCTCGACCAGGTGGACCCGCCGATTCGCGGACGTGTTCTCCAGCCGGAGCATCCCGGTGAGCCGCGCGGCCGACACGACGCGATCGGAACCTTTCTCGATCCGCTCGGTGACCTTGAGCCCGGTCAGCTCGCCGGTGATGATCCCGCATTTCACCGTCATCGACGCCGGCGTCACCGGATACGTCCTGTCCTCGATCATGGCTCTCGCTTCTTCCTGACCAGCGACCCCGCCGACCGCCGAGCCTCCCGGACGAACCCGCCCATCCGGCGCCGTCGGCTCAGCGTCCCCGTCGACGCCGACGGCGGGCCACCGTGCGCCCGGTACGACCGGGCGTGCCCCTCCTGAGCCCCCCCACGAACACGCGACGGCACACCTCGCCACAGAACCGATGCGCCCCCTCCGGCAGGTCCTTGCCGCAGGCCTCGCACTTCTCGACCACGGGCACTCCATCGCGAGCAGGCATACGCTTCCCCCTTTCCGCTTGCCACCACTCTAGCCGTCACGAGCTCGCGCGACTATTGGACCTAGGGGTAATAGCCCCCGGGGGAAATGGGCAGGAGGTAACACGCAAGGCTTCTACGAGGACGAGGGCTCTGGCTTCGCCGCGATCACGCCGGCTTCACCGGCCAGCTGGACCAGCTCGGCCAGCGACCCGGCCCGCATCTTCTCCATCACCCGGGCTCGATGCACCTTGACCGTCTTCTCGACGACCCCCAGCTCCGCCGCGCTCTGCTTGTTCAACATCCCGGCGACCACCAGGGCGAAGACCCTGGCCTCCCGCGGGGTCAGGGTCTTGATGCGGTCCCGGATCTCCTTGACCCGCGCCCGCTCCCGCCGGTCCCGGAGCGCGACGGCCACGGCCCGCTCGACGGCGTCGAGGAGCTCCGGCTTGTTGACCGGCTTCGTGAGCACGTCGACGGCCCCGCCCTTCATGGCCCGCACCCCCATCCGGACGTCGCCGTAGCCCGTGAGGAACACGATGGACAGCCGCTCCCCCACCCCCGTGAGCGCGTCCTGCAGCTCGGGCCCGGTCAATCCAGGCATCCGGACATCCAGCAACAGGCAGGCCGGGCGGTCCGGCCGAGGCTGGGACAGAAAATCGCGGCCGGAGGCGAACACCTCTACCTCCCACCCGGCAGCCCTGAGCAGCCGCGCGAGGCTCTTCCGCACGGACGGGTCATCGTCCACCACGAACACCAGCGGCGCCTCGGCGGCCATGGCCAAGAGAATATCTAGGTTGGCGTCGCAATGCTTGTATAGCTGCGAGACCTGGCCTACGCTGTCCCTGCCATCACCCTGGCCTTTCGGGTTGACGCGAACGGCGTCGAGACCCCGGTGTCCTGGCTCGGATCGCCTCTCACCGGGAGTCTCCGCGATGAACGATGCCAGTGTGCGCCAGGTTGTGCGGAGCAAGATCGCCGACGGAACGTTGCCCCGAGACCGCATCGGCGCGGTCTCGGCAACCTACGGGGCCGATCAAGTCTGCGCCGCCTGTTCTGCGCCAGTCCCGCCCGAGCGAGTCCTGTACCGGCTCAATCGGGCGGGCTCGGACGGGCTCCTGTTCCACAGCGAGTGCTTCGCGATCTGGCGAGACGAGCGGAACCGGCTGCTGGGGTAGCCGCGCCGCCTGAGGCCCGTACTTCGCGGCCCGGCGCGTGTCGACGTATGATGGCGGACGTGGCCAGCACGGACCGCCTCACCGTCCTCGGTTTTCTCGCCCGGTTCGCCCTCGCCCTGGTCGTCGCGGGCGCCACCTACAACCCGACCGCCTACTCGTACTACGCGTGGGCGAAGGCCACCGGCTGGGCGTGGCGTCCGCCGATCGTGTTCGTCGGGGTCGTACTGCTCATCGGATGGGTGATCTGCCTGCGCCTCACCCTGCGCTCGATCGGGGGCATCGGCCTGCTCCTGGCCAACGCATTTCTGGCCGCGCTGTTCTGGCTTTTCGCCGACTGGGACTGGCTACCCGTCGACAACGTCGCGGCGATCTCCTGGATCGGCCTCTTCAGCGTCGTCACCATCCTGGCCGTCGGCATGTCGTGGTCACGTCTGCGCGGCGGCCGGCCCACCCCTTGACGCGAGGCGGTTTCGGGTCCAGCCTCACTTGCGTGCGATACCTATCGGCGAAACGGAGGAGATCAACGATGAAGAGCCTGGTTAGACGGATGACGATGGTGGGCCTGGCCGTGCTCGTGTGCGCCATGATGCCGGCGGTCACGCTCGCGCAGATGAAGATGCCGAGCATCGGCTCGATGCTGCCCGACAAGGCGCAGCTCATGGAGCAGGCACAGAAGCTCGTGTCCGACCTGACCGCGATGAAGAGCAGCGGCAAGCTGGGGGCGGCCGACAGCGCGAAGGTGGATTCCCTGCTTCCCAAGGCCACCGCGGTGAACACCGAGCTCGCGAAGCCCCAGGTCGAGCCGAGCCGCCTGACCCAGCTCGCCAGTCAGCTCGGCGATCTGCAGAAGCAAGCCAGCTCGCTGCAGGGCATGATGAAGTAGCATGGTCAGCCTCGAGTTCCACGACCCCTCCGGTGCCGTCGAGGTCAAGCAGCCGCATGCCCCGCGCATTCCAGCCCTCGCGGGCACGCGCGTCGGCTTCGTCAGCAACGAGCAGTGGCAGGCCTACCGCATGCTGCCGCGCTTGAAGGCGCTGCTCGAGGCGGACTTCCCCGGCATCGAGGTCTTGCCGATCGACGCCTTCCCCCAGGGCAACGCGGTGATCGGCTCGGAGGAGACGGCGGCTCTGGTCAAGGCGAGCGGGGTCGACGCCGTCATCATCGGCAACGCGGCCTGAGGGACCTGCGCCACCGCGTGCGGCCGGGCGGCCGCCAGGCTCGAAGCGCAGGGAATCCCGACGGTCACGCTGACCCGCACGGATTTCGTGGGGGTCATGACCAATGCGGTAGCCGGCCTCGGGCTGGCACCGGACGCGGCGATGGTCACCTTCTCCATCGAGATGTTCCTCCCCGGCAGTGACATCTCGCCGGTGGAAACGCGCAAGCGGGAGTTCTACGACGGCCTGACGCGGTGGCGCTCGGCCTTCGCGGGCGACGGCGCGGGCCAGGCGCCGATGATCACGGTGGAGGCGACGAGCGTCGAGGACGCGCTCACACAGGCAAACCACCTGATGCTCGCCAAGCGCTGGGGCGACGGCCTGCCGCTCTGGCCCCCGACGCGCGGGCGGGTCGACTGGATCCTCCGCGGCGCCGCGGGACCGCGCCACCGGAGGCTCGGCACCTTTCCGCCACGCGGCGGGATCACCACCATCGAGTCCTGCGCCGTCGCGCTCGCGATGGCCGGCGGGCGGCCCGAGTACCTGCCGGTGCTCGTGGCCGCCGTGGAGGCCTTTCTCGATCCGGAGTCGGGGAGCGAGACGCTGCAGGCAGCGTCGGGCAGCGCGTTCCCGGTGGTGATCGTCAACGGCCCGATCGGCGACGAGATCCGCCTGAACGCCGGCTTCGGCTGCCTCGGCCCCGATCCGCAGCGCCCGGCGGGCGCCAGCATCGGTCGCGCGTTGCGCCTCCTGCAGCAGAACCTCGGCGGCGCCCTGCCCGGCATCGGCACCATGGCCAACTACGGGGGCCTGCGCTACACGAACGTGATCTTCGCCGAGGACGAGGGGAGCCTGCCCGCCGGCTGGGCGCCGCACGGCACCGAGCGCCACGGCTTCGTGCCGGGAACCAGCTCGATCTCGCTCGCCTTCGCCAACGGGGCCACCAACATCCGGCGGCGCGGCGCCAAGAAGGAGACGCCCGAGGAAGATGCATTCCAGGGCATGCACCGTATGGCCGACTTCATGCGTGTGCCCAACATGGCCGGCCTCTCCGGCTACGAGCACGGCACCCCGGGCATCCTGATGATCCCGGGCGTGGTGGCCCAGACCATGGCCGGCCTCGGCTGGACCAAGGCCTCGATGCGCGACTTCCTGTGGGAGCATTCGCGGATCCCCGCCGGGGAGCTCCGGCGAGCGGGGGGCCCGGCGTGGATCGAGATCGACACGAGCAAGGTCGCCCGCGATAGCCTCGCGCTCGACCCCTGGCCGATCACCGCCCGCCCCGACAACTTCGTGATCGTCGTGGCCGGGGGCGGCCACCCGACCAACAGCTACTGGCTGCAAGGCTACAGTCCGGGCGTCGTCGGCCGCCCGATCGAGCTGCCGTCGTCCTTCGCGACCCTGCTCGCCGACGCCGACCGGGACCTCGGGCCTCGTTAGCCCGGGGTCGGCGCGCCGCGACTGCTCAGTTCGCCTTGATCCAGGTCTGCGTCTTGTAGAACGGGCCCAGGTAACCGCGGACCTTGAGCTTGCCGTCCTCGCTCCAGAGCTCGGCCTTGTACACCTTGCCGTCTTCCGGGTCGAGGATCGTGCCACCCTTGTAGCGCTCTCCGGCCGGCGCGAGATCCTTGATGATGAGGAGCCCGATGATCGGCTTGCCCTTGTCGGGGCCCTGGCACTTGGTGCACGTCTTCGGCTTGCCCTGCGCGTCGTTGGGATCGGTGAGGCCGACGATCTTGCCGAAGAACTTGCCCCCCTGATCGTACACGTCGACCTCCGAGACGACCTTGCCGGTCTTCTCGTCGACGGTCTTCCACTTGCCCACCAGCGCGTCCGCGGCCGCGCCGGGCCGGGCGGCCATCGCGAGCAGGACGGCCGCGGCAAGAACGAGCACGAGCCCCCGCGATGTCATCTCTTTCACCATGTCCTCTTGTCCTCCTTTTGGGTCGTTGCCTCTTGTCCTACTTTCGGGTGCGCTCGCGCTATAGGACCTTGGTCCCATGCCTCGACCGTGCGGCGCATCCTCCTGCTGCACCTGCAGGACGAGCGGATGGCGCGCTGACGCGTCGCCGGCCGTTGCCGGTCCCGCCGCCACACGCTACACTCCGCCCACCACGGGGCGGGGACGGCGCACATGGACATCGCGATCATCGGCGGCGGCATCGGCGGGCTCACCCTCGCGCTCGCCCTGCACCAGCGCGGCATCCCCTGCCGCGTCTACGAAGGCGCGCCGGAGGTCCGAGAGCTGGGCGTCGGCATCACCCTGCTGCCCCACGCCATGCGCGAGCTGACCGCGCTCGGTGTCGGCGAGGCGCTGGCACGGCAGGGCATCGAGAACCGCGACAGCTGCTTCTTCAACCGCTTCGGCCAGCTCATCTATTCCGAGCCGCGCGGCCGGGACGCGGGCTACCCGGTGCCCGAAGTGGGCATCCACCGCGGCCGCGTCCACCTGACCCTGTGGCGCGCCGCGATGGATCGACTCGGCCCCGGCCGCGTGCTCGCCGATCACCAGTGCCTCGGGCTCGACCAGGACGAACGGCGCGTGAACCTGCACTTCCGCTCGGCCGCGACCGGCGCGACGCGCGCGTCCGTCACCGCAGACGTCGCGATCGCCTGCGATGGCGTGAACTCGATCGTGCGCCGGCAGTTCTACCCGGGCGAGGAGCTCCGCTTCGGCGGCATCAATACCTGGCGCGGGGTCACGCGGGCGAAGCCCTTCCTGACCGGCCGCAGCTACGTGCGCATCGGGTCGATCCAGAGCGGCAATCTCGTGATCTATCCGATCATCGACGACGTCGACGGCCAGGGGCGCCAGCTCATCAACTGGACCGTCCAGGTCGCGCAGCCCGGCTACGACCGGAACGACTGGAACAAGCCGGGCCGCCTCGAAGACTTCCTCCCCATGTTCTCGCGATGGACCTTCGACTGGCTGGATGTCCCCGACCTGCTCCGCCGGTCGGACGTCATCTTCGAATACCCCATGGTGGACAAGGACCCGGTCGATCGCTGGACCTTTGGCCGCGTCACCCTGCTGGGCGACGCCGCCCACCCCATGTACCCGCGAGGCTCCAACGGCGCGGCCCAGGCCATCCTCGATGCGCGCGCGCTCGCCGATCGCCTCGCCGCCGGGAGCGACCCCCTGGCCGCGCTCTCCGCCTACGAGGCCGCGCGCTCGGGGCCGACCGCCCGGGTCGTGCGCACCAACCGGGAGCACCCTCCCGACTACCTCATCCGGCGCGTGGAGCAGCTGGTGGGCGACGCGCCCTTCGACGACCTGGACCGCTACATCACGCGAGCCGAGCTCCGCCGCCTCTCCGACGAATACAAGCGCATCGCCGGCTTCACCCTCGCCGACGTGGATCAGCCCTAGCTCACCTCGGCTCCGCTCCCTGCCCTGCGGCCGGCCGCCAGGATCCCGTCGACGAGCGCGTAGGCGCGGCTCCGGTCGACGTTCCGGAGGTGGTGCGTGATCCGGTTGCGCGCGGCGGAGGTGAGGTAGAAGCGCTCGTAGAGGACGTTCCGGCCCGCCAGGCTCGAGCCGACGAAATCCCAGGCGAGGCGGAACAGGGCGGCACGCTCCTCCGCGTCGACGCCGCCGGCCCCGTGCAGGAACTCGTCGATCAGCGGTCGGAGCATCGCGTCGTCGAGCTGCCGTCGGGCCGGCGTGGCCAGGAGGTTGTGGCTGCCGATCAGCATGATGATCTCGTTCACCCGCGGGAACCACGTCGCCAGCAGTGATCGCATGGGGGCGAGCGCCCGACCGTCCGGGAACCAGACTCCGTCGCCCACGTCCCGCCCGTGCTCGGCCGAGAGGAGAACCGCGCTGCGGCTGACCTCGACATAGTCGAGCAGCTCGCCCAGCATCTCCTGCGTCGTCGGGCTCGCGTCGCCGATCGCCTCCGCCATGCGGGTGGCGAGCCCGTAGGCGAACTCGAGCTTGGTGAGGGCCCGGATGGTGGTCTGGTTCGTCAGGTTGTCGCGGAGCCCGGTCGTGGTCACGGTGTTGTAGAGGTCGATGTGACCGTCGAGGAACAGGCGCTCTCGCGGGATCTCGACATCGTCGAAGATCACGAAGGCGTCCTGCTCGTCGAAGCGGGTCGACAGCGGTCGGTCGAACACGTGCGCCCCGGACGCGGCCGCACTGTCCCGGCACATGAAGAGCAGCCCCGGGGTGTCCACCGGGATCGAGAAGGCGAGCGCGTAGGCCTCGGCCCCCGGGGGCAACGGAAACGCAGGGTACACCGCGATCTCGTCCGCGAACGGGGCCAGGGTCGCCAGGATGCGAGCGCCCCGCACGACGATGCCCTCCCGCGTCTCGGAGACCTTGTGCACCGGCACCCGGCTCCCCACGATCCGGGCGTCGGTCGACTTGTCGATGGTCGGGTGGATGATCGTGTGCGTGAGGGAGATGTCCTCCCGCGCGAGTCGCTTCTGGAACGCGACGAGGTTGCGCGCCCCTTCCTCGTTCCGGCCCTCCGGCCCGAGCCAGTCCTTCCAGCGCCCCGCAAAGCTCGCGAACTTCACGTTCATGTAGTCCGGCGTGCGGCCCATGAGGCCGACGGTGGCCTCGGCGATGCGCACGAGGCCGCGGTTGCGCCGCTTGAGGTCGTCCACCGAGCGCGGGATCATGTTCCCGACGTTGAGCGGCTCGCCCGTCTCCGGGTCCGGCACGAGACACTCGTCGGGAAACGCGTGGAGCCGGTCGAACACGCCGGCGAGGGTCCGGGCCGCGCCCGCGAGCGCCGGGTGCGCGGTCACGTCGTCCACGCGGCGTCCCTCGAGCCATAGCTGACGCTTGGTGCTGCGCAGGCCAACCAGGAACTGCTCGCCGGTTCGCGCCCCCATGGTGGCGACGAGTGTAAACCATGTCAGTATCGATCCGTGGACAATGCTCAGGCGCGACTCGCACCCTACGCCTTCATCCTGCTGTGGAGCTCGTCCTTCGTCACCGCGCGCGTGGGCCTGGCGCGGGTCTCCCCCCTGCTCTTCGTGGCCGTCCGCCTCGTGGCCGCGGCCGCGCTGCTGGCCCTGTTGCTGGCCATCCGGCGCCGGTCCTGGGCGCCGCTGCGTGGGCGCTGGCACCATCTGGCGCTCGCCGGCGTCCTGCTCAACGGCATCACGCTGTCGGCGTTCCACGTCGGGATGGTGACCGAGAATGCGGGCGTCATGGCCCTGATGCAGGCGCTCAGCCCGATGCTGATCGCGGTCTCGGCCGTGCCACTGCTCGGCGAGCGGCTCGGGCCGGGGCAGTGGCTCGGCCTGATCCTCGGCGCCGTCGGCGTGGCCCTCGTCGTCGCGCCCCGGGCGCTCGAAGGCCCCGCCGCGTGGGGTGCCATCTGGCTCGGATTCCTCGGGGCGGCCAGCCTCGCGGGCGGCACGCTCTACTTCGGCCGCTTCGGCCGCGGAGTGCCGCTCGTTCCCGCGACCGCGGTGCAGCTCGGGGGCGCCGCGATCGTGACGGTAGCGCTGGCGATCACGCTCGAGCGTCCCCACGCGGTCTGGACGCTTCCCGTCGTGGCCTCCGTCGCCTGGAACGTCCTCGCCGTGTCGATCGGCGCGATGGTCCTCTACTACTACATGCTGGGGCACGGGACCGCGAGCCGCGTGGCCGCCAATTTCTACCTGATCCCCGGGACGGTGGCGCTGCTCGGGTGGGCGCTGCTCGGTGAACGCCTGACTCCGCTGGCCGTGCTCGGCTTCGCCGTCGCCTCGACCGGGGTATATCTGGTGGCACGTCGGGCCATCGCTTGACGCACGCCTCCGGGCCGCCTAGACTCCCGCAATCGCGCGACTTCAGGGCACGACCCGCGCGGACGGAAGAACAGGAGGCCAGGCGATGGACCTAGGGCTCGGGGGCAAGCGCGCGATCGTCACCGGCGGCAGCCTCGGCATCGGAAAGGCGATCGCGAGGGAGCTGGCCCGTGAGGGGGCCGACGTGGCCATCGTGGCGCGCACGAAGGAGATGCTCGAGGCGGCGGCGCGAGAGCTGGCGGCCGAGACCGGGCGGCGCGTGATCCCGCTGGTCGCCGACGTCACGAGCCGCGCCCAGGTGGACGCCATGGTGGCCCAGGCCGCCGCGCAGCTGGGCGGCCTGCACATCCTGGTGAACAGCGGCTCGCCACCGGGTGGCTCCGCCACCGCCACCGGCCCCATCGAGACCATCGTGGACGAGGATCTACTCCACGACTTCGACGTGAAGTACGTGGGAGCGCTCCGCTGTGCCCGGGCCGCCATCCCGTACCTGAAGGAACAGGGCTGGGGCCGTATCATCAACATCAGCGGGACCAACGCGCGGAACGCAGGCAACCTCAGCGGCGGGGCCCGCAACACCTCCCTGGTGCACCTTTCCAAGACGCTGGCCGTGCAGCTGGGGCGCTTCGGGATCACGGTCAACTGCGTCCACCCCGGCATCACACGTACGGAGCGCACACCGCGGCTCCTTGCCGCCCGCGGCAAGGATCTGGGCATCGACGCGGCCGAGGTGGAGAAGGCCGACTTCGCACCCGACTCACCCAGGGGTAACGCAATCGGCCGTATGGTCGACGCGACGGAGATCGCCTACGTCACCGCGTTCCTCGCCTCGGACAAGGCCTGGGCGATCTCGGGCGAGCTCATCGTGGCGACCGGCGGCGCGGGTCGGTCCGTGTACTACTGAGGCGGCTCGCTCTTGATCACCCGCTTCTCGACCCTGTACGTCGGTCACATCGAGCTGGAGCGATGTGGGCTCACGGGCACGCCTGCCGACGACCGCCGGTATCCCAACGAGCGTCTGGCCGAGACGTTCGACACCGCGGCGGCCCTGGCCCACGCGGCCGACACACTGGGCTACGAAACCCTGTGGCTGGCCGAGCATCACTTCCAGCACGAAGGCTACGAGTGCATCCCGAGCATCCCCATGCTCGCGGTGGACCTGGCCCATCGCACCGAGCGCGTGAAGATCGGCTGCGCCTTCAACGTCGTCCCCGCGTGGCATCCCCTCCGGCTCGCCGAGGACTACGCGGTCGCGGACATCCTCACCCGCGGCCGCGTCGTCTTCGGGGTGGGGCGTGGCTACCACACCCGCGAGGTCGAGACGCTCGGCAACCCGATGCTGGACGCGGAGGCCAACCGCGAGCTCTTCGAGGAGCAGGTGGAGATCATCCTGAAGGCGTTCCGCGAGGAATCGTTCTCGCACCGGGGGAAGCACTACACCCTACCCCCGGAGGTCCCGTATCGCGGTTACTCGCTGAAGGAGATCACCCTGGTGCCGCGCCCCGTGCGGCAGCCCGTCGAGGTCTGGCAGCCCATCGTGAGCGGCAGCCCGCGGGGCCTGGATTTCATGGCGCGCCACCGCATCAAGGGCGTGATCTCCGCCACCGCCGAGGAGCTCGTCCAGCGCTGGGCCCGCGACTACCAGGAGGCCGCACGCCGCCACGGCCGTACGCTCGAGCTCGGCGAGGAGCTGATCCTCGGCTTCCGCATGTGCATCGACGACACCCCGGAGCGGGCCATCGATCGCGCCCGCCCGTACTTCGAGGAGCACGCCAAGGTCATGGCCCCGCTGGGGATGCTCCGCTACAGCGAGGAGCACGCGCGTGCGGTGGCGGCCCGGCAGCCGCAATCTCCGACCTCGGCCACGCTGGAGAACGGCGTGCGCAACCGCTCCTGGCTCTGCGGGCCACCCGGCGACATCGTCGCCTACCTGAAGGAGGTGGAGCGCCGCTACCCCGGCCTGGACCACGTCATGATCGGCTGGGCGATCGG
>DATIWG010000051.1:0-200188 GCA_035519555.1 Nitrosotalea sp. | reverse complement strand
CCACGTCATCGCGCTCTTCCTGACCGCGTGCCTCCACCGAACGCGGCGTCCGAGCATCCCACCCCGATGCGCTGATGATGATCTGTGACTCGAAGCGGACGGGCGCCTCGCGGAGGTACGCCTCGATGCCGTTCGTCCAGTCGATCACTTCTGCTTCTCCTTCTTCCATCGCGCGACGGCGGCGGCGCGCAAGATGCGAGAGCGGTCTTCTTTCGACACGCCTTCCCAGCGTGCGCGACCGCCCTTCTTGCCGCCCTTCCTGCCGAGGCTGACGGCGGCTGGATCTTTCCGCTTTGCCATGTCGCCCAACATAGCATAATCATTGTCATTTTACCACGTAGACCTTTCCAAGACCGCTCTTGCATATGCATATCCGCTCTTGCATACTGTGACCACCGTACCACGAGGCCTAACCCACAACCAACGGAGGTCTGAACCCATGGGCAGCGTCTATCGACCGAAGTTGAAGAGCGGCCAGCTCCAGGCCACGTACCGCATCAAGTACGTCGCCAACGGCAAGACGATCATCGAGTCGACCGGGCTGACCGATGAGCGGGAGGCCCGGCGCGTCCTGAAGGAGCGCGAAGGCCGCGCGGCGACGGGGCAGCCGATCCTCCCGCGCGTGGACAAGGTCAAGTACGAGGAGATCGCCAAGGATCTCCGTGACTACTACCGGACGACCGGGAAGCGCAACCTGACCGAGGCTGGGAAGCGCCTCGCGCACCTGGATCGCTACTTCACGGGCCAGCGGATCGTCACCCTGGACCCGCCGCGGATCACGGGGTACGTCTCACACCGCCAGGGGCAGCAGGCCGCGAACGGCACGATCAACCGCGAGCTGGCGATCCTGGGCCGGATGCTGCGGCTCGCCTTCCGCAACAACAAGCTGGTCCGACTCCCCGATTTTGGTGACCTGAAGCTGAAGGAAGCCGATCCGCGGTCGGGGTTCTTCGAGGCCGACCAGTTCGAGTGGGTGCGGAAGCGCCTACCCGAGGATCTCCACGTCGCTGTGACCGTCGCCTACACCTACGGCTGGCGAACGCAGTCCGAGGTGCTGGCGCTCGAACTCCGCCACCTCGATCTCGACGCGGGGACGCTGCGCCTGGACCCAGGCATGACGAAGAACGGGCAAGGGCGCGTCGTCTACCTCACCCCGGAGCTGAAGGCGCTCCTGGGCGCTCAGGTAGCGCGCGTCAAGGCGCTGGAGAAGAAGCTGAAGCGAATCATCCCGTTCCTCTTCCCCCATCTGGACGGGGCTGCCCCGCAGCTCTTGGGCACCCAGAAGAAGGACTTTCGGAAGGCGTGGCTGACCGCCTGCAAGGACGCTGGGGTGCCAGGGAAGCTCCGCCACGATCTCCGTCGGACAGCGGCCCGGAACCTTGTCCGTCTGGGAGTCCCCGAGCGGGTAGCGATGACGGTGACCGGCCATCTGACACGGTCGGTCTTCGAGCGGTACAACATCGTGAGCCCCGCCGATCTCCAGGACGCGGCCCGTCGGTTGAGCGCGAGTCAGGGCCTGAGCGAGGCCCACTGATGGCCCGAGGTACGTTCCTGGGTACGTTGGGGGTTGCGGTGTCGTGTAAGTGTGGTGGCGGCGGGAGGACTCGAACCTCCGACACGGGGCTTATGAGACCCCTGCTCTGCCACCTGAGCTACGCCGCCGCACTCGGGGATGGACCGGCAAACGTTACAGGGCGCGACGGTGGCAGTCAAGCATCCGGGCCGGGCTCACGACGCGCCCGCGTCGCGCGGGCGATCAGGATGCGAGGGAGGAAGCGGCCTGAGGGCGTGGCGGTAGCAGCCGCTCCACCGCGTGGCAGAGATCGGCGGCCGGCACCGGCTTCATGAGCACCGGCGCCGCGAGGCGCATCAGGAAGTTGGCGTACTCCGGGGTGTACCCGCGCTCGATCGAGAAGATCACCGGCGGCATGACACCCCGGCAGGAGTCCTTCAGCAGCTGATAGAACGCAGGCCCATTGAGCGCGGGCATCTTCAGGTCGCTCAGGACGAGGTCGTAGGCCTGCTTGCGGAGCAGGTTCTCCACCTCCGCCCGACTCGCGGCGGTATCCACCGCGTGCCCGGCCTCGCTGAGAGCCCGGGCGGCGTGGGCCCGCTCGCGCTCGTCGTCGTCCACCACCAGGATACGGCGTCGATTCTCCACGTTCCCGCTCATCGCTCGGCCAGATCTCCCGACGTCCCGCGCCGTCCGAACTGATTCAGGATCTCGTCGGCGGCCTGTGCCATCCGGCCGGCCAGCGTCTGCAAGGTCTGTTGTAGCTCCTCGCGCTGCGTTCGCAGCTCCACGTTCTCGTCCCGGTACCGCTGGACCTCGTCGGCGAGCCGGTCCCGCTCACCCTCCACGACGTCCGCCTGCGCCTGGATATGCGCCGCTTCCTCGAGCCACCCTCCCAGAACGTGCAAGAGCTGCCGGCCCTCGTCTGACCAGCGCGCCAGGTCGTCGGTCACGCGGGAGGGAGAGGCCGCCGGTCCGCCGTTGAGAGCACCGCCCCCGTTGTGGGGCCCGTGATCGCCGGGCGGCTCGCGCACCGGCAGCGGCGCGGCAATCGGCTGCGGTGGCCGGCGCCCGCACGAGAGCTCGCGCCGCACCCCCACCGGCGTCAGGTCCAGGACCGCGAAGATACGCAGATAGGGCAGCCGGGCCGCCTCGTTCACCTCGCGGATCCACTGCGGCTCCTCCGCGCCGAAGAGACACAGGCCGCGCGCCTCGACGGGAAAAACCGCGCTGCTGATGTAGCGCACCTTCTTACCGAGACTCTGCAGACGCTCGCAGGCCTTCACGAGGCCTCGCAGATCCGAGCGGAAACGGTCCGGCGGAACCTGACTGAGATCTCGCTCGACTGCAAACAGCGGCATCTTGACTTTCTCCTGTTCAGTTCGTGCCGGGGCCCGTCGCATCCTAGGCGGGCCACGACACGCGCGTCAAGCACGCGCGCACGCTCTGGAAATGCGGCTCGGCGAGCACGTGCGCACGAATCCCCGCCCCGCATCGAGCGCCGCCGACGCAGAGTGCGCCGGCCCTGCGTCAGCCGCGCGTGTCGACGCACTCAGGCCCGTGATAGCGCATCAGGCCGTTCACTTTTCATGTTGTGGATGAGTGGGGATAAGTGGATAAGTGCCCGCGAACGGCCAAAATGGCGTAGACACCCCAGACCCCTTTGCTATAATCCCGGCCAGCGCAACGAGCTTTCGTCGGGAGGAGTTGCACATGCTACGCCTCGGAAATCGCCCGTGGACCGAAGAAGACGATCAGCCGCTGGTGGGGCTGGCCGACGAGGACGAGGAGGAAGGCGAAGAGGACGACGACCTCGACGATGAAGATGACGAGGACGACGACCTCGACGACGAGGATGACTTCGACGACGATGACGACTTCGACGATGACGACCTGGATGACGACGACGAGGATGAAGACGACGAGGACGATGAGGATGACGAGGACGAAGACGAATAGCTGCAGTGACTGACCGGCGGTCCTTCCCAGGAGGTGGACGATGGTCTTGATGAGTACCGAGGGCTGGCTGTTCCTATTGCGGTGGATTCACTTCCTGGCGGGCATCACCTGGATCGGTCTCCTCTACTACCTCAATTTTGCCCAGGTCCCTTTCTTCGCCGAGACCGAGCCGGGGGTCCGCTCGGGCGCGCAGCAGAAGCTGCTGCCCCGGGTGATGTGGTGGTTCCGGTGGGGCGCGATGATCACGTTCCTATCCGGTTGGATCTACCTGCTGCACTACTGGCTCGGGATGCGCGGCGTCAACGACCCGGGCACCTGGAAGATCCTGCTGGGCGGGCTCCTCGCCTCGATCATGTGGGCCAACGTGTGGTTCGTGATCTGGCCGCGGACCAAGATCGTCATCCAGAACGCGCTCGACACCGCGGCGGGTAAGCCGGCCAACCCGGCCGCGGCCGCGGCGGGAGCGCGGAGCGGCCTGGCCTCCCGCACCAACGTGGTGCTCTCGATCCCCATGCTGTTCTTCATGGGGTCGGCGAGCCACCTGTCCGGGCTGGCCGTCGGCAAGTCGGGGCTCGTCTTCTGGGTCGTGGCGCTCGCCATCATGGCGCTGGTGGAGATCAACGCCCTGGTGGGGACCCCGGGCAAGGGCGGGGTCAAGCCGCTCGCCACCGTCAAGGGCACGCTCTGGTTCGGCTTCGTCCTGACCCTGGTCTACTACGTCTGGTTCATGATCATGCAGTAGACGGAGCGCGGCGACGCGCGCACCCGTCAGAGAGCCAGGTCGGTCAGCAGCTCGGCCTTGGTCTCGGGGGACAGGCGGGTGCGCGCACGCGCAGCCGGGTGATCCACGACCAGCTTCACGTCCGACGTCCGGAAGGCGGCGGCCGCCTCGGGAGAGAAGGCAAAGCGGACGAAGTGGACGGCGGCCAGCTTTCCTTTCTCCTCGTCCGAATGCCCGGTCTCGAACGAGCCGGGCACCGTCGTCCCCGACCCGACGTCGAACCAGACGTGCCGGCCAGTGTCTATCCCCATGAAGCGATCGAGCACCGGCTTTATCTGATCCTTGTCCGAGATCTCGATGAACAGGGTAGCCGACAGCTCGCGCGGACCGGGCAGGAGCGCGCTGTAGACATCGATCTCCTCCTGCACCTTGGCGTCGTCGATGATGCGCTCGGCCCGGCACATCTCCTGGATCTGGAACAGGAGGGTCTCGCGGTTCTCGAACACGAATGACAGGTAGGGTCCCACCTCGAGCCGCCGCTTCTGCTTGAGCGCGATCACCCGGCGGCGCCGATCCTCGCGCACCTTCTCGTACTCGAAGAAATTGATGACGTCGCCGAGCTCGATCACGGACGCCGCTCCGGGGACTCTGGATCGAGGCCGTAGGCCTCGGCGAGTATCTGGATGGGATGTCGCGCGGTCCGCCCGGTCCCCTGATGGATCTGCAGGGCGGCGAGCGGACAGTCCGTGGCGACCCGGTCGGGCTTGGCCTGCTGGATGTCGCGGAAGAGCGGCTCCGCAACCTTCATCGACAGCTCGAAGTACTCCTTCTTCATACCCCACGTGCCGTCCACCGCCGAGCAGCGCTCGATCACCTCCACCGGCGCCCCGGTGAGGCGCAGCACGTCGGCGGAGCGGGTGCCCATGTTCTGGGCCTTTAGGTGGCAGGGCAACTGGTAGGCGATGGTGCCCGGCGCATTCGGGAAGCGCGTGTCGAGCCGGCCCTGCTCGTGCAGCGAGGCGAGGTACTCGAAGAGGTCGCGGGTGTGCGCGGCGACCAGATTGGCATCCTCCGAGCCGTCGAGCCAGGGATACTCCTGCTTGAGCATGTAGGAGCAGGTCGGCCCCGGCACCACTATCTCCCGCCCCTGGCGCACCTGCTCGGCGAGGCTCTTCACGTTGTCGGCGATCAGCCGCTTGGCCTCGGTGACTGCTCCGCCGTCGAGGTAGGGCATGCCGCAGCATCGCTGCGCGGGAAGCGTCACGTCGACTCCGTTCTTCTCGAGCACCGCCACGGCCGCCCTGCCGGTGGCCGGATCGTTGTACTCCACCGAGCACGTGGCGAACAGCGCCACCCGGTCCCGCACCGGCTCCGACCGCGGCGTCGGCTTCCGCCCGTCGAACCACTTCGAGAAGGTCTCGCGGTGAAAGGGTGGCAGATTGCGGCGGGCGTGAATGCCGACCGCCATCTCCATGAACTTCCGGTTGACCCACACCGTGTTCATCCAGTTCGAGAGCGGGGCGGTGAGGCAGCCGATGCGCCCGACCAGCTCGGTGTTGCCGAGGAAGCGATCCTGCCGGGACACCCCCTTGGCCCGGGTCTCCGCCGAGCGTGCCCGCAGCATCAGGCGCGGGAAGTCCACCGCCCAGCGGTGCGGCGGCGTATAGGGACAGTGGTTGTAACAGAGCTTGCACTGGTAACAGAGGTCGACGACTTCCTTGACGTCCGCCGCGGGTAGCTTGTCGATGTCTCCGTCCACCGCGTCCACGTCCAGCCGGTCGAACATGACCTTGAACGAGGGACAGAGCCGCAGACAGCGACGGCAGCCCGCGCAGATGTCGTACACCCGGCGCAGCTCGGTTTCGACACGATCGAGCTGCCAGAACTCGGGCACGCGAATGTCGAGTGTCATCGTCCTCTCACGAGTGAAGGGGGGCGGGAAACCGGGAGCGGGCGGCGGCTCGCGCGCCGGCGCCCGGTCCCGATCGGACCAGACGGCTAGATGGCCTCGGCCGGCTCCTTGCCCGCGACCTGGTTCAGGCCCTTCGTGAAGCGACCCGCGTGTGACTTCTCGGCCTTGGCGAGCGTCTCGAACCACTCGGCCAGCTCCGGGTACCCCTCGTCCCGCGCGGTCTTGGCCATGCCCGGGTACATCTGGGTGTACTCGTAGGTTTCGCCTGCGACGGCGGCCTTGAGATTCTTCTCGGTCTTGCCGATGGGCTCGCCGGTGGCCGGATCCCCCACTTCCTTCAAGAAGTCGAGGTGACCGAAGGCGTGGCCGGTCTCGGCGTCGGCGGTGTCCTTGAAGAGCCCCGCGATGTCCGGGAAGCCCTCGATGTCGGCGACCCGTGCGAAGTAGAGATAGCGGCGATTGGCCTGCGACTCGCCCGCGAAGGCTTCCTTGAGGTTCTCGACGCTCTTGCTGCCTTTCAGAGGTTTTCCTGCCATGGCGACATCCTCCTGTTGGTGAATGGTGACGGCGGTCCGGGGCCGGCGGCCCGCGGCTACGGCGTCGGACGCCGGCTTCGCGCCTTGCCGCCGGCGCGGCGCTGGCACCCGAGACAGCGGCCGTAGAACTCGATCCGGTGGTGCGTGACGCTGAAGCCGTTCTGGGCGGCCACCCGCCCGCAGAGGGCGCGGGAATGCGGCTCGGTGGTCGGCCCCTGCACGTCGCTGATCCGGCCGCAGCCGAGACAGGTGAAGTGGTGGTGCTCGGTCACGTTGCCGTCGAAGCGGGCGTGGGGACCGGCCAGCTCCTTCACGAGACCCTCCGCCACCAGGAGCCGCAGGTTGCGGTACACGGTGCCCAGGCTCACCCGGGGAAGACGGCGTCGCACCATCTGGTGAACCCACTCCGCGGTCGGGTGCGACTCGGTGGCCCGCACCACGTCGAGGACCAGGCGCCGGGGCCCGGTGAGCCGGAGCCCGCGCGCGCGCAGAGTGATCTCCGCGCCCTCGATCACCCGCTTTTTAGGAATGGTTCCCATTACGATTCGGAAGGGTACGCGACCGCTGCGCGCGTGTCAAGGCTCGGTGTTGAAGGCTCTCCACCCGTCGAGTAGACTTTCCATCTCAGGAGGATCGTTCGAATGTCCCAGCCCGTCTGGCTCCGCATCGAGGGAGCCCGGCAGAACAACCTGAAGAACGTCTCCGTCGACATCCCTCACGATCGCGTGACCGTGATCACCGGGGTCTCCGGCTCGGGCAAATCCTCCCTCGCCTTCGACACCCTCTTCGCGGAAGGGCAGTGGCGTTACATCGAGTCGCTCTCGACCTACGCCCGCATGTTCCTGGAGCGCCTCGACCGGCCCGACGTCGACCGCATCGAGCACATCCGGCCCGCGATCGCGCTGGAGCAGAAGAATCCGGTGCGCACCGCGCGCTCCACGGTGGGCACCGCCACCGAGCTGCACGACTACCTGCGCCTGCTCTTCGCCAAGATCGGCCGCGTGCACTGCCCCACCTGCGGCGCGGAAGCCCGCAGCGACTCCGCGGACCAGGTGGCGGACCTGCTCCTGCGCGATCATCCGGGCGCCCGGGCCATGATCTGCTTCCCGCTGCCCGCGGAAGCGGCGCGTGAGCCCCGCGCGCTCTTCGCCGCCCTGCTCCGGCGAGGGTTCGCGCGCATCAAGGCGGGCGAGGCAGTGCTCGACCTCGCCGACATGACGGCTCGCCCAGAAGCGCCCACCGACCTCGATCCCGAGCGCCTCTCGGTGGTGCTCGATCGCGTCGTGATCGGCCCGGACAGCCGGCGCCGGATCACCGACTCGCTGGAGACGGCCCTGGCCGAGGGCGAGGGCCGCGCGACGGTGGACCTGCTCGAGCGCGGGACGATGCCGGTGAACCGGGACTTCCACTGCCCGGCCTGCGGCGTGGCGCTGGCCCGTCCCCAGCCGCTGCTCTTCTCGTTCAACCATCCGCTGGGCGCCTGCCCCGAGTGCAAGGGCTTCGGCAACGTGCTGCGCTACGACGAGGCTCTCGTGGTGCCGGACCCGACCCAGAGCCTGGCCGAGGGCGCGGTGGAGCCCTGGTCGCATCCCTCCGGCCGTTGGTACCAGAAGCAACTCCTGAAGGCGGCCAAGAAGCGCGGGGTCGACGTGACCCGGCCGTACGCCGAGCTGTCCCCCGAGGACCGGCGCTGGGTCTACGAGGGCGGCGGTGGGCTCACCGGGATCCGCGGCTTCTTCGAGGAGGTGGAATCCTACCGCTACAAGCTGCACGTCCGCGTCTTCCTTTCGCGCTACCGCAGCCAGTCCCCGTGCCCGCGCTGTGCGGGCCAGCGGCTCCGCCCGGAGGCCCTCGCGGTGCGCGTGGGGGGGGCCAGCATCGCCGAGCTGGGACGGCAGACCGTCGAGGAGCTGGACGCCCTCTTCGCCACCCTGTCCCTCTCCGCCTGGGAGCAGACGGTCGCGCGCGACGTGTTGAAGCTCCTGCGGGCCAAGCTGTCCTTTCTCCTCCGCGTGGGTCTCGGCTACCTGACGCTGGCCCGGCAGACGCGTACGCTCTCGGGCGGTGAGGCGCAGCGGATCAACCTGGCCAACCAGCTCGGGGCCCAGCTCACCGGCACCCTCTACGTGCTCGACGAGCCGTCCATCGGCCTACATCCGCGAGACACCACACGCCTCGCCGAGCTGTGCCGCGAGCTCGCGTCGGCCGGCAACACGGTGGTGATCGTGGAGCACGACCGGGCCCTGATCGAGGTGGCCGACTATCTCATCGAGATGGGTCCGGGCTCGGGCGAGCGCGGAGGCACCGTCGTGTTCGCGGGTCCGCAGGACGAGTTTCGAAAGGACCCGCGCTCGCTCACCGCGCGCTACCTGAGCGGCCGCGACACGATCCCGCTGCCGCTGGCGCGCCGCACCGGACGGCGGGCCCTCGTGCTCCAGGGCGCTCGCGCCCACAATCTGAAGAACGTCACGGTCAGGATCCCGCTGAACACCCTCACCTGCGTGACTGGCGTCTCGGGCTCCGGGAAGTCCACGCTGGTGCACGACACGCTCTACCGGGCGGTCGCGCGTCACTTCAAGGTCGATTTCGCGGTCGCGGGCGCGCACGAGGGCTTGAGCGGGCTGCAGCACCTCAAGGGCATCCGCCTGATCGACCAGGAGCCCATCGGCCGGACCCCGCGCTCGAATCCGGTGACCTACGTCAAGGCCTTCGACGAGATCCGCCGCCTCTTCGCCGGCCTGACGCGGGCCCGGACGCTCGGCCTGGGCCCCGGGGCGTTCTCGTTCAACGTGCCGGGCGGGCGCTGCGAGACCTGCGAGGGCGATGGGTTCCAGAAGCTCGAGATGTACTTCGTCGAGGACGTGTACGTGACCTGTCAGGAGTGCGAGGGCAAGCGGTACGGCGCCGACGTGCTGCAGGTCACGTACAAGAACCGCGACATCAGCCAGGTGCTCCAGCAGACGGTGGACGAGGCGGTGGTCTTCTTCTCCTCGGAGCCGGTGCTCCAGCGGCGGCTGAAGGTCTTGCAGGAGGTGGGCCTTGGATACCTGCGCCTCGGTCAGCCCGCCACCACCCTCTCGGGAGGCGAGGCGCAGCGGCTCAAGATCGCGGCGGAGCTCGCCGCCAAGGTCACCACCGATCACCTCTTCATCCTCGACGAGCCGACCACCGGGCTGCACCTCGACGACGTCCGCAAGCTGCTGGTGGTGCTCAACCGTCTGGTCGACGCGGGCAACACCGTGCTGGTGGTCGAGCATCACCTCGACGTGGTCAAGAGCGCCGACTGGGTGCTGGATCTCGGGCCCGAAGGGGGCGAGGCGGGCGGTGAGCTCGTGGCCGAGGGAACCCCCGAGCAGATCGCGCAGGTGACGGCCTCCTACACCGGCAAGTTCCTCCGAGAGCTCCTGCCCAGACCCAACGGACGCTCCGCGTCCGGGCGGGGGTGATGGACTACCACCACCTGCTGGAGGCGGCCGGCATCGGCGTCTCCGGCGTCCTCTTCTACTCCCTCGCCTACGGCTGGTTCGAGCCCGACGACCCGCGGTACCGCTCGATCTGGGCCGTGGTCCTCGGCCTCGTCTGGGGCGGCGTCGCGGTCGTCCTGATGATCTCGCGCATCCAGACCGCCGAGGGCGTCTTCGTCGACGGCCGCGTGATCCCGGTGGCGATCATCGGGCTCTTCGAGGGGTGGTGGGCCGGGCTGATCGCGGCGCTCGCCGCCGCCGCGTACCGCGTCTGGCTCGGCGGCAGCGGGGCGGCCGCCGGGGTGGTGACCGTGATCGCGGTGGCCGCCGCGGCGGGGCTGGCCCACCGGTGGGCGGGTGGCACCGCGCGGGTCCGCATCCACCACGCCTTCGTCCTGGCCGTCGCCACCTTCTTCATCACCTTCGGCGGCTTCGCTCGGCGAGCCGGGCCGCAGGATGTTCGCGGAGGTCTGGCCGTCCTACCTGGTGATGACCGTGATCGGCCTCCCGACCCTGGCGATGCTCATGGCGAGCATCGTCGACCGGCGCGTGCTGGCCCAGGAGCGTGAGCGGTTCCGCGCCGTGCTCGACGAAGCCACCGACGCGGTACGGATCGTAGACGCGGAGACACACGCGATACTCGACTGCAACCGCGCGGACTGCGAGATGTCGGGCCTCCCCCGCGAGCGCCTGCTCGGCCAGGACTCGCGGTCGTTCTGGCCGCCGGCCGCCGCGCCGAAGGGCGTTCCCGGGGAGCCGGCCGCGGGAAGGCCCCCCGGGATCGCGCGGGCGCAGGGTGTGCCCTTCCAGGCCGCGACGGGCCGCCTCCTCGCCGTGGACTGGGCCCGGCGGGTCGTCGAGCACCGCGGGCGCCACTACGAGATCGTGATCTACCGCGACGTCGCCGAGCGCCTCGCCGGTGAGGACGCTCGGCGCGAGGCGGCGTCGCTCCGCTCGGTGAATCTCCTGGCGCAGGCCGCCGCCCACGAGATCAACAACCCGCTCGCGATCATCATGGGCTACACCCAGATGCTGGAGGACCGGCTGCCCCCGGGCACCGACGAGAGCAACTGGACCCGCACCTGCCGCAACGCGGCCGTCCGCATCCGCGACGCGGTCGGCCGGCTCGGCCGCATCGTGCGCATCGAGAGCACGCACCAGGCCGGGATCCTGCCTGCCATCCTGGACACGGAGCGCTCGACGGCGAAGCCTCGCGACGATGCCGGCCGCTAGCCCGGGCGGCCGGCCGGGTCTCTTCTATGGGTGGACCGTGGTGGCGGCGGCCTTCCTCGTCCTGTTCATGGCCTACGGCACCCAGTACGCCTTCGGCGTGTTCTTCGCCGCGCTCGTCGGGGAGTTCGGGTGGAGCCGGGCCAGCCTCTCGGGCGTGTTCTCCCTGTACGCCTTCGTCTACGCTGCGTTCGCGCTGGCGGCCGGACGTCTCACCGATCGCTGGGGCCCGCGCGCGGTCATCTCGGTCGGCGGGGCGCTCCTCGGGATCGGGCTCACGCTGATGAGCCGCGTGAGCGCGCTCTGGCAACCCTACCTGCTCTACGGGACTGTCGCCGCTCTCGGCATGTCCACCGCCTACGTGCCCTGCAACGCCACCGTCGCAAAGTGGTTCACACGCCGGCGCGGCATTGCGGTCGGCCTGGCCAGCGCGGGGGGAAGCCTCGGCACCTTCGCGTTTCCCCCCATCGCCCACGTCCTGGTGAGCCGGCTCGGCTGGCGCTGGGCCTACGTGGTCTTCGGCGCCGCGGTCCTGCTCGCCCTCAACGTGTTGGCCCTGCTCATGCGACGCGACCCGGAGACCATGGGCCTGCGGCCGGATGGCGAGCCGATCCCCGGCGGCGCCGGCCACTCTCGCGGCCGGGCCCGCGGCTGGACGGTCGGCCAGGCGGTGCGCACGCGGGCGTTCTGGCTGCTCTACGGGGTCTTCGCGGCCACCTGGATCCCGGTCTTCATCCCCCTCGTCCATCTGGTGCCGATGGCGCGCGGCCTCGGGATCGCCCCGCTCCTGGCCACCACCCTGGTGAGCGCGCTCGGCGCCTCCGCAATGGTCGGCCGCCTCGCGATGGGCGCGGCGTCGGACCGGATCGGGCGGCGCAGCGCGCTCGCGCTGGCCCTGGCGCTGCAGGCCGCCGCGTTCCTGGGCTTCGCCCAGGCCCGCGACCTCCCGGCGCTCTACGCCAGCTCCCTCGTCTTCGGTTTTGCCTACGGGGCCGCCTCGACGCTCTTCACCGCCACCGTCGCCGACTTCTTCGGGCGGGAGCAGGCCGCGAGCCTGGCCGGTCTGCTCTTCGCCCTTGCCGGCTCCATGGGCGCGTGCGGTCCGTTCGCGGCCGGCTTCATCTACGACCGCGCCGGCGACTACCGCCTCGCCTGGTGGCTCAGCGCCGGCTGCAACGCGGTGGCCCTGGGCCTCCTCGCCTTCACTCGCGCGCCCGCGCCGCGCGACGAGCCGGCGGCGGCTTGACGCCCCCCGCCGCGCTCGCGTAGAGTCGCGGCGCGGAGGATCCCCCATGGCATCGCTCAAGGACAAGTACTGCATCGTCGGTGTCGGAGAGACCGAGTACAGCCGCCAGTCCGCGCGCAGCACCCGCGCCATGGCCGTGGAGGCGGTGCGCAACGCCATGCGCGACGCGGGCCTCGGCAAGGACGCGGTGGACGGGATGATGTCCTACCAGAGCGGCGACTCCGTGTTCGCCAACTGGGTGGCGCCCGACCTCGGAATCCGGCTCAACTTCTACATGGACGTCTTCGGGGGCGGCTCCTCGACCGAGGCCCTGGTCGGGCTGGCGATGGGCGCCATCGAGGCCGGGATGTGCCACACGGTCGCGATCTTCCGCTCGATGAACGGCTACTCGGACTTCCGGATCGGGGGCACCGGCGCGCGGGCCGCCCAGCCGGTGCGCGGCCTCGATCTGGCCCAGGTGCCCTTCGGCATGCGTAGCGCCGGCCAGAACTTCGCGCCGACCTTCATGCGCCACATGTACGAGTACGGCACGACGTCCGAGCAGGTGGCCCACGTGCGGGTCGCTCACAGCAAGCACGCGTCGCAGAACCCGAAGGCGTTCCTCAAGGATCGCGTGACGGTGGCGGACGTCCTGGCCTCCCGCTGGATCTGCAAGCCGCTCCACCTGCTGGATTGCTGTCTGGAGACCGACAACGCCACCGCCCTCATCGTGACGAGCGCGGCGCGTGCGCGCGACCTCCGCCGAAAGCCCGTCTACATCATGGGCGTCGCAGGCCGGGTCAACAAGCCGCGCACCGACTTCCACTGGGCCCACGGGCCGATCTCCCGGGTGGCGGGTTATCACGCGAAGGACATCGTGTTCGGCCAGGCCGGCATCAAGCCGGACGACGTGAACGTCACCGGCTCCTACGATGCGTTCACCTTCACCACCATGCTCCAGCTCGAGGAGTACGGCTTCTGCCCCAAGGGCGAGGGCGGCCGCTACGTCTCGAGCGGCATCATCGAGCTCGGCGGCAAGCGGCCGAACAACACCTCGGGGAGCCATCTCTGCGAGGGCTACACGCACGGCATCTCGATGGTGATCGAGAACGTCCGCCAGCTCCGCGGCCAGGTAGACGACTACTGCCCGGGCTGGGAAGACGGCAAGCACAGCTACGACTATTCGCCGGGCAAGTGCCGCCAGGTCAAGGACGCTCGCATCACCATGAATCTCGGCTGGGCGATGCCGCCGACCGGCTCCGCCCTGATCATGAGGAACTAGCCCAATGGCCTCCGTCGAGTACCGCGGCATGAACCTGGTGATCCCGGAGAACGACTCGGAGTGGCGCGAGCACTTCAAGCTGGCCCGCGCGAACCATCGCCTGATGCTCCGCGCCTGCAAGGCGTGCGGGCTCATGCGCTACCCACCGAGCCACGGCTGCCCGTGGTGCACGTCGCTCGAGTGGGAATGGAAGCCGGTGAGCGGGCGCGGGCACATCTACTCGTACGAGGTCGTGCACCACGCGATCCAGCCCGGCTTCAAGGAGTGGACGCCTTACGCGGTGGTGCTGGTGGAGCTCGATGAGCAGCGCGGCGTGCCGACGCCCGACGAGGCCCTGCGCGTCATCGCAAACCTGGTCACGCTGGAGTTCCGCCCCGAGCCCGAGCAGAACGTGGCGATCGGCAAGCGAGTCCGCGTGATCTTCCAGGACCTCTCCGCCGACTTCGCCCTGCCCCAGTTCACGCTGACCGACGAGCCGGCCGAGGGCCGCGTCTGGCGGTTCCCCGACTAGCGAGCGCCTTCGAGCCCCATCCACACGACGCCCTGGGCGAGCAGGCTCAGGGCGAAGGCGAGCAGGAACGCGAGATCGCGCCCGAGGCCCACCACGCCCCAGGCCAGCACGAAGCAGAAGAGGGCGAAGCCCCACATCGCGGGCAGGAACGCGCGCAGGAAGCCCACCGCGGCCGGCGCACCCTGCTGGGCGTGCGTGAACGCGAGCAGGATCGTGGTGGCGATCGGGAACGGCGTGATCGCGCCGGAGAGCCGCGGCCCGAGCCAGGCGGCCAGCCCGGTGACCAGCAGCACCAGCACCACTGCGGAGACCATGCGCAGCGGCAGATCCCATGCGGGCGCTCCCGCGGGGGGCAGGGCCTCCGGTAAGCGCGGGAGCAGGAAGCGCGCGACGCCGAAGGCAGCCACGGCCAGCGCCAGCCCGGAGACGGCCGTCCAGGGCACCGCCTGGAGCGCGATCGTCAGCAGGCCGAAGGCCGCCCATCCCACGAGCACGCACACCCACCACCGTCCAGCCACCGCCGTCCAGGAGTAGATCACCGCGAACGCGGCCACCGCAGCGAGGCCAGCGAGGGTCGCCTCGGCGGCCCGCGCCACGAAGGCGTCGCCCTGCTCGAGCGCGAGGAAGAAGAGTACCGGCCCCGCCACCAGCGGCAGGGCGTTGAGCCAGCCGCCGATGCGGGGGCCGAAGCGGCGGCCGGCCAGGGTGACCAGGGCGATCAGCCCCGGCACCAGGAGCAGCTTGAGGAGGAGGGTCACCCGCGCGTCAGGCGCGCGACGATCTCGTCGAAGGCTTTATCGGCCAGCGCGCGCACCTCGTCCCGGGTCAGCGGCTGGATCGGGTGCGCGACCATGACGGTCTGGTGGTCGCTCGCCCCGAGCGCGTCGGCCTGAGCCCGCGCCGCCCGCTTGAACTCGGTGGAGATGACGGTGGCGGTCGGAATCCCCTGGTCCTCGAAGAACACGCTGTCGTGCACACTGCACGTTGTGCACGACCCTCAGTCGGCGAGGGCCTCGATGACCGCGTCGCTGTCCTTGAGGATCTCTTGGCGCAGGTCCTCGGGGGCCGGACGCGCGAACGTGGGCTTCTTCTTGCGCAAGACGGCCTTCGGATGGGCCCGCTCGCGGAGCAGCTCCTCCACCCGATCGAGGAGATGGTTGCCCTTGGCCTTCGAGATGTCGAGCAACGTGATGGTCTTGCCCTCGAGACTCTCGAGGCGTCGCGCGCGCTTGCGAGGGACCGCCACCGAATCGGTCGGGTCCAGGAACTCGTCGTCGCTCATGGCGTCTCCTCCGGCATCTCGATCCTCCCTCCAGATCATGCGCGAGCTCTTGGGAAAGGTCCAGCCCGGAATCGCCGCCGAGAAGCGCTCGGCGGTGGGGAGGGTAGCCCCAGAGGGCCTCGAACGAATCGGCGTCAGCCACGCGCGCCGTCCCTCAGGGCTTGCACACGCGGAAGGTGGCGTAGTCGCCCCGCGCACTGCTCCTGGTGTCGTCGGCGTCGGTGAGGACCGCGATCCCGGCGGGCTTGGGAGCCGCATCCCCGAAGTACTTACGGTAGTCCTCCCGCACGTCGGCCATCTCCTCGACCCACTGCCCAGCTTTGTCGGGACCGCTGCGCAACACCCGCACCTGGGTAGTGCCTGCGCTCGAGGTGAGATGGGTGCCGACCGGCACGACCCGGCTCCAGACGTACTTGACGCTCCTCACGGAGCCGAGCGAGCCCGGGAACAGCGCGTAGACCGAGACCGCGCTGTCGTTGGTGGAGGACCTACGCTCGTCGGAGCCCTTCGGGAACTCGACCGGCCGCCACGACCAGGCGAGGATCGGATAGGTCTCGAGGTCCCAGGCCACCTCGCGACCAGCCTGGATCCCGAGGCCCCGCGACTCGGCGTGGAGGAACCGGCGCCCGTCCTCCTCGCGGATCGAGTACACCGAGCGCCCCTCCTCCTTGCGCGGCTTCCAGTCGGGCGGGAGCGCGTCGACCGGACCCCGGGAGAAGTCCTCGAGCACGACGCACTCCGCGGCGGAGGCCGGACCGGCCGCGATCGGCGAGACGAGCGGGAGACCCGACAGCAGCAGGACGATCAGCGGCCGCGGCGCCACCACGAATGGACCAACTGGTCGACGACCTGGACGAGCTGCCCCACCGTGCGGCACTCCTTCACGATGTCGCACGAGGGCGTATAGAGCGGCATCACGCTGTCCCCGATGCCCCAGCCCCACTGTCCCTCCGGATTGAGCCAGATGACCCCCTTGACGCGCTCCCGGATCTGCCGGATGGCCCACGCCTGCGGGTCGTTGTAGTTGTTGCGGGCGTCACCCAGGATGAGCACGGTGGTCTTGCGGTCCAGCGTCTCGAGCTCGGTGCGGACGAAGCGGCTGAACGCGTAGCCGAAGTCGGAGCGGCAGTGATAGTCGACCGAGGAGGCCTTCAGCGCCCAGTCGATCGCGGTGTCAACCGGATAGGTGTTGAAGGCCTGGGTGACCTCCGCGATCTCGGACACGAAGACATACGAGCGGACGCGCGAGAAGCACTCCTGCAGGCTCCACACCAGCTGCAGCATGAAGCGCGAGGCGTTGCGCACCGAGTCCGACACGTCGCAGAGGGTGATCAGCTTGGGCTTCTCGCGGTGGCGCCGGCGGAAGCGCACCTCCATCGGCACGCCCCCGTACTGCAGGCTCTGGCGGATCGTGCGGCGCGAGTCGAGCCGCCCCTTCTCCTCCTGGCGCTGGCGGAGGGCGAGGGCGTCCTTGATCTTGCGGGCCAGGCGCGCGACCACCGCCTTCATCTGGGCGACCTCGTCGGCGGAGAGCGCGAAGAGCGGCTTGTCCGTCAGCACCTCGCGGGTCAGCTTCTCCCCCTGGCGGAAGGCTCGACGCTCCAGCTCGCGCTCCACGTGCTGGCGGATCATGCGCCGGAACGCCTCGAGGCGCAGATCGAGATAGTTCCGGATGCGCGCGAGCATGCCCGGATCGAGCCCCTTGGCCTCGAGCAGTTGCATGATCCGGCTCAGATCCCGCTCGATAGCCTCCCAGTCGAACTTGTCGTAGATGCGGCGGGAGAAGTAGCCGACCTGCAGGAAGTACATCAGCCGCTCGAGGCCGGTGCCCTGGCCCTCCTGGCGAATGGCCATCTCCATGTCGCTGCCCTGCCCGCTCAGCATCAGCTCGGTGAGGTCGTCGAGCTCCATCCCGGCCTCGGACGTGAGCCGGTCGAGCATCTCCTGGATCTTGGGATCCTCGGGCCCCAGCGCCTTCTTGAGGCCCTCGCCGAGCGCCTGCAGATCGAGGAAGTACAGATCGAAGATGCGATTGAAGGTCACCAGGTCTCGCGACTCCTTGACCAGGGTGGTGGCCAGGGCGCTCTTGAACGTCTCACGGTCCTCCAGCCCGATCTCGGTGGAGGCGGTGAGCGCGTCCAGCGCCTCGCTCGGGGAGATGCGCATCTCGGCCCGCCGCAGATCGCCGATGAACTCCAGGATTCTCTGGTCCATCTAGCTCGCCTGAACGCTGCGACTCGCGTGGCCGGGTGTCATCGGGAGAATGTGACCCAGGAGGACTTGAAGACGTCCTCGCCGCCGTCGCGACTGATCGGATGCAGGCGCCCATCCTCGAGGCGGATGAGACCGTGGAACGAGCCCTGGGCGATCAGGTGCGTCATCTTGAGCTTCCACCCGAGGGGCCCGGCGGGCGCCTCCTCGTCACGCTCCTGCGCCCGCGTGACGTCGGCCACGTCGCCCACCAGGTGCAGGACCCGGACCGGGCCTTCCGCGCAGCGCAGCCCCAGCACGACCTTGTAGGAGAGGCCCTGCCGGAACGTCTCGACCGTCATTTCCCCGGGATGGAGCAGATGCGGCATCGCCTCCGGCATCGTCACGCGATAGAAATCGCGCGGGGTGGGATGGACGTAGTAGAAGTGCCAGCGGCCCATCGCGAAGATCCAGAGCTTGCTGTACTCGCCGAGCGCTCCCGAGATGCACCGGCCGCCCTCGATGAAGACCGGGCCCGACGCACCCAGCTCGGGCAGCCGGATCCGCGGGCTCGGGAACCACAGCTCCCGGAACTCGGTGAGGGTCGACCAGCTCCCGCTCATGGGCTCTAGCCCAGGTCGGCCAGCACCTTGTCGAGGGCGCCCTTGACCCGGTCCAGATCCTTCTCGTGCTTCACGAGCATGGTGAGCGTGGACTCCACCAGCTCGCGGTCGAGCGTCTCCGCGTTGAGGATGACCAGCGAGCGCGCCCAGTCGAGGCTCTCGGAGATCGAAGGGGCCTTGCGCAGCTCGAGGCCGCGGATCCGCTGCACCGCGGTCACCACCGTCTGGGCCAGGCGCTCGGACACCTCCGGCACCTTCAGGCGAATGATCGCCAGTTCTTCATCGGCCGGCGGGAAATCGATGAAGAGGTGCAAACACCGACGCTTGAGACCATCGGACAGCTCGCGCGCGTTGTTGGACGTGAGCACCACGAGTGGGATCTGGGTGGCCCGGATGGTGCCCAGCTCCGGCACCGACACCTGGAAGTCGGACAGGACCTCGAGGAGGAACGCCTCGAACTCGGGCTCCGCCTTGTCGATCTCGTCGACCAGCAGCACCACCGGATCCGGGGACTCGATCGCCTGGAGCAGCGGCCGGGGGGCCAGGAAGCGGTGGGAGAAGAAGGCGTCGTCCTGGCCGGAGATGCGCGCGACCGCGTCCGGTAGCGAGGGCGCGTCGGCGATCAACTCGCCGATCCGCTCCCGGAGCAGCTGCGTGTAGAGCAGCTGCTTGGCGTACTTCCACTCGTAGAGCGCCTTGCCCTCGTCGAGGCCCTCGTAGCACTGCAGCCGGATCAGATGCCGCGCCGTCACCTCGGCGAGCGTCTTGGCCAGCTCCGTCTTGCCCACGCCGGCCGGGCCTTCGATGAGCACGGGTCGACCCATTCGCGCGGCGAGGAACACGACGGTGGAGATACGGCGGTTGGCGATATAGCGGGCGTTCTTGAACTGCTGCTGGACGTCCTCCACGGACTGAAACATGGCGGCTCCCTGAGTGTGAATTGGCGGTCAGTGTAGCACAAACGGCGCGGGTGGTTGGCGGCCCTCCGGGACGGTGGGACACTCTGTTCATGGAAGCGTCGCCGGCGTCCGACGAGGCCCACGCGCGCGCCTATCACCGGCGCCAGCTCGCGCTGTCGCTGGTCGATCTGGCCCTCTCGGCCGCCTACCTGCTGGTCCTCGTCCAGACCCGCGCCGGCGTGATCCTAGCCGATTGGCTCGCACAGTGGACATCGCGATGGTGGCAGCAGCTCGCTCTCGAGCTGCTGGTGCTAGCGGGCGGCTACCGACTCATCACGTTGCCGGTGACCTGGCTCGGCCGCTACTGGCTCCCCCGCCACTACGGCCTGCTCCATCAGTCGTTCGGCCGCTGGCTGCTCGACGTGGTCAAGGCCGGCCTGCTCGGTGGTGTCCTCGGTCTGTTGGCCGTGGAGATCGTGTACGGCCTGATGCGGCTCACGCCCTGGTGGTGGCTCTGGGGCGCCGTCGTCTTCCTTGGCGGCTACGCGCTGCTCGCCCTCGTCACGCCCGTCTGGCTGGTCCCGCTGTTCTACCGGCTCACCCGGCTCCCGGCGAGTCCGCTCGAGACGCGGCTCCTGGCGCTGGCCGACCGTGTCGGCGTGCCGGTGAGCGGGATCTGGGTGGTGGATCAGTCTCGGAAGAGCCGCACCGCCAATGCCGCGGTCACCGGACTCGGCCGGAACCGGCGGATCCTTCTCTTCGACACGCTGCTGAGCGAGTTCACGCAAGACGAGATCGAGGCGGTGCTGGCTCACGAGCTGGCCCATCAGCTTCACCGAGACATCCGCCGCGGCCTGGCCGTGCAGGGCGCGCTGACGCTGGCCACGTTCTGGATGGCCGACCACGCGCTCCATCTAGGCTCACGGTTGCTGGGCCTGGACGGGCCCGCCGACCTCGGCGGGCTCCCCTTCTTCGGCCTCGTCCTGCTGCTCGTGAGCCTGGTGGCCCTGCCGGCGGCCAACGCCTGGTCGCGCCACGTGGAATGGGAAGCAGACCGATTTGCGCTCGACGCCATCCAGGACCCCGGCCCCTTCATCGGGGCCATGGAGCGTCTGGCCAGGCTGAATCTCGCCGAGCGCAATCCACACCCCCTCGAGGAGTTTTTCTTCTACTCCCACCCGTCGATCGGTCGCCGGATCGGCCACGCCCGGCAGTTTCGCCATGGTTTGACTTGACAGTGTGTCGGGGCAGCACCGGTACCATTCTGCGGCATTGTCCGAGAACAATCTAACTATTTGTAAAACATGATATTATTTACTCACTACCAGTGGCACTTCGCTTGCTTGGTACGCAGAGAACGTCTGGCGAGGTACCAATGCAATGGGAAGCGAGCACAGGCTGACAATGGCGCGAGTCAACCATCGTGGAGTGGGCGGTACGACGTCTCTGATCCGTCACCTGCAGATCCTTCGCACGGTGACCGAGGCGGTGAGCCGCTCGCTCGATCTCACCGAGGTCATCCAGAAGTCGCTGAGCGCGCTCACCCACGTCACCGGCCACGAGATCGCGAGCCTCCACCTCGTGTCATCGGACGGCAAGATGCTGCTGCTGCGGGGCGAGAGGGGTCTCTCGGCCCGGCTGCGCGAGGTCAACGAGGTGCTGCCGATCGGCCAGGGTCTCATCGGCCGGGTGGCCGCTTCCGGACGCGTGCGCCGCGTGGACGAAGCCGGCCGCGCGCCGGATCTCCTGCCCGCCGCGCGCGCCGCGGTGGCCGCCGACGGCATACGCGGCTTCCTGTGCGTGCCGATCCGCGCCCGCCATCGCATCCTGGGCACGCTCTCGCTGGGCCGCCAGACCGAGGAGCGCTTCAGCGGGGAAGAGATCGCGCTGCTGGAGTCCACCGCCGACCAGATCGGACTGGCCCTCGACAACGCCCGCCTCTACTCGGAGACTCGCCTGCAGCTCGAGGAGCTGCGGCGCTCGCACACCGACGTGGTCCGAGCGGAGCGGCTGGCCGCGGTGGGCGAGCTCGCGGGCGGGGTCGCGCACGAGATCAACAACCCGCTCATGATCATCCTGGGCCAGGTCCACCTCCTGCTCCAGTCACAGGATCACGAGTCGGTCCTGAACGGACTCAAGGTCATCGACGGCGCCACGAAGCGCGCCGCCAACATCGTGCGCGAGCTCGTTCTCTTCGCGGAGCGGTCGCCCCTGCGCCGGGCGCGCTGCAAGGTGAGCGATCAGATCTACAAAGTGCTCGCCCTCCACCAGTCGCGGCTCGAGGGTGCGCGCATCACGGTGCAGACCGACTTCCAGGAAGTGCCCGAGATCTGGGCGGACAGCAATCAGCTGCAGGAGGCCCTCTTCCACCTGGTGCAGAACGCGGAGCAGGCCATGTCCGCGGCCCGCGGCGGTGGCACCCTCACGATCCGGGTGCGGCCGGGTCAGGACGGAGTTCGGATCGAGGTCGCCGACGACGGGCCCGGCGTGCCGCCCGACGACCTCGCGCGCGTGTTCAACCCTTTCTTCACCACCAAGGGGCCTGGCGAGGGTCGGGGCCTCGGCCTGTCGGTCGCCCACAGCGTGATCGCCGAACACGAGGGCCGCCTCTGGGCTGAGAACCGGCCGGGCGGCGGCGCGGTCTTCGTGATGGAGCTGCCGGTCGGCATTCCGGCGGCGGACGCCGCCCTGGCTCCCTCCGTCTAGTCCACTCGCCTCACCGTTTCGCTCCCGTCCCGCCGTCCGCAGTCGTCGTGGTACCCTTCATGGTCGTGCACTCCTCTCGTCTGGGTCGCGCCCTGTTGATGCTCGGCGCCGCGGTCGCCCTGGCTGCCTGCGCCACCGCGAACTCGCCGTCCCGCTCCGATTCATCGCCGAGCCTTCGCTGCGTGAACGAGCCCGGCCGCGGCGGCTCGCCCGACCCGTCGCGACCGCTCTTCTTCCTCTTCTGCGCCCAGTCCCCCTGATTCCCCGGGTCGTCCGGGACGTGGTACTCTCCCGGCCGAAGCGTTCGACCCCATCGTGGAGGTTGTCATGAGCACCCTCAAGGATTCCATCGCGCAGGCCGTCGACCGTTTGGCCGACGAGCTCGAGGCCCTGTCCCGCCAGATCCACGACCACCCGGAGCTCGCCTACCAGGAAGTGCAGGCCTGTGGCTGGCTCAGCGACTTCCTGGCCAGACAGGGCTTCAAGATCGAGAAGGGCGTGGGCGGCGTGGACACCGCGTTCCGCGGCACCATCGAGACGGGCGAGGGCCCCACCATCGCCATCCTCTGCGAGTACGACGCACTGCCCGGCATCGGTCACGCGTGCGGCCACAACGTGATCGCGACCTCCGGGGCCGGCGCGGGCGCGGCCCTGGCTGCGGTCCGGGCGCAGCTCCCCAAGGGTCGTATCCAGGTGATCGGCACCCCCGCCGAGGAGGGCGGCGGCGGGAAGGTGAAGCTGATCAAGAGCGGTGTCTTCAAGGACGTCGACTGCGCGATGATGATCCACGGCTTCGACCGCACGCTGCTCCACCAGGATCTGCTCGGTATCGTCCGAGGAACCTTCGAGTTCACCGGCAAGGCCTCGCACGCCTCCGCCGACCCGTGGGAGGGCGTCAACGCCCTCGACGCCGTCATCGGGATGTACAACGCGGTCAGCATGCTACGGCAGCAGGTGCGCCCGGACTGCCGCATTCACGGCATCATCACCAACGGTGGTGCGGCGGCCAACATCATCCCGGAGTACGCCTCCGCGATCTTCTACGTGCGCGCGCCGCGGATCGACACGATGTGGGATCTGTTCAAGCGGGTGACCGCGGCCGCGGAGGGGGCGGCGAAAGCCACCGGGTGCACCCTGAAGGTCACCCAGCACGACAGCGTCTACGAGCCGATGAAGTCGAGCCGGGTGATGCTGGACCTCTTCGCGGCCAACATGAAGACGGCCGGCCTCGCCGAGGGCCAGGCCATCCCGGACCGCCTCGGGTCGTCCGACATCGGCAACGTGAGTCAGATCATCCCGGCCATCCAGCCGATGGTGGCCATCGCCCCCACCGGCATGGCGATTCACACGCGCGAGTTCGCCGACGCGGCGGTGAAACCGCTCGCCCGCGCGGGCATGGTGGCCGCCGCCAAGACCATGGCCCTCACCACTTATGATCTCCTCGCCGAGCCCATCCGCGTCAAGGCCGCCAAGGACGAGTTTGCCCGGACACCCCGATGAGCGCTTGCGCGAAGAGGCCCGAGACCGCGAATGGCGAGTCCGCCCCGACACCCCGATGAGCGCTTGCGCGAAGAGGCCCTACCGCAACGCGATATCTTCCCCCACGGAGCGCTAAGAATGACCCTCCACGGTAACCCGAGCGCGTTGGAGCAGGCAAAGATCCGCGTCGCTGAGACGGTCGACCGGCTCGCGGACGAGCTCGAGAAGATCAGCCACCAGATCCACGCCAATCCGGAGCTGTGCTTCGAGGAGCACAAGGCGGCGGCGTGGCTCACCGACTTCCTCGAGAAGCAGGGCGCCGCGGTCGAGCGCGGAGTGGGCGGGCTGCCCACCGCCTTCCGCGCCACCATCGCGGGTCAGGGCCCCGGCCCCACCATCGCGATCATGGCCGAGTACGACGCGCTGCCGAACATCGGCCACGCGTGCGGCCACAACGTCATCGCCACCGCGGGCACCGGTGCGGGCGCCGCCATCGCCGCCGCACTCGGAAGCCTGCCGTTTCCGGGGCGCATCCAGGTGATCGGCACGCCGGCCGAGGAGGGGGGCGCGGGCAAGGTGCGGCTGATGGAAGCCGGGGTGTTCCAGGGAGTGGACGCGGCCATGATGATCCACGGTCGCTGCGGCACCCAGGTCTGGCGCCCCAGCCTCGGCATCATCAAGGTCAAGTGCGAGTTCTTCGGGCGGGCCTCCCACGCCTCGTCCTGGCCCTGGCGGGGGGTCAACGCGCTCAACGCGATGATCCAGCTCTTCGTCTCGCTCGACGCTATGCGGCAGCAGCTGCGGCCGGACGCGCGCGTGCACGGCATCATCACCAAGGGCGGCGACCAGGCCAACATCATCCCGGAGCACACCGCGGCCGAGTTCTATCTGCGTGCGCCCACCAAGGACTACTGCCGCGAGCTGCTGCGTCGCTTCGAGGCGTGCGCGGAGGGCGCGGCCGCCGCCACCGGCTGCACCACGAAGGTGACCGCCGACGCGATCATCCACGACCCCCTCAAGGCCAACCTCGTGATGGCCGAGCTGTTCGGCAAGAACCTCGAGCGGATCGACTTCCCGGTGGATCCCGACGACGGCGAAGCGGGTTACGGCTCCACCGACTGCGGCAACGTGAGCCAGGCGCTGCCGACCATCCATCCGTACATCCGCATCTCGCCCGACGGCGTGCCCGGTCACTCCCGGGAGTTCGCGGAGTGGGCCAAGTCGCCGATCGCGCGGACCGGCATGGTGGCGGCCGCGAAGGCGCTGGCCATGACCGCCCTGGACCTAGTGGCGCGGCCCGCCGAGCTGCAGAGGGCGAAGGAAGAGTTCGCGCGAGCCTGAGGCGGGCGAAACAGCCGAGCAGGAGCTAGTTGAGGCGAATCGAGAAGCCGGCGCGGAAGTCGGCGGAATCCGGCTCGCGCTGCAGCAGCCCCCGGCCGGCACCCGCGTCGAGACGCCCGCGCAGGAATCGATACTCCCCGTACATCTGCGCTCGCTCCGAGAGGGGCAACGCGAACCCCGCGCCGAGTCGCACGTCGTCGAGCCCGTCGGTGTCCCGTCGTAGCCCCGGGGTCAGCGTCGAGTTCCACGGCGCGCCGAGCGCGGTGCTCGAGCCCAGGGACAGGTACGGGCTCAGAAGGCCATGGAGCAGGTAGTTCTCCGAGGAGAGCGGCAGGCGCAGCGACGTCTCCCCCGGCACCTCGCTGACCGATAAACGAAGGTCGGGGACGGCACTCGAGATCGAGGGCGTCGACGGATCCGCGGCGGGGGCATCGGCGGCGATCGCCGCTCCCGACCAGACCGCCGGGAGAGCCAGGGCCGCGAGCAGGAGACGGGCCAACCGCGTCATGATCCAATCTTACACGACGGGTCAACCGGCGGCGATCGCGCGCAGCGCCTTCCTCGCCTGGGTCAGGTGATCCATCTCGTGGAGCCGGAAGATCACCGCACAGGCCTTCCAATCGCAGGGCTCGATCCAGTGCATCGGCTTCACCGACCCGCCGGCATCTCGCACGTTGATCACCATGATGATGGGGGCGCGCGCCTCGGTCAGCCGGTCTGGCGCTCCGTCCAGCACCTCCAGCACTTCCCGGTGGAGTTGCCGCAGAGTGGCTCGCAGGTCATCCCAGCGTCGAGACATGGGCCGGGCCGACTGGAGGCCGGCCGGAATCGGGCTGACCGGCGAGTGTCGATTCCCCATCAACGCCCTCATCTCCTCGAGCGCGAGCGGGTGCGTCTCAACGAGGTGGTCGACGATCTCGTGGACGCACCACTCGTCGTCGACCGCCTTCCGCGCGGCCTGCGCCTCGGTCACCGAGTCGAGGAGCGTGTCCACGGTGGCGAACGCGTCGGCAACGCGCTGGCGGATCTGCGCGACCGGCGCCTCGGTCCCCTTCTCCCTGAGGTACGCCTTGGCCTTCACCTGCTCGGGGGGCGTGGTCATGAGAGATCTCCTGGTAAGAGGTAGCGGACGAGCGCGGCCTCGGCGATCCGCGCCGCGCGCGGGAGCGTCATCAGCCCGCGATCGAATGTGAGCTGGAGCGACAGCCCGTCGAGTAACCCGAGCACGACCACGGCGGCAGCCTGTACGTCCACGCGCCTCCACTCGCGGTCGGTGATGCCCTCGGCGAGCGCCACCCCGATCAGGCGCCGGGCCCGTGCGTAGGCCTGCCGGTTCACCGCGGCCAGTCGCCGGTCGTGGAAGGCCTCGCCCCAGAACTCGATGAACACCGTCCAGAAGTCGCGGCTCTCGACGGCAGTCTCGAGGCACGCGCGGATCACGGCCCGAAGCCGCGCACGAGCGCCTCGGGCCCCGCGGGCCTGCGCAGCCACCCGGCGATCGAGATCCGCGGTCACGCGCAGGGCCGCGGCCGCGAGCATGGCGGCCTTATCGCGGAAGTAGTAGTGCAGTATTCCCTGGCTCACCGAGGCTTCGACGGCCACCCGCTTCATGGTGAGCCCGGCGTAGCCGTCACGCGCCAGACAGCGAATGGTCGCGCGCACGATCTGATCGCGCCGCGCCGGGCCCATGCCGCGCCGGGGGGTCAGGGCCGTCTCCGCGGGTAATTGGTTGGTCGACCAATTATCATGAGCAGGAGTATGCCGCGGGGAGAGGGACCGGTCAAGCGCCGAGCTCGCCCGGGACGACGAATCTACCTGTGCCGGGGCCCCTCGAAGGCGTGCTTGAACTCGTGCATGAGGACCTACGGATCGGCCGTGGAGACGATCGTCCAGTCGGCGGGCACGTAGCAGCCGTGGATGCGGCCCTCGGGCGAGGCGTGTCCGCTCCGAAGCCGACCGAGGACGGAGTCAGGAGGGCCAGCGAGGACGGCCATCGGGACCCCCAACCCGGCTCCGTGGCGATCCGGGGGGGGCGCCACCACCCGCGTGAGCGCCCGCCGGCCTTCAGCTCCCCCGACGCCGGCGCTCCGCCGCCCGCTCCGCATCGAGACGCCCACCCTCCGCGCCCGAGTGGTCGGCGTGTACCATCGCCTCCGCGAGCGCACGGTGTCCGGCCTGCTCCGCGATGAGGCGATGCATGGCCTGGCAAATTCGCCGATAGGCCGGATGGCCCTGGGGCGCGGTGCGCAGCTCGATCATGTGCATCGCCTCGCGCGCGTTCAGCTCCATGTAGAACCGCACGCGATACGCCATGGCCACCGCGTACGACGCGACCGCGGGCATCTCGGCGGCGAGCGCGTCGTGGAGCGTCGCCGAGTCCTCCATCACGCGGGTCCAGTCGGCGAGCACGCCCGCGTCCGCGAGCTCGTCGGGGGTGACGTGGCCGTGACGTGTCGAGAGCGTCTGCCACTCGAGCGTGAGCAGGCGGTGCCGCTGCAGATCACGGAACGCCCCGTAGTCTCCCAACACGTCGAAGCGGTACGCGGTACGCTCGAAGGCCCGCCCCGGCTTGTGCCGCCGATTCTCGCGGCGGCCGGCGTAGGCCTCGAGGACCTGCCGCCGCTCCTCGACCGAGAGCTTGCGGGCCACCGCGAGGAGCTGATCGTCGGGCAGCCGCGAGGCGGCGTACAGGGCGGCGGCGACCACCTTGACCTCGCCCTCCGGATCGAAGTCGGTGAGCGTGACCTCGGGCCGAGGCTCGGCGTCGACGCCCTGCAGCAGCCGGGCCGCGACGGCAGCGGTGGCTTCCCGGGTGTCCTCGAGATAGCGGGCCCACACTCCACCCCGCTCGGGGCGAGACAGGCGCTTGAGGAACGCCGGGATCACCCGGTCGAGCTCGACGAACATGAGCTCAGCGTAGTCGCGGACTTCCCGGAGCGGATGCGCCCGCATGCGGAGCACGAGCGCCTCGTAACCCTGGCCGGTACCGAAGATGCCGACGTTCGAGCGGGTGGCGGCGGGCAGGAGCCCCCGCAGGCTGTCGAGGGCCTTCGCGCGGATGGTCATGCGGTAGGCCGCGTCGCTCTCTCCCGTCGGCTGCGGGAAGCGGGCCATCCAGTACTCGCGCATCGGATCGATCCAGCGCGCGTAGGTGTCGAAGGCGCGGTCGAGCACCTCGACGTACCGGGCCCGAAGGGGATGACCGTCGAGCTCGGCCGGCACGTGATACTTGAAGCGGCCCCCTGGCCGATCCGTGTAGGGCACGTAGCGCGTGGACTGCTCGAGGTAGGCCATGAGCCGCCCCCACTCGAGGACCTTGGTCAGGATGTTGGACGCACCCTCGCAGGCCAGGTGCACGCCGCCCAACTGGGCCACCGAGTCGTCGCCGTACTCGCTGAGCACGCGCTCGTAGAGCTGGTCGGCGCGGGTGGTGCCGATGGCCCCTTCCGTCGCCGGCTCCCGGGCCTGCTCCAGGAACTCGTCGAGGAACAGCCGGCGCAGCGATTTCGCGGAGCGGGAGTAGCGCGCGAACAGCGCGCCCTTGACGACCTCCGGAAGATTGATCAGCGCGAAGACCGGCCCCTCGATGTTGGTGAAGTAGGGCGCGAGGGCGGCCCGCTCCTCGGCGGTGAAGGCTTCCACGGCGGTCATCTTAGCACGCGAGTCGACGCGGCCATGATTGCGCCCTCGCCCTAGTTGCATGCTTGCCCGTAGTTGCGTCCGATGCAATAATCCGCGCCATGCCTCGGCCCGGATGGCTGTCCTGTCTGGTCGCGCTAGTCCTGCTCGCCGGGTGCGTGTCGGTCAGGTTCGGTCGCGATTTCCCCTCGCCCGAGGCGCGATGGATCGTCAACGGCAAGACCGACCGCTACGGGCTCGTGCGCATGTTCGGCGAGCCGTACCAGATGGGGATCGACAACGGCGACACGACGTGGCGCTGGTTCTACGGGCAGCGCGACGCCGGCGCCGAGATGAGCAAGGATCTCACCGTGCGCTTCAACGCCGACGGTATCGTCAAGTCGTACTCGTTCACGTCCAGCTTCCCGGACGACATGCGGAGGCTCAGATAGCACCCGACCATTCGAGGAGGGTTCCATGCCCAACATCACCGTCCAGTGGTACGCCGGCCGCACCGACCAGCAGAAGCGCGAGATCGTCGCGGCCATCACCGACGCCATGGTGAAGATTGGCAAGACCACCGCCGATCAGGTTCATGTGGTGTTCCAGGACGTGGAGAAGTCGAACTGGGGCGTGAACGGCAAGCTCGCGAGCGACCGCTAGCGGTGGCGGGACTCCAGGTCGGCTTCATCCCGATCGAGGGTGGACACTACTACCGGGACGCCCTCGAAGAGGTCGTACGCGCCGAGGACCTCGGCTTCGACTCGGTATGGATGGAGGAGCACCACTCGGTCACCAACCACTACTGGCCGTCGCCCCTGCCGGTGCTGGCCGGCTTCGCCACCCGCACGAGCCGGATACGCCTCGGCACCGACATCCTGGTGGCGCCGTTCTACCACCCGGTCCGGCTGGCCGAAGACACCGTCATGCTCGACGTGATATCGGGCGGCCGTTTCGTGCTCGGCATCGCGATCGGGTACAAGCCAGACGAGTTCGCGCTCTACGGGGCTGCGCTCGAGAAGCGGGGCGCACGCTTCGAGGAGCAGCTCGCGATCATGAACGGGCTGTGGACCCAGGAGTCCGTCTCGTTCCGCGGCACCTACTATCAGGTCGAGGGTCGGCTCGAGCCGAAGCCGGTCACCCGTCCGCATCCGCCGGTCTGGATCGGCGGCTGGGGGGACATCACCCTCCGCCGCGCCGCCACGCTGGCCGACAACTGGGTGCCGGGGCCCACCGCGGATCTGCCTCGTCTGCTCGCGGGCAAGCAGCAGTTCATTGCCAATCGGCGCGCGGCGGGCAAGACGGAGGCCGTGACCGAGTGGGCGCTCACCCGTGACGTGATCATCGCCGACACCGACCGCGAGGCGCGCGAGCTCGCCGAGAAGCACATCATGATCTCGTACCGGAAGGAGTACGCGGGAGGCTGGCGCCATCCGTTCATCGACGCCTCCATCGCCACCGATCTCGACGGCCTGATGAAGAATCGCTTCCTCATCGGGGGTCCCGATCAGGTCATCCGCGCGCTCAAGCCCTTCGTCACCGAGTACGGCATGACCCACCTCATCTGCCGCGTCTTCTTCCCGGGCATGCCGCACCGGCACATCATGCGTGAGCTCGAGCTGATCGCGAAGGAGGTCCGTCCCGCCTTCGCCTGAGCCGCCGGGACGGGCGGCGGCCCGTCCGCCCCGATGTGGTACGCTTCGCCCGTGCGCTGGCTGATCGTCCTGCCGTTCGCCCGCCCCGGACACATGGGCATGGACTTCCGCGACGAGCTCGTGGCCATGGGTCACGAGGCGCGGACCTTCGCGTATCGCCGCGACAACCCGCTGTACAAGAACCGCTCGACCAAGGCGACCTACCAGCTCTTCATCCTTCGCCGTCTCGAGCGCGCGTGCGTGGCTTGGCGGCCGGACCTGGTGCTGGTGATCAAGGGCGGGCCGGTCACCCCCGGGCTCGTCCGACGCGTGAAGGCGCGCGTCGACACGCGCTTCGTGAACTTCTTCCCGGACAACCCACTGTGGATGATCCCGTTCGAGTGCATCGAGGCCTACGACGCCTTCTTCACCAAGGAGCGGTACGCGCTCCAGGCGCTCGAGCAGGCCGGGCTGCGGAACCTCCACTATCTGCCCATGTACTGCGTGCCCGAGATGCACCACCCGGTCGAGCTCACCCCCGAGGAGACACACCGCTACGCGGGACCGCTGAGCTTCGTGGGCAGCGCCTACGCGTACCGCGAGCGCTTCGTGCGCGAGCTCCGAGGCTACCCGCTCCGCCTGTGGGGCGGTGGCTGGGACCGCGTGGAGGCCCCCGAGGTCCGCGCGATGGTCGCGGGGGGACCGGTGTGGGGACGGGCCAAGCTCGCGGTCTACTCGGGCTCCGTCCTCTCGCTGAACCACCATCATCCGATGAACGACATCGTCGGGGTGAACACGCGGACTTTCGAGCTGGCCGCGAGCGCCGCCTGTCAGGTCGTGGACGCCAAGGACGAGCTGCCTCACCTGTTCACTCCAGGCGAGGAGGCGATCGTGTACCACGATCTCGGCGAGCTCCGTCGCCAGCTCGACTACTACCTCGCCCACCCCGACGAGGCACGCGACATCGGGGAGCGGGCGCGCAAGCGGGCCCTCGCCGAGCACACCCTCCGCCACCGCATCGAGGCGATGCTGGCCGTGCTCGGGTGAGCCGGGGCCCTCGGCGGGGGAACCGGAGATGACAAGCGCCTCCCGGGCGATGGCGCTCCGCTGCATCGCCTGCGGTGCCGATCACGCCCTCGACTACCGGCTCGAATGCATGCGGTGCAAAGGGCTCCTCGAGCTGCAGTACGACTGGGGGGCGCTGCGCGCGGCCGGCCCCACCGTCCTCGAGGGGCGCGGCCTCTGGCGCTACGCCGCGGTTCTGCCGATCGCGGATCCGGCGCACCGGGTGACCCTGGGAGAAGGCTGTAGCCCGCTGCTCGACTGCCCGGCTCTCGGCCGCGCGCTCGGGGTTCGCCGCCTCCAGGTCAAGTTCGAGGGCTCCAATCCCACTGGCACCGTCAAGGACCGATCGTCGGCGACCGCGGTCGCGGCGGCGCTGCAGTTCGGCTTTCGTGCCACCTCAGTGGTCAGCTCCGGCAACGCGGGCTCCTCGATCGCTGCCTATTCGGCCCGCGCCGGCCTGCGCTCGCTGATCTTCGCCTACGAGCGGACGTCGGCGCCCAAGCTGCTTCACATGACCGCCACCGCCACCGATCTCGTCCTCTACCGGGGTGTCTACGACGACCTGATCGGCCACTGGGACCGGCTCGTCGAGGAGCGGCTCTTCTTCGACTGCGGTGCCTCCCGGAACGCCTACAAGCACGAGGGCAAGAAGACGCTCGCCTACGAGATCGCCGAGCAGTCTCGCTGGCGCGTACCCGACGTCGTGGTGGCGCCGGTGGCGGTGGGCGAGACCTTCATCGCCACCCACCGTGGCTTCGTCGAGCTGGAGCGGCTCGGGTGGATCCCGCGGCGGCCCCAGATGGTGGCCGCCCAGGCCGCTCGCGCCAACGCGATCGCGCGCGCGTGGCGCGAGAAGCGGCCGGTGGAGCCCATGAAGATCGGCTACACGGTCGCCGAGGGGCTGGCCGCCGGCAACCCCGGCCGCAAGGGCGACTGGGTCCTGCGAATCCTGAACGAGATCGGTGGCGTGGCCGGCGATGCGGAGGACGAGGAGATCCTGGAGACGCAGCGCCTCCTCGCCCGCTCCGAGGGGATCTGGGCCGGGCCCACCGGCGTCGCGGCACTCGCGGTGCTGCGCCGGCTCCTCGCCGCGCGCGAGGTCGATCCCGACGCCAGCATCTGCGTGATCCTGAGCGAGACCGGGCTGAAGACCGAGGCGAGCGCGCCGGCGCGGCAGGCCGTCGCGTTCGACGAGGCCTCGCTCCGGCAGACCGTCCACTCCTTGCTCGGAGGCAAGTCGTGAGGCCGCTGCTGGCGGCACTGGCGCTGGCCGCCGCGATCTCCTCGGTGGGCGCGGCCGAGGCCCAGAGCGTCGCGGCGGCGTTCCAGAAGGTGAACACCGCGGTGGTGATCGTCCGGTCCCGCGGGAAGGAGATCGCGGGCACCGGTCAGGTCACCCGCTTCTCGGAGGTCGGCTCGGGAGTCGTGATCTCGAGGGACGGCAAGGTGATCACCGCGGCGCACGTGGTCCAGACCGCGGACGAGATCACCGTCGAGTTCCTGGGCGGCGAGACCGTGACCGCGCGGGTGATCGCATCCGAGCCGGGCGCCGACGTCTCGCTCCTGCGGCTCGAGCGTGTGCCCAGGGCGATCGTGGTGGCGACCCTCGGCAACTCCGACAAGGTCGCGGTGGGCGATCAGGTGTTCATCATCGGCGCTCCCTACGGCATCGCCCACAGCCTCAGCGTGGGCTACGTGACCGCGCGTCACCAGCCGAACACGGTCTACAGCGAGCTGGCGCTCGCCGAGTTCTTCCAGACCGACGCCGCCATCAACCCGGGCAACTCGGGTGGCCCGATGTTCAACATGACCGGCGAGGTGATCGGAATCGCCAGCCACAACATCTCCAGGTCCGGGGGCTCGGAGGGGCTGGGCTTCGTGGTGACGATCAACATGACCCGGCGCCTGCTCCTCGAGCAGCGCTCCTTCTGGAGCGGCATGAGCGGCGTGATCGTGAGCGGCCGGGTCGCCCAGGCCATCAACCTGCCGCAGCCGACCGCGGTGCTCGTGCAGCAGGTCGCGACCGACTCGCCCGCCGCCCGCATCGGGCTCCGGCCCGGAACGATCGTGGCGACCGTCGACGGAAAGCCCATGTTGCTCGGAGGCGACATCATCCTCGCGGTGCAGGGCAAGCGGATCGGTGAGGAGAGCTACGCCGAGCTGCAGGAGCGCCTGAGCCGAGTGCCTGCCGGAAGCCCGATCACCGTGACCGTGCTGCGCGACGGCCACGAGGTCGCGCTGACTTCCGCGAAGCCCTGACCGGGCGGAGGCGGAGGCGGCGCGCCGCGAGAGCCGCCATCTGCGCGTCGCGCTCGACGCCGATCCACTCGCGGCCGAGGGCCACCGCGACCCGCCCCACCGTCCCCGCCCCCGCGAAGGGATCGAGCACCGCGCCGCGCCGGGCCGAGATCTCGAGGATCCCGCGGAGCACCGGGTCGGGCGTCGCGTCCCACAGGCTCTCCGGATGCGAGCGCGGCAGAGGCAGCGTCCAGCAGAGCGTGTGGCCATCCGGCCGCACCGGACGGCCCGCCTTTCGGAACCGCAGCAGGTAGTTGACCCGGTTGTCCCACCGCTCGCGCGACCGCACCTGCGCCCACAGGCCCTTCGACTGGAGGCGGAAGCCCCGGCGCCTCAGGGCCGCGGTCACGAGGGCGTCGATGCCCACCCACTCGAAGCCGTCGTGCCGGTCGCCGATGACGAGCCAGAGGTCGCCGCGGTCGGCGAGCACGCGGCGCCACTCCCGGGCGAAGCCGGCCGCGAGCTCGCGCGCGTAGCGCTCGGCCTGCGCGCGGCCGCGGCCCCGGACCCAGTAGGGCGGCGAGGTCAGGATCACGCCGACGCTGCCGGTGGCGATCCCGGTGAGCCGCCGGCTGTCGCCGACGAACAGTCGGATGCGGCCGTCGCGGCTCGCGTAGCGCTTCACACCGGATTTCCGGGTTGGGTCAGGCGGGGCGCCGACGCTGGCGCAGCAGGAGCGGGACCCCCACCGCCGCCACCGCCATGCCGACCAGGCTCACGATCTGCGCGATCCGGAGCGAGCCGAGCATCAGAGGATCGGTGCGGAGGCCTTCCGTGAAGAGGCGGCCGAGCGAGTAGAGACCGAGGTAAGCGAGGAACAGCGCGCCGGGCGCCCGCTTCAGGCGATCGCGGAGCGTCAGGTAGAGCAGCAAGAACACGATCAGGTCCCAGAGCGACTCGTAGAGGAAGGTCGGGTGGAAGTATTCCGACTGCGCGTACTGCAGCGGCCGGTTCGGGGGCGAGATGAAGAGCTTCCAGGGTAGATCGGTCGGCCGGCCGAACGCCTCCTCGTTGAAGAAGTTCCCCCACCGGCCGATCGCCTGCCCGAGAGCGAGGCTGGGGGCCGCCACGTCGAGGAACTGCCGCAGCGGCAGGTGTCGCCGCCACGCGTACAGGCCGCCGACGAGCACGCCGGCGACGACGCCACCGTGAATGGCGAGGCCACCCTCCCAGACCGCGAAGATTTTACCGGGGTACTGACTGTAGTAGTCGAGGTTGAACATCACGTAGTAGAGGCGCGCGCCGATGAGCCCGCCGAGCAGGGCCAGCTCCCCCGCCTTGAGCAGGCTCTCCGGATCGAGGCCGCGGTCGCGCGCGTCGCGGTGGCCGAGCCACAAGCCGAGCGCCATCGCCAGCGCCATGAGGATGCCGTACCAGCGGAGCGCGATCGGGCCCACGTGGATCGCGATCGCACCCGGGGAGTGGAACATAGAAGGCTTATACGGCCGGAGGCGGAGACTGTCAATAATTCAGCGACTTTTCAAGCGTTTTCGGGTCGAATTTGTTGACACTCCAGAAAACGCTCCGGTATCATCAAAGAAGAAAATATCGCTGCTGTGTCTTTCACCACCCACCTGAGAAGGAGACCCGAGTGCCAGGGCCAGGAAGCGTCAACGGCGGCGTTGCAGACCTCGTCCTCAGCGCCGGTCCCGTCGCCAAACTCATCCTGTTACTGCTCGCGATCTTCTCGATCGTCTGCTGGGCGCTGATCGTCGAGAAGTGGTGGGAATTCCGCAAGATCCACCGCGAGTCCCTCCGCTTCCGCCAGATCTTCCGCGAGGCCCGCCGCTTCTCGGTGGTCTACGCGGCGGCCAAGAAGCACCGCGACAGTCCGATCGCCCAGCTCTACGTGGCGGCCGGTCAGGAGCTGGTCACCGCGTACGGCAGCGCCGAGATGGTCGACCACATCCTCGACGACGCGGAGGAAGGGCTGCCCGCCGAGCGCCTCGAGGCGTCGGGCCGCGCCCTGCGCCGCGCCGGCACCTCCGAGGTCGGGCGCATGGAGCGCTACCTGCCTTTCCTGGCCACCGTGGCGAGCTCGGCGCCCTTCATCGGCCTGTTCGGCACCGTGTGGGGCATCATGACCGCCTTCCAGGGCATCGGTCAGCAGGGCTCGGCCAACCTCGCGGTGGTGGCGCCCGGCATCTCCGAGGCGCTGATCGCCACCGCGGCGGGCCTCGGCGCCGCCATCCCGGCGGTCATGGGGTACAACTTCTTCGTGAACCGGACCAAGCACTGGGCGATGGAGATGGAAGGCTTCACGCTGGACCTGCTGAATGCCTTCGCCCGCCCGGTGCAGAAGGTGTCGCGGGTGAAAGATGGCCATTAAGGTCGACTCGAGCGGCAACGGCGGCAGCTACCAGATCGGCGGGACCCTGGCCGAGATCAACATCATCCCGCTGGTCGACGTCACCCTGGTGCTGCTCCTGATCTTCATGCTCACGGCCCCCCTCATGTACCGAGGCATCGACGTCAACCTGCCCAAGACGGCGGGCAAGCCGACGGCCACCGAAGAGCGGATGGTCCTCACGCTCACCAAGGAGCAGACCATCCACATCAACGACAAAGTGGTCCCGCTCGCCTCGCTCGAGCAGACGCTGCGGGATCTGTTCAAGAACCGCCAGGACAAGACCCTCTACCTGCGGGCCGATCAGGCGCTGCAGTACGGGTTCGTGGTCGAGACCATGGACCGCATCCGGCGCTCCGGCATCGAGAAGCTGGGCATGGTCACGGAGCCGTCTCGCGCTCGATGAGCACGACGGTGGCCGCCCGTCGCTACTCCATGGGCCCACTCCCCGATCCCGGCCTGAGGCGACCGGGGCCGGCGCTGAGCCGGCACCGCCTGCCCATGGCGGCCCTCACCTTCTCCGCCCTCGCCCACGTGGCGGTGTTCGGAGGCCTCACCGCGTTCGTGATGTGGAGCGGCTGGCGCCCGGAGAAGGTGCAGGTCGTGAACCTAGTGCCGATGGTCGCGGCTGTCGGCGTGCCCAATGCGGCCCCCGCGCCGGCGCTGCCCTCTCGTCCTCAGGCCCCGGTGGCCCCGCGCGCGCCCGATCCTGAGCCCGTGCCCAAGGCCCCGACTCCTCCGCGCGAGGCACCCCCGCGCGAGGCGCCGAGCCTGCCGGCCCCGTCACTGCCGACGGTGCGACCCCTACCGCCGCGCGCGGCCACGCTGCCGCGCCCCGGCGAGAAGGAATTGCCGCCGCTCGCGACGCCGCCGTCGGGAGCCCGGCGTGGTGAGAAGACCGCGGAGTCGCCGCGCCCTCAGGAATCCGCATCGCTCGGCGCGCCCACCGGCGTCGTGACCGGCTCGGGCGCGCTGACCCTCGACGTGGGAGACTTCCCCTACGCGTGGTACCTGCGTCTGGTGCTCCAGAAGGTCGAGCAGGAGTGGCAGCGCCAGAACCAGCCCAACGATCCGTCTCAGAAGCCGCAGATCTACGTCGAGATCCAGCGCGACGGCTCGATCGGGCCGCCCGCCATCCACAAGAGCTCGGGCAACGCCTTCTATGACAACGCGGCCCTCCGCGCGGTCATGGGAGCGAGCCCTTTTCCGCGACTGCCAGATGACTGGACGAAGCCCTCGCTCCGCATCCTCTTCACCTTCGATCTACGTCGCGGCTGACAGGCAATGGGTGAGTCATGGACAACCTGATGCGTCCCGGCCGTCCGCTGGGCGTGCTCGTGGCCTTGGTGGCACTGGCCGCGGTCGCCGGCGCCCTCTCCTCCCCACCCGCGGCCCGCTCGCAGGCCGCCGACGTGCTCCTCAACGTGCTCGCCACCGGGGCCAAGAAGCTCAACATCGTCATCCCGAACTTCACGGTCGTCGCGGGCACCGACTCCGCTGGGCTGAGCAAGGGCATACCGCAGGTGGCGGCCCGGGACCTGACCTTCTCCGCGCTCTTCAGCGTGGTCACCGAGGTGCCGCCCATCGCGCCCGGCGACCCCGCGGCCCTGCGCGCGGCTTTCGCGAACTTCGCGGCGGCGGGCGCCCACGCCGGCCTGCACGGCCTGCTCACCCTGCGGGGGGACCGGGCCGAGGTCGAGATGCGCCTGCACGACCTGACCTCGCCCGAGTTCCGGCTGATCGGAACCAAGAAGATCGAGATGCCGACGGCCCAGGCGCGCCGCCTCGCCCACAAGATCGCCGACGAGGTGGTCATGCAGTTCACCGGCGAGCTAGGGATCGCCGACACCAAGATCGCCTACGTCGGCGTGGTCTCGGGCAACAAGGAAGTGCACATGATGGACTACGACGGCGCGAACCCCAATCGCGTGACGTCGAACAAGTCCATCAACCTCTCGCCGGTCTGGAGCCCGGACACCCGCTCGCTCGCCTTCACCTCGTACATGCGGGGCTACCCGTATCTCTACCGGATGTTCCCGTTCGAGAACCGGCCGGTCCAGGTGCTGGCCGGCTTCCTCGGGATCAACACCTCGCCCGCCTTCAGCCCGGACGGCCGCTCGGTCGCGCTCACCCTGTCGCGCGACGGGAACCCGGAGGTGTACGTGCTGAACCTCGCCACCGGTGCCTTCCGGCGGCTCACCTCCTACGCCGGCATCGACACCGAGCCCAGCTGGTCGCCCACCGGGCGCGAGATGGCGTTCGTCTCGGAGCGCGCCGGCGGGGCCCAGATCTTCATCATGGACGCCGAGGGAGCCAACGTGCGGCGGGTCACCCAGGCGGGCTTCAACACCCAGCCCCGCTGGTCGCCCAAGGGCGACACGATCGTCTACACCTCCCGGCAGGGCAATTTCGACCTGTGGGCGGTGAGCCCCGACGGGTCCAATCTGCGCCGGCTCACCGCCGGCCCCGGCAACAACGAGGGGGCGTCCTGGGCTCCGAACGGGCGGCACCTCGTGTTCCAGTCGAATCGGTCGGGAAGCTATCAGCTGTTCACGATGCTGGCCGACGGCAGCGAGCAGCAGCCGCTCCCGCGAGGGCCCGGTGAGTCAACAAGTGCTTCTTGGTCACCGCGTCTTCCGTGATAGGATGGCCCGGTGGCGCCAATCGCAGTGATATGACGACGAAAACAAGGAGGATCTGGCTCATGGCGCATCGACGGGGAAGCGCGCAGCTGCTCGCAATCCCAGTGCTCGCCCTCTCTCTCTTCCTCGTGGGGTGTCCCAAGCGGCCGGCAACGACGGCGGCCTCTGCGCCGGCTCCGAGCGGCGCGGCGCCTTCTGCCGCGGCGCCTGCGACCCCGTCCGCTCCTTCGATGACGCCGGCGCCGATGGCGCCCGCGACCGCCGCGCCGGCGACGCCGCCGCGTCCGAGCGAGTTCGCGGAGAACGCCAACCTCAAGGACGTGTTCTTCGACTTCGACAAGTACGACATCCGGCCCAACGACGCGAAGACGCTGGATGCCAACGCGGCGTGGCTGAAGTCGAACGACAACCTGGTGCTGATCGAGGGACACTGTGACGAGCGCGGCACCAACGAATACAACCTCGCCCTCGGCGAGCGTCGCGCGAAGTCCACGATGAACTACCTGGTCGCCCAGGGCGTGCAGGCCAGCCGCATCACGATCATCTCGTACGGCAAGGAGCGACCGACCTGCACCGAGCACACCGAGGACTGCTGGGCCAAGAACCGGCGGTCGCACTTCCTGACCAAGGCGCGCTGAACCACGCCGGGGACGATCCCGTGCGCAGGTCGATGACGAAGGGGAGCCTCCGGCTCCCCTTCGTTGCTTGGAGCCTCCTCGCCGCGGTCGTGGCGGGGAGCGCGGGTTGCGCCGACGTCTCCGGCGACTCGCTCCAGCAGGACGTGGCCCAGATCCGCCAGGATCTCAACTCGCTGACCCTCAACGTCCACCGCAGCCGCGGCGACACCGAGACGGTGGTGGGCCAGCTCGACCGACGCACCCGCGAGCAGTCCATCGAGACCTCCAAGCAGCTCGCGGCGCTGAATGCGCGCCTCGATGCGCTCTCCCAGGAGGTCGCCCGCGTATCGGCACGCGTCGATGATCTGTCGCAGCGGGTGGACAGCATGGGGCGCCAGCCGGCTCCATCCGGCGGCGGCGCCCCCCCGCCCGCCCGCTCAGGGGCGACCCCCGGACCCGCTCCTTCCGTGGCGGCGGTGCCCCCACCCGCGCGCGCCGGCGCCTCCGCCGAGGAGAGCTACCAGGCCGCGTATCTGGACTTCAGCAAGGGCCTCTACCCCCTGGCCGTGTCGGGCTTCCGCGATTTCCTCCGGCGCTTCCCGGATTCAGCGCTCGCGGACAGCGCGCAGTACTGGATCGGCGAGGCCTACTTCAGCCTCGCGCGCGCCACCGCGGGTCAGCCCGAGAAGGCGCGAGAGAACATGGAGCAGGCGGTCCAGGAGTTCCGCAAGGTGGTGGTCGCCTACCCCCGCGGCAGCAAGGTGCCGACCGCGCTCTACAAGGAAGCCCTGGCCTTGGTCGAGCTCAAGCAGACCGCGCTGGCTCAGGCGAGGCTACAATACCTCGTCGAGCACTTCCCGCAGTCGGAAGAGGCCCCGCTGGCGAAGGAGCGGCTGGCCGGCCTGAAGGAGTAGCGGGTCCGCTCCGCCAGGCGCGGAAGCGAGCTACGACTGCTCGTCCTGCTCGGCGGGGTTGAACACCCAGATCACGGTCACGTCGTCATCCGGGTTCGAGAAGACCATCACGCTGCGCTCCGGATCGGGGCTCGATACGTCCTGCACCTCCACGGCCGCCGCGACCGCCCTGGACATCGGCGCATGCACGCTCGGCCACATGACCAGCGCGACGGCCAGGGTCGAGACCAGGACGCCGCTCAGGGCCATCCGCGGGTGGCCCCAGACCGGCTTCCAGTAGGGCAGCCACCAGGCATCACGGACCGGCCGAGGGACCTCCTGGACGATCCGCGTTCGGACAGACGGCCAGAAACCGGACCAGTCGGGGTCAGCGACCTCCACCTGGCTGCTCTGGATGAGCGCCCGGAGCCGCCGCAGCCGCTCCACCTCGGGGCCACAGCTGGGACAGCGGGAGGCGTGCTGGGTGGCCATCCGACCCATCCACGGGCCGAGGGCCCCGTCCACGAGCCTCTCGAGCCGAGGGCGGTTCCACAGGCATCCCGGCGTCGACATGATCAAAAGTATACCTCGTAGGCTGAGACGCGAGCCGCCCCTTGAATATTCCGGGCCGAGTCCCTAAGGTCGGGATTCGTATGGAGGAAGGCATCGCGGTCACCGTGCCCGGAGGGCTGGCCCTGGAGGCGCGGCTTGCGCCGAGCGGGACCGCCCGGGGTGGGTTCGTCCTGTGCCACCCGCACCCGCTCTACGGCGGGGACATGGACAACCCCGTCGTGATCAGGGCCGCGGAGGTCGCCCACGCCGCTGGATATGCCACGCTGCGGTTCAATTTCCGGGGGGTCGGGCAGTCCGAGGGCGCCCACGACGAGGGACGGGGGGAGCAGGACGACGTGCGGGCGGCGATGGCCGCGCTGGCCACTGCCCTGCCCGTGGGCGCCCCCATCGGTGTGATCGGCTACTCGTTCGGAGCTCACGTCGCCGCTCGAGCCACGCGTCCGGGCGACGCGGCGATGGCCCTGGTCGCTCCGCCGCTCGGCATGTACGATTTCGGCTTCCTCGGGCGGAGCACCGGCCCGGTGCTCCTGACGGCCGGTACTCGGGACGGCTACTGCCCGGTCGAGAGCCTCCACCGGCTGGCCGAGGCCACCGGAGCGGAGGAGCGCGTCATCGAGGGCGCGGACCACTTCTTCTTCGGCAAGCTGTATCCGCTCGGCGAGGCGATCGGGGCCTGGCTGGCCGGGATCCGGCCCGCCGCGTGATCAGAGCCGCTCGCGCGGCAGCCGGGACGGCGTCGCGGTACCCGCGGAGAGGATGATGCGGATGCCCTCCTCGACGGTCAGCCCGGTGGGCAGCGTGTCTTCCTTGGGCACCACGATGACGTCGCCCAGGTACAGGTTGTTGGTGGGCACGAACACCGTGACCATCGCCCGCTTGCCCTCGACCCCCTCGATCAGCACCTCCGAGGTGACGAAGCCGAACACGTACTCGCCCTTGCGCGGATGCTCGGCCAGCACCACCGACTTGAACGAGTTGAGCTTCTGGGGCGAGAACGACTCGAGCAGCTGCTTCACGGACGGGTAGATGCTGCGAAAGATCGGCACGTGGTCGAAGAGCATCTCGATGCGGGCGAGGACGCGCCGCCCGAACACGTTGCGGGCGATCGTGCCCATGATGAAGATGATGACGAGCGCGGTCAGGAAGCCCAGACCGGGAATGCGTCGGCCGATCATCTGCGAGTACACCGGGGAGAAGAAATCGTCGATCGCGTTCCAGAACACCCACAGCAGCCAGGCCGTGGCGATGGCGGGAACGGTGGAGAAGAGACCCGTGATGAAACGAACCTTGAACCAGTTGCGGAAACTACCCGACATGTCGAATCGATGAGACCACACGGCTCGGGACAAGTCAAGAAACTGGCGGGCCGCGTGGCCCTCGTGACCGGCGGCGCTCAGCGCGTGGGCCTCGAGATCGCGCGCGCGCTCGCCGACGCGGGTGCCGACGTCGCCGTCGGCTACCACCGATCCGCCGCCGCCGCGCGTGCCGCCGAGCGCGACCTCCGGGCTCGCGGCGTCCGCGCCGTCGCGCTGCGCGCGGACGTGGCGCGGCCGGCGGAGGCGCGCGGGCTCGTCGCGGCGGCCGCGCGGCGCCTCGGGCGACTCGACATCCTGGTCAACAACGCGGCCATCTTCTTCCGCACCCCGGTCGAGACCACCACGCCGGCCCAGTTCGACCGGCTCATCGCGATCAACCTACGCGGGCCATTCTTCTGCAGCCAGGCCGCCGCGCGGGTCATGGGACGCCGCGGCGGGCGCATCATCAACATCGCGGATGTGGGCGCGGTCCGGGCCTGGCCCGGCTACGTGCCCTACGGCGTCTCCAAGGCGGGCGTGGTCATGCTCACGCGCGGGCTGGCCGCGGCGCTCGCGCCCCGCATCCAAGTGAACGCGGTGGCCCCCGGCGTGGTGCTGCTGCCCGAGGGATTCCCGCGCGAGTCGGGACGCCGGCTGGCCGCGCGCATCCCGATGGGCCGCCACGGCACCCCGGCCGACGTGGCGCAGGCGGTGTGCTTCTTCGCGACATGCTCTCCGTATGTCACCGGTCAGGTGCTGTTCGTGGACGGGGGGATGTCGGTGCTTTAGACGAGCAGACGGAGCGCGGCCGCCTCCACGCTGATCTCGAGCGGCGGGCCCGGGCCGAGCTCGCCGTCGACCTGGACGGACGGCGCTCCGGCCATCCTGACCCGCACGGCCCGCGCGCGCCAGGACCGGATCTTCGAATTGGCGAGGTGGCCGCCCCAGTACACGGTCGGCAGCCATAGCGCCAGCTCCGCGCGGCCGAGCGCGCCCAGCACCACCACGTCCAGCAGACCGTCGTCGGGACGCGCCGCCGGGGCAATGCGCATGCCCCCGCCGAAGGACGACCCGTTGCACACGACCACGCTCGCGGCGCGCCCCGCCCAGGACACCTCGCCCGGCCCGTCGACGGTCGCATCCCTCGTCCGGTAGCCGCACAGGCTGGCGACGGTCGCGCCGAGATACCTCACACGACCGCCTCGCGTCCCTGCCCGCTCGACCACGGCCGCGTCGAAGCCGACACCGACCCAGCCCGCGAAGAAGCGGCGACCGCCCGGCCACACTGCCAGCCCGAGATCGCGCGCGACGACTCGCCCGTCGACCAGGCGCTCGGCGGCCCGGGCCGGATCGCGCGGCAGGCCGAGATTGCGGCAGGCATCGCGGCCGCGACCGATCATCACGGCGCCGACGGTGACCGGGTGAGCCTCGCGGAGGGGAGCCACGCCGTTGATCACCTCGTTGAGGGTGCCGTCTCCGCCGACCGCGACCACGAGCGGCACGCCGGCCCGCGCGGCTTCCTCGGCGAGCGCGGTCGCGTGACCGGGGCCGCGGGTCTCCGCCACGTCGAAGGCGAACGAGCGCCGCGTGAGGGCGTCACGGAGCCGCGGCCACCGGCTCAGCGCGCGGCCGCCGCCGGCCGCCGGGTTGACGATCAGGAGCGCGGGCAGGAGCCCCGGGGCGGGCTATGTGCGGCCGACGCGGCCACCGCCCATGACGTGCAGGAACTCGGTCATGGAGGAGAAGCGCATCATCGGGTTCTGGCGCTTCTCGGCGCCGATCGTGGTCTGGGAGCCCCCGTAGTTGTGTCCGGGCAGCACGACCGTCTCCTCGGGTAGCGCGCCCAGACGCTGCGTCAGCGAGGTATACATCTCCTTCGGGTCGCTGCCCGGGAGGTCCGTGCGTCCGCAGGAGCGGATGAAAAGGGTGTCGCCCGAGATCAGGCAGCCGTCGACGAGGAAGCACTGCGAGCCCGGCGTGTGGCCGGGGGTATGAATGAAGGTGAGCGGGATCGCCCCGACCTGCAGCGTGTCACCCCCCTCGACCTTCACGAGGTCCGAGCCAAAGCCCTTGAGGAAGTCGCGCTCGGCCCGATGCACGTAGACCTTGGCCGCGTGCTTGGCCAACAGCTCGGCCACGCCCGGGATGTCGTGGCCGAAGAGGTGACCGCCCACGTGGTCCTGGTGCGTGTGGGTGACCAGCACCCCGGTCAGGCGCATGTCGTCGGCGGCCAGCAGGTCCACGATGCCGTCGATCTCCCACGCGGGATCCACCACCACGCACTCACGGCTCGCCTTGTCGCCGATGAGATACACGAAGTTCTGCATCGGCCCGAGCTCGACCTGCTTCAGGTACAGCCCCTCGGCCATCAGTAACTGATCCAGATGGGCTGGTAGTACCCGCTGGTCACGACCTGAGGCTGGTAGCCGCCGCCCACCAGAATGCCGCTCTCGGTGACGTAGCCCGGAACCCAGACGTAGGTCGTGTACGCGGTTGGCACCCACTGATAGGCCCAATACCCGGTCACGCAGCACGGCGAGGTCACGACCGGACCCGGCCGATACGATGGCCTCACGGGAGCCGGTCGCGTGTTCTGTGGAACGAGCGGCGCGGGCGGCGGCGTCATCGCATACGGGTTCGGGGCCAGGACGGTCGGGCGAAGCACCTCGGCGGCAGAGGCCCCCCAGGGGACCGACACCAGCGAAAGAGCGAGACCCACGAGCACGGCTGCTGTCCTCATATCCCCTCCGACGAGCCCACGGACGGCGGTATTCTGGGCCGGACGGAGGAGCCGGTCAAGCTGGGATCTCGGCGCGGGCCTTCCGCACGTCCTCCAAGTCCTTGCTGGAGAGAGCGAAAATCCCCGGCTGGGCCTTCAGTTTCACGTAGGTCACCGGACCGTCGGTGCGGCCCACCAGCAGCGTGGCCAGCTCGCTCCCATCGGCCTTCCACAAGGTCACCTCGAGCTCGGGCTTGTCGAGACCGAACTTGGCGTCGTCGCCACCCTTGGAGGCGATCTCCTTCCACCGGAGTCCGCGCAGCGACAGGAGCAGGCTCGCGACCCGCCCTTCCTTGGTTCTCCCGCGCACCGGCTCGACCTGCTTCCACTCGGTCTCGCCGCTCTTCTCGACGAGAAGGGGCTTCTCGCCCCCGCTCACGCGCGCGCGCTTGACGTCGCCGACCTCGAGGCCGGGTATCAGGGTCCGGTCGCGGAGCTCGGAGACGCCGGGGGTGAGCTCGGTGAGCGCCTTGCCCTCGACGAGCATCACCGGTCCCTCTCCCTGCACCGCGGCCAGCGCGGCCGGCTGGCCGCCTCGCCGCTCCGTCGAGGACTGAAGCAGGAGCGTCCTGGGCGCCTTGGCGCCTTCCTCCCAGAGCTTCACGGTGACCTCGGGCCGGCTCAGGAAGCGCGGCACGTCGCCGGCGGATTCGGACAGGAAGGCCAGAGCGCGCAGATCGCGGACCTTCCACAGGAGCTGGGTCACCGCCCCGCTGTCCGCCTTGAGGGCCTCGGGCGCGGTCAGCTTCCAGCCCGCGCCGTCCTTCTCGAGCACGACGGCGTCGTGGCCGTGGGCAACCTCGACCTTGGCGAGCTTGTCGTAGGCGTAGCTCACCACCGCCTTGTCGCGGAGGGCAGCCACGTTCTTCGGGAGCGCGCTCCAGAGCGCTTCCGCGGTCAGGATGACCCCCGGCTCGCCGTCGCGCTTGACGTACACCCCCTTCTTCTCGGGCACCGCGCGCCCGACGAGCAGCGTGCGCGACGAGCGGTCCTTGTCCTTGCCGAGCCACAGCGTCACGCGGGTCGGCTTGTCGAGGCCGTAGGGCTGGAGCGATTTCGGCGCGTCGTCGACGAACTCGATCGCCTTCGCCCCCTCGAGCTTGTCGAGGAACTCCGCGATCATGTCGGCATCGGCGCGGATGTCGCGGGGCTTCACGATCCGCCACTTGCCGGGCTCGTCGGCGCTCACCCCCATCTGGTCACCGCCGACGTCGAGGTCGATCCCGGTGACGTTGCGTCGGTCGAAGGCGATCACGCTACGGTCGCGGAAGTCGGCGGTGGGACGGCCGGTGTCGCGCGCGACGCTCTCCGAGAGCGTGATCACCGCGGGCTTGGCTCCCTCGCGCGCGTAGACCCAGACGCCGGTCGGGTTCTTGCTACCCACCCGGAGGACGAGCGGCTCGGCGCGCCCCTTGACGTCGAGGCGCACCTCCGCCTGCGGGGGCTCGAGTCCGAAGTCGGCGGGCTTGGCCGGGTTGGCGTCGATCTCGCGGTCCATGCGGGCGGTGGCGAGGCCCGTCACCATGTCGTCCACCACGGAGCGATCACCCCGGGCCTTTACCGGCTCGAGCAGCTCCCAGCCGCCGTCCGCGGTGCGCTTCAGCCGGATCGTCTCGTCCTTGCGGACGAGGGTGACGCCCTCGACGTCCTTCGGCTCGACGATCCAGATCCGCCCCTTGGCGGACTCGGCCTTCTCGCGCTTGGGATTCAGCCAGTAGGTGTCGTAGTAGAAGAACCCGCCGAGGCCGGCGGCCACCACCAGCAGGACGACGGTCGTCTTCCAGCGCGCCATGGGCTAGCGCGCACGGCGCCGCTGCATGATCACCGCGATGCCGCAGATCAGCACGGCGCCCGGCAGGGCCACGAGCGGCAGCCCCAGCACTAGGTTCGACTGTGCGGAGGTCAGCACCACCGGGTTCTGCTTGGGGTCCTTGGCACGGATGGAGATCAGGTCCTCCTCCTCCGCGAGCCACGACACGATGTTGAGGAAGAAGTCGCGATTGCCCTGGGCGCCCAGGAACTGGTTGTCCGCGAAGTCCGCGGTACCCACCACCACGAGGCGGGCCTTCGGCGCCGGCTTCTTCGCGGCGTCGGCCGGCTCGGCCTTGGGATCGGACTGGGCATCCACCGTGGCCACCATCGCCACCGCGAGCGGGCCCGTCTTCTCGTTGGGATCCGGCGTGGCCTTGCCGGTCTGGAAGACCGCCTTGTCGGTCTCACCCCAGGACTGGCGGCTGGTCTGGGCGAGCGGCGAGGCCTGCACTCCCTTGGGCATCGACTTGGCGGGGGCCACCGACCGGGTCAGCGGGAACAGGGTCATGATCCCACCCATGTCCTTGGTGATCGGGTGCGGATCGTACTGCCCGACCACCGGCACGAGCGGGCCCACCCCGAAGAGCTGGCCGATCGGATTCAGCTCGATGACCACGTCGTCGTCCACCACCACCCCGTACTTGCTCAGGTACTTCACGGTGGTGTTGGCCTGGAACGGTCCAGCCATGAAGAAGACCTTGCCGGCGCGCGCGATGTAGGCGTCGAGGGCGGCCAGCTCTTGCGGGAAGAGGTCCGTCTTCGGGCCCGGGACGACCACGATGCCCGCGTCGTCGGGGACCTTGGGATCGCGGGCCAGGAACAGCTCCTTCACCTCGTAGTTCGCCTTCTCCATCTGCTCCTTGGCCTGGCTGAAGCCCGCTCGATCGGTGCTGCCGATCTCCCGCTCGCCGTGCCCCTTCAGCACGTAGACCACCCGCTTGCCCGCGCGGGTCACCTTCACGATGGCGTTGGTCAGCTTCTCCTCGTCGGCGTCCTGCACCTTCTCGGTGCGCACCTGCCCGGGGGCGCCTCCCTCGAGCACGACGGTGCCGTAGCTCTCGACGCCATACTGGCGCGCGAGGGCCGGCGCCTTGTCGGTGTCCTCGAGCCGCCACGTGAACTTGCCGCCCGAGTAGGTCGCGTACTGCGCGAGCAGGTCCTCGGCCGTTTTCTTGCCCGGCGTGTCCGAGCGGAAGAACGCGATCGCGGTCACCGGCGCCTTGAGGGTGCGCAGGACCTGGACGGTCTGGGCCGACACGCTGTTGCGCTTGTTCTCGGTGAGGTCCCAGCGGGTGCTGTGGCGGAAGGAGATCGCGTTCGCGGCCACCACGACGCCGAGGGCGAGCAGCGCCATGACCGCCGCCCCGGCCCCGTATCGCGCGGTGCGGGTTCCCATGGCGGCCTGCGCCTCACGGGCGTTCAGCATCAGCGAGAGGAGCAGGAAGCCCACGCCCGCGCCGAGGAAGACCCAGCGGGCGGGGATGCCCGGGTAGAGGAGCCAGCACGCCCCCGCCAGGATGAGGCAGACGATCGCCGCGCTCACCGAGTGGCTTCTGAGCAGGCTCATCCGATCAACCCTTCCATCGCTTCGACTCGACCGATCGCAGGGCGAGGAACAGCGCGAGCCCGACCCCGGTCACGTAGTAGACGAGGTCCTTGGTGTCGATGAGCCCGCGGGTGAAGCCGTCCAGGTGATCGCCGATCGAGAGGTACTGGAGCACCCCGCGCAGGTTGCCGCCCGCGAACTCGGCGCCCCAGCCCACGATCCAGAACCCGAGCAGGATGCCGAAGGTGCCGAAGCCGGCCACGATCTGGTTCTCGGTCATCGAGGACACCAGCACACCCACCGCGAGGAACACCGCGCCGGTCAGCAGCAGACCCAGGTAGCCGGTGAAGATGGGTCCCCATTCTACCCGGGTGAAATAGGCGATCAATCCGGGATAGAGCAGAGTCAGGGCGAGCAGGATTGCAAAGAGGGCGAGCGCGGCCAGGTACTTGCCGGCGAGCACCTCACCGTCGCGCACCGGATAGGTCAGCAGCAGCTCGATGGTCCCCGACTTCTGCTCCTCGGCGAACAGGCGCATCGTCAGCATCGGGATGAAGAACAGGAGCACCACGCTCATGTTGGTGAAGAGCGGGCGCATCACGTTCTCGATCACGTTGAGGTTCTGTCCGAACTGCGGCTGCATGAACGAGCGCATCGAGGCGTCGCTGTAGAACAGGAAGATCTGGCTGAAGAACCAGCCCGAGATCAGCAGGAAGAAGGTGAAGACCACGTAGGCCACCGGCGACCCGAAGTAGAGCCGCATCTCCTTCTTGAAGACGGGCAGCCAGCCCATCAGCTCGCCTCCTCCCCCGCGAGGGCCTCGTGCGGCTCCTGCTCGCCCGCGATCACGTGCATGAAGACCTCCTCGAGGCTCATGCCGACCTGGTGCAGCTCCTGCAGCGCCCAGCCCTTGCCCGTCACCAGGCGGACCAGCTCCGGGCGCACGTCGCGATCGCGCTCCGCCTCGACCAGGAAGCCCACCGCGCCGTCGCGGGAGGCCAGCGGCTGGACCCCCACCACCCCGGGCAGCGCCCGCAGCGAGCCGGCCACGTCACCGGTCGCCCCCGCGACCCGCACCTCGATCCGGGCGGCGGGAAACACCCGCCGGACCAGATCGGACTCGGTGCCCTGGGCGACGATGCGACCGTCCTTGATGATGATCACTCCGTCGCAGACCATCGAGACCTCGGGGAGGATGTGGGTGGAGAGGATCACGGTGTGCTGCCCGGCCAGCGAGCGGATCAGCGACCGGATCTCCGTGATCTGGCGCGGATCGAGCCCGATGGTGGGCTCGTCGAGGATCAGCACCTCCGGATCCCCGAGGAGGGCCTGGGCCAGCCCCACCCGCTGCCGATAGCCCTTGGAGAGCTTGCCGATGAGCCGTTTCTGCATGTCGGTGATGAAGCAGCGCTCCATCACGTCGGCCACGCGGCCGCGCCGCGCCGCCCGACCCACGCCCTTGATCTCGGCCACGAAGTCGAGATACGAGGCCACCGAGAGATCGGGATAGAGCGGGGCGTTCTCGGGCAGGTAGCCGATGCGCCGGCGCACCTCAATGGACTGGGAGAAGACGTCGTACCCCGCGACCTTCGCGGTGCCACCGCTGGCCGGCATGAAGCACGACAGGATCTTCATCGTGGTGGACTTGCCCGCCCCGTTGGGCCCGAGAAAGCCCACGATGCGGCCCTTGTCCACGCTGAACGACACGTCGTGGATGGCCTCGACCGGCCCGTAGCGCTTCGTCAGATTGTCGACCTGGATCATATATGTGGCCCGGTTCTCGCCGGGACCGCCGGACAGTATATCACGCGGCTCAGAATAGCCCGGTGATGCTGCCGTCCGGGGTCACGTCCACCCTCTCCGCGTTGGGTCGGCGCGGGAGGCCCGGCATCGTGGTGATGTCGCCGGTGATCGCGACTAGGAACCCGGCGCCCGCGGAGATGGTCACGTCGTTGACCGTGATCTTGAACCCGCGGGGTCGGTTCAGGAGCGACGGATCGTCGGACAGCGAGCGCTGCGTCTTCGCCACGCAGATCGGTAGCCTCCCGTAGCCGAGACTCTCGGCCTGGGCGATCTGACGCTCCACCCGCTTGGGATATTCGACGCCGTCCGCGCCGTAGATGCGCCGGGCGATGGTGTCGAGCTTCACCGTGATCGGATCGTCGAGGGCGTAGAGCGGCTGGAACGCGGAGCGCTCGCGGGCCAGCAGCGCGAGGAGCCCGCGGGCCAGCTCCTCCCCGCCCTCGCCGCCGCGGCCGAACACGTCGGCCACGTGGGCCTCCACCCCGAGCCGCGCGCAACGCTCCTTCACCGCCGCGTATTCCCGCTCGGTGTCCGACGGATATCGGTTGAGGCCAAGCAGCACGGGCACCTTGAACTGACGCACCGCCTCCACGTGGGCCTCCAGGTTGTCGAGCCCGGTGGTCAGCGCGGCGACGTTCTCGCGGTCGAGCTCGGGCACCGGGACGCCGCCGTGGTACTTCAGCGCCCGGGCGGTCGCCACGATCATGGCCGCGTCAGGCCTGAGGCCGGCGAGGCGGCACTTGATGTCGAAGAACTTCTCGGCGCCGAGATCGGTGGCGAATCCCGCCTCGGTGAGGCAGACGTCCCCGAGCTTCAGGGCCAGGCGGGTGGCCAGCACCGAGTTGCAGCCGTGGGCGATGTTCGCGAAGGGCCCGCCGTGCACCAGTGCCGGCGTGCCCTCCATGGTCTGCACGAGGTTCGGATGGATCGCGTCGCGCAGAAGCGCGGTCATCGCGCCGGTGACCCCGAGCGCGTCCGCGGCCACCGGCTTGCCGTCCGCGGTGAGGGCCACCAGCATGCGGCCCAGCCGCTGCTTGAGATCCATCAGATCGTCGGCCAGACACAGGGCGGCCATGATCTCGGAGGCCGACGTGATCAGGAAACCCGCCTCGCGCGGCACCCCGTCCATCCGGCCCCCGAGGCCCACCACCACGTTGCGCAGGGCGCGGTCGTTGACGTCCAGGATCCGCTTCCACGCCACCTGGCGCACATCGATACCGAGGGGGTTGCCGTGGTGGACGTGGTTGTCGATGGCGGCGGCGAGGAGGTTGTGGGCGGAGGTGATCGCGTGGAAGTCGCCGGTGAAGTGCAGGTTGATGTCTTCCATCGGGACGACCTGCGCGCGGCCACCCCCGGTGCCACCGCCCTTCATCCCGAGGGTGGGCCCGATCGACGGCTCGCGGAGCGCGATGACCGGTCGCGCCCCGATCCGGTGCAGCGCCTGTCCGACCCCGATCGTCATCGTGGTCTTGCCGTCGCCCGCGGGCGTGGGCGTGATCGAGGAGACCACCACCAGTTTTCCGTCCGGACGGTCGCGGCGGGCGGCCAGGGCCCCCACCTGCACCTTGGCCTTGTCGCGACCGTAGGGCATCCACTCGTCGGGGGCCAGGCCCAGATCACGCGCGATATCCGCGATCGGGCGGGGCTTCCGGTCAGCGACGGGTCGCGACGGGGTCGAGGTCGGCATCGGGCATGATCTCCTTCAGCCAGTCGGGGATGGGAATCATCTGGGCGGTGGCCGGATTCCAGCAGGCGTGCAGGGTGTGCCCGGTGGCCACCAGCTCGTTCGCTTCGTTGCGGATCTCGTAGGTGAAGCGGAAGCTCGCGCGCCGGCGCTCACTCACCCGTGAGATGATCTCGAGCAGATCGTCGAGGCGGGCCGGCTTGACGTACTTCACGAACGCCTCGACCACCGGCAGGTGTACACGCTCGTTCACGCGCGACATCGGCCAGCCGTACTCGCGAAGGTACTCGACGCGACCGACCTCGAAATAGGTGAGGTAGTTCCCGTAGTAGACGACCGACATCGTGTCGGTGTCCTTGTAGCGGACGCGCACGCGAGTGACCGATGGCATCGAAGCGCGCCGCCATGGTACCAGTTGGGGTCAGGTCTTGCATTCCGACATTTCTCGACGCTCTGCCTGGCCTCTGGCCAGGAAAATGTCGGAATGCAAGACCTGACCCCGGGCTAGCGCTTGAAGACTTCCTTGAGGAGGTCGGTGGCCCGGGCAGTGGGGTTGGTGCGGATCTGCTTCTCCTGCTCGCCGAGCACGACGAAGAGGCCGCTGAGCCCCTTGTCGACCACGTAGCCGTCGAGGTCGAAGGCCTGCGACTTCGCAAACGGGATCGCATCGAAGCGCGCAACGAGCTCCTTGTACTGACGGCTCACCCCCACCTGGCTCATGGACTGCTCGACGACCGGCCGGAACGCGGTGGTCAGCTTCGGGGTGGTCTTGACCTTGAAGTAGTCGGTGGCCGCGGTGTCTCCGCCGTTGAGGATCTTGCGCGCGTCGTCGAAGCTCATCTCGCCGATCGCGTCGAAGAAGATCTGCTTGGCCTGGGGCGCCGCCTTCTCCGCCGCGCGGTTCATCCCGAGTACCAGCTCGTCGATCTGCCCGCCGTAGCCCACCGCGCGCAACCCGCTCTCGAACGTCCGCAGCTTCTGCGGCATCAGGATCTTGATCGCCTGGTTGGTGAAGTAGCCGTCGGTCTTGCCGGTGAGGCTCACCGTCTTCTCGGTGGCCACCTGCAGCGCCTCCTTGAGCCCGGCGCCGATCTTGGCGTCGGACAGCCCCGACCCCAGCGCGCCGGAGCCGCCCAGGCCCTTCAGGAGCTGGTCGAGCTGCGCGCCCGCCGGGCTCGAGAACAGGACAAGCGCGGCGGCCACCGCGAGCGTGGACGACCGCCACCACGAGGTCCGATGTGCACGCATGCGTTCTCCTCGCTGCGGGCTAGAGGTACTGTCCGTAACGAATCTTCTCGACGACGGCGCGGATGCGTCGGTAGACGTCCACCTGCCGGAGGAGGTCCTGGGTCGTCACCAGCGCGGCCTCCTGCCCCTGGCCGGCCGCGTGGACCTTGTCCTCCAGCGCGCGGCGCAGGATGTCGCGGATCTCGCCGCCGCTCATGCCGCCCATCGGCGGCAAGAGCAGGCGATAGTCGAGCTCGGCCACGAGCGGCCGGCCCGCGTTGTGCTCGGCCCGGCCACGCGCGAGGGCCAGGATCTGCTGCTGGGCCGCCGCGTCGGGCAGCGGCACCTCGACCAGGTGATCGAGCCGGCCCGGCGCCACCAGCGAAGGATCCACCGAGTCGGTGCGCGCGGTGGCCGCGACGATGACGAGCCGCGAGAAATCGTCGAGAGTGTCGATCTTCTCGCACAGCGCGGCCACGATGCGCGCGCCCGCCTCGCGGGCCTGGGCCGGCGGCAGCAGTTGCTCCAGCGCGAGCGCGTCGGCCTGGTCGAGCAGCACCACGCCCTTGCCCTGCTCCTTGGCCAGGCCGAGCACCTCCTGCAGGAGCTCGCCGGTGTTCGGCCCGAACTTGGACGTGAGGGTGCCGAGCTTCAGATGATAGAAGACCGCCCCCGCCTCGGTGGCGAGCGCCCGGGCCAGCAGGGTCTTGCCGGTCCCGGGCGGGCCGTAGATCAGCATGCCCTTGGGCGGAGTGATCCCCCACTTCCGGTAGAGCTCGGGATCGGTGAGCGCAGTGACGAAGCTCCGCACGAGGCTCTTGGCTTCGGCCAGCCCGCCGATGTCGGTGAAGGACGTCTGCGGCTTGACCTGCACGTCGACACGCCCGGTCAGCTCGGCGAGCTTCTCCCCGAGCTTGCTGAAGATCTCGCCGAGACGCCGCTGGATTGCCCACTGTTGCCCCTCGACGTCGGGGGGCAGGGCGAGCGGCGTCCCATCGCGCGGAAAGTCGGGAGCCACGCGGCTAGATCCTCTCCCCCGGCCCCGGCCCTGCCGGTCCGCCCGGCACGCGCTCGGCCTTGTCGAACACGCGCTCCTCCGCGAAGACCGGCGCCTTGGCCCGGATCGCGATCGCGATCGCGTCGGACGGACGGGAGTCCAGCTCCATCGGCGCGCCGTCCGCCGTGAGGTACAGCGTCGCGTAGTAGGTGTCGTTGCGCAGGTCGGTGATCACGACCTTCGACACCGAGACCTTGAGCCGTCCGAACAGGGTCAGGAACAGGTCGTGGGTGAGCGGCCGCGGCGGGGTGATGTTCTCGAGCGGGACCGCGATCGCGGTCGCCTCCGCGGCGCCGATCACCATGAGCACGCGCCGCTTGTCGCCCTTGCTCTCGAGCAGCACTCCGTGCTGGCCCCGCGGATCGCTGAAGACGCCGACCACGCTGACCTCTCGCGGGCTGCCCACCCTGGGCGTCGCGACCTCACCCGGGTTCCGCGCGCCCGCGAGCAGGATACCGAGTGCGGGCACCAGCACGAGGCCACTGAATCGACGAAGTCTGATCATGGGCGAACCTCCCCGGGCGCGACGTGCGAGCAGTATCGGCCCGCGCCCCGGACGTGTCAACCGCGCGGCGGGTCAGGAGGCCGGCACGGGGGCGGCCGACGCGTAGCCCACGCGCAGGCGGGTGCTCAGCAGCGAGCCGGTCAGCAGGAGCAGGGTGAGCGCGGCCCACATCACGGAGTAGCCGAGGCCGTGCGCCACGAAGCCGAAGGCGATGGCGCCGGTCGTGTTGCCGACGAGGATGACCGAGCTGAAGATGCCCACCGCGCTGCCGCGGCGGCGCTCCGGTGTCACGTCCATGAGCAGCGCGGACATCGCGGGGTACAGGAAGCCGTGGGCGGCCCCGGCCAGGAACCCGGCGAGGAAGAGGAACGGCAGCACCGGCAACCCGAGGGCGGGCCTGAACAGGAGCGCCACGATCGCGATGATGGCGGTGGCCGCGGCCTGCACGAACATGCACGGGATGATCACGGCCCGTCGGCCGCGTACGTCGATCAGGTTCCCGCCGGCCACCCGCACCAGCATGGCCGCGACCGCGTAGGCGGTGTAGAAGAGGCCGACGCTGGCGACCCCGAGCACCTCGCCGAAGGTGGGCAGGAACGTGAAGATGGTGCCGGTGCCCAGCCCGAAGAAGAACCCGAGCAGCATGTGCATGTGCCGCAGCTCGAGCAGGCCCTCCTGGATGACGTGCAGGCCGGGGCGGGCGCCGAGGGCGGGCGGCCGCACGTCCCTCACGTTCCACGACGCCACCGCGGCGGCGGCCGCGATCACGCCGGCCGTCGCGAAGAACGCAGGGAAGCCGAAGCGGCGGATCATGAACTCGCCGAAGAGCGGGGCCAGCGACGTGGACACCAGACCCGAGAGCCCGAAGATCCCGAGCGCCCACCCCCGCCGCTCCGCCGGCACCATCTCGACGACGTGGACGTAGTTCGCCACGAAGAAGACGGAGAAGGCCACGCCCTGCAGCACGCGGAGCCCCCCCAGCAGCGGGAGCGGGCTCGAGACCACGAACAGCGCGCAGGAGACCACGAGCAGCACCGTGCCGAGGCGCATGAAGAAGCGCCGCCCGAGGTAGTCGATGAGGGCGCCCACCACCGGCTGGCACACGATGCCGGCCGCGCTGTAGAGGCCCTGCACCAGCCCGATGTCCGCCTCGTCACCCCCGAGCCGGTGAATGTACAGGGGGAGCAGCAGGAACCCGTTGAGGGCCCCGAAGAAGAAGAAGTTCGTGAGCATGATCCGAGCAAACGGACCGTGCGTCAGGAGCTCGAGGGCGGGACTGGTCACGCGCGTTGCGGTCGAGTCGACGGCGACAGTAGAATGGCCGGCGGCATGAATCCACGCGAGTATAGCATGCGGTCTCGCGGTCGCTCGTCGGCGGCGCCCGTCTCTGACGTGCTCGCCGCGGCGGCGCGGCTTCAGCCGGACGGCCGCGGCCGATTCTTCGCGCCCGCGGCGCTTCAGAGCTGGCCCGGGGTCGTGCATGGCGGCGGGCTCGTGGCCCTGCTCGACGTGGCGTCGCGACCGCTCGGGACCGACGGCCGTCCGCGACGACTCGAGGGCCGCCTCACCTCGCCGGTGCCGACCGAACGCGCGCTCGACCTGGAGAGCCATGCCGCGGACTCCACGGTCGCGGTGACCATCCTCGAGCGCGGTCAGCCCCTCACCTCGGCCACCATCACCACCGGCGAGAGCGGTGGCGATCTCGAGGCGGAAGCGCCGCCGCGGGACCTCGTGGACAACGGGGTGAACGGGCGCGAGGGCTGGGCGCTTCCCCTCTCCGACCAGTGCCTCGCCTGCGGCGCGCGCAATCCCCTCGGCCTGCGGCTCGGTCTGCGCTTCGATCAGCGCGGGGTGTGGGCGCGCTTCGTGCCCCGCGAGTCGTGGCGCCGGCCTGAGGGCCGCCTCGACCCCGCGCTGGCCGCGGTCCTCCTCGACGAGATCGCGTGGTGGCTCGGGGCGCTCGTCACCAAGGAAGGCGGTCTCACCAACCGCATCAGCCTCACGCTCCTGCGTCCGGACGCGCCGGCCCCGGGCCCGCTGACCGCGGGCGGGCGCTTCGAGGCGGTGACGCCGGTGGATCGCCGGCGCACCTTCTGGCGCACGCACTCCGCCCTGGTGGCGGCGGACGGCACCGTGCTGGCGACCGCGGCCATCGTCTTTCGCGCCGGCGCGGACTACTCGACCCGGCAGATGAGCTACTTGCGCTCCCGCACCAATCCAGAGATCTTCGCCCGCATGTTCCCGAGCTACTCGGGCTGAGGCATTACCTCGAATCGGGACGGGACGCCCACGCCTGCGCCGCCTTCTCCTTCAGCGCCTCCCACACCGCCAGAGGCACGGTGGGAATGCCGAGGACTCCCGCACGCACCTGGGGGCCGTGGAAGTCGGAGCCCCCGGTCGCGACCAGGTCGTGCTGGCGGCAGAGATCCAGATAGGCGCCGCGCTGGGCGGGGGAGTGCTCCGAGTAGTAGCACTCGATCCCCATGAGGCCCGCGGCCACCAGTGACGGGATCAGCTCGTCGCGGTCGGCCAGGCCGGGATGGGCGAACACGGGCACGCCGCCGGCACGCCGGAGCAGGCGCACCGCGTCCTCGGGGGTCAGCTTCTTGCGGGGCACGTGGGCGGGCTTGCCTGCGGCCAGGTACCTGTCGAAGGCCTCGCGCACCGTCTTGACGTAGCCGCGCTCGAGCATGACCCGGGCGATGTGGGGCCGGCCGGCGGAGCCTTCCTGCACCAGCGCGAAGACGCGCTCGACGTCGATCGGGAGACCGAGCGCGGCGAGCCGCTCGGCGGTCCGGTGCACGCGCGCCCGGCGCTCCGCGCGCTGGGCACGGCAGAAGTCCTGGAACCACACGGCCTCGTAGTCCATGTAGTAGCCGAGGACGTGGATCTCGGCCCCCTCCACGTCGCAGTTGATCTCGATGCCCGGCACGATGGTGAGCGGCGGATGCGCGCGCGCCGCCTCGATCGCCTCCGCGAGACCATCGGTGGAGTCGTGATCGGTGACCGCCAGCACGCGGACGCCGCGGCGCGCCGCTTCCGCCACGAGCTCGCGCGGCCGCAGGGTGCCGTCCGAGGCCACCGTGTGGGTGTGGAGGTCGACGCCGCCCGCCATCGCGCAGCCCTGATCCGCCTACCGCCGCCCGCTCATCGACGACAGATACTCGAGCAGCGTGCGCACCGTCACCCCGGTGGCCCCTTTGGGGCCGAGCGGCAGCTCACGCTCCGTGAACGCGGTGCCCGCGATGTCGAGGTGGGCCCACGGCACCCCCGACGTGAACTCGCGCATGAAGAGCGCGGCCACGATGGCGCCCGCTCCCCGCTGGCTCGAGATGTTGTTGAGATCGGCCACGTCGCTCTTGAGGCCGTCCTTGTATTCCTCGTGCAGGGGCAGGCGCCACATCCGCTCCCCCGCCGCGTCGGCCGCGCTGAGCACCCGCGCGGCCAGCCCGTCGTCGCTCGCCATCACGCCGGAGAGCCCCTGCCCGAGCGCGATGACCACGGCCCCGGTCAGCGTGGCCATGTCGACCATCTCGTCGGGCTCGATGTGCTTCACCGCGTAGGACAGCGCGTCGGCGAGGGTGAGCCGCCCCTCCGCGTCGGTGTTGCCGATCTCGACGGTGAGCCCGTTCATCGCCCGCACGATGTCGCCCGGCCGCTGCGCGGTCCCCGACGGCATGTTCTCGGTCGCCGCGATCAGCCCGTGCACCTCGACCGGCGGCTTGAGCCGCGGGAGCGCCTGGAAGAGACCGAGCACCGCGGCGGCACCCGCCATGTCGTCCTTCATCCGCAGCATGCCGTCGGCCGTCTTGAGGTCGAGCCCGCCCGAGTCGAAGGTGATGCCCTTGCCGATGATCGCGACCCGCCGGCGCGCGCGGCCCTTGGGCGTGTATGTGAGGTGGATGAACTTGGGTGGCTCCTCGCTGCCCTGGGCCACCCCGACGTAGGCTCCCATGCCCATCTTGGCGCAGTCGGCGCGCTCCAGGATCTTCAGCCCGAGCCCGCCTTCCTGGGCGATCTCGCTGGCGTGGCGCGCGAGGAACGTCGGCGTCACCACGTTCGCCGGCTCGTTGACCAGATCGCGGGTCAGGCAGGCGGCCTCCGCCCAGATGCGACCGAGCCGCAGCCCCTCCCGCGCGCCGGCCACGCCGCGGCGGTCCGGCTCGAGCACGGTGAGCGAGCGGACGACCTTGCCGTTCTTCTCCTTCAGGTATTTGTCGAAGCGGTAGGTGCCCAGCAGCGCGCCTTCCACCACGGCTTGCGCGCGCTCGCGCGGCGAGAGCCCGTCCGGCGGCATGAACACCGCGATGGTGGCCGCGCCCAGATCCCGCGCGCGGCGCACCGCCGCCGAGGCGGCTCGGCGTACGGACTCGGCGTCGGCGTGGGTCCTCGTGATGGCCGGCCCGCCCCGCCGGTGCGGGCCGAGCCCCACCACGAGGACTCGCTCGGCGGGCAGCTTGCCTCCGCTGTGGAAGTAGGAGATCTGACCCGGCTTCGCTTCGAACTTCTCGCTCGCGAGCACCCGGGAGAGCAGGCCGTCCAGGGCCCTATCCACCGCGACGATCTCGGCGTGCGGTCGACTGCCGTCCGCGTACCGGCCCAGCACCAGCACGTCCGCGCGCGCTTGCGTGGGCTTCCGGGTCTCCAGCGCCAGATCCATCTCCCTCATCCTCCCTGACAGACGCCCACGGCGCGGTGCACCATGTCCGCGAGCCCGTCGGTCGTGTCGTAGCGGTCGAGCTCCGCGATCGGCACCCAGCGTACCTCGGCGGCGTCGCTGCCAGCCCGGGGCGAGCCCGCCTCCATGGCGGCGACGTAATCGATGATCACATAGTGATAGTGCACGCGCGCCGGCTCGGACCCGCTGGCCGGCGCGAGCCGGACCCGGTCGATGACCCCGCAGAGGCCGAGCAGGCGCACCGGCACGCCGCACTCCTCCATGACCTCCCGGCGCACCGCGTCCTCGATGCGCTCGCCCAGATGCACGAGGCCGCCCGGGATGCTCCACTTCCCCTGGGACGGCGGCTGCCCGCGCTTGACCAGGAGCACGCGGTCTCCGTCGAGGATCACCGCGCCCACGCCGACCCGCGGGGCATCCGGGTACTCGCGCGTGAAGGTCATCCGATCGCGGTCGCCACCACCGGCGCGCGGCCCGTGCGGGTCCACCGGTCGGTGGCGTACTTGTCGCGCACGAGGGCCAGGGCGCGCTCCAGCTCCTCGGCCGCGAGGCCGCCCGCCGACAGCTCGAGACCGTGGACCTCGCGGAAGCCGGCGGCGAGCGCGGTCATCGTCTCCTCGAACGACGGCCGGCGACGAAGCACCGCTTCCAGCGTGGTCATCCCGGCGAGCGGATCGCGCTCGCTCGGGAAGACGCGCCGCAGGCGATCCGGCGCGGCTCCCAGCATCACCGCCCCGTGCTGGAGGAACCCCGCGCCCTGCCTCCGCTGCGCGCTGCCGACCACCTTGAGGCCGCCGATCTCGAGCTCGTAGGACCCGGTGCGGGCGAAGCAGAACGTGGGCATCGCGGTGGGATCCGACGGCTGCACCGGCACCATCTCGACCGGGGCGCCGACGCGGTTGATGCCCGCGGCCAGGGCGCTGCCGATCCATCGATACGTCTCGAGCAGGTCGGCGGCGCCGTCGAAGTCGTCCGCGGCCGCGACCACGCTGTAGGTCAGCTCGAGATCCGGCCCCTCGTGCAGGATGGCGCTGCCGCCGGTCGGCCGGCGCACGAGCCCGACCCCCAGCGCGGCCGCGGCCTCCGTGTCGATGCGACGGTCGAGCGGCTGGCCGTAGCCGAGCGAGATGGTGGCGGGCCGCCAGGCGAAGAAGCGGACCGTCGGGGGCGCGGTGCCCGCAAGCCGGCCCAGGAGCAGCGCCTCGTCCAGGGCCATGTTGAAAGCCCCGTCGAGCGGCTCGGTGACCAGCAGGCGGAAGGGAGTCGTCACCCCTCACCCTGCCCTCTCCCCACCTGAGGAGAGGGTCACCGAGACGGGCGCCACCTCAGCACGGGCTGGCGGGCGGCCAGCGTCTGGTTCAGGCGGCGCACCGGCGTCGTCACCGGCGCCTCGTGGATCAGGTCCGGATCCTTCTCGGCTTCGCGCGCGATCTGGATCATGGCGTCGCAGAACTGATCGAGCGTCTCCTTGGACTCGGTCTCGGTGGGCTCGATCATCAGCGCCTCCTCGACGATCAGCGGGAAGTACGTCGACGGGGCGTAGAAGCCGAGGTCGAGCAGACGCTTGGCGATGTCCATCGCGGACACCCCGAGCTTCTTCTGGCGCCGGGCCGAGAGCACGCACTCGTGCATGCAGGGGCCGGGGGCCGAGCGGTCGTAGTCGCCCTCGAGGCGCTTCAGGATGTAGTTGGCGTTGAGCACCGCGTTCTCCGAGACCGATCGGAGCCCGTCGGGGCCCATGGTGCGGATGTAGGTGTAGGCCCGCACCAGCATGCCGAAGTTGCCCCAGAAGGCCTGCAGCTTGCCGATGGACTGCGGCCGGCTCCAGTCGAGCCCGTAGGCGCCCTCGGACTTGACCACCACCGGGGTCGGCAGGAACGGGGCCAGGTGCGCCTTGATGCCCACCGGCCCCGAGCCGGGACCGCCGCCGCCGTGCGGTGTGGTGAAGGTCTTGTGCAGGTTGAAGTGGCAGACGTCGAAGCCGAGGTCGCCCGGGCGCGTGATGCCGAGGATGGCGTTGAAGTTGGCGCCGTCCATGTAGACCTGCACGCCCTTCGAGTGGCACATCTCGGTGATCTGGTGGATCTTCGACTCGAAGAGGCCCAGCGTGTTGGGCTGGGTGATCATGAAGGCGGCCACGTCCTCGTCCAGGTGCCGCTCGAGATCCACCAGGTCCACGTCGCCGTTGGCCTCGGACTTGAGCTCGACCACCGAGAAGCCGGCCAGCGCGGTGGAGGCGGGGTTAGTCCCGTGCGCGGAGTCCGGGATCAGCACCTTGTGCCGTCGCTCGCCCCGCGCCAGGTGATATGCGCGGATCATCAGCACGCCGGCCAGCTCGCCCTGGGCCCCCGCCGCGGGCTGCAGCGACACCTCGTCCATCCCGGAGATCTCCGCGAGGTCCCGCGCCAGCTCCCACATGAGCCCGAGCGCGCCCTGACTCGCCGCCTCCGGAGCCAGCGGGTGCAGGCGCGCGAAGCCGCCGAGGCGCGCCATGTCCTCGTTGATCTTCGGGTTGTACTTCATGGTGCAGGAGCCGAGCGGGTAGAAGTGCGTGTCCACCCCGTAATTCATCTGCGACAGACGCGAGTAGTGACGGATCACATCGACTTCCGAAACCTCGGGCAGCTCGGCGGGGACCTCCCGCAGGTGCCTCGCCGGCAGGAGCGCGGCGGGATCGCTGTCGGGCACGTCGCTCTCGGGCAGCGAGTAGGCGAAGCGGCCGGGCGCGGACAGCTCGAAGATCAGCTTGTCGTAGGCGGGCTTGGCGGCGTGCATGGCGGCTTCAGGCCACCGCCGCGGCCAGCGCGGCCGCGTAGGCGTCGATCTCTTCCTTGGTGCGCTTCTCGGTCACCGCCACCAGCAGGCAGTCCTTGTAGGCGCGATCGAAGCCCTTGAGCGGCACGCCGGCCAGCAGGCGGTCCTTCATCAGCCGCTTGACCACGCGCTCCGGCGACTTCGGGAGCTGGAGGGTGAACTCCTTGAAGAAGGGCGCGGCGAAGCGCAGGGACACCCCGGGGATCTTGGTGAGCTCGCGCGCCGCGTAGTGGGCCTTTGCGGTCGAGAGCTCGCCCACCTTGCGGAGCCCGCGCTTGCCCAGGATCGAGACGTAGATGGTGGCCATCAGCGCGCACAGCGCCACGTTGGTGCAGATGTTCGAGGTGGCCTTCTCGCGACGGATGTGCTGCTCGCGCGTCTGCAGGGTCAGCACGAAGCCCCGTTGGCCATCCACGTCCACGGTGGCGCCCACCAGGCGCCCCGGCATCCGCCTCACCAGCTCCTGCTTGGCCGCGAACACGCCCAGATTCGGGCCGCCGAAGCTCATCGGCACGCCCAGCCCCTGCCCCTCGCCCACCACAATATCGGCGCCGGCGGCGCCCGGGGGAGTCAGGAGGCCGAGGTTCACGGGGTCGGCCACCACGACCAGCAGCGCGCCCGCCTCGTGGGCGATGTCCGCGATCGAGCGCACCTCCTCGAGCGAGCCGAAGAAGTTCGGGTACTGGATCACCACCGCCGCGCTGTGCCGGGACAGCGTCTTGCGAAGCGCGTCCACGTCGGTGACCCCGTCGCCGAGCGGCACCGACTTGATCTTGAGCCCGGGGCCCTCCACGTAGGTCTCGACCACCTGGCGGTAGAGCGGGTTCACCCCACGCGAGATCACGAGGGTGTCGCGCCCGGTCACCGAGTGCGCCATCAGCGCGGCCTCGGCCAGGGAGGATGCGCCGTCGTAGATGGAGGCGTTGGCCACGTCCATCCCGGTGAGCTCCGCCATCATGGTCTGGTACTCGAAGATCGACCGGAGCGTGCCCTGGCTGGCCTCCGGCTGGTAAGGGGTGTAGGCGGTGAAGAACTCGCCGCGGGAGATCAGGTGGTTGATCGGGCTCGGGATCGCGTGATCGTAGGAGCCCGCCCCGAGGAAGCACGCATATTCATCCGCGCCCGCGTTGAGCCCGGCCATGCGCTGCAGGTGGCGGACCAGGTCGGTCTCGGCCATCGCGCTCGGCAGGTTGAGCGGTCGCGACAGCCGCGCCTTGGCCGGGATGCGGACGAGCAGGTCCTCGATGGACGAGGCGCCGACGGCCGCCAGCATGTCCTTCTGCTGGGCGGGGGTGTTGGGGATGTAGCGCATGCGGGCTGCCTTTCCGGCCTAGTGCGCGCCGTCGGCGGTGAGCTTCTGGTAGTCGGCGGCGCTCATGAGCCCGTCGACGTCCTTGGGGTTGCTCATGCGGATCACGAGCATCCAGCCCTTCCCGTAGGGATCGCTGTTCACCAGCTCGGGATTCTTGGGCAGCGCCTCGTTGACCTCCGCCACCTCACCGGAGACCGGCGCGAAGAGGTCGGAGACCGCCTTCACCGACTCCACGACCCCGAAGGTCTTGAGCGCGGTGACCTTCGCGCCCACCTTGGGCAGCTCCACGAAGACGACGTCGCCGAGCTGCTCCTGGGCGAACGCGGTGATGCCGATGCGGGCACGATCGCCCTCCACCTTCGCCCACTCGTGCTCGCGCGTGTACTTGAGCTCCGTCGGAACGTTCGCCATCGACTCCTCTCCTAGGCCTTCTTGGTGTGCGAGGGATAGAAGGGCGTCTTCACCACGCGGGCGGCGTGGGTGGCCCCGCGGATCTCGACGGCCAGCTCGCTGCCGACCGCCGCCTGCGCCGTCGGCACGTAGCCCATGCCGATCGAGCGCTCGACCGACGGACCGAACGAGCCCGAGGTGACCACGCCGGCCGGCGCCCCGCCCACCATGAGCCGGTAACCGTGACGCGGAACCGCCCGCTCCGCCATCTCGAAGCCCACGAGCCGGCGGGCCACGCCGCGGGCGCGGAGCGCCTCGATGGCCTCGCGCCCGATGAAGTCGCCCTTGGCGGGCTTGACGACCCAGCCGAGTCCGGCTTCCAGCGGGTTGGTGGTCTGGTCGATGTCGTTGCCGTAGAGCGCGTACTTCATCTCGAGCCGCAGGGTGTCGCGCGCGCCCAGACCGATGGGCTGGAGGCCCTCGGCCTGGCCGGCCTGGATCAGAGCCGCCCAGAGCCGCTCGGCCTGCCCGGCGGAGATGTAGAGCTCGAAGCCATCCTCGCCGGTGTAGCCGGTGCGCGAGATGATGGCCGGCACGCCTGACACCGTGCCACGAGCGAAGCGGTAGTAGCCGATCCGTGTGACGTCCTGATCGGCGAGCCGACCCACGAGGCCCTCCGCCCGGGGCCCCTGCACCGCGAGCAGTGCGGTTTCATCGCTCAGGTTCTTCCACTCGGCGCGACCCACGCTGTGCGAGGTCACCCACGCCCAGTCCTTGTCGATGTTCGAGGCGTTGACCACGAGCATGAACTGGTCGGTTGCCAAGCGGTAAATCGTCAGGTCGTCCACGATCCCGCCCTCCGGATAGCAGAGGGCGGCGTACTGCACCTGACCGATCTCGAGCGTAGAGGCGTCGTTGGTGCAGAGTCGCTGGACCGCGGCCAGGGCATCCGGGCCCCGCACCTCGAATTCACCCATGTGGCTGATGTCGAACAGGCCGACCGCCCGGCGCACCGCCCGATGCTCCTCGATGATCCCGCGGTACTGCACCGGCATGTCCCAGCCGCCGAAGGGAACCATCTTGGCGCCCGCCTTGACGTGCACGTCGCGGAGCGGGGTGCGCTTGAGCGGGCCTGCGGAGGTGGCGTCCGTCATCGGGAGATCGGCTCGGGCCGCCTCATCTTACTGGATGCCCTCCGGCGTCGCAACGACGCGGTACCCGCGACTTTCCATGCAGGCCACGTACGCCCGCTCGAAGCGGGTGCGGCCGTTCACGCTGATCGCGCCCCCCCCGACGCTGCCCGCGCTCGCGCCCGCGATCAGCCCGTCGGTGGCGGTCGACTCGGTCGAGGCGGGCAGCCCGGTCGCGAGCCCGCCGACTGCCGCTCCCGCGGTGCCCATGACGAAGACGTTGCGGAGGAAGTTGGCCAGCGGGGACTGGTCGCCGTTGTAGTTGGTGCGCGCGCCCATCTCGGCCTTGCAGTCGATGGAGTCGAGGCGATGCTGGGTGACGGTCTGGTCTCGCTCCGGGGTCGTCGGGGGGAGCTTGGCCACCCTGGCTACCGAGCAGCCGGGAAGCAGGAGCGCCGCGGCCATCAGGAGGGAAGCGGCGCGCGGGGGCATCAGTGCGCGGGCAGCCAGTCGCGCAGGGGCTTGACCTGGCAGCCCGCCTTCTCCAGCGCCTCGCGCACCGTGCGCACGATGCGCTCGGCGCCCGGGGTGTCGCCGTGGCAGCAGATGGTCTGCACCGAAATGTCGATGTCGACGCCGTCCATGGTGCGCACCTTGCCGCTGATCGCCATCTGCACGGCCTGGGCCGCCGCCCGGGCCGGATCGGTGATCAGCGAGCCCGCGATCTTGCGGGAGACCAGGGTGCCGTCGACGTTGTAGGCGCGGTCGGCGAAACCCTCCGAGGCCACGCGGGCGCCCATCTTCCGGCAGGTGGCGTCGTAGCGGCCGGAGGCGAGCGTCATGAGGATGAGGCCCGAGTCCATCGCGGACTGCCCGGCCGCGGCGGCGAGCGCCTCGTCGCTCTCCATCATGCCGTAGAGGATGCCGTGGGGCTTGAGGTGCTGCAGCTCCGCTCCCGCCGCGCGCGCGATCTCGCGCAGAGCGCCGGTCTGGTAGGCGAGGTAGTCGGCCAGCTCGCGCGGGCTCACGTCCATCTTGCGGCGGCCGAAGCCGATGAGGTCCGGCAGGGAAGGATGCGCGCCCAGAGCCACCCGGTGCGAGAGCGCCAGCTCCACGGTCTTGCGCATCACGTGCGGGTCGCCGCCGTGGAAGCCGCACGCCACGTTGGCCGAGCTGATGAACGGCATGATGGCCTCGTCGGCCCCGAGCGTCCAGCGGCCGTACGACTCGCCCATGTCGCAGTTGAGATCGATCATCTTCATGTCCTGTCCCCCCTCACCATCCCTACCCCTCGAGCACCCGGCCGAGCGTCTCCACGAAGCGGTCCACGTCGGCCTCGGTCATGGCCAGCGAGCAGGCGCCCAGGCCGCGCTGGGAAAGGAGCACGCCCTCGTTGACCAGACCCAGGAAGGTGCGCGCGGGCGCCTTGACGTCCTCCGGCCGGGCCGAGCGATAGTCGCTCAGCTTCTTCTTGGTGTGGTGCACCCAGAAGAGCGAGCCGACGCCGGTGATCTGCCCGGCGTAGCGCTTCTTGCGCAGCAGCCGCCGCACCCCGTCGCGCAGCCGGTCTCCGAGCGCCTCGAGACGCGCATACGAGTCGGGAGTGAGCTGCTCCATGGTGGCGATGCCCCCCGCCATCGTGAGCGGATTCGCGTTGAAGGTGCCCCCGTGGTTGATGCGGCCCCGGCCGTCGCGCGGGTCGTAGAAGTTCATCACGTCGGCGCGGCCACCGAAGGCGCCGACCGCGAGCCCGCCGCCGATGATCTTGCCGAGGGTGGTCAGGTCCGGGCGGATGTTGAAGCGCTCCTGGGCGCCGCCGCGACCGATCCGGAACGAGATCACCTCGTCGAAGATCAGCAGGATGCCCAGGCGCTGGGTGGCCTCGCGCAGCCCCTCCAGGAAGCCCTCGCGCGCCGGGATCATGCCCGCGTTGGCGAGCAGCGGATCGATGATCAGCGCCGCGATGTCGCCGCCCTGCTTCTCGAGGATCTTCACGCAGGCGGCGGTGTCGTTCCACGGCAGCGTCACCACGTGCTTCATGACCATGGGCGGCACGCCCGAGGACCACGCGACCGACTTCGGCCGCTTGCGCGAGCCCGCGGTGGCCGGATCCGGCGACACGCTCACCAGCACCCAGTCGTGGGTGCCGTGATAGGCGCCCTCGAACTTGGCGATCTTGGCGCGGCCGGTGAAGGCCCGGGCCACCCGCACCGCGTGCATGGTGGCCTCGGTGCCGGAGTTGGCGAAGCGCACCACCTCCATGCCGGGGATACGCGTGGTGAGGATCTCGGCCAGGCGGATCTCGTGCTCGCTCGGCCCCGGGAACGACATCCCGTTCACCGCCGCGTCCTGGATGGCCTTGACCACCTGGGCGTTGGCGTGGCCCAGGATCAGGCTCGTGTAGTTGCCGTTGAAGTCGAGCCGCTCGACGCCGTCGGCGTCCCAGATGCGGGCGCCCTCGCCACGCGTGATGTAGAACGGGTATGGATCGAAGAACGTGGTGGTGCGGCTGTTGCCGCCCGGCATGACGCGGAGCGCTTCCTCGAAGAGCTGCCGCGAGCGGGGGGTCTTCGCCTGGTAGTCGGTGATCGCGCGCTCGAGTGTCATGTCGTCCTCCTGTCCCCTATTCGATGGCCGTGTCCAGCGCCCGGCGGCTGTCCCGAAGCATCGCATGGGCGTCGGCGACTGTCACGCGGCGGAAACGCAGCCGCCCGCCCGGCTTGATCTGCGCGATCCGGCCGAGATCAAACGAGCACACGGTGCCGATCTTGGTGTAGCCGCCCGCCGACTGCCGGTCGGCGAGCAGCACGATGGGCTGCCCCTCGCCGATGACCTGGATGCCGCCCATCGGGACGCCATCCGAGACGATGTCGTGACCGTGGGTGTGCTCGATGAACGGCCCCTTGAGCCGCGCGCCCATGCGATCGCTCTGCGGGAGTATCTCGTAGGGCCCCTCGAGGAACGCGGCGATGCCCGCCGGCGTGAAGCGGTCGTCCTGCGGCCCGAGCACCACCGCGACCTCCGCCTCCCCCGCATAGGCCGGGATCCGGTCCGGCCGGACGCGAAGGGGCCGTGCCGCGGTGATGGCGCCCAGGGGAAGCCGATCGCCCTTGCGCAGCGCGCGCCCGTCGAGCCCGCCGAGCCGCCCGCGCGGATAGGTGGCGCGCGAGCCGAGCACGAGCGGCGTCTCGATGCCGCCCGCCACCGCCACGTACGCGCGCACCCCGCTCCGGGCCGGGCCGAGTCGCAGCACGTCGGCGGGCTTGACCCGCAGACCCTGCCACGCGGGCGCGGCGGCGCCGTTCAGGGTCGGAGCCATGTCGGCGCCGGTCACCGCGACCAGCCGCTCGTCCGTGAACTCCAGGCGGGGCCCCAGCAGCGTGCACTCGAGCCCGGCCGCGTTGTCCGCGTTGCCGACCAGGCGATTCGCGAGGACGAAGGCCTCGCGATCCATCGGGCCCGACGTGGGGATGCCGACCCGGAGATGGCCGAAGCGGCCCAGGTCCTGGATGGTCGTGAGCGGCCCGCCGTCCTGCACGAGCAGGGCGCTCATGCGGTCTCGATCCTCGGCGCGAACCGCCCCGCGTCCACGAGGGCGGCGATCGCGTCGTACTCCGCGCGGTCGATCGCCCGGAAACGGACGTGGTCGCCCGCGCGCAGCAGGATCGGGTCGGCCGCGGTGGGATCGTAGAGCCGGACCGGGGTGCGTCCGAGCACCCAGAACCCGCCGGGGCTCTCGATCGAGTATATGCAGCACTGCACGCCACCGATCGCCACGCTGCCGGGCGGCGTCTTGGTTCGCGGATTCTGCAGGCGCGGGATCGTCAGCCGGTCCGGCATCCCGGTCATGTAGGGCAGGCCCGGGGTGAAGCCGACGAAGTACACGTAGTACTCGGCGCCCGCGTGCAGGCGCACCAGCTCGTCGGGGGACAGCCCGAGCTTCTGCGCGGCGGCGGCGAGCTCGAACCCCATCTCTCCCTCGTAGCAGCACGGCAGCTCGACGGTGCGCGCGGGCGGCAGCACGTCGGGGCGCGCCCGCGTCCAGAGCTCGCGCAGGGTCGCGCTCAGCGCGTCGTAGCCGACGACCAGGGGATCGTAGTAGACGAGCAGCGCGCGATAGCTCGGCACCGTCTCGCCGACGCCCGGCAGGCGCTGCTGGTGGAGGAGGTATTCGAGGGCGAGGACCCGGGCGTTGAGCTCGCGGTTGACCTCGTCACCCAGCTCGACGGAGAGGGCGCGATCGCCGCAGGGCAGGAGCCGCGGCTCGGGCCAGATGGTCACCGGGAGCGAAGCGTCAAATCGCGGCCAGCGCGTGGTTCGGCAGGTCGGTGATGAACATGTGCCCCGGGCTGTGGGTGATCATGAACGGGGGCTTGGAAGCCAGCGCCACCGCCTGAGGGGTCACCCCGCAGGCCCAGAACACGGGAACCTCGCCCGCGCGCACGCCCACCGAGTCGCCCCAGTCGGGCTTGTTCACGTCGGCGATACCGAGGACCGACGGATCGCCCACGTGCACCGGGGCGCCGTGCGCGTTGGGGAATCGCGCGGAGGCAGTCACCGCCTTCGAGATCATCCCGGTCGGGATCGGCCGCATCGAGACCACCATCGGGCCGTGGAACTGGCCGGCGGGCCGGCACGCGACCGAGGTCTTCCACATCGCGACGTTCTTGCCCTCGTCGATGTGGCGCATCGGGATGCCCGCGTCCAGCAGGGCCCACTCGAAGGTGAACGAGCAGCCGAGCAGGAACGCCACGAGGTCGTCGCGCCAGAACGGGGTGACGTCGGTCACCTCGTCGGCCAGCACGCCGTCCTTGTAGATGCGATAGCGCGGCAGATCCGTTCTCAGATCGGCGCCGGGCGCCACCCCCACCGGCTCGGGCGAGCCGGTGTCGGTCACCTCGATCAGCGGGCAGGCGCGCGGGTTGCGCTGGCAGAAGAGCAGGAAGTCGTACGCCTGCTCCTTCGGCAGCACCGCCAGGTTGGCCTGCACGAAGCCGGGCGCGAGCCCGGCGGTCACGGTGGTGAGCCGCCCGGCCCGGATGTCGGCCCGGATCTCCCTGGGATGGCGCGCGTCGATCGGCATCGCTAGTCCTCCTCGCCCAGTCTACTTGAGGTGGCCGAGCCTGGGCCAGAGATCGGGATTGCCGAGCACGTGGGGCTTCTCCCCGCGCAGCACCCGCAGCATCTCGGCGGTCACCTGGAGCGCCATGCCCCGCATGGTCTCCCGGGTCACCCCCGCGACGTGGGGCGAGACGATGACGTTCTCGAGCTGGAAGAGCCGGTTGTCGGACGACGCGGGCTCTTCCTCGAAGACGTCGATCCCCGCCGCCCTGATCTTGCCGCTCTCGAGGCCGGCGACCAGCGCATTCTCGTCCTGGGTCTTTCCCCGGGAAGTATTGACGAAGATCACGCCGGCCTTCATCTGGGCGACCGCGGCGGCGTCGATCATGTGGTGCGTCTCTTTCGTGTGCGGGGTGTGGCACGTGACCACGTCGGCCTGGCGCAGCACGGAGGCCATGTCGGGCATCGGCTCGACCCCGCGGTTGCGCACCTCGTCGGCCGGCACGTACTTGTCATAACCGATTACCCGCATCCCGAGGGCGTTGGCGGTCTTGGCCACCCGACGGCCGATGTTGCCCACGCCGATGATGCCGAGGGTCTTGCCGTTCATCTCGAGCAGGCCTTCCCACCGGGCCTTGCCCCAGTCGGCCTTGCGCGTGCGCTGGTCCACCACCACCGCCTGCTTGGCGCAGGCCAGCATCAGCATGATGGCGTGCTCGGCCACCGAGTTCGAGTTCGAGCCGGGGGCGTGCACGACCGCGATCCCGAGCTCGGTGGCCGCGGGCAGATCCACGATGTCGAGCCCCACGCCGTGCCGTCCCACCACCTTGAGCCTGGGGCAAGCGGCCATCAGGGAGCGAGTGCAGTCGGGCTTGGACCGGAAGAGGATGCCTTCCGCCTCCTTGGCCGCCGAGATCATGCCGGCTTCGGCCTCGGCATTCGTGACGACCACGCGGGCTTCCGCCTCGAGCTGCTTCATCCCATCGGGGTGGATGGGCCCTCCGAGGACGACGAGCGGCTTCATCGTAGCCTCCTTCCGGGGATCGACGGCAACGGGTCGCATTATAGCGGAGGAGACCTGACCCAGTCACCACGACCGCCCGGGGCCGGACGCCCGTCCACGGTCCTGCAGCCAGACATTCGGCGCCGGCCCATTGACAAGACTGGCGTTTTGACGATAATCACCGCACCCGCAAGCCTGAAGCAAGCTTAGTCCAACTTCCCGAGCGCTCGACCCCTTCGTCTCATGGAGGAGACGGCGGTGACCCGACTCCGGCGCAGACGTCCGACGGCTCTCCCGGCGGCCCCCCGGCCGCGCGCTCATCGCTCTGCCCGCTGGTTACGAGGAGACCGTCCTCGAGGAGACCGTCAAGAATGAGATACGGCCGCTCGATCGTCGTCGCACTGGTCACGGCGCTCTTCCTGGCCGGCCTCCCCGCCCGCCCCGCGGTCGCCGCCGGGGCCGAGGGTCAGGCCACGTGGGCCGTGCACATCTCGCTGGCGCCGACGTGGTTCGACCCCGCCGAGACCCCCGGCATCATCACGCCCTTCATGGTGCTGTACGCCCTGCACGACGCTCTCGTGAAGCCCATGCCGGGCAAGCCGATGGCGCCCTCTCTGGCCGAGTCGTGGACCCAGTCGAAGGACGGCCTCGTCTACGAGTTCGTGCTGCGGAAGAACGTGCGCTTCCACAACGGCGAGGTGATGACCGCCGAGGACGTGAAGTTCTCCTTCGAGCGGTACCGCGGCGCGAGCGCCGCGATGCTCAAGGGCAAGGTGGCCAAGGTGGAGGTCGTCGACCCCCTGCGCGTACGCTTCACCCTGAAGCAGGCCTGGCCGGACTTCATGGCGTTCTACGCGACCCCGGCCACCGGAGCCGCCTGGATCGTGCCGAAGAAGTACGTCGAGCAGGTCGGAGACGAGGGCTTCAAGAAGGCTCCCATCGGCGCGGGGCCGTACAAGTTCGTCTCGTTCAAGCCGGGTGTCGAGCTGACCATGGAGGCCTTCGAGCAGTACTGGCGGAAGGCGCCCACCGTGAAGACGCTGGTGCTGCGAACGATCTCCGAGGAGTCCACCCGCCTGGCCGCGCTGAAGCTCGGTGAGGTGGACGTGGCCTACTCGATCACCGGGCCGCTGGCCGAGGAGGTCAAGCGGGGGTCGGGCCTCAAGCTCGTGCCGACGTACTTCACGTTCACGACCTGGCTGGTCTTCCCCGACCAGTGGGACGCCAAGTCGCCGTGGCACGACCGGCGGGTGCGCCTGGCCGCCAACCTGGCGATCGACCGGGCCGGCATCAACAGCGCGGTGTACCTGGGCCTCTCCAAGCTGTCCTACTCGTTCATCCCGCAGGGCATGGAGTACTTCTGGGCGCCGCCCCCTTACCCCTACGACCCGAAGCGGGCCAAGCAGCTCCTGGTGGAGGCGGGCTACCCGAACGGGTTCGAGTCGGGCGATCTGTCAGGCGACACGATCTACGGTGTGGCCATCGGCGAGCCGGTCGTCAACTATCTCCAGCAGGTCGGCATCCGCCTTCGCCTGCGCCCCATGGAGCGAGTCACCTTCTTCAAGGAGTACGGCGAGAAGAAGCTGCGCGGCGTGATCTTCAGCGGCAGCGGGGCCCCCGGCAACGCCCCCACCCGCCTCGAGCAATACGCGGTGACGGGGGGCCGTTACACCTACGGATCCTATCCCGACGTCGACGGCCTCTACACCGAGCAGGTGAACGAGATGAACCCGCGGGTGCGCCAGCAGATCCTGTTCAAGATCCAGCAGCTCATCCACGAGAAGGTGATGTTCGGCCCGGTGATCGAGCCCGCCTTCCTGAATGGAGTGGGCCCCCGGCTCGAGGTGAACGGCCTCGGGCTCATCGCCAACCACGCCTACTCCGCGCCCTACGAGGACCTGAGGCTCAGGCGCCCATGAAGCAATACATCCTCAAGCGGATCGGCTATGCCGTCATCTCCCTGGTGCTCCTGTCCGTCATCATCTTCCTGCTCGTGCGGCTGACCGGCGACCCCACCGTGCTCCTGGTGGAGCCGGGGGCGAGCCAGGCCGACATGGACGCGATCCGCACCCAGTTCGGCCTCGACCGGCCCCTCTGGGTGCAGTACGGCCACTTCGTGTCGAGCCTCCTGCGGGGCGATCTCGGCCACTCGTTCTACTACCGCACGCCGGTCCTCGAGCTCTACCTCTCCCGGCTGCCCGCCTCGCTGCTCCTCGCCGTCGCCGCGATGACGTTCTCGCTCGTGATCGGCATCCCGACCGGCATCATCGCGGCGGTCCGGGTGAACCGGTGGTGGGACAGCGCGGGCAAGATCTTCGCGCTCCTCGGGCTGTCGCTGCCGTCCTTCTGGGTTGGTCTGCTCCTGATCCTGTTCTTCTCGGTCTACCTCGGCTGGCTCCCCTCTTCCGGATCGGGCACCGCCGCACACCTGATCATGCCCGCCTTCGCGCTCGGCTGGTACTTCGCGGCCGCCCACATGCGCCTCACCCGCTCGTCCATGCTGGACGTGCTCGGCTCGGAGTACGTGAAGCTCGCCCGGCTCAAGGGCCTGCCGGAGGCGCTCGTGATCAGCAAGCACGCCTTCAAGAACGCGCTGATCCCGGTGCTCACGCTCGCCGGCATCAACCTGGTGATCATGGTCAACGTGGCGGTGGTGGTGGAGACGGTGTTCGCCTGGCCGGGCATCGGCCGGCTCCTCTACGAGGGCATCGCCTTCCGCGACTTCCCGGTCGTGCAGGCCACCGTGATCCTGAACGGCGCGATGGTCGTGGTCGTGAGCCTCCTCGTCGACATCCTCTACGCGGTGATCGATCCGCGCATCCGGCTCGCCCGATGAACGGCGCCCGGTCCGCCACGCTCACCCTCGCCGGGCGCATCGCGTCCTTCCGGACCGACGGCTTTCCCCTGATCCCGATGTCGATCCTGGGACTCCTGCTCTTCGCGGCGATCTTCGCCAACGTGCTCGCGCCGCACGATCCCGAGGTGGGCAGCCTCGGCGAGCGGTTCCGCCCGCCGTTCTGGCAGCAGGGCGGCAGCGAGAAGTTCCTCCTCGGCAGCGATCACCTGGGGCGCGACGTCCTCTCGCGGCTGATCTTCGGCGCGCGCGTCTCGATCGTGGTGGGCTTCACCGCGGTGCTGGTGGCCGGCATCCTCGGCACCGGGCTCGGCATCCTGTCCGGGTACCTCGGGGGATGGGCGGATCAGATCATCATGCGGGTGACCGATACGTGGCTCGCACTGCCCGCGCTCACCTTCGCGATCTTCCTGGCCGCGGTGGTCGGCCCCAGCGAGATGAACATCGTGATCATCCTGGGGCTGGTCTACTGGACGCGCTACGCCCGGGTCATCCGCGGCGAGGTGCTCTCGCTCAAGGAGCGCGACTTCGTCCGCCTCGCCATCGTGGCCGGCTGCTCCAAGCGCACGATCATGAAGCGGCACATCCTGCCCAACGTGCTCAACTCGGCCATCGTCCTCGGCACCCTCATGCTGGGCGTGGTGGTGGTGACCGAGGCCGCGCTCTCCTTCCTGGGCGTGGGGGTGCCGCCGCCGAAGCCCGCGTGGGGCCTCATGCTCGCCGACGGCAAGAAGGGGCTGATGGCCGGCTACTGGTGGCTCACCGTGCTGCCCGGCTGCTGCATCATGCTGATGGTCCTCTCCGCCAACCTGCTAGGTGACTGGCTCCGGGTGAAGCTCGACCCTCAGCTCCGGCAGCTGTGAGCGACGCCCCGCTCCTCGAGCTGCGAGGCCTCTCGACTCACTACGTGAGCGCGCGGGGGACCCGGGTGGTGCGCGCGGTGGACGAGGTCTCCCTGTCGCTCGACCCGGGCAGCACTCTCGGCATCGTGGGTGAATCCGGCTCGGGCAAGAGCACGCTGGCCCTGACTATCCTCCGCCTCCTGCCGCCCGCGGCCAAGATCACCTCCGGTGAGATCCGCTTCGAGGGCGAAGACCTGCTCACGAAGTCGGACGGGGAGATGCGACGGATCCGCGGCAAGCGCATCGCCATGATCCTGCAGGACCCGATGGCGTCGCTGAATCCGCTCTTCACGATCGGCGATCAGGTGGCCGAGCCGCTGCGCGTCCACGAGGGGGTAGGCCGCGCGGGAGCGTGGAGCCGCGCCACCGGCCTGCTGAAGGCGGTGCGCATCTCCGCCCCCGAATCGCGGGTGCGCGAGTACCCGCACCAGATGTCCGGCGGCATGCGCCAGCGCATCGTGGGAGCCATCGCGATCTCGTGCGCGCCGCGGCTGCTGATCGCGGACGAGCCCACCACGAGCCTCGATCTCACGATCCAGGCCCAGTACCTGAACCTGCTGAAGGAACTGCAGCGGCAGCACCAGCTGGCCCTGATCTTCATCACCCACAACCTGGGCATCGTGGCCAAGATGTGCGACCAGGTCGCGGTGATGTACGCGGGCCGGCTCGTCGAGTGGGGCCCGGTCACCCGCATCTTCGACGCCCCCGCGCATCCCTACACCCGCGCGCTGCTCGAATCGATCCCGCGCATGGGTCACGGCCGCGCGCGGCTGACCGCCATCGAGGGCCAGCCGCCGGATCTGGCCGCGCCGCCCCCCGGCTGCGCGTTCCATCCGCGCTGCCCCCAGGCCATGGCCCAGTGTCGCGTGGAGGCGCCGCCGGAGGCCGTGCTGGGACCCCGCCACACCGCGCGATGCTGGCTCAACGTCCCGGCGCCCGCGCGATGAGCGACCTGCTGCTCGAAGCCCGCAACCTGACCAAGCACTTTCCGGTACGCCGAGGCTTGCTGGCCAAGCCGCTGGGGGTGGTGCGCGCGGTGGACGGCGTCAACTTCTCGGTCGGCGCGGGCAAGACGCTGGGCCTCGTCGGCGAGTCCGGGTGCGGCAAGACCACCACCGCGAAGCTCGTGCTGCGACTCGAGGAGCCGACCGGTGGAGCGCTGCGCTTCGAGGGCCGCGACATCGGGGGTCTCGACGCGCGGGCGGTGAAGGAGTATCGGCGGTCGGTCCAGGCGGTGTTCCAGGATCCGTTCGCGTCGCTGAACCCCCGCATGCGGATCGACGCGATCATCGCGGAGCCGCTGACCACCCACGAGCGCCTGGACGCGGCCGACGTGGCCAAGCGGGTGAGCCGGCTCCTCGACCTGGTCGGGCTCCCCGAGCGCGCGGCCAAGCTGTTCCCCCACGAGTTCTCGGGCGGCCAGCGCCAGCGCATCGCGATCGCCCGATCGCTCGCGCTCTCACCCCGCCTGGTGGTGCTCGACGAGCCGGTCTCCGCGCTCGACGTGTCCATCCGCGCGCAGATCCTGAACCTGCTGCGGGATCTGCAGGCGCAGCTCGGCCTCTCCTATCTCTTCATCGCACACGACCTGGCCGCGGTGGCCCACATGAGCCACACCATCGCGGTCATGTACCTCGGGCAGATCGTGGAGATCGGCGACGCGGAGACCATCGCGAACCGCCCGCGACATCCCTACACGCAGGCGCTCTTCGCGGCGGCCCTGCCGTCGCATCCCTCCGAGACGCGCGAGGACCTGGTGCTCACCGGCGAGGTGCCGAGCCCGCTCAATCCCCCCCTCGCCTGCCGCTTCCATCCGCGCTGCCCGCACGCGATGCCGCGCTGCTCGACCGAGGAGCCGGTGCTGAAGGAGACGGACGGGCGGATGGTGTCCTGCCACCTCTACGCCTCGCCCGCCTGAGCGCGACCACTCAGCGATCGATCACGATGTCGTGGGCGCGGGCAGGCGCCACCTGCACGCCCCGCTCCCGCGCCTCCGCGAGGACCTGGGTGTTCACGGCCTCGTCGTCGGTGGCGGCCAGGACGAGGGAGAAGCCGGTCACGTCCCCGCTCGTGTACTCCCGCGGCCACCAGCGCAGCCGGCCATCCCGCGCGACCTCCAGCAGGCCGGGCGCGAGCGTCGGGCTCACCACCGTGACTCGGCCGCCCGCCTCCAGCAGCGGCCGGGCCATGCGCTCGGCGATCAGGCCGCCCCCGACGACGAGGCACGAACCTCGTTGCGGCGACGGCGGTTCGAAGAGCGCGCTCACGTGACTGGCCTCGCCTGGTGGAGCAACTCGTGTGCCAGGCCGGGGTGCCGCCCGGCGGCATCAGGAACCCGCGCGGAACAAGCGAAACCCCGACCCGAGTCGCGCGCGGACCCGCCGCGGTGGTCATTCATCAGGCAGCCGCTGCCGCGAATTCGATCACGAAGCGGGTGCAACGGTACAATGTGCGGGCCATGGACCTGATCTGGACGTTCGCCGACGTCCTGCTGCACCTCGATCGACACCTGAGCGAGGTGATCCAGCACTACGGGATCTGGACCTACCTGATCCTGTTCCTGATCGTCTTCTGCGAGACCGGCCTGGTGGTGACTCCGTTCCTGCCCGGCGACTCGCTGCTCTTCGCGGTCGGCACGTTCGCGGCCCTCGGCGCGCTCGATCTCTGGCTCGCGATGGCGCTGCTCGCGGTGGCCGCAATCGTGGGCGACAGCGTGAACTACGCGGTCGGGGCGCGGGTGGGAACGCGCGTGTTCCGGCGGGAGGGCGTCCGGTTCCTCAACCGCAAGCATCTCGAGCGCACCCACGAGTTCTACGAGCGCTACGGCGCGAAGACCATCGTGATCGCGCGCTTTGTCCCGATCGTGCGGACCTTCGCCCCGTTCGTGGCGGGGATCGGGCGGATGAGCTACCCGCGCTTTCTCTTCTACAATGTGGCGGGCGCCCTGCTGTGGATCGTGAGCCTCGTGGTGGGCGGCTATCTCTTCGGCAACATCCCGGTGGTGCGGCGCAACTTCTCGCTCGTCGTCTTCGCCATCATCGGGCTGTCCATCCTGCCCGCGGTCATCGGGCTGTGGCGTCAGCGTCGAGCCGCCGGAACGTAGAGCGCCACCAGACGCGGCTCGTCGTCGGGCCGGATCGGCCGGATCCGCGCGGATGCGCCATCCTTGAGCACCACGCGGCGAGCCAGCTCGCGCGGGTACGGCGCCGTCTCTCGCACGCCAAACGGCTGTTCCACGGTCTTTGGACGGGAAACGAGGAGGGGGCCGCGGCCGCCTACTTGATGGCGCCGGCGGTGAGCCCGGTGACGTAGTAGTCGAGGAAGAAGACGTAGAGGATGACGATCGGCACCGAGCCGAGCACCGCACCCGCCATCAGGGAGCCCCAGAAGTAGATGTCTCCGCGGATGAGCTCGCTCGTCACACCCACGCTGGCCGTGATCTGATCCGACGAGGACGTGAAGGTCAGCGCGTAGATGAACTCGTTCCAGGACAGCGTGAACGCGAAGAGCACCGCGCACACGAGGCCGGGGATGGCGATGGGCAGGACGATGCGGATCAGGGCCTGCAGGCGCGTGGCCCCGTCCACCATCGCGCACTCCTCCACCTCCTTGGGCACCGTCCGGAAGTAGCCCATGAGGAGCCATGTGCAGAACGGCACCAGGAAGGTGGGGTAGGTGAGCACGAGCGCCCACTTCGAGTCGGCCAGCCCGACCCAGTTCACCACCTGGGCCAGCGGCAGGAACAGGAGCGAGGTCGGCACGAGATAGGTCACGAAGATGCCGGTGCCGAAGGTCCCCACCCCGAGAAACCGCATCCGGGCCAGCGCGTAGGCGGCCAACGTGCCGATGAGGACCGAGACCCCGGTGGCCAGGAGCGTCACCATCAGGCTGTTCTTGGTCCAGATGAGGAACTCGGTGTCCCACAGCAGCTTGCTGTAGTGCTCGAGCGTGGGCCCCTGCGTGATGATGAGGGGCACCGCGTGACGATCGTAGAGCTCGCGGTCCTGCTTCAGCGAGGTCAGCGTCATGTGGTAGAAGGGGAACAGCGCGAAGATCAGGAATGGCACCAGGCCCAGGTGGATGGCCACGCGCCGCATCAGGGGCCGCCGCTCCACGCTCATGCGAGTCGCCGCATGGGACTAGTAGGCCTGCTTCCGCACGAAGCGGAGCTGGGCCCAGACCACGAAGACCAGCAGCGGGAAGAGGTAGAGCGAGACCGCCGCGCCCTCGCCGAGTCGCCCCACGTCGATCATGAGCATCCGGGAGTAGGTGGCGAACAGGTGGGTGGAGTTGATCGGCCCCCCGTGGGTGAGCACGTAGACGATGTTGAAGTCGCTGAACGTGAAGATGGTGGAGAAGAGCACCACCACTGCGAGCACCGGCTTGAGGAGCGGCAGTGTGATGTACCAGAAGCGTGCGTTCGGCCCCGCCCCGTCCGCGTGGGCCGCCTCGTAGATCTCCTTCGGGATCGCGACCAGGGCGGCCAGGATGGTGATCGCGAAGAACGGCAGGCCGCGCCACACGTTGACCGTGATGACCGCGGCCATCGCGTAGTACTTCTGCCCGAGCCAGTTCGGCCCCGGTGGATCCATGATCCCGAGGGCGAGGCCCGTCCAGTTCACTACGCTGTAGAGGGAGTTGAACATCCACCACCAGCCGAGGGTGGAGAGTGCGGTCGGGATGACCCAGGGCAGCAGCACCGCGCCGCGGATCACGCGCTTGAACCAGAGCTGCTCGTTCAGGAGCAGCGCCAAGATGATGCCGAGGACGACCTTGAACGCCACCGCGATGCCGGTGAACACGAACGCGTTCTGGAAGGTCTGCCTGAAGGCATCGGCCTCCCAGAGGCGGATGAAGTTGCGGAAGCCGATGAACTCGCTGGGCCGGCCGATGAAGGCGTTGGACATCGCGAAGTAGAGCGCCAGCACGAACGGGTAGGCGACCAGCAGCAGCAGCAGGAGCAGGGCCGGCGTGACGAACACCGGCCCGAGCACGGACTCGCGGTCGAGCCACCCACGGACGCGCATCCGCAGCGGGCGGGCATGGCCTACTGGAATCTGGTCGGCTCTGACCGCCATGTGTTCTCTAGCGTGACCCCGCTTTCATATTCGTTCTCGAATTCGTCCGGCTCGCCTTCGGCTTCACCTCACCCTGCAATGATCTTCTTCATCTCGTTCTCGGCCCAGGCGATGGAGTCCTTGGTCGAGGTCCCCGTCACCGCCTTGGCGAGCATGTTGGGCAGGATGTACGAGTTGGTGATCAGCTGGACCTTGTCGGAAGCGGGCGCGGGCCAGCCATAGGTGTGGTACTGCACGCCCTCGCCCTTCAGCGCGGCATACTTCGGGTCGGTTCTCAGCACCGGATGATCCTGGAGCTTGTCGTAGACGGGCAGGTTGAAGGCGTCGCCCGACATGATGTACTCGTCGTAGACCTCGCGCTTGCCGATGAGATAGCGGATCCACTCCTTGGACGCCTCGATGTTCTTCGAGAACTTCCAGATGCCGATGTGCCGGGGCGTATCTGTCTCGTGGCGCCCGCCGGGCCCGCCCAGGCTCCGGTGGTGATTGATGCCGTCGGCGGTGACCAGCTTGCGCTGCTTGGCCACGATGTAGGCCGACACCGGGTTGTGGATCCACCCCGCCTTGCCCTGCTGGATGGACTCGTTGTTGCTCGCGTCCGACCACGACAGCACCTCGGCCTCCATGCAATCCTTGAACATCTTCTTGTACCACTCGATCGTTTGCACGGTACCCGGCGAGTTGATCTTCACCGTCTTGCCGTCCTTGTCCACCTCCATGCCGCCGAACGACCACAGGACAGGGCCCGCGGTCGAGATCGAGTCGTAGTTCTGGGCGATGGGGATCCCGACCGGGTTCCCCATCTTCTTGAGCTCCTTGCCGACGATGTAGAGCTCCTCCCAGGTGTCCGGTACCTTCAGCGAGGCCTTCTTGAAGAGGTCCTCCCGGTAGGTGGCGACGAACATGCCGTGATACTGGGGCACCGCACGCCAGACGCCGTTGACGTGGGCGCCCTCGTAGGCGGAGGTGATCGCCTTGCCGTACTGCTTCTCCAGCCCGGCCACCACGTCCGAGACGTCGACGAGCTGCGGCTCGTAGAGCCACGGGAAGTGCATCCGCATCTCCACCATGTCGTGCCCGGCCTGGGTCTGGACCTCGGAGGCGTACTTGGCCTGCTGAGGCCCCATGTGAGAGATGTGGTCGATCTTCAGCTTGATGCCGGTGTCCTTGGTGAAGCGCTGGCCGATCTCGGCGAGCTTCTTGTCCGAGGCGGGTGCGAAGTTGTTCCAGCAGAGATACGAGACCTCACGCTGCTGGCCCCGTGCCGGGGGCACGCGGGTGGCGAGGATGCCGGCGAGGCCGGCTCCGGTAGTCGTCAAGAATTGACGGCGAGTGACGGGACCCATGGGCTCCTCCTCAGTGAGGGACAGGTCGGGACGGTGGATCCGGGAGAAGTGTCTGCGGACTTTATGATGCGCGGCGGGCACTTGTCAAGCAATTCCCCTGCCCACGAGCAGGCTCGCGTTCGCTCAGTGAGCCAGGAGCGGAATGATCCGCCCCGCCGCGTCGAACCCGAGGGGGCGCCCCTCGCCGACCACGGTCAGGTCGGGACGCTTGGCGATCTCCGGCAGCAGCGCTTCGGAGCATTCGATCTCGCCGAGGACCAGCGTGCTCCGGATCCGAATCACACGGGCGCGCTCGGGCGGGGTGAGGCCGATGCAGTTGAGCGCGTTCTCCACGGCCTCGCGATCGCTCTCGAACACGAGCGGTAGCTTGGCGCCATTGGGGGCGCAGGCGGTGAGGGTGTTGATAGCGGTGGGCTTCCAGTCGATCTTCTCGGCGAGCCGTCGGGTCGTGAAGTCGGCGTTGCCGATCCCGGTGGCGTTGCCGTGGCTCTCGTCGGTGAGATCGAGCGCGACGATCCACAGGATCTTGGGGTCGGCGGGAAACGGCTCGTGCGGGTTGGACGGCCGGCCGATGACGTTGGTATCCATGCCGGAGCCCGAGACGTTCTTGCCGATCTCCTCCACCACCAGCACGTCGAGGGGGGAGAACGGCAGCCGCGCCATCCAGGTGCGGGCGTCCTTCAAGAGGCGGCGCTCCCCCGCTTCCAGGTCGGCCGCATTGAAGGCCTCCACGCACGCGGTCTCGTCGTAGCCGTTCTCGACGATGCCGAGCCCGAATCCGATGTGGGCCTTCGCCAGCATCTCGCGGCCCACCGAAGTGATGACGGTCTCGTAGCCGTGGTTGACGTTGGCCCGGTGGTACTGGGTCGCGCCGTGGTACTTGCCGAGCCCGATCGTCATCATCTTGAAGAGGCCGGATTCGATCGAGCCCTTGAAGTCGGTATGGGGCTTGATCCGATTGACCACCCCGATCCAGTCGGCCTCGGAGGCGGTCCGATCGAGCCAGACCGGCAGCCCGAGGGCCTCCCCGACCTGGACCACGTCCATGGAAGCCCGGACCTCGCAGCCCATGGTGGCATCGGTGATGCCGTAGTGGGCCAGGACCGATCGCTGGCCCTGGGCGGTGGCGCCGCCGTGGCTCCCCATGGCCGGGAACACGAACGGGCGGGCGCCCAGCGCCTTCAGCCAGTCCACGGTGGCGCGGACGATCACGTCGATGTTGGCGATCCCGCGGCTCCCTGCCCCGACCGCCACGGTATCCCCACGCTTGACGGGTAGATGCGCGGCCGCGAGGGTCCGGGCCACCCCGCCGGGGATGTCCTCGAGCCGGGTCCGCTGGAAGGTCTGTCGCACGCGATACATCATGGGGAGCGTCACCGGCCCCAGCGGCGGCATGGCGGGATGATATGAAGTCGACCCGAGGCGTGTCAACGAAAGCGTCCCTCGAGCGACCCTCCCCGAGTGCCGCCGAATGCCCGCGAGCGGCCCCCTAGACCCGCGTCGGAGATGCCCGCGGTCAGGGAGCGGCCTGTGAGTGACGCGGATTGACAACGGCGCTCGAGATGACGAACGAGCGGCTGCCGAACGATCTCGCGGAGATCGCGCGGGCCACGCTCCTGGATCCGTGGGGCACCCCATACCAGTATCTGAACTTCGCTCTGGGAACCGGCCAGCCCCGGAAGGACCACGCGCTCCACCCGCTGAACACGGAGTTCGATCTCTACAGCAAGGGCAAGGATGGCGAAAGCCAGGCGCCCCTCAGCGCGAACGTCAGCCGCGACGACATCATCCGCGCGAACGACGGCCAGTACATCGGTCTTGCCTCCAACTACTGAGCCGGACACGGGGCGATGAGACTCGACGCGCGGATGTTCACGAGCAACGTCGCCCGGCGTGCCTTCGCCCTGTTCGTCGCCTGCGCCCTGGTCCCGGTGTCCGCGCTCGCGGCGCTCGCGCTCCACCAGGTCACCGCCCAGCTACACGAGCAGGCCGAGCGGAGGCTGCACCAGGCCAGCAAGGCGGTCGCGATGACCCTGGTGAATCGCCTGCTGGCCGCCGACGCCGCGCTCATGACAATCGCGGCTTCGACCGGCGCGCCGGCCGGGAGCCCGCCTCCCCCATTCCTCGGCGTGGCGCTGTCGTCCGGAGATGGCCGCGACCGGGTGCTCCTCGGCGAGATGGACCGATCCCCCACTCTGACCGTCGCGCGGTTCACCAGCCTGAAGCGCGGAAGATCGGTCCTTTCCATCGAGCGGGAAGCGGCGGCCTCGGTACGCTTCGTCATCAGCCACGCACTCGACCCGGACGATCTCGCGCGCGGGATCCTGCACGGCACCGTCGATCCGGCGTTCCTGTGGGCGCTCGACGACGAAGCGGGCCTCCCGCGCGACACCAAGCTGGTCGTCCTCGACGAGGCGGGGCGCCCGCTCTTCTCGTCGTTCGGCGTGAATCGCGCGCTGCCCGACGCGGTCACGCGCCAGGCGCGCCAGCGAATCGCGGGGAGCTTCGAGTGGCGGGACGGGGGCGAGGACTACATCGCCACGCACTGGTCGCTGTTCCTGCAGGCCAGCTTCGCGGCCCCCAGGTGGACCATCGTGCTGAATCGGGCGAAAGCGGAGGTCTTCGCTCCGATCGCCGCCTTCAAGCGCACGTTCCTCCTCGTCGTGGTCCTGACGATCCTGACCGTTCTGCTCTTGAGCGTCCGGCAGATACGGAGAAGCTTGACGCCGGTCGCACAGCTGAAGGAGGGCGCACGCCGTCTCGCCATGGGCGACCTCGACACGCGCGTCGAGGTGGCCGGCCGCGACGAGTTCGCGGAGCTCGCCACCGCCTTCAACGTCATGGCGAGCCAGCTCGGCCGGCAGTTCCGCACGCTGGCGATGCGACGGGAGATCAGCGCGGCCCTGAGCCCGAGACAGGGAGTCGACGAGCTGCTCCGGGCCTGCGCCCAGTCGCTGACGCGTCATCTGGACATCGCCGCGGTCGGCGTCTGGATGCTCGGAGCCGACCGCTCGACGCTCGAGCTGCGGGCCAGCGCCCGCCCCACCGAAAGCGCGGGCGAGGTGCCACGCATGCCTCTGAGCGAGGGCGAGATCGACCGGCTCGTCGCCCAGAAGGCCCCCTACCTGAACAATGCTCTGCGCCTGGATCCGCGCCGGGAGGAGGTGAGCTGGGCCGCCCGGCAAGGGCTGACCGCATTCGTGGCGCAGCCGCTGGTCGTCGACGATCGCCTGGTAGGCGTGCTGGGCGCCTTCGCCACCCACGCGCTCGACGCCACGGACCTCAGCGCCCTGGCCGCCGCGGCCGGCGACATGACCCGATGCATCGATCGCAAGCTGGTCGGTGACGCGCTGCTCGAGAGCGAAGAGCAGAAGCGGCAGCTTCAGAAGATGGAGGCCGTCGGGCGCCTGGCCGGGGGCATCGCGCACGACTTCAACAATCTCCTGACCGTGATCACCGGCCGCACCTATCTGCTGCTTCACGACCTCGACGCGGATGACCCACGTCGCAAGGGCATCCAGACGATCGACTCGACGGCCCAGCGTGCCGCGCTGTTGACCCGCCAGCTCCTCGCCTTCAGCCGCAAGCAGATCCTCGCGCCCACGGTCCTGGACCTCGACGACGTCGTCAGCGGCTTGACCGACATCCTGAATCGCCTCATCGGAGAATCGATCGAGCTGGTGTTCCGGCCCGGGCTGAATGTCGGCCGGTGCCGGCTCGACCGCGGTCAGCTCGAGCAGGTCATCGTGAATCTGGTCGTCAACGCGCGCGATGCGATGCCGCAGGGCGGTCGAATCACCATCGAGACGTCGAACGTCGAGCCCGGCGAGCCGTTCGACAGCCCCCACGTGATGCTGACGGTGGCGGATACCGGAACGGGCATGGACGAGCACACGCGCGCGCGCATCTTCGAGCCGTTCTTCACGACCAAGGAGGTCGGCAAGGGAACCGGACGCGGGCTCGCGACGGTATACGGCATCGTCCAGCAGAGCGGGGGCCGCATCGAGGTCGAGAGCGCGCCCGGTGCCGGGACCACCTTCACGTTGTGGTTTCCCCGGGTCGACGACGCGATCGCGACCATCGAGAAGGTCGACGAGCCGTCCAGCCGGGGAACCGAGACCGTGCTGGTCGTGGACGACGAGAGCGAGGTGCAGGCCCTCGTGCAGGCCGTCCTGGTCAAGTACGGCTACACGGTCCTCGGGGCGGAGCGACCGGCGGAAGCCATGCGGCTGGCCGAGCGCCATCCCGGAGCCATCCACCTGTTGCTGACGGACGTCGTCATGCCCGAGATGGGCGGCCGGGCGCTCGCGCGACGGCTGCGCGGCTTCCGACCGGACATGGCGGTGCTCTACATGTCGGGACATTCCGACTACACGCCGGACGGGGACCCCGACGGTGGCCCGGGAGAGCCGATCCCGACCGGGTTCGTGCAGAAGCCGTTCACGCCCGAGGCGCTGGCTCGAGCGGTCCGGACCGCGCTGGATGAGGTGCCGACCGAGCCGACGGTGCCAGGATAGGGGTTTACCACCGGGCCGGTCTGGCCTCCCTCCCCGGGGGCAACGGTGCGGCCGGCCAGGCGAGGGGATAGCTGCCCGGCCCACCCGTCTTCCGGCTCGACGCCCCCCCCGCACGATGTCCTTGACTTTCCAGACTTCCGCCCTTACAACTGGGGGCCAATCGATGGCCGACCCCTGGCCGATGCGTCTCAAATTCCTCTCGGTTCACGTCGCACTCGTGGGTGTGCTCCTGCTGCAAAGCGGGTGCACGACCTTATCGGATTTCTTTCGCCAGCGACCGCAGGCGCTGCCGCCCGCGTCGGAGCTGTACGCGGAGGGCGAGACCCAGCTGGGCAAGAGCCGCTATGAGGAGGCGCGCGGATCGTTCCGGAAGGTGGCCGAGCGCCACCCCCAGTCGAGTTACGCGCCCCGCGCGCGCTTCCTGATCGGGGAGGCCTACTACCGTGAAGGACAGTTCGACAAGGCCATAAAGGAGTTCGAAGGCTTCATGGCCTTCTACCCACGACACGAGATCGCCGACCTGGTGCAGTTCCGGCTGGCGATGAGCTACTACGATCAGATGAAGCCGGTGGAGCAGGACCAGGAGATCACCCGCAAGGCGATGGAGTCGTTCAAGGTCCTGGTCCGCGAGTACCCGGAGAGCCGCTACGCCGCCGACGCCCTGGCCAAGATCGACATCTGCCGCGGACGCCTGGCCCAGAAGGAGCTCTGGGTCGCCGCGTACTACATCAACCAGGGCAATCCCTCGGCCGGACGGCAGCGGCTCGAGAAGGTCATCAAGGAATACCCGCGGACCCTCGTGATCCCCGAGGCCCTGTACCGCCTCGGGGACGTGTACTCGGTGGACGGCCGCACCGAGGACTCCCAGCGCATGTTCCGGCAGGTGGCCGACGAATACCCTTACACCGAATGGGGACGTCGCGCGGCGCAGCGCCTCCAGACCGCCACGAGGTAACTCCATGCACGACGTCGTCGATCTCCGGTCGGACACGCTCACGCTCCCCACCCAGGCGATGCGCGAGGCCATGGCCCGCGCCGAGGTCGGCGACGACGTCTGGGAGGAAGACCCGACGGTCCGTCGCCTGGAAGAGATGACGGCCCGGCGTACGGGCAAGGAGGCGGCGCTGTTCGTCTCCTCGGGGACCCAGGGCAACCTGGTCTCGGTGCTGGCCCAGACGCGGGCGGGCCAGGAGGTGATCCTGGACGCCGACTCGCACATCTTCAACTACGAGGGCGCGGGGGCGGCCGTCTTCGGCGGCGTGCAGACGCTGCCCGTGAAGACCCAGCGCGGCTTCCTCACCCCGGATCAGGTCCGCGAGCACATCCGGCCCAACAACATCCATATCCCGATGACCGGACTGGTGTGCCTCGAGAACACTCACAACCGACACGGCGGCACCTGCTGCACCCCGGAGGAGATCGAGGCGGTGGCGGCGGCGGCCCACGCCGCCGGGGTCCCGGTGCACCTCGACGGCGCGCGCATCTTCAACGCGGCGGTGGCGCTCAGGCGGCCGGTCGGTGAGTTTGCCCGTCCCGTCGACTCCATCACGTTCTGCCTATCCAAGGGCCTCGGTGCGCCGGTGGGCTCGTTGGTCTGCGGCTCGCGCGAGCTGGTGACACGCGCGCGGCGGGTCCGGAAGATGCTGGGCGGCGGCATGCGGCAGGTGGGCGTGCTGGCCGCGGCCGGCATCGTGGCGCTCGAGTCCATGGTCGACCGGCTCGCCGACGATCACGTCAACTGCCGCCGGCTCGCCGAGGGCGTGAGCCGGCTGCCACGCGTCCTGCTGGACCTGGGCACCGTGCAGACCAACATCGTCATCTTCCAGGTCGAGAAGGACGGCGGCGCCGCCGAGCTGGTCACCGGCTGCCTGGCCCGCAAGGTGAAGATCCACCAGACCGGGCCCGCCACCATCCGCTGCGTCACCCACAAGGACGTCGACGCCGACGACATCGAGCGGGCCCTCGAGGCCTTCCGAGAGATCACGGCGGCCTGGTAGCCGCCCGCACCCAGAGGAGGCCGCACGATATGGCCGAGCGCCTGCTGGACGTCAAGAACCTGAAGACCTACTTCTTCACCGATGAGGGCGTGGTTCGCGCCGTCGACGGCGTGGATCTCTACATCGAGAAGGGCGAGACGCTGGGGGTCGTCGGCGAGTCGGGCTGTGGCAAGTCGGTGACCGCGCTGAGCGTCATGAAGCTGATCCCGCAGCCGCCCGGCCGCATCGTCGAGGGCCAGATCCTGTACGACGGCACCAATCTGGTGGATCTCGCGCCGAACCGGATGCGCAAGATCCGGGGCAAGGAGATCTCGATGATCTTCCAGGAGCCCATGACCTCGCTCAACCCGGTATTCACGGTGGGCGAGCAGATCGCGGAGGCGATCCGGCTCCACGAGGGGCTCGGCCGGCGCGAGGCGATGGCCAAGACCGTCGACATGCTGAAGCTCGTGCACATCCCCAACGCGGAGCGCCGCGTGAAGGAGTACCCGCACCAGCTCTCGGGCGGCATGCGGCAGCGCATCATGATCGCGATGGCCCTGTCCTGCAATCCTAAGCTGCTCATCGCCGACGAGCCCACCACCGCGCTCGACGTCACCATCCAGGCCCAGATCCTCGACCTGCTCAACGAGCTCAAGTCGAAGCTGCGCATGGCGGTGATGCTGATCACCCACGACATGGGCGTCATCGCGGAGACCGCGCAGCGGGTGGTCGTGATGTACGCGGCCAAGGTCGCCGAGGAGGCACCGGTCGCCGACCTCTTCAAGGAGCCGCTGCACCCCTACACCCAGGGCCTGCTGCGCTCGATCCCGCGCATCGACCTGGCCGCGACCAGCCGCCGGCGCCTCGAGACGATTCCGGGCACGGTGCCCACGCTCCGGGGCGACATCGCGCCGGGCTGCCGCTTCGCCCCGCGCTGTCCGTTCGTCAAATCGGTGTGCACCGAGAAGGATCCGGTGCTCAAGGAAGTCAAGCCGGGACACAAAGTGTCCTGCTGGCTCTACTAGAGGTCGCCCATGGCTGAGACGGCACTCCTCCGGATCAACAACCTCAAGAAATACTTCCCGATCCGCGGCGGTCTGTTCTCTCGCGAAGTCGCGCGCGTGCACGCGGTCGACGACGTGAGCTTCAGCCTGTTGAAGGGCGAGACGCTCGGGCTGGTGGGCGAGTCGGGCTGCGGCAAGTCCACCACCGGCCGCTGCATCCTCCGTCTGATCGAGCCCACCGCGGGCGAGGTGTGGTTCGAGGACAAGAACGTCACCACGCTCGACAAGCGGTCCCTGCGGCAGCTGCGGCGCGACATGCAGATCATCTTCCAGGACCCGTACGCGTCGCTGAACCCGCGCATGACGGTGGGCTCGATCATCGGCGAGGCGCTCGTGATCCACAAGCTGGCCAAGACCAAGCGCGAGCGCGACGAGCGGGTCGTCCACCTGCTCGAGACGGTCGGCCTCAGCGCCGACCACCTGCGCCGGTACCCGCACGAGTTCTCGGGCGGCCAGCGCCAGCGGATCGGCATCGCGCGGGCGCTCGCGGTGAGCCCCAAGCTGATCGTGGCCGACGAGCCGGTCTCCGCCCTGGACGTGTCCATCCAGGCTCAAGTGATCAACCTCCTGGAAGATCTCCAGAAGCAGTTCAACCTGACCTATCTCTTCATCGCCCACGACCTCTCGGTGGTCGAGCACATCTCGACCCGGGTGGCCGTGATGTACCTCGGCAAGATCGTGGAGATCGCCCCCGCCAAGGAGCTCTACACCAATCCCAAGCATCCCTACACGGAGGCGCTGCTCTCCGCGGTGCCGATTCCGGACCCGGCGGTCAAGCGCAAGCGCATCCTGCTCGAGGGCGACGTGCCCAGCCCGATCAAGCCGCCCTCGGGTTGCCGCTTCCACACCCGCTGCCCGGTCCGGGTCCCCTCCTGCTCCGAGAACGAGCAGGTTCTCAAGCAGATCTCGCCGGGCCACTGGGTCGCGTGCCAGGTACGGGCCTAGCTAACAGCTAACGGGAGCGGCGCCGCCACCGTGACTTCTCTTTGATATCCGCTCACCTCGCCTTCGGCTGCGGCTCGCCAAACGGGATATCCGCTCACCTCGCCTTCGGCTGCGGCTCGCCAATCTCGGCCATCGATCGAACCGTCTTCACTCCGAGCTGACCGCGCGTGATTGCTTGGTCGGGAGTCTTTCACATTCTGGCCACGCCGTTTCGCGAGGACGGCACGCTCGACGCCGAGGGCCTCCCCCGCCTGGTCGAGTCCGCGCTCGCCACCGGGGTCACCGGCCTCACCATCCTCGGCATCGCGGGGGAAGCTCACCGGCTCACCGACGAGGAGCGGCGGCGCGTGATCGAGATCGTCGTGAAGGAGACGCGTGGGCGGACTCCGGTCGCGGTGGGGGTCTCCGCCTCCGGCACGCACCTGGCGACCGCCTTCGCGCGGATGGCGCGGGAGCATGGGGCCGACGCGCTCATGGTGGCGCCGCCCTTCGGGCTCAAGAACCTCGACGCGGTCGCCGAGTACTACCGGACGGTCGCGGCAGCCACCGGGCTGCCGATGGTGCTGCAGGACGAGCCGGTCACCACCCAGGTGACGATGCCCGCGCCCTTCGTCGCGCAGCTGTGTGCCGAGATTCCGCTGATCCAGGCGGTGAAGCTCGAAGAGCCGCCGACGCTGCCGAAGATCACCCGCCTGCGCGCGCTCTTCGGCGATCGGGTGGCGATCTTCGGCGGGCTCGGAGGCGTGTACTTCTTCGAGGAGCTCTCCCGCGGCGCGGACGGGGCGATGACCGGCTTCCCGTTCCCCGAGGCGCTGCGGGCCATCCGCGAGCACTTCGTGGCCGGCCGGCGTGACGAGGCCCGCGCGCTCTTCTACCGCTGGCTGCCCATGATCCGCTACGAGAGCCAGCCGGGCGCCACGCCCGGCACCGCGGTCGGCATCCGCAAGGAGATCCTGCGCCGCCGCGGGTGGATCACCTGCGCGATGGTACGGCCACCCGCGCCCGTGCTCGACGCGGCCACGCACGCCGAGATCGGCGAGCTCCTGGCCGCGATCGCGTCCTGACCGTCGTGCCGATCGTCAGCGCCAACGGCGTCCGGCTCTTCTACGAGGAGACCGGCGCGCCCGACGCTCCCCCGGTCGTGCTGATCATGGGCTGGGGCGGCGACCACACCGCGTGGGCCCTGCAGGCGCCGGCCTTCGCGGCCGAGCACCGCGTGATCGCCCTCGACAATCGGGGCGCGGGCCAGAGCGAGGTCCCCGACGGCCCCTACACGATCCCCGGCATGGCGGCGGACGTGGCCGGGCTGATGGACGCGCTCGGCATCCGGCGCGCCGACGTCTGCGGCGCCTCCATGGGCGGCATGATCGCCCAGGAGCTGGTGCTCCGGTACCCCGAGCGGGTGCGCACGCTGCAGCTGCACTGCACCGCGCCGAGGGTAGACGCCTACGGCCGCTTCCTGATCGACACCCTGATCGCGGTGAAGGCGCGCGGTGACCGGGAGGAGTACGTCCGTGCGGTGCTGCCCTGGATCCTCTGCCGCAAGACGATGATCGAGCGCCCGGACTTCATTCGATTCTGGATCGACCGCGCGCTGGCCTACCCCTACCCGATCGGCCTGGAGGGGCTCTCGCGGCAGGCCGGGGCCATCGGCGCCCACGACACCCTGGCGCGCCTGGGCGAGATCCGGGTCCCGACCCTGATCACGACGGGCGCGGAAGATATCCTGGTCCCGCCCGCGAATTCGCGGCAGCTGCACGCTCACATCCCGGGATCGACGCTCCACACGATCGAGGACGCGGGGCACCTGCATTTCATCGAGCAGGCGGAGACGTTCAACACGGTCTGCGTGGAGTTCCTGCGGAAGCACCGCGGGGCCTGACGGCCCGCGGCCAGCCCTCAGCGGCGGGCCTTGGCGACTACCGGTCCCGCCTCGTCCCAGATGTAGCTGTGCGGGTTCACCGGCTGGCCCTTGACCTGGATCTCGTAGTGCAGATGCGGGCCCGAAGAGCGGCCCGTGTTGCCGGTGAGCGCCACCGTGTCACCCCGCTGCACGGTCTGGTCCATCGAGACGACCAGCTTGGACAGGTGGCCGTAGAGCGACTTGGTGTCGTTGCCATGCTCGATGATGAGGGTGATGCCGTACTCCGGATGCTGGCCGGCGAACACGACCACGCCGGGGGCGGGCGCCTTCACCGGGGTGCCGATGGGCGCCCCGATGTCGATACCGCTGTGGAACTCCGAGTTGGGTGCCCAGGGGGACCGGCGCTGACCGAAGTCGGAGTTCACGGTCCCGCGCACCGGCCAGCGCGACGGCAGCGAGGCGAGGACGCGGCTGGCCCGCCCGAGGAACCGCTCGAGCGAGCGGATCGACTCGCCCTCTTCCTTCACGATGCCGAGCAGGCGATCCATCTCCTCCTTGACCGGTGGCCGATCCGCCTCGGCCGAGGCGCTCGTGGGGCCGCCGCCCCCGATGCCATTGGCGCGCTTGGCGGGCCCCGCCTCCGGGCCGAAGGGCTCCCAGATCTTGGCGTGCAGGTCACGCCAGCTGTTGATCTCGCCGCGGATCTCCCGCATGCGCGCCTGGGAGGCCTCGAGCAGGCTCTGCTGTGTGTGCAGGCGCGCGCTCAGGGCCGCGAAGGTGGCGCGCTGGTGGCGCAGGGAGACGTAGTCGGGGTAGATGAAGGCCAGGCCGATGAGCGTCACCGTAAAGCCGCCCACGATGGCGCCTACCACCCAGCCCGGGATGGAGAGCCGCAGGACGCGGCTGCCGTCGTCCCGCACCATCAACAGGTTGAACTGCTTCGGCTTGCCCATCGTCTCCCGTCAGCGCTTGAACGGCACGACGGCCAGATCCCGGGTGGAGGGAACCTCCGATACCGGGCTCGGCTTGGCCATGCGGCAGTGGCCCTCGAACACCACACCCTCCTCGACCACAACCACCGGGGCCTCGACGTCGCCATAGACCCGGGCGGTTCGCCTGAGGTCGACCCGCTCGGTCGCCCGTAGGTTACCGGTGACCTCACCGCTCACCTGGACCCGGCCGGCCCGGACGTCGGCGTGCACGACCGCGCGCTCCCCGATGATCAGGGTGTCCTCGGAGCTGATCTCGCCCGTGAACTTGCCGTTGAGCATCACGGTGCCGCGGAACGTGTACCGGCCCTCGATCTCGGATCCATCGTCGATGAAGGCCGTCAACTCGCTTCGCCGCGGCCCCTTGCCCCGTCGCCTGAACATTAGGACTGTCCCCCCCACGTGCGCTGGACTGCCGACCTGCCGGGCCTTCGCGGCCCCGCGGGGCCTGGAACGCTGACTGCTTGACCGTGCTGGAAGGGTGGGTGTTGGTTACGGTTTCGCCCGGTATGGCACTTCTAGCACGCCCTTTCCGAGGGTGTCAACCCCCCCTCCGCCCATAGGCCCCGGTGCGCTCTATGTGCCCGCCACAGAGGGTTTCGTTGACACTCGCAAGACCTGAGCAGTAAGATCGAATTCCCTGGAGAACACCAATGGATGAGTTCTACCGGATCAAGCGCCTCCCGCCATATGTCTTCGCGATCGTCAACGACCTGAAGTCCAAGGCGCGAGCCCGTGGCGAGGACATCATCGATCTCGGCATGGGCAACCCCGACCAGGAGACGCCCAAGCACATCGTCGACAAGCTGGTGGAGGCTGCGCGCAACCCGCGCAACCACCGCTACTCGGCCTCCAAGGGCATCACCCGCCTCCGGAAGGCGGTCACGACCTGGTACCGGACACGCTATGGGGTCGAGCTCGACCCGGAGACCGAGGCCATCGCCACCATCGGGGCCAAGGAGGGCATGGCCCATCTGGCCCTGGCCGTGCTCCAGCCGGGAGACGGGGCCCTGGTCCCGAGCCCCACCTACCCGATCCACTCCTACTCGGTCGTCATCGCCGACGGGGACCTGCGGTCCGTTCCGCTCGTCCCGGGGGACGACTTCTTCGCCCGGCTCCAGGAGACGGCCCGGCTGGCCTGGCCCAAGGCCAAGCTGCTGATCCTGTCCTTCCCGCACAACCCGACCACGGCCTGCGTGGACCGCGACTTCTTCGTCAAGGTGGTGGACTTCGCCCGGGAGCACCACCTCATGGTGGTGCACGACTTCGCATACGCCGACTTCACCTTCGACGGCTACAAGGCCCCCTCGTTCCTCGAGGTCCCGGGGGCCAAGGAGGTGGGGGTCGAGATCTTCTCGCTATCGAAGTCCTACAACATGCCGGGCTGGCGGGTCGGCTTCGTGTGCGGCAACTCGAAGATGGTCCACGCCCTGAGCCGCATCAAGTCGTACCTCGATTACGGTGCCTTCCAGCCCATCCAGATCGCCGCGATCATCGCGCTGGAGGGCGAGCAGGGCTGCGTGGCCGACATCGTCGAGCTGCACCGGAAGCGACGGGACGTCCTGGTGAACGGCCTCAACAAGATCGGGTGGAGCGTGACCAAGCCCAAGGGGACCATGTTCGTGTGGGCACCCATCCCCGAGGAGTTCCGCAGCATGGGCTCGCTCGAGTTCTCCAAGCTGCTCATCCAGGAGTGCAAGGTAGCGGTCTCTCCGGGGATTGGCTTCGGCGAGTACGGTGACGGCCACGTCCGGTTCGCCCTCGTCGAGAACGAGCAGCGCATCCGGCAGGCCCTCCGCGGCCTCAAGACCCTCACCGGCCGGTAGCGCGCCGGGACCATCCCGGACCGCCGGACGCACGAGCCGCCCCCGCGGCTCTCAACGGACCCATGAACGAGATCAAGATCGCCCTGCTGGGCCTCGGCACGGTCGGCTGCGGAGTGGTCAAGGTGCTCCAGAGCCATGGCGCCGAGATGTCCGAGCGCGCCGGCTGCCGCCTCACGCTCGGTCGCGTGGCGGACGCCGACCTCACGCGGCCGCGCGAGGGGATCGACCTGAAGACCCTTCCGCTCACCAGCGACGCCAACCAGGCCATCGACGACCCGTCGATCCGGATCGTCATCGAGCTGATCGGCGGCCTCGAGCCGGCCCGCACCTTCATCCTCAAGGCCCTGCAGGCGGGCAAGCACGTGGTCACCGCCAACAAGGCGCTCCTGGCCCACCACGGGCCCGAGCTGTTCCAGCAAGCGCGCCGGAGCCGGGTGATGCTCGGCTTCGAGGCCGCGGTGGCCGGGGGCATCCCCTTGATCCGCGCGGTCAAGGACGGGTTACCCGCCAACCGGATCCTGTCCGTCTTCGGGATCGTCAACGGCACTTGCAACTACATCCTGTCCAAGATGACCGACGAGGGACGGGACTTCGGCGAGGTGCTGAAGGAGGCGCAGGCCCACGGGTACGCGGAGGCCGACCCCACGCTCGACATCGAGGGGCTCGACTCCGCCCACAAGCTGCAGATCCTGGCCACCCTCGCCTTCCGCACCGCGGTCGACCTCAAGGACATCTACACCGAAGGCATCACCTCCGTCTCCCAGCAGGACGTGGTCAACGCGGGCGAGCTCGGCTACCGGATCAAGCTGCTGGCGATCGCGAAGACCACCGACGGCGCGCTCGAGGTACGGGTGCACCCGACCATGATTCCGGCCGCCTCCCCGCTCGCCGCCGTCTCCGGCGTGTTCAACGCCGTGTTCATGACGGGCGACAATGTGGGCAACCTCATGTTCTACGGCCGCGGCGCCGGCCAGCTGCCGACCGCGTCGGCGGTCTGGTCCGACACGCTCGAGATCGCGCGGCGCGAGGCCCACGGCATCCCCGCCCTGGACACCGATCTGCCGTCGCTCGCCCGCAATCCCCTGCCGCTCCGGCCGGTGGACGAGATCCGGTCGGCCTACTACCTGCGCGTCATGGCCATGGATCGGCCCGGCGTCCTCGCGCAGGTGGCGGGCATCCTGGGCCAGAACGACATCTCATTGGTCTCCGTGCTGCAGAAGGAGCGGGCGCGCAACGAGGCGGTCCCGGTCGTGATGATGACCCACGAGGCGCGGGAGCGCGACATGCGCGCCGCGCTCACGGCCATCGACAAGCTGCCGGTGGTGGCCTCGCGCAGCACCATGATCCGGGTCGAGACATGACCGCGGCCGCATGGCCCGGCGTCATCGAGCGCTACCGGGCGTTCCCGCCGGTGACGCCGCAGACTCCGGCGGTGCTCGCGCAGCTCGGGCTCTGAGCCCCGCCCAGATGCCGTCGTCCGGACGGCTGGGAAAAATCCTCTTGGGCCTGGCGGTGAGCGTCGGGCTACTCGTGTACTTCTTCTGGGACGTCGACCTCCGGGTGATCGCCGGTCGCCTGCGCCAGACTCTCTGGGCCTACCTCGCGCTCAGCGTCGCGCTGAACTTCGTGTCGCTCTGGATGCGCGCCCTGCGCTGGTTCTACCTCTTCCCGCCGGGGACGCATCCGCGCCACCTCTTTCGCGCGCTGGTCATCGGCTACATGGGCAACAACCTGCTCCCGCTCCGCGCCGGCGAGCTGGTGCGCGTCTACGTGGCCTCGCGGCGGGGCCAGCAGTTCGGGACGACGTTCGCCACCGTGGTCGTCGAGCGCGTCCTGGATGGTCTGGCGGTCGGGCTGATCGTGGCCGCCCTGCTGCTGGTGGTGCCGGTGCCGACCGATCTGCGCTGGTCCATCGTGGTCTTCCTGCTGGTGGACCTCATGGGCATCCTGATCCTCGTCACGATCGCGACCCTACCCGGCGTGTGTCGGGGGCTGATCGAGACGCTCTTCCACCGGGTCGGCTGGCTCGAGCGGCGGCTCAACGGTCTGCTGGACACGATGGTCGAGGGGCTGCGCGGCCTACGGGCGGCCCGCCACGCGGGACCGATCGTGGCCTGCTCGACGGCGATCTGGCTCTTCTTCGCGCTGTCCATCTGGACCGCGCTCCACGCGGCCCACCTGGATCTGCCGCTGGTCGCGGGATGGACCGTGGTCGCGTTCCTCGGGCTCGGCGTGAGCCTGCCGTCGAGCCCGGGCTTCGTGGGAGTGGTGCAGGCGGCGACGGTGCTGGCCCTGGCGCTCTTCGCGGTGCCCCGGACCGAGGCGCTGTCCTTCTCCCTGCTGATGCACGCCTCGCAGTTCTTCCCGGTCACGCTCCTCGGCTTGCTGTATCTGCTCGTGGAGCACGTCAGCTTGACCGACGCCGCGCGCGGCGCGATCGCGCCGTCGGAGCGCTAGCGGGGAGAGAGGGCGGACCGCCGGCTACCGCCGGCGGCGGCCCCACCGCCGGTCCTCGAGCCACTCGGTCACCCGGTCGGTGAGGTCGATCAGCAGCACCACCGCAGCCCCCGCCGCGATCAGCCATCCGAGGCCGCGCAGGCTGGCCCCCGCCTCCAGGACCAGCGTGGGAACTGCCGCCACCATCAGCAGGATCAGCAGCCACGTGCCCAATCGCATGACGGCAGCCTAGTGAGCAACCCCCTAAAACACCAAGAAGTTTGGATGGTCCCCCCTGTAAACGGCCTGCTCGCGCTCCGCGTCGTACCTGGTGAAGGCGCAGGGCGCCGGCGACCGATTCATAAATACCTGTCAATTCAGGAGAATATTGATGACAAGACACTCGATCCAGGTGGCGGCGGTGGCGGCGATCGGGGCGGCGGTCGGACTCTGGTCGGCCCCGGCCCCCGCGCAGGATGTGCGGAACGACGTCTCCGAGATGCGCCAGGATCGGCGGGAGATCCGCCAAGACAGCCGTGAGATCCGTGGGGACCGGCGCGAGGTTCGCGGCGACACCCGAGAGATCCGGTCGGATCGGCAGGAGCTCCGAGGGGATCGACGAGCGTTACGCGCCGCGTACCGCTCGGGGGATCCAGGCGCAATCAAGGATGCCCGGCAGGATCTGCAGGGCGATCGCCGCGACCTCAATGGCGACCTGAAGGACCGGCGCGAGGACCAGCGCGATCTCCGGCGGGACGTGCGCGACCACCGGCAGGACGTGCGCGACCTGCATCAGGACCATCGCGATCTGCGCCGGGAGGTGGCGGCACGGCGCCGCCAGTAAGTGACGACCGGCGAGCGGGCCCCAGGGCGGTGTGGTCGCCGCCGAGGTCCGGCCCGCCATGTGGTTTGGAGGGGTATGCGCGCCTGTGGGAAGATCGGGGCGAGAGGCGCCCGTGGAGTCGAGCGATGAACAGCTGTGCCGCGCGGTGGCGGAGCGGACACCGGGAGCCTTCGATCTCCTGGTGGAGCGCTACCAGGAGCGGGCATATCGCATCGCCTGGTCCATCGTGCGGGATCGCGAAGAAGCCAAGGACTGCTCCCAGGACGCCTTCATCCGGCTACACGAGGCGGCCGGCTCGTTCGCCGGGCAGTCGAAGTTCTCGACCTGGTTCTACCGGATCCTGGTCAACTGCTGCCTGGATCGACAGCGGCGGAGGCGCGGGTGGCGCCGGCTGGTGGGCTGGCGCGACCGGCGCGACGATGACCCGGACCAGCCCGATCCGGTGGAGCAGGCGCCCGCGCCGTTCACCGATCCGGTCGATGCGCTCGACTCGGAGCAGCGCATGAGCCGGGTGTGGGCGCTGGTGAACGAGCTGTCGCCCCAGCAGCGCGCGGCGGTGACGCTGTCGTGCCGCGAAGGACTGGCGACCAAGGACATCGCCGCCGTGCTGAGCCTGTCGGAGGCCACGGTCCGCGTGCACCTGCACCGGGCTCTCTCGACGCTCAGGCGGCGGCTCGGAGATCAGGCATGACGAGCGTGCACGTGGACGAGCTGTTGATCGATCACGCGCGGGGCGAGCTCGACGAGGCGGAGGGGAATCGCGTCACCGCACACCTGGCCGCCTGCCCCGAGTGCCGCGCCACCCGCGAGCGCTTCGCGGCACTGCTCGCGGAGCTCGCCCGGACCGCACCTCCCGCCCCGCCCATTCACTGGGGCGCCTATCGCGCCGAGCTGCGCGATCGGCTCGAGCGGCGCCGCCTCCAGGCCGGCCTTCTCTGGCGCTGGGTGGTGCGGCCGGCGCCAGCCCTGGTCGCGGCCTCGCTCGTCATCGCGCTGGTGGTGGCCGGACTGCCCGGCAGCCTGCGCGGCCCGGGCGCACCCGATCCCCTCGCGCTCGACAGCACGATCCTCGCCAGCCAGCTCGACATGTTCGCGCGGCTCGACGTGGTGCAGCGGCTCGATCTGCTCGAGGATTTCAACGTGATCAACGAGCTGGACGAGCTGCCGGAGCCGAGCAAGAGCTGAGCGGTGATGGCGTGGATCCGGCCGGCGGGGCTGGTGCTACTGGCGCTGGCCGGCACGGCGGAGGTGGGCGCGGCGGAGCGGGCGGCGGCGCCGAAGCAGGCCGCCACCCCGGAGGCAGTGGACGCGGAGATGCTGAGAGACCTGGACCTGCTGAGCAGCCCCGACTACGCGCGCGATCGCGAGGTGGCGCGACGCATGGGCTTCTTCGAGCGCCTGCGCATGCTCGAGGGCCAGCGGGCGCAGGACGCGGCGACATCGGGGTCGCCGACGACCACCGCGCCCGGAGAGGACGCGAGGTGAGATGGGCCGCCTGATCACGCTCGGCCTCGCCGTCGTGACCCTGCTGGCATCGGCCGCTTTCGCGCAGGCCCCCGCGGCGCCGCCGCGCACGCCCGGCGCGCCGATCCAGGGGCTCGATCGCCTGTCCCCCGAGGAGCGCGCCGTCGCCGAGCGCAACCTCGAGCGGTGGCGCAGCATGACGCCCGAGCAGCAGCAGCGCGCTCTCGAGAACTACCGGCACTGGCGCAGCCTGTCGCCCGAAGAGCGTCAGACCGCGCGCCAGAACCTGCAGCGCTTCCGCCAGATGCCGCCGGGCGAGCGCGCGCGGATCATGCAGGACTTCCAGCGCTGGAACCAGCTGCCCGAGGACCGCAAACGTGAGCTGGAGCGCGCCTACGACCGCTACCAGCAGCTGCCACCCGAGCGGCAGAAGCAGATCCAGCAGCGCTTCGAGCGCTACCAGTCGCTCCCGCCCGAGCAACGCGAGCGGATGGACAAGAACCTGGAGCGCTGGCGGAACATGACGCCCGAGCAGCGCGAGCAGGCGCGCGAGCGGATCCGCCAGCGGCGACAGGACAAGCAGCGCGAGATCAAGCCGCCCCACGACGACGGCACCGGCTCCGGACGGCGTCCCCGCTAAGGCCGCGCAACTTTACACTGCGCGCGGCCGTCGTGTACGATGGCTCCCTCATGGGTCAGCTGATCGTCCAGAAGTACGGTGGCTCGTCCGTCGCCGATCCCGAGAAGATCAAGAGCGTGGCCCGCCGGGTGGCGGAGTCCGCGCGTCTCGGCCACCGCATGGTGGTGGTCGTCTCCGCGATGGGCAAGACCACCGACGGCCTCCTCGCCCTCGCGGCCGCGATCACGCCGACCCCCGATCCGCGCGAGATGGACATGCTGCTCTCGACCGGCGAGCAGGTGACGATCGGTCTCCTCGCGATGGCGCTGCAGGCCCTCGGCCATCCCGCGCGCTCGTTCACCGGTCCGCAGGTCGGCCTCGTCACCGACCAGGCCCACACTCGCGCCCGCATCAAGCGCATCACCGCGGAGCGGATCCATCGCGCGCTCGACGCGGGCCGCGTGGCGGTGGTGGCGGGCTTCCAGGGCACCACCGAGGAGGGCGACATCACCACGCTGGGACGCGGCGGCTCCGATCTCACCGGGGTCGCGCTCGCGGCCGCCTTGAAGGCCGACGTGTGCGAGATCTTCACCGACGTGGACGGCGTCTACACCGCCGACCCCAACGTGGTGCCCGACGCCCGCAAGCTGCCGCGTATCTCGTACGACGAGATGCTGGAGATGGCCGCGCTCGGCGCGAAGGTGCTGCAGGCCCGCTCCGTCGAGTTCGCCAAGAAGTACAACGTGCCGGTCCACGTCCGCTCCACCTTCAAGCCGGACCCGGGCACTCTCGTGACCAGGGAGGATCACAGCATGGAAGACGTGGTGGTGACCGGCATCACCCACGATCGGGGACAGGCCAAGGTCTCCATCCTGAGGGTTCCCGACCGGCCCGGCATCGCCTCCCGGGTGTTCGGCGGCCTCGGGGCCGAGAACATCGTGGTGGACATGATCGTGCAGAACATCAGTCGCGACGGGTTGACCGACATCTCCTTCACGCTACCCCGCGCCGACCGTACCCGCGCGGAGGGCGTGCTCGGCTCGCTCGCCCAGGACATCGGAGCGGAGGGGGTCACCGCGGACGACCGGGTCGCCAAGATTTCGATCGTGGGCGTCGGCATGCGGAGCCACGCCGGCGTCGCCGCCCGCATGTTCGAGACCCTCTCCGGCGAGGGCATCAACATCCAGATGATCTCGACGTCCGAGATCGCGGTCTCCTGCGTCATCGAGGACAAGTACACGGAGCTGGCCGTCCGGGCCCTCCACGACGTCTTCGAGCTCGGCGCGGAGCGAGGAGCCTGAGCATGGCCGCCACCGCCCGCGCCGCCGTCTTCTTCGGTCCCGGCAAGCCCTTCGAGATCCGATCGGTGCCGATTCCCGAGGTCGAGCCCGAGGGGGTCCTGATCCGGGTGACCCACGCCAACATCTGCGGCTCCGATCTTCACTTCTGGCGAGGGGACGCGCCGCTGCGCCTGCCCGACGACGGCTGGATCTTCGGCCACGAGATGACCGGGCGCGTGGCCCGGCTCGGCTCGAAGGTCAAGACCGACTCGCTCGGACGGCCGCTCAAGGAGGGCGACCGGGTCGCCTACACCTACTTCTATCCGTGCGGGCGCTGCTATGCGTGCCTGCACAAGGAGCCCGCGGCCTGCCCGAACAAGATCGAGCGGCCGCTCGGGCCCGGCGCGTTCCCGCACCTGCATGGCGCCTTCGCCGACCACTACTACCTGCGGCCGGGCGGCGCCCTGTTCGTGGTGCCCGAGGCTCTTCCCGACGAGGCGGTGGCCGGCGTGAACTGCGCGCTCTCCCAGGTCTTCTACGGGCTGCACGTGGCCGGCCTGCGGCAGGGCGACTCGCTGGTAATTCAGGGCGCGGGCGGCCTCGGTATCCAGGCCGCCGCGGTGGCCAAGGACCTGGGTGCCCAGACCGTGATCGTGGTGGATCAGATTCACGGGCGCCTCGAGCTGGCGAAGGCCTTCGGGGCCGACCACACGATCAACGTGAAGGAGATCGCCGACCGGCGCGAGCGCGTGAAGTTGGTACGCCAGTGGACGGGAGGGGTGGGCGCCGACGTGGCCTGCGACCTCGTCGGCTTCCCGGCCGTCATCCCGGAGGGCATCGAGATGTTGCGCTCGGGCGGCACCTACCTGGAGATCGGCACGATCAGCCGCGGGGCCAAGGTCGAGCTCGAGCCCTCGCTGCTCGTGTGGGGCTCCAAGAAGATCGTGGGCGTCATCCAGTACGATCCGTGGGTCATCCCGCGCGCGCTCGACTTCCTGGTGCGCACGCGCGAGAGCCGTCCGTGGAGCCGCATCCTCTCGCACAAGTACCCGCTCGAGCAGATCAACGAGGCCTTCGCCGCCTCGGAGTGGCACAACCGGGAGACGACGACGATCACGCGCGCGGCGCTCACGCCGTGAGCCGCACCATCGCCGATCTCATCCAGGACCGCTTCGGGCTGCCCACCGAGGCGGGGCGCGCGCGCTCCGCGGACGGCCCGCTCGCCTTGCTGCTCTCGCATCGGACGCAGCGCCGCTACAAGCCCGATCCGGTCCCCGATGACGTTCTCGAGATCGCGCTGGCCGCCGCGCTGTCCGCGCCATCCAAGTCGGACCTGCAGCAGGTCGGCATCGTGCTCGTGCGAGACCGCGCCAAGCAGACGACGATCGGAGGGTGGATCCCCGACATGCCGTGGATCGCCCAGGCCCCGCTCTTCATGGTGTTCTGCGGCGACAACCGCCGCATCCGCCGCGTGAGCGCACTGCGCGACCGGCCGTTTCCCAACGACACGCTCGACATGTTCATGAACGCCGCGGTCGACGCGGGGCTGGTGCTCCAGGCGTTCATCACCGCCGCGGAGGCCTTGGGTCTCGGCTGCTGCCCGATCAGCGTAGTGCGCAACCACGTCGAGAAGCTCGCCGCGCTGCTCGAGCTGCCCCCCGGGGTGTTCCCGGTGGCCGGGCTCTGCGTGGGCTATCCGCTGCAACGCGGCTGGACGAGCATGCGGCTGCCGCCCGCGGTGACCGTCCACACCGACCGCTATGACGACGCCGACCTTCCCGGGCAGCTCGACGCCTATGATCGGCGGCGGGAGGCGCGCCACGCCACCCCGAAGGAGAGCCAGCGCTTCGCCGATCGCTACGGGTATGCGGAGCCCTACGGCTGGTCGGAGGACAAGGCTCGCCAGTACTCGGTGCCGGAGCGGCACAACTTCGGGCCCTTCATCCGCCGCCATGGCTTCGGCCTAGCCTGACCCGCGCCTCCGCCACGAGCGGGCGATCTAGGGACCGGGAGGAAAGCAGGCGCCGCGGCGACCCTGCTCGCACACGCACTCGAGCGGAGCGCCGTCCGGGCCGGTCGTGATCACGATATTCCCGGTGCACGACGGCCGGCGGGCCAGCTGAAACACCACCCCCAGCGCCACCATCGCGAGCACCAGCCCCACCCCGATCACGAACACCCGTCGCTCGAGCCGCTGACTTCGCCGGATCCCCCGTTCCCGGCTCCAGTGCGCGCGGCTCTCGATCCCCCAGAGACTGTTGAGGAAGACGAGCACGAGCGCGCCGGCGAGCGCGGCGAGCACGACGAGGATGACGAGTTTCTCGGCCAATCGGGTCGTGAATCGCAGACGGGGGCGTCGCCGATGCCCACCGGGTCGGCAGCCGCGCGCGGGCGCTCGGCGCGCCTCGGACTGTAGCACGATCCCCTCTCGCCTCCAACTGCGCAGCACCCTCGAGCGGGCCGCCGGACCGCGCGATCGGCGTTGCGCGGACACGGTGTCGACGCTGGGAGCGCGTTCCGACGAATCGAACTCGATACACGCGGTGTATCGGAACCGACACTCTGGTCCCTCGATGGCCGCCGTGGGACGGTGGGTACGTGCTCTACACCGTCCCGCAGCTCCGCCTCCTGGTCCTGCTGGCCCTCACCCTGCTGGTGGGCCTGGGCGTGCGCGAATGGCGCGCGGGGTTCCCCGACGCGGCGGAGCGCTTCGAGCGATTCGATCGCGAAGAGGTGGTGGCCCCGCTCCTTCCCGACCCCGGGGACGCGCCCACCCGCGTGACGCCGCCCGCCTCCGTCGCTCCGCCCGAGCCCGCCCCGCCGCCCGAGCCGCTCGACGTCAACCGGGCCAGCGCCGCGGATCTGGCGCGGCTGCCCGGGGTGGGCGCCGGGCTGGCCCAGCGCATCATCGAGGAGCGCGAGCGCCGCGGACGCTTCGACTCACCCGAGGCCCTGCGTTACGTGCTCGGCATGGGCCCGAAGAAGCTCGCGGCCATCCGCCGCTTCATCGCCGTGAGTGATTGACCGCGTCCTGAAGGCCGCACCGCTGCTGCTGCCGGCGGCGGCATTCGCCTCCGGCATCGCGGCTGCCTCGTGGCTGCCCGCGCCAACGCCGGTGCTGATCACGGTGGGCGCCGGACTGCTGCTCGCCGCCCTGCCGCTGAGCGGGAGGATGCCGCGGGCTACGCTGGTCCTCGTCCTGGCCGGAATGGTCGCGCTGGGCATGCTGCGGGCCACATCACCCGCGCTGCCCGACGACCACATCGCGCGACGACCGCTCGCGACAACCGCCAGCATCGAGGCGCGGCTCGCCCAGGAGCCGGTGCGCTGGGCGCCGGACCGCACGCGGCTGCTGCTCGACGTATTGGCCGTGCACACAGGGCCGGAGCGGCTGCCCGCGGTAGGCCGCGTCCAGATCACGGTCTACGGCGACCTCGCGACGCCTCTCGGCGAGAGCCAGCGCGTGCTGATCGATGCGCGCCTGCATCCGCCGATCGGCTACCGGAACCCGGGCGGCTTCGACTACCCGGCCCACCTGCGACGCGACGGCATCCTGCTCGTCGGTCACGCGCGAGCCGACCGCCTCACCGCGCTCGCTCCCGACGCGCCGCCGTGGCGTGTCACGGTGAAGCGCTGGGCGGTGGGCGTCATCACGGCGCGGCTGCCCGAGGCCTCGGGCGCCCTGCTGGCCGGTCTCCTCATGGGCGAGCGGTCGCAGCTGCCTCCCGCGAGCGACGAGGCGTTCCGCCGGGCCGGCGTCTATCACGTGCTCGCGGTGTCCGGCTTCAACGTGGCGCTGCTGGCCGGCGCGGTGTTCGCCGTGCTCGCGATGTGCAGCGTCCCACGTCGGGGCTCGGCCGTGATCGCGGCGGCGGTCCTCGTGGGGTTCGCGCTGGTGGTGGGCGGTCAGCCCTCGGTGGTGCGGGCGACCCTGATGGGCCTGCTGCTCCTGGCCGCGCTGCTCCTCGACCGTGAGTCCCAGCTCGTGAACGCGCTGGCCGGCGCCGCGCTGGCGCTGCTCGTCTGGCGGCCCGGCGACCTCTGGGAGCCCGGTTTCCAGCTCTCGTTCGCCGCGACCGCCGGAATCGTCTACGTGACCCCGTGGCTAGCCGCGGGGTTGACCAACCGCGGCGGGCCGGCATGGCTCGCGTCCGCGGTCGCGGTGAGCCTGGGCGCGCAGGCCGCGGTCACGCCGCTCATGCTCGCGCACTTCAATCAGCTCTCGGTGATCGGCGTCGTCGCCAACCTCGCGGTGGTGCCGCTGGCCGGCGTCGCCACCACGCTCGGAATGCTCGCCCTGCTGCTCGAGCTCGTCTCCGCGACGCTGGCCGGTCTGCTCTTCGACGCTCTCTGGCTGGTTCTGCTCGCGCTGCGCGCGGTGGTCTGGGTTGCCGCCGCGGTCCCGGCCGCGATGGTGTATCTTCCTGCGCCCGCGGGCGCGGCGATACTCGCGTGGTACGGAGCGCTCCTGCTAGCGCCCGCGTCCGCGGCGTCATCGCGGACGCGGGCGGTGGTCGGCCTCCTGGTCATCACCGTCGCCGCGCTGTCGGTGTGGCCGTGGCTACGGCCCACCGATCGGATGCTGCGGGTGACGTTTCTCGACGTCGGACAGGGCGACGCCGCCCTCGTCGAGCTGCCCGACGGACCGCGCCTGCTCGTGGATGGCGGCCCGGGCGGCGCGCGACGCTTCGACGTGGGCGAGCGCGTGCTGGCGCCGTTTCTGTGGAACCGCCCACTCGCCCACCTGGACGCCATCGCCCTCTCCCACTGGGACACCGACCACTCGGGCGGGCTCGCCGCGGTGCTCCGGCGCTTCCGGGTCGGCGAGTTCTGGGAGAGCGGCCGGCCGCCGACCGGCGCGCCCGAGACCGTGGCGGCCCTGGCGCGATCTGGCGCCCCGCGCCGGCTGCTGACGGCCGGCCAGCGCCTGTGGCTCGGCCGCTCGCTGATCACCGTGCTCGGGCCCGCCCCGGGGTCGGCACAGGCTGCCAACGACCAGTCCCTGGTGCTCCGTCTCGACTGGCGCGGCGTCTCCTTGCTGCTGCCGGGCGATCTCGGCGCTCACGGCGAGGCGGCCCTCCTCGACCGCGGGGAGCCCGTTCGCGCGCTGGTCTTGAAGGTCGCGCACCACGGTAGCCGGTCCTCGTCGGGGACGCGGTTTCTGCGCGCGTCACAGCCGATGGTGGCGGTGGTGTCGGTGGGCGCGCGCAATCCGTTCCGGCATCCGAGTCCGGAGGTGCTGGGCCGGCTCGAGGCGACCGGCGCCCGTATCTACCGCACCGATCGCGACGGCGCCATCATCCTCGAGACCGACGGCCACGTGCTCCGCGTCACCGCGTGGGCGCGCGGCACCACCGACACGTTCCGGCTGCCCGATCCCGAAAACACCACGACCCCCGGATGACCCGAGGGTCGTGAGTGGGACGCAGCGGGAGAAACGGGAGGCGGTTATGTCTCGAAGGCGCGCTCGTAGTGCGCGCGCAGCCGCTCCAGCTCCTCGGGATCGAGACGCATGCCCAGGGAGAGCCCCATCTCCCCCAGGATGGTCTTGATCTCGTTCAACGACTTCTTGCCGAAGTTCTTGGTCTTCAGCAGCTCCGACTCGGTCTTCTGCACCAGGTCGGCGATGGTCCGGATGTTGGCGGTCTTGAGGCAGTTGGACGCCCGCACCGACAGCTCCAGCTCGTCCACGTTGCGGAAGAGGTGCTCGTTGACCTCGGTGCGCGCCGGCGGCTCGGCTCCCGTCTCGGTGCCTTCCGCGGGTGCGGGCGGCTCCACCGGGAAATCGATGAGCAGCGCGAACTGGTCGTCGAGGATGCGGGAGGCGTCGCCCACCGCGATCTCCGGGGTCACGGTGCCGTTCGTCCACACTTCGAGGACGAGCCGCTCCGAGCCGGTCGGCTGGCTCTCCACGTGGAAGTTCACGCGCTTGACCGGCGAGAAGTCGGCGTCCATCAGCATCGCGTTGATCGGCAGCGCCTCCGGCTCGCGCTTCTCGGCGGGCTGGTATCCCCGCCCGCGCTCCACGCAGACTTCCATCTCGAGGCTGCCGTCCTTGTCCAGCGTGGCCAGCACGACTTCCGGCGTCAGAACCTCCACGTCCGGGTCGGGCTCGAAGTCGCGGGCGGTCACCGTTCGCACGCCCTGCGCCTTCAGCCGGAGCAGCTTCGGTCGGTTCACGTGCAGCGTGAACACCAGCTTGCGGAGATTGAGGATGATGTCGAGGGTGTCCTCCCGCACGCCGGTGAGGTGCGAGAACTCGTGCAGCACGCCCTCGATCTTCACCCACGTGGGCGCGGCGCCCGCGATGGAGGACAAGAGCACCCGGCGGTAGGCGTTGCCGGCGGTCAGGGCGAAGCCCGGCTCGAACGGCTCGATGGCGATCTTCCCGTACCCGCGCTCACGGGCAAGCCACTCGTGACGGACTGGAAGCAGCAGCTCCTGCATTGGGATTCCTCCTCGGAAAATCGGGGGCGGCCTGCCCCAGGGCGGTCATTATACCAGGGAACGCCGGGGGCGCCACCCTTCCTGGGGGCTCGTCCCACTCTCGCCGCCACAGTCGCTGCCGCGACGGACGGACGAGACGCCCGGGAAGCGAGGCTCGCGTTTGACTGATAATCGAAGTCCGTCCAGAATAAAGGAAATCATGATGGAACGGCCTCGATCGTTGAAGGTCTGGGGGCAGGGGTCTCGGCACCCTGGGCCCACCTGGCGGACCGCCGTCGGCCTCGGGGTTGTCCTCCTGGCGCTGTCCCTGCTCCTCGAGGGCTGGTGGATCCTGAGCGTCCCCGGAACCCTCCGCGCGGCTCCCCGGGTGGTCGAGGTGCCGGCCCACAAGGGCGTGGTGGAGGTCGCGGAGATCCTCGACGACGCGGGGGTCCTTCGCAGCCGCGTGGGGTTCGTACTGCTGACCCTGGCGCGTGGCAGCTTCCGCAGCCTGAAGGCCGGCGAGTACCAGATCCCGCAGGGGAGCAACACGGTGCGCGTGCTCGAGCTGCTGGAGGGTGGCCAGGTGCTCCAGCACTCGGTGGTCTTCCAGGAGGGCAGCACGCTCGGCGAGCTGGCGCGCCAGCTCCACGCAGAGCGGCTCACCCCGGCCGAGGACATTCTGAGGGTCGGCAAGGACGCGGTGTTCCTAAAGACGCTCGACATCCAGGCCGACTCGGTCGAGGGCTACCTCTTCCCGGACACCTATCAGTTCGTGAAGGGCATGACCCCCGAGGAGATCCTGGCCCGCATGGTGGCCCGCATGCGGGAGAAGATCTCGCCCGAGATCCTGGCCGAGGCACGCCAGCGCGATCTGTCAGTGCACCAGCTCCTGACGCTCGCGTCGATCATCGAGAAGGAGGCGGTGGAGGCGGCCGAGATGCCGCTCATCTCCGCGGTCTTCTGGAACCGGATCCGGCGCGACATGCCGCTGCAGGCGGACCCGACGGTGCAGTACGCGGTGGGCAAGGACCGCAAGCGGCTCACCCGCGAGGATCTGCAGACCGACTCGCCCTACAACACCTATCGGCGGCAGGGGCTGCCGCCCGGCCCGATCGCGAGCCCCGGCCGCTCCGCCATCCAGGCCGCGGTGCACCCTGCCAAGGTGAACTACCTGTACTTCGTGGCGATGGACGACCGCCACCACCAGTTCTCGACGAATCTGGCGGACCACAACGCGGCGGTGGCCCGCTACCGCCTCGTGCGGGCGCGTTAGCCTCTTCCCGCCCGCGGATGGGGGGTGGCGGGGGTGCCCTCCGGGAGCACGCTGAGTCGCCTCCCGATGCGCCGTCTCGATCGGGCCACGAGAGAGACCGGTCCCGGCTTCGGTCACCCGCAGAGGACACGGCTCCCGGAGGGCACCCCCGCCACCCCCCATCCACCCGCTCGTCTCCGAGTGTGAAGCTCGGCACGGGGGCCGAGCGGTACGGGTGGTGCGGTTGTCAGGGTGGGGGGTGGGTGCTATAAACGAGCGAGTTATGGCGTCGGGCAACGACTCTTCCGCCCTGTCCGTGCTGCGGTCGGCCGCGCCCGCGTCTCTACGTCGCGCGGCCGGCGAGGCGTTTCCGCCTCTCTACCAGACGTTCCGTGCCGTCTCCGGGTGGGTGCTCCGCGGGCTGTTCGATCTGCGCGTGCACGGAGCCGAGTACCTGCCCATGTCGGGCTCGTTCATCCTGGCCGCCAACCATCACAACTATCTCGACGGGGTGGTGCTGGGCGTCGCAGTGCCACGGCCCATCTCGTTCCTCGTCATGCCGCGGGTGTTCCGGGCCACGCCGCTGCATCCACCCTTTCACCGGCGGATCGGATCGATCCCGGTGAATCTGGAGCGGCCAGACCCCGGTGCCATCAAGCGCGTGCTGCGCGTGCTCGAGGACGGCCGCGTGGTCGGCATCTTCCCGGAAGGCCCGTTCAGCCACGAAGGCCGGCTCGTGCGCGGGCAGCCGGGCGCGGCCATGATCGCGCTCCGCGCGGGCGTGCCCATCGTGCCCGCCGCGATCGCGGGCACATACGAGGCCCTGCGAGCCCGGCGCTTCTACCTGCCACGGCGACATCCCCTCTCCGTCCGCTTCGGCGCGCCGCTTCACTTCGAGCAGCCTCGCCACCGGCCGGTCGCGCGCGCAGCGCGCGAGGAGATCACCCGCCGCATCATGTCGGAGATCGACGCGCTGCTGCGCACCGCGCCCGAGCCCGCCGCGGCCGCCGGCCGGGCGGGCGCCTCGTGACCGCCGCCGGCTCGCCCCCGGGCAAGGCCTGGTCCGGGCGCTTCGCGCAGGGGGCGGATCCCGCCGCCGAGGCCTTCACCTCCTCGCTGGCCTTCGACCGGCGTCTCTGGCCGTACGACCTGATCGGCAGCGCGGCGTGGGCGCGAGCGCTCGCCCGGGCCAAGCTGATCACGGAGGTGGAGCTGGAGAACCTGCTCGCCGGACTCGACGCGGTGCGCGCGGAGCTGGAGGGCGGCACCTTCCCGTTCCGGCGCGAGCTCGAGGACGTCCACATGAACGTCGAGCGCCGGCTCGTCGAGCTCGCGGGACCGGTGGGCGGCAAGCTCCACACCGGCCGCTCCCGCAACGACCAGATCGCGCTCGACGAGCGGCTCTACCTGCGCGACATCCTCGACCACGTGGACGCGGGGCTCCGCGAGGTGGAAGGTGCGCTGGTGGCCCAGGCCGAGAAGCACCGCGACGCCCCGATGCCCGGCTACACCCACTTGCAGCGCGCGCAGCCGGTGCTGCTCGCCCACCATCTTCTCGCCTACGTGTTCATGCTCGAGCGCGACCGCCAGCGCTTCCGCGAGGGCCGCGCGCGCGTCAACGTGATGCCGCTCGGCTCGGGCGCCCTCGCGGGCGCCGCCTTCGCCGTCGACCGCGAGACCCTCGCCCGCGACCTGGGCTTCAGCGGCCCGAGCCCGAACAGCATGGACGCGGTGGCCGACCGCGACTTCCTCGTCGAGTTCCTCTCGAGCGCGGCGATCCTCGGCATGCACTGCTCACGGCTCGCCGCTGATCTCACCCTGTGGGCGACCTCCGAGTTCGGCTTCGTGGAGTTCTCGGACGCCTTCGCGACCGGCTCGTCGATCATGCCGCAGAAGAAGAATCCCGACGTGGCCGAGCTCGTCCGCGGCAAGACCGGGCGGCTCTACGGCAACCTGATCGCGGTGCTGACCACCATGAAGGGCCTGCCGCTGACCTACAACTCGGACATGCAGGAGGACAAGGAGCCACTGTTCGACACGGTGGACACCCTGGAGGCGATGTTCAGCGTGCTGCCACCGATGCTCGGCTCCCTCAGCTTCCGGGCCGAGCGGATGCGGGAGGCGGCCGGCGCGCACTACTCCACCGCCACCGATCTCGCCGACTATCTGGTGCGCCAGGGCCTACCGTTCCGCGAGGCCCACGAGGTGGTAGGCAAGGTGGTGCGCCACGCGATCGCGCGCGGCCGCGAGCTCGGCGACCTGCCACTGGAGGAGCTGCGCCAGTTCTCCTCCTCGATCGGCCGCGACGTCTACCCGGCCCTCACCGTGGAAGCCTCGCTGCGCGCGCGAGCAGTGCTCGGCGGCACCGCTCCGGACGCCGTCCGCCAGCAGCTCGCGCACGCCAAGGCGCTGCTCGCGCACGACCCCGGTCCGTGAGGCCGACCCCGCGCACCATCCTGGCCGTGGTCCTCGCGGTGGGCGTGCTGGCCGCCTGCGGCAAGAAGGGGCCCCCGGTCGCCCCCGAGCTCCGAATCCCCACCGGCCCCGCGGCCCTGCGCGGCTCGGTGGAGGGCGAGAGCATCGTGGTCTCGTGGACCGCGCCCGGTACCCGGGTCGACGGCTCGCGGCTCCGCTCGATCGATCGCTACAAGCTCTACCGGCGGGAGGAAGACGCCGCGGGGCCGCCCAAGACCGCCATGCTGTCGTCGGGCCGCGTCGTCGGCTACGACGAGATCGCCACGATCCGGACGGACTCCCCCGCGCCCGCGACGATCCAGGGCTCGTCGGTGACGTGGGTGGATCACCGCGCCCTCTCGACGGGCCGCCGCTACGTCTACGTCGTCACTGCGGAAGATGGGCTGGGCCGGACGAGTGCGCCCTCTGACCGGCTGATCGTCCCCTTCCTCGCCGCTCCGAAGGCCCCGCGCGCGGTCAGCGCGACCCCGGGGGACGCTCGCGCGACGATCACGTGGCAGCCACCCGTCGAGCTGATCGACGGCGCCCCCATCACCGGCGAGGTCCGGTACATCGTGCTGCGCGGCAGCGGCCCGACCGGCCCGCTGGCCCCGATCACGCCGCAGCCTGTCGCGGAGACCACGTTCACCGACACCGGCCTCGCCAACGACACCGACTATCGCTACGCGGTGCGCGCGGTGCGGGTCGAGCCGGGGGTCACCGCCGCGGGCGAGGCGTCGGCCGCGGTGACGGTGGCGCCCGCCGACACCACGCCGCCGGCGCCGCCCGCCGGGCTCGTCGCGGTACCGTCGGGCGGCGCGGTGCGGTTGGCGTGGAACCCGAGCCCGGATCCGGACGTGGCGACCTACGCGGTCTACCGTGCGATCGAGAGCGACGAGTTCATGCGGATCGGCACCACCCCGGCGGTGGGCCGCGTGTTCACCGACCGCGACGTGCGACCGGGGACGACGTACCGCTACGCGGTCACCGCGCTCGACAGCGCGCGCCGGGCCAACGAGAGCGCGCGGTCCAACGTGGTGTCGGTACGGGCCGAGTAGGCGCTAGACCTCGTTCTGCCACACCTGCTCGGGCACCTGGCGGCGCCGCAGCAGGGTCAGCGATCCGTCGAGCCCCAGCATGACCTCGGGCGCCTGGGGATAGGAGTTGTAGTTGATCGTCGCCATCCCCGCGCAGTAGGCTCCCGCTCCGCCGATCACCACCAGGTCGCCGATCTGCGGACGCGGCACCCAGCGGGGCGAGAGTGCCTCGGGATCGCCGGGAGCCGGGGTCAGGATGTCGCCCGACTCGCAGCATGGCCCCACGAAGACGACCGCCGCTTGCTCGCGTCCGCGGGCCAGCACGTCGATCGGATGCTGCGCGCCATACAGGGACGGCCGCGTGATCTCGGGCATGCCCGCGTCGAGCTTGGCGAAGAGATAGCCCTCCGCGCCGGTATCGACGACGTCAACGCACGAGGCCACGATGACGCCGGCATTCGCGACCAGGAACGTGCCCGGCTCGATCTCGAGGTGCAGCGCCCGACCGTCGCGCGCGCGGAAGGCCTCGATCTCGCGGCGCACGTGCGCGCCCACGTCGGCCATGTCCACCGAGGGCTCCTCGGGCATGCGCCCGACCTTGAAGCCGCCGCCCAGGTTCACGGTCCCCACCTGGGGCAGCGCGGCCACCAGGTCGAGCGTCATTCGCGCGCAGCGCTTCCAGACCTCGGGATCGGTGCCGGAGCCGACGTGCGAGTGCAGCCGCCGGATGCGCAGGTCGTGGCGCTTCGCGATCACGGCCACCTCACCCATCGCCTCGTGCCAGATCCCGAAGCTCGAGGCGGGCCCGCCGGTGTTGGTCCGCTTGGTGGAGCCGGTGCCCAGACCCGGGTTCACGCGGACCGACACCTCGGCGCCGGGCGCGATCCGCCCGAACTCCTCCAGCTGATGGAGCGAGCAGGCGTTGAAGAGGATGCCGCGCGAGACGTGCTCCCGAAGCGTCCGCGAGGGCATCTGCGAGGTGAGCTGGATGCGCCCGGGCGGGAAGCCGGCCCGTAGCGCCCGCTCGACCTCGTGATCGCTGGAGGCGTCGATGTGCAGCCCGAGGTCGCGAAAGATCGTGAGGATCCCGCGGCTCGGGTTGGCCTTCATCGCGTAGCGCAGGGTGAGCCCGTAGGGCGCGGGGAAGGCGAGCGCGGCGTGCGCGGAGGCCTCGAGCGCCGCGCGATCGTACACGTAGCACGGGGTGCCGAACCGCCGGCGCACCTCGGCCGCTACCTCGGCGGTCACGCCGACCCGTCGGACGGGCTTCGGAGGGCTTTCCATCCGCAGGAGTTTACCCCATCGGGCCTGCCGCTTGAAGTGGTTCCTGTGGTGATGCTAGAGTCAGGAAACTCTTCGTTCCACATCGCGGTGAGCTACGGAGGGACTCAACCATGCGCCCGACATTCCAAGGCTCGATCGTCGCCCTCGTGACCCCGTTCCGCGGCGGCAAGGTGGATGAGGCCAAGCTGCGCGAGCTCGTCGAGTGGCACGTCGCCAGCGGCACCGACGGGATCGTGCCGTGCGGCACCACCGGCGAGTCGCCCACCCTGAGCCACGACGAGCACAAGCGCGTGGTCGAGACCGTGATCGAGGCCGCCCGCGGCCGGGTCGCGGTGATCGCGGGCACCGGCTCCAACTCGACGTCAGAGGCCATCGACCTCACGAGCCACGCCCGGAAGGCGGGGGCGACCGGGGCGCTGGTGGTGAACCCCTATTACAACAAGCCCACCCAAGAGGGGCTCTACCGGCATTTCCGCGCGGTGGCGGAGGCGGTCGACATCCCGATCCTCGTGTACAACATCGCGGGGCGCACCGCGGTGAACGTCGAGACCGAGACCCTCGCCCGCCTCGTCCGCGACTGCGCCAACATCGTGGGGGTCAAGGAGGCCTCGGGCTCCCTCGACCAGATGACGCAGGTGATCCTGGCGTGCGGGGCCGACTTCTCGGTGCTCTCGGGCGACGACAACATCACGCTGCCGCTGATGTCGGTCGGTGGCCGCGGCGTGATCTCGGTCATCGCCAACATCGTGCCGCGCGAGACCGCCGAGATGACGCACGCCGCGCTCGCGGGGGACTGGAAGCAGGCGCGCGAGCTCCACCTCAAGCTCTTCCCGCTGTCGCGGGCCATGTTCCTCGAGACCAATCCGATCCCGGTCAAGGAGGCGCTGGCCATGATGGGCAAGCTGGCGGAGCCGGAGTTCCGCCTTCCGATGTGCCGTCTGTCCGAGGCCAACCGCCCCCGCCTCAAGGCGGTCCTCGCCTCGCTCGGCCTCGTCAAGGGCTGACCGCGCGGTCCATGGCCGAAGTCGTCGTCGCCGGCGCCGCCGGCCGGATGGGAAGTCGTCTCGTCGCCCTGCTGAAGGACGACCCCGAGCTCCGGCTGGTGGCGGCGCTCGAAGCACCCGGGCATCCCGCGCTCGGGAAGGACGCGGGCGAGTCGGCCGGGGTCGGCCGGCTGGCCATCCCGATCACGGACGCCGCCGACGCCGCCCTCGGCAAGGGCCGTATCCTCATCGAGTTCTCGGTGCCGGAGGCGAGCCTCGCCCACGCCCGGGTCGTGGCCCGCCAGGGCGGGCGCGCGGTCATCGGCACCACCGGCTTCACCGCCCCGCAGCGCGAGGAGCTGGCCCGCCTCGGCCAGGACACGCCGCTCCTCGTCTCGCCCAACATGAGCGTGGCGGTCAACGTGGCGTTCCGGGTCCTCGCCGACATGGCGCGGATGCTCGGCGACGACTACGACGTCGAGATCGTGGAGACGCACCACCGCTTCAAGAAGGACGCTCCGAGCGGGACCGCGCTGCGCATGGCCGAGGTGGTGGCCCAAGCCCTCCGGCGCGACCTCGCCGAGACCGCGGTCTACGACCGGCACGGAAAGATGGTGGAGCGCTCACGCAAAGAGATCGGCATGGCGGCGCTCCGCTCGGGCGACGTGGTCGGCGAGCACACCGTGTCGTTCGGCTCGCTCGGCGAGCGGCTCGAGCTCACCCATCGTGCTCACAGCCGCGACAATTTTGCTCGAGGCGCCCTGCGGGCGGCCCGCTTCATCGCCACCGCGAAGCCCGGGCTGTACTCGATGCAGGACGTGCTCGGGTTGTCATGAGGATCGTCCGGTTCCGCGCCGGCGGCAAGATCCGCTACGGAGTGCTCGAGGGCATCCACATCGTGGAGTACGCGGGAACCCCCTACGGCACCTTCAAGAAGGCCCGCAAGAAGTACCTGCTGAGCCAGGCGGTGCTGCTGGCCCCGGTGGTCCCCACGAAGATCGTGGCGGTCGATCTCAACTACCGCGACCACGCCGAGGAGATGAACGCGCAGGTGCCGTCGGAGCCCTGCATCTTCCTGAAGCCGATCTCGGCCCTGTGTGGACCGGACGATCCGATCGTGTTCCCGCCCCAGTCGCGGCGGGTGGACTACGAGGGCGAGCTGGCCATCGTCATGAAGAAGCGCTGCCACCTGGTGGCCGCGGAGCGGGCCCGCGAGTACGTGCTCGGCTACACCTGCCTCAACGACGTCACCGCCCGCGATCTGCAGCAGCGCGACGGCCAGCCCACCCGGGCCAAGGCCTTCGACAGCTTCTGCCCGGTGGGGCCGTGCATCGCCACCGACATCGATCCCAACGGAGTGGACCTCGAGACCTACGTCAACGGTGAGCGCCGGCAGGCCTCCAATACCAAGCATCTGATCTGCCCGGTCGAGGATCTGGTCGCCCGCGTCTCCGCGGTCATGACCCTGCTGCCCGGCGACGTCATCGCCACCGGCACCCCGGCCGGCATCGGGCCGCTCCAGCCGGGCGACAAGGTCGAGGTGCGCATCGAGTCCATCGGCGGTCTCAAGAATCCCGTCATCAAGATCCAGGAGAGCTACGCGTGAGCCCATCGCCGTCCCCGATTCCCCTCGCCAGCCGCCTCGCCAAGCTGCCCCCGTACCTGTTCGCGGAGATCGACAAGAACAAGCGCGAGGCCCGCGCCCGCGGCGTCGATCTCATCGACATGGGCATCGGCGATCCGGATCTGCCCACGCCGCCCCACATCATCGAGGCGATCAAGCGCGCGGCCGAGACCCCGGCCAACCACCGCTACCCGGACTACGAGGGCCTGCTGAGCTTCCGGACCGCGGTGGCCGACTGGTACCGCGGGCGGTTCGGGGTCACGCTCGATCCGCAGACCGAGGTGCTCACGCTGATCGGCTCGAAGGAAGGCACCGCGCACATGCCGCTGGCCTTCGTGAACCCGGGCGACGTGGTGCTGGTGCCGGATCCGGGTTACCCGGTGTACGCGGCGGGCACCTGGTTCGCGGGCGGTGACGTGCACTTCATGCCGCTGCGGCGCGCCAACGGCTTCCTGCCCGACCTCGACGCGATCCCCGCCGACGTGGCCCGGCGGGCCAAGCTCATGTACCTGAACTACCCGAACAACCCGACCGCGGCGGTGGCGAGCCCGGAGTTCTTCGCCCGCGTCGTCGAGTTCGCGCGCCGGCACCGGATGATCGTGTGTCACGACGCGATGTACTCCGAGCTGCGCTTCGACGGCTACCGTCCGCCCTCGTTCCTCGAGACGCCGGGCGCCATGGAGATCGGCGTCGAGTTCCACTCGCTCTCCAAGACCTACTCCATGACCGGCTGGCGCCTCGGCTTCTGCTGCGGCAACGCGGGCGCTCTCGCCGGCCTCGGCAAGATCAAGACCAACGTGGACTCGGGCGTCTTCCAGGCCGTGCAGGAGGCGGGTATCGCCGCGCTCACCGGTCCCCAGGATCTCTCCGAGCAGTACCGGCGCACCTATCAGGATCGCCGGGATGTGGTGGTGGCCGGGCTCAAGCGGCTCGGCTGGGAGGTGGACGTGCCCAAGGCCGCCTTCTTCGTGTGGGCGCCCGTCCCCGGCGGGCTCGATTCGCGCACCTTCGCGGCCCGGATGCTCAACGAGGTGGGCTGCGTGATCACGCCCGGCGTCGGCTTCGGCCCCTCCGGCGAGGGGTTCTACCGGATCGCCCTGACCATCGACGCCAAGCGCCTGCAGGAAGCCATGGACCGGCTGAAGGGGCTCAAGCTCTGACGTCTGATAAAATCTTCCTCGAGGATGTCCGGTTCTACGGACACCATGGCGTCACGCGGGCCCAGCAGACGGTCGGGGCGTGGTTCGCGGTCGATGCCGAGCTGAGGCTGGATCTGGCGCCGGCCGCGGCCTCGGACGACCTGCGGTCCACCCTCGACTACGGGCTGATCGCCGCGCGCATCGTGGAAGTGTCGACCAAGGAGCGGGTCAACCTGCTGGAGCGACTGGCCGGACGACTGGCGCACATGCTGCTCGCGGAATTTCCATGCGACGAGGTGCGGGTGCGGGTGCGGAAGCTCACGCCCCCGATGGAAGGCCTGCAGGGAATCCCCGGGGTCGAGCTGACCCGCCGGCGACGCTGAGGCGAGCCATGGCGCGCGTCTTCCTGTCCGTGGGCTCGAACCTAGGCGATCGGCTCGAGTGCCTCCGCCGTGCGGTGGGCGAGCTGCGGACCATGCAGGACCTGCGCTTCCTGGATGCCTCGCCCCTCTACCGCACCGAGCCGTGGGAGCGGGAGCCGGGCCGGCCCGCCGACGACAGCGGCTGGTTCTTCAACTGTGCGATCCTGATCGAGACGGACCTGGATCCGGGGGCGCTGCTGACGCGGCTTCAGGCCATCGAGCAGGCCCTGGGCCGCGTGCGCCGCGCGGGCACGCCGGAGGCCCAGCGCTACGAGCCCCGGCCGCTCGACATCGACATCCTGCTCTACGACGATCGCGTGATCAGTGGCCCCGAGCACCTGCACATCCCCCACCTGCTCATGCACGAGCGGCGCTTCGTGCTGCGCCCGCTGGCGGATCTGGCCCCCGATCTGGAGCATCCCGTGCTCTACCAGACCATCCGGGAGCTCCTCGACACCCTGGACGACGAGCACGAGGTGCTCGCGTCGGACCTGCCGCGACGCTGGTTCGAAGACTAGTGTGATTCGGGCAGATCCCGCCCCAGCAGCACCGTCGGGCTCGTCCGGGGGGGTGTTCCGTGGCTGACGATGAGTTTCGGCAGCAGGCCCTCCAGCACCTGGATGCGCTCCACAACCTGGCCGTCTACCTGACCCGGAACGGCTCCGAGGCCGAGGACCTGGTCCAGGAGACCTACGTCCGGGCCATGCGATTCTCCCACCGGTTCCAGCCGGGAACCCACCTGCGCGCCTGGTTGTTTCAAATACTGAGAAACACGTTCCTGACGTTCTATCGCCTCCGTGAGCGGGAAGCCGCGATCTCGGAGGATGGGGTCCCGGAGAGCGAGGCGCCGATGTTCCACGACGCCCCCTCCCAGGACAGTGAAAGCGCCGGGGCCCACATGGATCTGGAGCGGGCCCTGGCGAAGCTGACCGAGGAGTTCAGGACGCCGCTCCTGCTGGCCGAGGTCGAGGGGCTGGCGCTGGAGGACGTGGCGCGCATCATGGACTGCCCGGTTGGAACCGTGAAGTCACGGATCTTCCGCGCCAAGGAACGCCTGCGCGGGTACCTGACCGACTACAAGTAGCAGGGCGAGACGCACAAGCGAACACAAGAATTCGAATGGCGAACGAGCGAGACGAGCGAGAGGACGACGGCCGGATCGGACGACTGCTGCGCGAGCGGCTGCCGCGCCATCCCGCCCCGGCCGCGCTCCGCGCCGCGGTGGTCGAGTCGCTGTTTCCCGGCCCCGCCCGACAGCCGTGGTGGATGCTCTGGATGCCGCCCGCCTTCTCCGCGGTGGCCACCGCGCTGGTCATGCTCCTCTGGATCGCGCCGTCGCTGCCGAGCGCGCCGATCATCGACTCCGCCCAGCTCGTGGCGCGCGCGGTCCTCGCCGAGCACGCGCGCAACGTCTTCTGGGGCGAGTCGCGCGCCGACGTGGTGCCGGCCGCGCTGCCGCGCGCGATCGAGGAGAGCGGGGTGGGGCTGAACTGGGTCTTCACGGGGGACGACGACATCCGCCTCGTCGACGCCAAGCCGACCTATCTGGAAGGTCGCCGCGGCATCGAGCTCTCCTACCTGGACGTGGCCGGCCACACCGTGACCTACGTGATCGTCCCGGGTGGCAACGTGGCCCTCCCGGAGCGGGGCCGCGTGCAGATCGACCGCTGGCGGCCGGTGGTGCGGAAGGAGAACGGCTTCAGCCTGATCATGTGGCGCCAGCAGGCGCTACTCTGCGTGATGGCCTCCGATCTGGTCTCCGACGAGGACCTGGGCCGCTTCAAGGAGTACTTCGTGAAGGTGCGGTCGTCGACCGAGCCGTACGTGGTGTACTAGGCGACGTCAGCCCGTGGCTGACGACCGTTTAGTTCTTTAGGCTTTTTCTATGCGGGGGCCCAGAAATGGCCCCCGCACTCCCCCAGCCGCGGACGTTCGTCTACTGCTCGCGCGTCGCGGCCCAGGGTAGGGCCATGATGGCCCAGGCGACCATCACCACCTCCGAGTCGCCGAAGTTGTACTCCGACAGGCCGCCGACGAGGAAGCCCACGACCGCGGCCAGCGCTCCGACGAGCAGAGCGCGCTCCCGCCACGCGTCGGCCGGCAGGCCCCGGAGCCGTCGGATCACCTCCGCGAAGAACGCCGCCCAGAGCCAGAGCCACGCGGCCAGACCGAGCACGCCCCGCTCGACCAGGATCTGCAGCGGCGTGTTGTGCACGTGGCCCGTCTGCTTCTTGAACGCCTCTGGAAGCGCGTAGCGAGGATACTCGCGCTTGACCCCGCCGGGCCCGACGCCGAGCAGCGGCCGGTCGCGCCACATCGCGAACCCGCTCTTCCACATGTAGACGCGCTCGCGCACGCCGGCCTCCTCCGGATCCGTCATGCTGAGGAATCGATGACGCAGCTCGGGGGGCGCGACCAGACCCGCGGTCGCCAGGGCGATCAGGCCGGCCACCAGCAGCCACCGACCCCGGCGAATCGTAGCCGCCACCGTCAGCACCCCCGCCGCGAAGCCGATCCAGGCCCCCCGCGTGTAGGTCACGATCAGGGACCAGAGCATCAAGAGCCACGGCATCGCGAGTCGCCGCAGATACGAGTCGCCGGTCAGCAGGCGCGGCAGCGTGGCGAGGAGCACGAGCGAGAGCACGCCCGCGAGCGTCATGTAGATGCTGAAGAAGCCGTGGGCGCGATCGCAGCGATGATAGAGCCAGCGCGGGGAGAGCGCCGGCCCGCCGGGGACGGGGCACAGCCCGACCTGGAGGAGGCCGACCACCGCCGCGACGGTCGCGGCGGCGCTCAGCCCCAGGAGGAAGCGCTCCGCCGCGACGGGCTCCCGCGCCGCGTCGGCCATCACGTAGAGCGCGGTCACCAGGAGCAGGCTCTTGCCAGACGCGAGGCTCGTCAGGGTGTGGCCCGAGAGCAGCGCGGAGAGCACGGTGACCGACACGAGCGCCACTACCGGGGGCCAGAGGGGCCACCGGGCGGCCGCGCGGAAGGCCGGATCCCGGAGCCGCCAGAGCAGGAGCAGGGTGAGCAGGGCCAGCGCGGTCTCGGCCAGCGTGATGGACAGCCCGAGTCCCGCGACGAACGCGGCGAGCAGAACGCCGCGCACGCTCAATAGGCGTTCCGGTCCACCAGCACGCGCGCCACCGTCATCGCGATGATCTTGAGGTCGAGCCAGAGCGACCAGCGCTCGATGTACTCGATGTCGTACTGGATGCGCTTCTCGAGCGACGTGTTGCCACGCAGGCCGTGCACCTGCGCCCAGCCGGTGATGCCCGACTTCACCTTGTGGCGGAGCATGTAGCCCGGCACGGTCTGCCGGAACTGCTCGACGAAGACCGGCCGCTCGGGCCGCGGGCCCACCACGCTCATCTCGCCACGGATCACGTTGATGAACTGGGGCAGCTCGTCGAGACTGAAGCGTCGCAGGAACGCGCCGAGGCCGGTGCGGCGAGTGTCGGCCGGACCCGCCCACACCGGACCGGTCCGCCTCTCGGCGTCGGCCTGCATGGTGCGGAACTTCAGCATGTGGAAGCTCCGGCCGTCGAGCCCCATGCGCTCCTGCCGGTAGAACACCGGCCCCGGTGAGGTGAAGCGCACCGCCGCCGCGAGCGCGAGCAGGAGCGGCCAGAGGGTGGCGAGGACCATCAGGGAGAACGCGAAGTCGAAGACGCGCTTGCCGACCGAGCTCCAGCCGTAGAGCGGCGACTCCCGCAGGTGGATGAACGGAATGCCCTCGAACTGCTCGACGCCGCCCCGCAGCGAGGTGAACCGGAGGAGATCGGGCACCACGTGGATGGTCACCGGCTCATCGCCGACCGCGTCCAGCAGCCCGGCGAGCCGGCCGTAGTCCTCGTGCGCGAGGGCCAGCACCACGTGATCCACGGTGTGGGTGTCGAGCACCGCCCGCAGGTCCTTGTACGTCCCGAGCCAACGGGCGCCCCCCGCCCCGTCCGGGTCGTCGCCGACGACCCCGAGCACCTGGATGCCCACGTCGGGACGCGCCTGCATGCGGCGCACCACGGTGGCGGCCAGCTCGCCGCCGCCCACCACCACCGCATAGCGCAGGTTGTAGCCGCGTCGGCGCGCGAAGCGGAGGATCTCGCGAAACGCGGCGCGCGAGAACCACACCACTCCGATCGACAGGAGCCAGAAGTAGACGATGACCACGCGGGAGTAGTCGTAGCCGCGGAAGAAGAACGTCATGACCGCGACCAGCATCAGCGCGCCCATGCTCGAGGCCTTGGCGATGTCGACGGCCTCCGAGATGTGCGAGCCGATGCGCCGTGGCCGGTACAGCCCGAACGCGCGGAACGACACACCCCACACCACGAGGATGGGTAGCAGCATCAGCAGGTAGTCGCCCAGCGGCGGCACCTCCGCGTACGGCAGCGGCGGGCCCGCCACGTAGAACCGGAGCCAGTAGGCGAGGAGCCAGGAGCCGACGACCAGCAGGAGATCGCCCACCAGCATGGCCTGCTCGAGGAGCCGCGAATAGGCCTTCAGCATCGGACCGGCTCCCCGAGCCGCGCCTCCAGGTAGGCCTGCACGCGCTCCCTGAATAGCGGGCGGTCGAAGCCCTCGGCCCGCCGCCGCAGGGTCTTGGGCTCGAACGCGATCGCGCCGGACTCGAGGCGCCGGATCGCGTCGACCAGATCGTCGACCGTCTGGTGGTCGAAGAAGAGCCCCGTGGGGGCCTCGCCCCCCCCGGGCGGCACCACCGTCTCCCGCGCGCCTCCCCGGCCGAACGCGATCACCGGCCGCCCCGCCGCCATCGCCTCCAGCGGCGTGATGCCGAAATCCTCGAGCGGTGGGAAGAGCAGCGCCCGGCAGCGCGCGTACAGCTCCGCGGTCTCGGCGTCGCCGCGCCAGCCCAGGAGCTCGACGGTGGGACCGGCGAGGGCACGCAGGCGGGCCGCCTCCGGCCCGCTGCCCACCACGAGCAGCCGCCGCCCGAGGCGGTTACAGGCTTCCACCGCCAGGTCCACGCGCTTGTACGGCGTCAGGGCCGAGACCACCAGGTAGAAGTCGCCGGGCGAGTCGTCGAGGCGGAAGCGCGAGACGTCGACGGGCGGGTAGATCACGTCGGCGTGGCGGCCGTAGGTGCGGCGAATGCGATCGGCGACGAAGCGCGAGATGGCCACGAAGTGGTGCACGCCCGAGGCGGTGGCCCGGTCCCACCGACGCAGCCACGCCGCCACCGGCGGCATGAGCAGCCGCGCGGCCATCCCCGCCCGCGCGCCGAAGTAGTCGTCGTAGAGGTCCCACACGTAGCGCATCGGAGTGAAACAGTAGCAGACGTGCCGGACGCCGGCCGGGATCCGGACGCTCTTGGCCACCGCGTGGCTCGACGAGAGCACCAGATCGTAGCCGGAAAGATCGAAGGCCCGCACCGCGGCCGGGAACAGCGGCAGGTAGTGGCGGTAGCGCTGCTCGGCCCGGGGCAGACGCTGGATGAACGAGGTCACCACACGACGGTTCTCGATCACGCCAGACACGGAGCCCGGCACGTGGAGCAGCGTGTAGAGGTCCGCGCGGGGGAACAGCTCGGCGAATACCTCGAGGCAGCGCTCGCCGCCGCGCATGCCGGTGAGCCAGTCGTGGACGAGCGCGACCTTGGCGCTCGCTAGCTCGGGCACGGCCGTCCTGCCACTGCCATGGCGACTCCCCGGCGCGGCGTCAGCGAGACGAGGACCAGGTCCGTTGGCGCCAGTACGCCAGCAGGTCCTTCAACGTGCGCTCGAACGGGATCTCCACCTGCCAGCCGGTGGCCTCGTGAATCTTGCTCGGATCGCCTTCCAGCACCATCACGTCGGAGGGACGCAGGCGCGCCGGATCGGTCTGGACGCTGATGCTCTTCACCCGCGATTGCTCGAGCAAGAAGTCGAGCACATGCTGGATGGCCCACGACTTGCCGGAGCACAGATTGTAGACCTCGCCGGGCTCGCCCCGCTCGACGAGCGCCCAGTAGCCGCGCACGATGTCCCGGACGTCGGAGTAGTCGCGGCGCGGCTTGAGGTCGCCCACGTAGATCACCGGATCGCGCAGGCCGGCCTCGATCTCGGCCACCTGACGTGCGAAGTTCGACGTGACGAACACGTCGCCGCGGCGAGGACCTTCGTGGTTGAAGGCGCGGCTGCGCACGATGGGCAGGCCGTAGCTCTTCCAGTACTGGTAGCCCATCAGGTCCTGCGCGACCTTGCTCACCGCGTAGGGGCTGAGCGGCCGCAGCGGGTTCGTCTCCCGGATCGGCAGCTCGTCCTCCGTGACCAGCCCGTATTCCTCGCTGCTGCCGACCACGAGAAAGCGCGGGGCCATGTTGAGCCCGCGCAGCCCTTCGAGCAGGTTCACCTGCGAGAGGATGTTGGTGCTCAGGGTCTCGGCGGGCGCCTTCCACGACACGCCCACGAAGCTCTGGGCGGCGAGGTGGATCACGTGGGTCGGAGTCGCGGCTTCGAGCAGCGCGCGCACCGAAGAGAGGTCACGCAGGTCCGACTCGATGAGCGTGATCTTGGACCGGAGGTGGTCGATGTTGTCGGTCTTGCTCCGCCAGCGGATGGAGCCGAACACCTCCGCGCCCTGCGCGAGGGCGTGCTCGGCCATGAAGCTGCCGACGAATCCGGTGACGCCGGTGATCAAGAGCCGCATTGCCGGATTATACGCCACCGCGCGAGGGCTCCCCGCGAGGAAAACCCGCCGCCTTGCGGTAGAGATGCGCGATCTCCTCGAGCATGCGCGCGCGCGAGAAGTGGCGCTCGACCCGCGCGCGCCCCGCCCGTCCCAGGGCCGAGCGCCGCGCCGGATCCCGCAAGAGCCCGACCGCGACCGCGGCCAGCCGGTCCACGTCGTCCACCGGGACCAGGTGCCCGGTCACGCCCTCCTCCACCGCGTCCACGTGCCCGGGGACGCGCGTGGCCACCACCGGCCGCTCGCAGGCCATCGCCTCCAGGAGCGCGAGCGGCAGGCCCTCGCGACGCGACGCGCTCACGTAGAGATCGATCAGCGGCATGACGCGCGCGGCGTCCGGGATCGCACCCGGGAGCACGATCCGCCCGCCCGAATCGAGCGCGCGCGCGAGGCCGACGAGCGCATCGCGCTCGGGGCCGTCGCCCACCACCAGCAGCTGGGCCTCGGGCACGCGCGCGAGGACGAGCGGCAGCGCCCGGACGAGCACCTCGAGGCGCTTGATCGGATCGAAGCGGGCCACGGTGCCGAGCACGAGCGCATCCGCGCGCAGGCCCAGCTGCTCGCGAGAGAGCGGCGCGTCCGCCGCGGCGGCCCGCACCGCGCTCGCGTCGACCCCGTTGACGATGACGCGGCTGCGGCCCGGCGGCGCCAGGCCAAGGGCCCGCGCCTCCGCGGCCTGGCTCGGCGAGACGTGGACCACCGCGAAGCTCTGCCGGGCCAGCACGCGCTCGAGGCGCAGGTACAGGCTCCCGTATCCGGCGTGGTGGATGCCGTGAAAGGTGTGGATCGCCGCCGCGCCGGTCAGGCGGGCCGCGATCCGCCCGTAGAGCCCGGCCCCCTTGCCGTGGGAGTGGATGACCTGGACGCGGCGGCTCCGCGCGAGCCGTATGGTCCGCAGCAGCGCGCCGATCGAGAGGCGGTCGGCGGCCAGCGGCACGAACTCGGCGCCGGCGACTCGCAGCCCTTCGACGAGCGCTCCGCCACCCGGACCCGCGACCGTGAGCTCGAACTCGGGGCCCGCGAGGCCACGCACCAGGTCCCGCACGTGAGCGGGCCCGCCGCCCAGCTCGGTGGAGACGAGCAACTCGAGGACCCGCACGGGCCCGGCCATCTCAGCGGCCGAGGGCCGAGCGCAGCCGGCCGCGGAGGAGCCGGGGCACCGCGAGGGCCAGCAAGGGCCGGACCGCAAAGGCCGCGCACCACGCCGGGTACGCGCCGCGGCGCACCGCCCGCCAGCGGGCGCGAGCCTCCGCGCGCAGGCGCTCGTCGTCGCGGGCCACGGTCACGCGGCCGGCGACGAGGCGACGGGTGACCAGCGGCTCGCCCAGATTCGCCATCCGGGTCACCGTGCTGAGCCGGAGCCACAGGTCGTAGTCCTGGGCCACCCGGAAGGACACGTCGTACCCGCCCACCGCCTCCACCAGCGGCCGCCTCAGCATCATCGAGGAGTGCACGAACGGATTGTGCCGGATGAGCGCGCGGCGGATCGTCGCGTCGTCCTCCGGAGGGTGGACGACTTCCACCTCACGCCCGCCCTCGTCCACGACCCGCGCGGCCGAGCCGAGCACGCCGATCTCGGGGTGCCCCTCGAGGAACGCATGCTGCCGGGCGAGCCGGGCAGGCAGGGCCACGTCGTCGGCATCGAGGCGGGCGACCAGAGGCGCGCGGGCGCGCGCGAGCGCGCGGTTCAGCGAGCGGGTCAGTCCGGCGCGGGCCTGCCGCTCCACCGTGAGCCTCGGGTCGCCCGGCGCCGAGAGCAGCGCGGGCGTCGCATCGGTCGAGCCGTCGTCCACCACGATCAGCTCGAGATCGGTCAGGGTCTGCTCGAGCACGCTCTGCACCGCCTGACTGATCCACGGCGCGCCGTTGTGCACGGCCATCAGCACGGAGACGAGCGGAGCGGTCACGGTTGCGGCCCCGGCAACCCTGCGCGGCCGCGGCGATCGATGCAGATCACCGCTTCCGGAAGACCAGGTTCAGGTAGGGCAGACAGAGCGACGGGGCGAGCCCGGCGACCCGCAGCGCGGCGGCCGGTCCCGCGAACACCGGCAGCAGGGCGCGCCGCGTGGAGGAGCGAGCGGTGTCGCGGAAGAAGCGCCAGCCGTAGCCCGCGTCCTCGGTCACATCCTCGAGACCTCCGGGACCGCGGGAAGGCAGGCAGTCGGCGAGGGTCGCGTTGCGCCACCCGGTGCCGTCGGCGACGAAGGTCTCGTAGCTCACCCGCGCGAACTTGCCCGGGCGAGCCAGCCGGGCGTACGCGTAGGCCAGCCGCGGGGGCAGCCACTGCACGAGCGGCAGCCCGATCGAGTGCGTCTCGAGCGGGAACCACCGATTCGGAGTGTCGAGGATCGCGATGTGCCCGGCGGGCGCGAGCACGCGGTAATACTCGTCCACCTGGGCGCGACGGTTGCGCGTGGGCAGGTGCTCGACCACCCCGACGACCAGCACCAGGTCGAAGCGGGCGTCGGGCCAGGGCAACCGTCGCGTCTCATCGTTGCCCAGGAGGAGCACCTCCTTCACCTTCGCGAGTCCCTGCTCCTCCACCTTGGCCCGCACGATGTCGGCGAACGCGGGATCCGTTTCGAGGCAGTGGATCTCGGCCACCTCGGGCTGCTCGGCCAGATACTCGGTCATGTGGCCGAAGGAGGATCCGACCTCGAGAACCGAGAGGCCGTGCGCGCCCCGTGCGCGCAGGTAGCGGAGCAGCGGATCGAGATAGACGCGCGCCCGGGTCTCCTTGAAGGGAAAGTAGAGCGGCGCACGGCGCGCGCCCTTGCGCTCGATCAGGAGCCGGACGACCCGGGCGCTGTACCGTGTCTCGTAGGGTCGCCCGTCCACGGTCAGCACACGCCGGTCCCCCAGGTCCTCCAGACGAAACGACGGCTCGCTCATCGCGAGCAGTATAGCAACGCGCGCTACCGCCTCACCGCCACCGCCAGCAGCATGTGGCCGAAGAGGCGGAGCGATGGCTCCGAGTAGAGCAGGGCGCGCGCCACGCCGCGGAGGGCGGACCGTCCCCGAGGACCTGGAGGCGCGACCGGATCGGGCGCGGGAGCGGGCGCCGCTCCGGCGCGCATCCGGCGGAGCGCCTTGCGAAGCACGCGCCCGGGATCGTAGGGGTGGAAGCCGCCGACCTCGAAGCCGTGGATCGCGAGCCGGCGACCCAGCTCGCGACGGGTGAACGCGTACTGGTAGAACTGGCCCCCCGCCTCGCGGGTGAGCCGGGCCTGCCGCCGCAGGTACGGAGCAGCGAGGCGGCGCGCTCCGTTCCAGTAGGGGACCGACAGCAGCAGGACACCGCCGGAGGGCACGACGCGCGACGCCTCGCGGAGGATCGCGTCGGGCCCCTCGGGATCGTGCTCGACCACGCCGAGCGAGAGGTAGGCCGCGACTCCCCCGGTCACCACCGCGAGCGCGCGCAGGTCCATGACCGCCAGCGGCGCGCCCCGGCGGGCGCCGGACCGTAGTGCCTCGAGGCTCCAGTCCACCCCCACCGCGGCGCGCCCGCGCTCGCGGAAGAGCAGCACGTACTGGCCGAGGCCGCAGCCGGCTTCGAGCAGCCGTCCCCGCGCGGGCAGGTGGCGCTCGATCACCTCGGTGAGCGGCGACTCGCGGGCGATGCCGAGCAGCTCGTCCACCGTGTGGCCGCCCCAGTGCTCGGTCCAGAACTCCGCGGTGGCCGAGCGGGAGTAGTAGGCGAGCGGGATGGCTCAGCCTCCCCCGCCCGCGACCCGTCGCACCAGCGCGACCTCGCGCTCGACCAGCGCGCGCAGGTCGTAGCGGGCGACGATCTCCGCGCGCGCGGTCTCCGCGAGGCGCGGGCCGAGGCCGGGCTCGGTGAGCAGGCGCTCCAGGCAGGCGGCCAGCTGCTTCGGCTGGTGCGGATCGAAGAGGAGCCCGGTGCGGCCATCGGTCACGAGCGACCGGTTGCCCGCACAGTCGGAGGCGACGCACGGGACCCCGCAGGCCATGGCCTCCAGCAATACCTTGGGATGTCCCTCGGTGAAGGACGCGAGAACGAAGGCGTCCGCCGACCCATACACCGCGGGCAGCCGACGCTGATCCACCACGCCGGGGAACTCGACGACGACGCCGAGCTCCTTCGCCTGCGACTCCAGGGGGCCCCGCAAGTGGCCGGAGCCGACCATCACCGCCATCACCCGATCGCCCACGTAGCCGGTCGCCGTGACGATGGCCCCGAGGTTCTTCTCCTCGGAGAGCCGGCCCACGTACAGGATGCGCTTCGGCTTGTTCTCCGGTGGCCGGACCGGCCGGAACAGCGTGGTGTCCACCCCGTTCGGGATCAGCTCCACGCGGCGCGCCAGACGCGACGCCCGCTCGGCCAGCTCGGGCGTGGTTGCGATCACCGCCGCGGCGTGCCGGAGCCCGAGCCGTTCGACGAAGACCTTCAGCACGCGCTTGGGTCCCGGCTGCGAGAGCGCCCCGTACCAGAACCCGTAGCTGGTCACGTACGGGATACCGAACCGCCGCCGCGCGATGAGCGCCGGGATCACCCCGGTGATTTGGAAGACCCGCAGCGCGGCACACCGGCGCATCTCGGCAGCGTGTGCGAACGGGATCTGCACCGCGCGCCGGCCCCGGGCCGTCGATCCGGTCGGCGCCAGCACCCGTACGCGCTCGCACAGCTCGGCGTCGTCGGTGTACTCGGCGAGCGACTCCGGAAGGTAGCTGAAGTAGTCGAGGCCGTCGAACGCGCGCAGGTACGGACGGAAGTAGCCGTCGATGAGGCGCGACTGCTGTCCGGTCTGGGCCAGCGCCCGGATGCCGCCGCCCAGGGCCGGCAGCAGGCCCACCCGCATCAGCGGCGCTTCCTGGCCACGACGCGGAAGCCGGTGCTGTCTCCCGGTCGACGAATGGCCGCGTCCCGCTTCCAGCGGCTGAGGCGGTCGTAGAGCGCCAGCGAGACGCCACCGACCGCGTCGATCACCCCGGCCCAGGGCGTGTCGAGCACGACCGGCATCACCACCCCGTCCGGCTCGAACCCCGCCTCAGCGAGCTCGCCGAGGAACTCCTCCCGCGTGTACTCGATCTTGTGATCGGGGTCCGAGTACGAGAAGAGGCCGGCCTCGCGCAGGGTCCGGCGCCAGGAGCTCTCCCGGTTCGGCCCCGACACCAGGAGTCGCCCATCGTCCTTCAGCACGCGCCGGATCTCGCGCAGGACCGCCACTCGCGGGTGGAGATGCTCGATCACGTCGAGGAAGAGCGCTTTGTCGAACGTCCGGTCTGGGAACGGGAACGACCCGGTGATGTCCCAGGCCAACACGCGAGCTCGAGAAAGCGCGCTCTCTCGGATGGTCCGCCCTGCGATCGCGAGCTGGGGCAGGTCGTAGTCGAAGCCCACGATGGACCGGCACGCGGTGGCGGCGCGCACGAGGTGGGCGCCGTTGCTGCAGCCCACGTCGAGCACGAAGTCTCCGCGGTCGAGATAGGGCAGGTACCAGTCGTGCCACGGCTGGTCCACCAGGTGCTTCGGGTGGATCGCGTACGGGCGCTTGCCGGTCAGCTTGACCAGCCGGACGCCGACCGCCTTGCCCCGCCGGTTCACGAGGTCGACGGAGCGCACCAGCAGGCGCCGCATCCCGTTCATCGCGCGCGGGTCCCGCCCCCGCGCCGCCGCCACTCCTCGAGCGCCGCCTCGTAGACCCGGCGCGTGCCGTCCACGCAGCGCTCCCAGCGGAAGAGCCGCTCCACCCGCTCACGGTTGGCCAGGCCGAACTTCTCCCGAAGGGGCCGATCGCCCAGCAGCAGCGACAGCTTCTCCACGAACGGCTCGGGCGTGGTCGGGGCGCAGACGAACCCGCCCTCGCCCTCGACCACCAGCTCCGGGATCGAGCCGCGATTCGACGCGACGACCGGCAGCCCGGAGGACATCGCTTCCGCGACGGTGAGCCCGAAGCCCTCCATGGCGGAGGGGAAGAAGAAGCAGTCGCCCAGGTTGAAGTGGTCGGCCTTCTCGGCCTCGGCCACGTAGCCGGTGAAGACCACGCGCCCGTCGAGGCCGAGGCGGCTCGCCCGGGTCCGGAGCTCGCCCAGCAGCGCCCCGCCGCCCGCGATGAGCAGCGTGGCGTCCGGATACCGGGGCGCCAGCGCGCGCCAGACGTCGAGCAGCAGGCCGAGGTTCTTCCGGGGCTTGAGCCCACCGAAGTAGAGGACGATGCGACGCCCCGCGAGCCCGTAGCGAGCCACCAGATCCGCGCGAGGCGGGCGAGGTGCGAAGCGCGGGTCCACGCCGTAGTGGACGACCGACACGTGGTCGGTGCGCGCTCCCAGCTCTTCGCGGAGCTGGCGCTTGCCGAACTCGCTGCCGACCACCACGCGATCCGAGGCCTCCACCACCCGCCTCTCGATCAGGCCGTTGAGCGGGTCGGGATCCAGATGGTGGTGATGCGAGACGATCGGAGCGTCAAGCCGGTAGCGCCGCCGGGCCCAGAGCGCCGAGGGGCCGATGTAGCGCAGCGAGTGCACGCGCAGGACATCGAAGCCGACCGTCTGATGCACGCGGAGGATTGCGGCCGGCACCACGAAGGGCGCCACGTACCACCGCAGGCCTCGCGCGATCCGGAAGCGGTGCACCGTCCAGTTCGGGACCCCGGCCGGATACGCCTTGCCCCGGGCCAGGATGATCTCGAGGCGCACGCCGGCCCGCCCGAGGCGCTCGAGCAGCTCGCGCTCGTAGGTCTCGCCACCCGACGTCGTCTCGGGAGCGACGCCACAGTGTGGGCTGCAGATCCTCATGCACACCTCACGAAGCGGGAGGCCGCTCGGCCACGATCAGGTAGCCGCCCACGAAGGCCGCGAAGTCGGACCGCCGAGCGCGCGCCGAGCCATCGATCCGCGCGAGCAGGTCGAGCAGCGGGAAGAAGCCGTAGCCGATCCAGCGCAGCGGACGCGGCGCGCGCAGCACCAGGAAGCGGAGGAGCCCGGCCAGGTGGGTGAAGTAGCCACCCTGCTCCGCGATCGTCACCGCCTTGAGATCGGCCGCCCCGAGCAGCCGCTCCCACATGCTGCGGGTATAGCGGGCGAAGTCGCCCGGGTCTCCGTGCAGCCGCTCCAGGAACGGCGCGGTGATCACGAGGTGGCCCCCCGGCCGCAGCACCCGCCGGCACTCGCCGAGCGCCCGACCCACGTCCGGCACGTGCTCGAGCAGCTCGGTGGCCTTGATCGCGTCGAATGCTCCGTCGCGGAACGGCAGGGCCTGCACGTCGGCTCCAACGTCGGGCCGGTGGGCCCGCTCGATGTCGGCCACAATCCAGCGGACACCGGGCGGACGCCGGAACGCGCCCCGCTGCCGGGCGCCGCCCACGTCGAGCACCCGCCCGGTGAAGTGCGCGGATGCGGCGGTCAGATCCGCGTCCACACGCTTGCGGCGGTACGACACGCCGAAGTAGTACGAGAGTCCGCCACCCTTCACGCGGAGGCCGCCTTCCGGTAGGCGTCGAGCAGATCTCCCACGAGCCGATCCTCGTCGAAGAACCGGGCGGCCCGCTGCCGTGCGGCCGCTCCCATCTGCTCCCGACGGCGGGGGTCGAGGAGGATCTCCGAGATGGCCTTGGCGAGCGCTCCCGGATCCTCCTTGGGCACGAGCAGTCCGGTGACCCCGTTCTCCACCGCTTCGGGCGTTCCACCTACATCGGTCGCGACGACTGCCCGACCCATGTGCATGGCTTCCAGGAGAACTCGACTGAGAGGCTCGGCCCAGACCGAAGGCACGACGACCACGGCGGCCGCCACGTAGAGGGCGAACAGGTCGGCCTGCGGCAGCTCGCCGAGACGATACAGATCGGGGGCAGCGGGGACCCGCATGTCGCCCTTCCCGGCCAGGGCGAAGCGCGCGCCGGGAACCAGCGCCCGGATGCCGTCGAGCGAGTCCAGAAACACGCCGGTACCCTTCCCGATCGACAGCTTGCCGGCACACAGCACGAGTGGACCGTCCCCGATTCCGAGGCGCTTCCGGACGTGCTCGGCTGCCGAGGGCGACGGCTCACGCGCGGTCGGGGGCAGGTTGTACACGACGGTCCGACGGGCCGGCAGCAGGCGGGGAGCGAACGAGCGCAGCGCTCCCTGGCTCACGCCGATGACGCCGCCGACTCTTCGAAGAGCGAACTGGAGCATCTTCTGATCGACGAAGGCGCGCGCGGCGGCGGCCCACACCCGTGCCCGCTGCCATCGGTTGAGCCCAGGTCGATAGTGGGCGAGATGGAACGGAACACACTCCCCTCGATACCGGCTCCAGACCGGACAGTCAAAGGTCTTCCAGTCCTTGATTTGGGTGCAATGGCCATAAGGGCAGATCAATCCCAGATCGCGAATGGTGACGACCACGGGTCGGCCGAGACTTGCCCCCGCCAGCCAGGCGCCCAGCAGCGAGGCCTTGCCCTGCGCGTGGATGATCTCGGCCCCCGCCGCGCGGGCCGTCCGCTGCAGCTGCCAGGCGAAGTAGAGATGGAAGAACACGTTGCGGTGCACGCCCCATCCGGCGCCCCCCTGCCCCGGGCGCAGCTTCACCCAAAACGGCACCCTGACGATTGTCGCGCCGTCGCGCTCTTCGCGCGGGGCCGCGCCGTAGTTGGGCGTGACCACCGTCACGCGGTGCCCGCGCCGGGCGAGCGCGGCCGCCCACGCGGCGGTGCTCCACTCGGCGCCTCCGGGGGCGAAGGGTGGGTAGTACTCGGTGGCGAACAGGATCGACGTCATGCCTTGCGCGCCACGAGCTCGATGAACGGCGCGGCTCCGGTGAGGCGGTAGTAGACGCCGATCGGCACGCGCAGCGGCCCGACCGACTCCCGCGCCGGCTCGTCGTCGTGGAAGCGGAGGTCGCGCACGCCCGCGCGCGCGAAGGCGCGGCGGAGCGCCCCCGGGGTGAGGCGACGCAGCGTCGCGAGGTAGCCGCTCGGCCGGCCCCGCGCCCGCAGGTAGAGCCGGCCGACCGGCGCGGGCAGGAACGGCGCCCACAGGAGCTTGTAGTGACCCTCGTACCAGGACCATGCGCTGGGCGTGTGCACGTAGATCTGGCCGCCCGGCCGGGCCACGCGCACCATCTCCGACACCGTCTCCTCCACCGACTCGACGTGCTCGATCGCGGAGAAGCAGTAGACCACGTCGAAGACGGCATCGGGAAACGGCAGCCGCTCGGCCGCGGCCCGCACGAAGCTGCCCCCGCCCTTGTCGTGCTTCAGCGCGCAGATCGCGATGGCCTCCGCGTCGGCGTCCACCCCGATCGGGTGGGCGCCGGCTTCCTCGGCCACCACGTTGAACCCGCCGGTCCCGCATCCGACGTTCAGGAGACGGCCGCGCAGGGCGGCGTCACCACCCAGCACACCCCGGAGGCGCTCGAGCCGTCCGCGCTCCTGCTGCTCCTCGTCCTCCCTTCGCTGCACCAGCACGGACCAGTCCGGGATGCCGAGGACGTCACGGTAATACGTGGTGTAGTACCGGCGCAGACGGTCGCGCAGCTCGACCGCCCGGCTCACCGCAGCCGCTGAACGACCGCGTCGACGACGTCCTGGCGCTCCTCCGGGGTGATGCCGACCGAGCACGGCAGCGAGAGGCCTCGGGTGTGGAGCCGCTCGGCCACCGACACCGCCCCGGTCTGCGCGTCGCGAAACGCGGGCTGCTGATGGAGCGGCCGCCAGAGCGGGCGCGCCTGGATCCCCGCCGCGTTGAGGGCACGGATCAGCGCGGCCACGTCCGCGCAGCGCCCCTCGTCGAGCAGGATCGACGCCATCCAGTAGGTCGACCGGGCCCACGTCGCTTCCACGAACGGCCGCACCCCGTCGATCCGGCCCAGGGCCTGCTGGTAGAACGCGGCCGTGCGCCGCTTGTCCTCGACGAAGCCGTCGAGCTGCTCGAGCTGCGCGACCCCGAGCGCCGCGTGGAGATTGCTCAGGCGGTAGTTGAAGCCGATCTCGTCGTGGACGAACTCGATCGCGTCGCCCCGCGCCTGGGTGGTGAGCCGCCGGACGCGGGTGGCCATCGCCTCGTCGCGGGTGAGCACCATGCCCCCCGCGCCGGTGGTGATGATCTTGTTGCCGTTGAAGGAGAGACATCCGGCCAGCCCGTCGGCCCCGACGATGCGGCCCCGGTAGCGCGCGCCCAGCGCCTCCGCGGAGTCCTCCACCACCGCGAGTGGATGGCGCTGCGCCAGGGCCAGCAGCGGGTCGATGTCGCACGGATGGCCGTAGAGGTGCACCGGCACCATGGCGCGGATGGTCCGGGCGGAGCCCCGGTTCACCACGCGTCCGTCCTCGACCCGACACTCACGCTCGAGGAACTCGGCGAGCCGTGCCGGATCGAGGCCCCACGAGGTCTCCTCGCTGTCGAGAAAGACCGGATGCGCCCCGCAGTAGGCCACCGCGTTGCCGGTGGCCACGAAGGTGAACGCGGGCACGATCACCTCGTCGCCCGGCTTCACCCCGGCGGCCAGGAGCGCCACGTGCAGCGCGGCGGTGCCGTTGACGGTGGCCACCGCGTGGGGCACGCCCACGTGCTGGGCGAGGTCGCGCTCGAAGCGGTCCACGAACGGGCCCGCCGACGAGACCCAGTTGGTGTCGAGGCACTCCTTGACGTACTTCCACTCGTTGCCGGCCAGATGAGGCACGGCATTCGGGATCACGCGCCGGGGCGTCGTCACCGGCCCCGCTCCTCGCGCTCCCAGCGCTCGCGGTACCACGCGAACGTCTCGGCCACTCCGGCCTCGAGTGAGACCTTGGGGGCGAAGCCGGTGAGCGCGCGCAGGCGACCGAGATCGGGGCAGCGGCGGGCCACCGAGCCGGGCGGCGCGGGCCGACGCTCGATCGCCGGCCGGACGCGGGCCGTTCTCAGGATGAGGGCGAGCAGATCCTCGATGGCCGTCTCCTCGGTGTCGTTGCCGATGTTCACCACCTGCCCCCAGGCCGCCTCGGTGGTCATCAGCCGCGTGATCGCCTCGACCGCGTCCGCCACGTGGCAGAACGCGCGGCGCTGCTCGGCCCCGAAGACGCGGAAGGGATCCTCGCCCCGCAGCGCCCGCAGGGACAGCTCGGGGATCACGTGGTCGGCCCCCATGCGGGGACCGTAGACGTTGTGAAAACGGCCGATCACCGCGCGGAGCCCGCGGGCTCGCGCGGTATGGGTCACCGCCACCTCGCCGAGCAGCTTGCTGGCCGCGTACGCGAAGCGCGGCGCCGCCACGTCCGGGATGCCGAGGGGCACGGTCTCCGGGGTCGGCACGGGCAGGTGGCCGGCCGCGACCCCGCCCGCATACGTCTCGCTGGTGGAGGCGAAGAAGAGCACCTCGCCGCGGCCCGGCATCCAGTCGAGCAGGTGGAGCAGGGCCAGCGTGTTCACGCGCACCACCCGCGCCGGATCGGTCTCCACGTTGCGCACCCCGACCACCGCCGCGAGCATGTAGACCTGATCCCAGCCGCGCGGCAGGGGATCGAGGGCATCCGCCCGGGTGAGGTCGGCCTCCAGCAAGCGAACGTTGGCGCGCTTCGTCAGGGCCTCGATCGCGTCGTCGCGGCGACCGCGCGAGAGATCGTCGACCAGCGTGAGCGTGTGGCCCTCGGAGGCCAGGCGCGTGGCGAGGTGGCAGCCGATGAAGCCGGCCCCGCCCAGCACCAGGACGTTAGCCATACCCGATTCCCGCATAGCGCACGCCCGCCCGTCGCGTCGCCTCCTCGTCGAGGATGCGCCAGGAGTCGTAGAGCACCGCCGGCCGCCGCATCGCGCGCAGCAGCGTAGGCAGGTCCAGCTTGGCGTACTCGGGGTGGTTGGTGATGACCAGCACCGCATCCGCGCCGTCCCACGCGGCCTCCGCGCTCAATGGCGCCGCGCCGAGCCCCCGGATGATGTCGGGAGCCACCAGGTAGTCGTGACCACGCAGCTCGAGGCCGGCCGCGCGGAAGATCGGGAGCATCGCCTGGACTGGCGCCCCCCGCATGTCGTCGGTCGGCGGCCAGCCCTTGTAGGCCCAGCCGAGGACGGACAGCCGCGCGCCCTCCGCGCCGCCGCGCGCCTCGCGGATCAGGGCGACCACCCGCTCGGCCACCCGCAAGGGCAGGTGCTCGTTGAGCCCGCGCGCCTGGCCGACGAGCCAGGGCGTGTAGCCGACCGCCTGCGCCGCGCTCATGAGGATGTAGGGATCCTTGGAGAGACAACCGCCGCCCACGTAGCCAGGCTTGGCCAGGTCCGGGCGCGGGTAGTCGAGGTTGGCCGCCCGGATGACCTCGAGCGGGTCCAGGCCCCAGCGCTCCGCCATCAGCGCCACCTCGTTGCCGTAGGCGTAGATCAGGTCCGTGTGGCAGTTGTTCACGAGCTTGACGAGCTCGGCGGCCTCGAGCGAGCCGACCGGGACGATCCGCCGGGTCACCCGCGAGAACAGCGCGGCGGCCGCGTCGCGGCTCGCGTCGTCGACGCCGCCCACCACCTGCGGCAGCTCCTCCAGCTCGCGCAGCGCCTGGCCCTGGATCGTGCGCTCCGGCGCGAAGGCGAGCCGCGCACCCGCCCCCCAGCGCGCGATCAGCTCGGGCAGCACGACGTTGCGGCTCGTGCCCACCGGCACGGTGGAGCGCACGATGACCAGGGTGCCGGGCCGGCAGCGCTCGGCCACGTGCCGGGACGCCGCGCGAAGGTTCTCCAGCTCGGGGGCGTGCGTCACCGGGTTCGCAGGCGTCGAGACGCAGATCATGACCGCGTCGAGGCCCCCGGCCGGCAGCGTCGCGGCGACCTGGAGCCGATCACCCCGGAACGCGGCCAGGCCCTCCTCGACGCCGGGCTCGAAGAGGTGAGCGCGGCCCTCGGCCAGCGCGGCCAGCACCGCCGGCGAGGCATCCACGCCGTGGACCGTGAAGCCCTTGCGGGCGAGGGCCACCGCCATGGTGAGCCCGACGTACCCCATGCCGACGACGCCGACGGAGTCCATGGGCTAGTCGAGCAGTCCCTCGGCGATGTCCCGGTCCGCCTTGCGCAGATCGTCGTGGCGGCCCACGTCGAGCCAGTACTCTCGAATCAGGTGGGCCGACACGAGCAGGTCGCGCTCGAGGCAAGCCCGGATGAGATCGGTCGCGTCGAAGTACTGTCCGGGAGGGATGAGGTCGATCAGCGACGGGTCGAGCAGATAGATCCCCGCGTTGATCGGAAACTCCTTCCTCGGCTTTTCGTCGACGCGGCTGACCCGGGTCCCGTGCAGGGTGAACTCGCCGTACGGGATGTCGACCTGGTGGAGCGAGACCCCGACCGTCATGCGCGCGCGCTCCGCGCGATGGAACTCCCACATCGCGCGGAAGTCACACTTGGTCAGGATATCCGCGTTGATCACGAAGAACGCCTCGGCGGGCCGGGGGTGAATCAAGGTCAGCCCGCCGATCGTGCCGAGGCGCGCCGGCTCGTCCACGTAGCGCAGGCGCACCCCGAGGCGCGAGCCGTCGCCGAGCTGCTCGCGGATCATGTCCGATTTGTGGTGCACCGCCACCACCACCTCGCCGATGCCCGAGCGCTCGAGCCGCTCGATCAGAATCTCCACGAGCGGGCGGCCTCCCACCCGCAGGAGGGGCTTCGGCGTCTCCTCGGTGAGCGGCCGCAGCCGCGTGCCCATGCCCCCGGCCATGATCACCGCGGTGGCGGGCAGCGGCGAACGCGCGAGGAGGTCGTCGAGGAATACCACGTCGACGAGGCGGCCCGCCGCGTCCAGCAACGGCAGGTGACGGATCCTACGCGCCCGCATGAGCTCGCCGGCGGCCCCGCGACCCAGGCCGGCCCGTCCCGTGATCGGCGTCGCGTTCATGTTCTCGCCGACCGGCGCGTCGAGGGAAGCGCCCCGCAGGAGCGCCTTGCGCACGTCGCCGTCGGTCACGATGCCGAGCAGGCGATCGTCGGGGTCGGTCACCAGCGCGACCTGACGGCCATTCTTGGTGATGGCCTCGAGTGTCGCGCGGATCGTGGTGCCGGGCAGCACGCAGAGATTCTGGGGGATGCTCGCCATGGGGGCCTCAACGCATGATAGACAAAGGCCCCCGAATCCTCAAACTCCCCGAAAGGTGCCGAGGCGGGCCGCCGGGCCGGGGCCCGGCGGTGGTGGTCAGCGGCCGAAGCCGAGCGGGCGCCGGATCCGGACGTCCATGAACAGGTCGCCCAGGGTGCGGCCGACCTGCACCATGTTCTTCCAGCGGAAGGCGCGGGAGCGGCGCCCCTCCTTGGGCGGATCGATGCGGATGGGCACCTCGACGAAACTCTTGCCGCCGCACAGGAGCTTGATGAGGATCTCCGCCTGGTAGGCGAAGCTGGAGGTCTTGATGGGGAGATCCTTGAGATTCGCGGTACGGTGGATCACGGTGCCGTTGTAGTACCGGACGCGGAGGCCGAACAGGCGATTCAGGAACCCGACGTAGAGACGGGAGACCAAGTGGCGGGCGGCGCCGCGCACCGCCGAGTTCACCGGGTACGGCAGCACGATGTCGGCCCGGCCGATGGCGTCGAAGGGCGCCTGGAGCGCGTGGCCGGGGTTCTCGTTGTCGCCCGGGACCATCAGGATGTAGTCCATGCGCGCCAGCTCGATCCCCTGCTTGTAGACCCCGCCCAGGTTGCGTGGCGAGGGATTGTGGGTCACGCGGATGTGCCGGGGGTCGGCCGCGCCCAGCTCGTCCATGATCCGGCCGGTGCGGTCGGTGGAGCCGTCGTCGAACAGCAGCAGCTCGTAGTCGCTGAACCGGTCGCCCATGGCGGTTACCGCCTCGTGCACCGCGGCCGCGATGTTCGCCTCCTCGTTCAGGGCCGGGATGACGAAGGAGATGGTCGGCTTGCGCACAGGCATGGTCGCTAGACGAAATCGAGATGCTGCGGCGGGCGCCCGGCGGGCTCCTGGAGGACCCGCAGCCCCTTCTTGTAGCCGTCCAGGAACTCGTTCACCTTGTGCTGGAGGCACAGGGTTCCGCACATCTTCTGGGCGTTGAACTCCGGCGAGGCGAGGTAGTTGACGACCTCCCAGTAACGGTCGGACATCCAGATGTCCTTGAAGCGCTGCTCGCAGATGTTGCCGATGTGCATCTTCTTGTAGCGCTCGTTGAACAGCATCCCGCAGGGTGCGATCAGGCCCGAGCCGGAGATCTGGAGCATGAACGGTGGCCCGTAGCAGCGCTGGTAGCTGCGCTTGCCCTTGGCCTCGATCTTCGACCACTTCACCTTCACCGAGTACTCGGCGTCGGAGAGCGCCTCCGCCTCCCTCAGGGTGTCGTAGAGCCGATCGTAGGCTTCGTAGTCCACTCCCAGGGTGCCGTCCTCGTCGTCGCTGCAGTGCTTGATGACAAGGTAGTCCGGACGCAGCTCCTTGCCCAGGCGGGCCAGCGGCATGATCTGGTCCCCGTAGCGCGGGTCCAGCACCATCTGCAGGCCGATGGTGACGGGCAGGCGCTCTCGCGTCTTGATGTCCACCATGTCGCGGATGTTCTGGACTACTCGATCAAACCATTCCTCCCTCACGCCCATGATCTCCGAGTAGCGCTTGCGCTCGCCCGCGGAGATGTTGATGCGCAGATAGGTCAGGTGGGGCAGCACCTCCTCGAGCTTGCGGCGGTTGAAGATGAAGCCGTTGGTGCCGCAGGCCATGGAGAGGCCCACCTCGCTGCCGTGGACCACCGCGTCGACGAAGACCGGGGAGATGGTGCTCTCCCCGTCCGAGACCAGGCTGATGCCCTTCACGCCGATCTCGGCGCAATCGTCGAGGAAGTTGATGATCACATCCTTCGTGATCGTCTGGCGGTCGTTCTCCTGGAGCATGGCGTAGCAGAAGTGACACGCGTAGTTGCAGGCGCGGGTCAGCGCCATGTCGATGGTGATGGGCGCGATGCGCTCGCCGCGCTCCCAGGCGCGTACCCGGTCCAGGTGCCACTGGATCTTGGTGCCGTCCAGGATGAGGTCGGTGTGGTCGGTCAGCGTCTGGCTCATGGTGCGCGTCACCCCCCTTCTCAAAGCCGCCGGATCTTGTTCTTGTCGTGCATCTCTTCCTGATACAGATGAATGGTGCCCTCGAGCGTGGACTTGAGCGCGCGCTCCAGGGCCATCATCATCGCCGCCTTCTGCGGAGCCGGCAGCTCGACGCGGAACTCGACGGTGGCGCGAGTGCTCCGGTCCAGGCGCGTGCACACGACGTCGCCCGCCTTCAGGCCTCGCCCGGCGGCCAGCTCGTCCAGCGCGGCCTGGAGCCGCTGCACGCGCTGCTCCGGGGTGAGCGCCTGCCAGTTCCTCGATGGCTCCGGGTCGAATCGGTTGTCGGTCTCGCCGTACCCGGTACGCCGGCGGTATTCCGCCAGCAGCTCGCGCACCGCCGCGGTGAGAGGAGAGAAGGCGGGCTCCACGCTCTCGGGGGTGACGACGCCGGCGACCGGACGCGGGCGGGTCGCGTCCCGCAGCCGGTGCTCGAGTCGGATCACCGCGTGATCGGCGCACTCGAGGAGCGGCTTGTCTTCCATGATGCGGCAGAGGGCCTCGAGGAGGGCGCGCGCATCTCCATGGGCCTGCTGGTGCCGGGCCGCTCGTACGCGGTGCGTGGCCGGATCGACGATCACGGCCAGGGTCCACCCGTCTCGGCCCGCCTGGAGCCGCTCCCCACCCGTGGCCGTCTCGAGCGTGCCCTCGTGGGCCAGCGAGCCGGCGAGGATCGACGCCACCGCATCGCGATAGATCGGATGGAGGCTATCGGCGGCAGGGCGGCGCACCACCGCGCGAGCCTCGGCGCTCAGACGCGCATCCCGCGCCTCGCGGGCCCGCCGGGCGCGGTCGCGCGCCTCCGCGCCGAGCCCGGGCATGGCGGCGGCCGCGCGAGCGAAGCGCACGGTCAGCGCCAACCCCTCCGGCCGCTCCTCCTTGGCCACCTGCCCCAGCTCGGCGGCGAGCTTGTCCAGCCGCGCCATATCGACCGCGGCCTGGGTGCGCGCACCCAGCACGACCGTCACATCGGCGAGCCCGGCGGTCTCCGCGGCTTCGACCATGTTGATGATGCTCTTGACCGGATCCGGGTCGTGAACCCAGTGCTCGAGAAAGCGGGCGCCGCCCCGGAACCCGCGGAGCTGCGTGTTCAGTCCGCTCTCGTAGCCTCCGGTGACCTGGTCGTAATCGACAAGATTCGCGGAGACCGTCATCTCAGAACGGCCCCTCGAACTCTTTTCGATCGCGAGGCGCGGGCCCGTCGCCGATACCGGTCGACGGCGCGGCGAGGGACTGCTTCACCGCCGCGACGATCTCGCGAGGACCCGGGTAGTACGGGGTCTCGAGTGCCGAGCTCCCCGGCGTGGGCACGTCCGGCAGCGCCACTCGCTTGACCGGGGCCTTCAGCACGCCCCAGAGCTCCTCCCCCGCGCGCGCCGCGATCTCCGCGCTGACCCCGTAGCTCCGCCAGCCGGTGTCGGCGATGACGAGACGGCCGGTTCGGGCCGCGGAGCGGCAGATCAGCCCCGAATCAAGTGGCCGCAGGGTGCGCGGATCGATCACCTCGGCCTCGATCCCCTCGGCGGCGAGGACCTCGGCCGCCTGAAGGGCCTCCAGCACCATGTGCGAGATGGCGACGATGGTGATGTCGCGCCCCGGCCTCACGACCGAGCCCACCCCGAGGGGCGTGTAGTAGGGGTCCTCGGGCACGGGGCCACTCTTGTCGTAGAGCCACCGGTGCTCGAGACAGATCACCGGACTGTCGGTGCTCAGCGCGGTCATGAGCAGCCCCTTGGCGTCGGCCGGCGAGCTGGGCATGATCACGGAGAGGCCGGGCACGTGGGCGAACATGGCCTGGAGGCTCTGCGAATGCTGGGCCGCCTGGCCCCAGCCACGGCCGATGATGGCCCGGATGGTAAGCGGCACCTGCAGCTTGCCGCCGCTCATGTAGCGCCACTTGGCCGCGTTGTTCACGATCTGGTCCATCGTGAGCAACAGGAAGTCGTTGCGGGCGTGGACGAGCAGCGCGTGGAAGCCGCGCAGCCCCGCGCCCACCGCCATGCCGGTCAGCGCCGCCTCGGACAGCGGAGTGTCGAACACCCGGCCACCGCCGAACTGCTCGAAGGCTCCGCGCGTGGTGCCGAAGATGCCCTTCGGATCGTCCACGCCCACGCCCATCACGAAGATCCGCTCGTCCTTGGCCATGGCCTGTCGCGTCGCCTCGTCGATGGCCTCGCGGTACTTGAGCTGACGCATGCGCGCGATCCTCTACTCCACGTCCGCGTAGAGCGCGGCCGGCTCGGGGAAAGGGCTGGACTTGGCGAACGCGACCGCGTCGGCGATCTCGGCCTCGACCTGCGCGTCCAGGGCGGCACGGCGCCCCGGCGCCAGCACGCCCGCGCGCTCGAGGCGTCGCGCCAGCGCGCCCACCGGCTCCCGGGCCATCCAGTGGTCCAGCTCGGCCTGGGTCCGGTAGCCCAGATCGGTGTCGTAGTTGGGACCGACGTGCTCGCGGAAGCGGTAGGTCTTGACCTCGATCAGCGTGGGGCCCTTCCCGCGGCGGGCGCGCTCCACCGCGGTCCGGGCGGCGCGGTACACCCCGACGACGTCGTTGCCATCCACCGTGACGCCGCGCAGCCAATGGCCGGCCGCGCGCTGTGCCAGGTCGCCGCCGGCCTGCCGCGTCCGGAGCGGCGTGTTGGTAGCGTAGAGATTGTTCTCGCAGACGAAGAGCACGGGCAGCCGCCGCAGGGCGGCCAGGGCCAGGCTCTCGTGGGTCACCCCCTGCTCCATCGCCGCATCGCCGAAGAAGGCCACCCCCACCTCGTCGGTGCCCGCCATCGTCGCGGCCAGCGCCGTGCCCACCGCGAGCGGCACCGAGCCGGCCACGATGGCCGACGCGCCGAGCATGCCGACCTCGGGCGCCGTGAGGTGCATGGAGCCGCCCTTGCCCCCGCAGCAGCCGGTGGCGCGGCCGTAGAGCTCCGCGAACATCCCCCGCAGGCTGCCGCCCTTGGCGATGTAGTGGGCGTGGCAGCGGTGAGTGCTCACCGCGGTGTCGGTGACCCGCAGGGCCAGGCACACACCGGCCGCACCCGCCTCCTGGCCGATGGACAGGTGCGTCGGACAGCGAATCTCCTGCTCCGGGTACAGCGCCGCGATCGTCTCCTCGGCCCGACGGATTCGCCTCATCGCCACGTACAGGTCCACGAGCAGCTCGGGAGCGAGGCCGCGCAGCCCTGCGTCCCGCTTGGGTGCGGCGGCGCGGGGCCGGGGCTTGTTGGCTTTGGCACGCTTGCTGGCCGTGCGCTTCATCTCCGTGCGCTTCATCTCCGCCCGATTCATCTCCGGTAGAACTCCCGGATGCGATCCACGACGTACTGCTGCTCGGCTGGGGTCAGGTACTCGTGCACCGGTAAGGACACGATGCGCTCGCTCTGGGCCTCGCAGACCGGGAAGGCCCCACGCTTGTAGCCGAGCCCCTCGGCCGCCTTCTGGAGATGGATCGGAATCGGATAGTGGATCTTGGTCTCCACCCCGCGCGACTCGAGGAACTCGCGCAGCTGGTCGCGCCGCTCCGCCTGGACCACGTAGGTGTGGAAGACTTGCCGGACCCCGGTCCGCCGTGGCGGCACGATGATCTGTGGGGCGAGCGGGGCCAGGGCCTGATCGTAGAACACGGCGTTCCGGATCCGCGCCGCCGTCACCGACTCGAGTCCATCCAGCACCGCGTCGGCCACGATGGCCTGGATGGTGTCGAGGCGGCTATTGTAGCCCCACACCTCGACCTCGTCGCGGGTGCGCAGACCGTGGTGGCGGAAGAGCATCACCTTGTCGAAGATTTCCCGCGAGCCGGTGGTCAGCATCCCGCCGTCGCCCGCCACCCCGAGATTCTTGAGCGGGAAGAGGCTGAAGGCGGCGGCCGCTCCGATGGAGCCCACCACCCGCCCCCCGACGGCCGCGCCCACCGCCTGCGCCGCGTCCTCGATGACCGGTAGGCCCCGCCGAGCCGCGATCGCGCCGATGGCGCCCATATCGGCCGGGTTGCCGGTTAGGTGCACCGGGATGATCGCGCGTGTCCGCGGTGTGATCGCGTCGGCGAGGCGCGCGGGGTCCATCAGGTACTCCGCGTCGACGTCCACGAACACAGGGGTGGCGCCCGCCATGACGATGGCACCCGCGGTGGCCACGAAGCTGTTCGGCACCGTGATCACCTCGTCGCCGGGCCCCACCCCGAGCGCGCGGAGGGCGAAGAAGAGCGCGTCGGTACCGGAGTTGAGGCCGACCGCGTGGGCGGTGCCGCAGGCACTGGCGAAGCGCGCCTCGAAGCCCGCCACCTGTGGCCCGAGCACGAATTGGCAGCGTTTGAACTCCTCCATCACCCGCGCCACCACCGCCCCGTCTTCGAACTGGCGGGGCAGATCCATGTACTTCACGCGCATGCTCGAACTGCTCATGTTGGTAGCCTTTCGGCCAAGCACCTCGGAGAGCGGCCGGACATCTTCGCGCAAGTGCTCATCGGGACCGGTAGAACGCGGTGACGCTCTCGATCATGAACTGCACCTGGTCGCCCTTCAAGTGCTGGTGCACCGGCAGCGTGATGATCCGCTTGGCCTGTCGTTCCGCCACCGGGAAGTCGCCCTCCTTGTAGCCGAGGCGCCGCCCGGCCGGCTGCAGGTGCAGCGGCACCGGGTAGTGGATCTTGGCCTCGATCTCCCGCTCGAGCAGCCAGGCGAGGAGCCGGTCGCGATCGTCGGCCTCAAACATGTAGAGGTGGAAGACGTGTCGCTCGTTGGGCAGACGCTTCGGCACCCGCACCCGCGGGGCGAGCGGGGCAAGCCCGGCGTCGAGGGCAAGCGCGTTCTTGATCCGGGCCGCCGTGATGGCCTCCGTGTCGCGGATCAGGTGGTTGCCGACGATGGCCTGCAGGCTGTCGAGCCGGCAGTTGTAGCCGAAGATCTCCACCTCGTCGCGGTTCTTGAGCCCGTGGTTGCGCAGAAGACGCAGGGTGGCGTCCATCTCGGAGGAGTTGGTCACGATCACCCCGCCGTCTCCCCACACGTTCAGGTTCTTGAGCGGGTGCAAGCTGAAGCCGGCCGCCACGCCGAAGTTGCTCACGGTCTTGCCGTCGATGGCAGCGCTGATGGCCTGGCAGGCGTCCTCGACCACCGGGAGCTCGTGTCGCCGCGCGATCTCGAGGATCGGGCCCATCTTGGCGGGCTGGCCGGCATAGTGCACGGGCAGGAGGGCCTTGGTGCGCGGGGTGATCGCGGCCTCGATCTTGCCGGGATCGATGTTGAAGTCATCCAGCACGTCCACGAACGCCGGGCGCGCCCCCGCTTGCACGATGGCACCCGCGGTGGCGATGAAAGTGTCGGCCGCCGTGATCACCTCGGCACCGGGCCCCACCCCGAGCGCCTTCAGGGAGAGGAAGAGGGCATCGGTCCCGGTCCCCACCCCGATGGCGTGCCTGGCCCCGCAGAGACGGGCGAAGCGCTCCTCGAACTCGGCCACCGGCGGGCCGAGCGTGAACTGGGTGGACTCGAGCAGGCCCTTGATGTCGCGGAGGATCGGCTCGGAGTCGGCGAACTGCTCGCGCAGGTAGGAATAGGGGACGCGCATGCTAGAGCTTCGCCTCCAGCATCGTCTTGATGTTGTAGTACCTCTTGTCGGTCATCGCGTTGGGGATCCAGCCCTTGCCGTAGGCGGAGGAGAGATCGCGCACCGCCTCCTCCACGCTGTGGCCCGGCTCGAAGCCGAGCATGCGCTTGATACGCTCTGACGAGATATGGTACGAGCGGTGGTCGTCGGTGGGCGTGGTCACGATGTCGACGCGCTCGCGGCCCACCACTTCCGCCACCATGTCGGCGAGCTGCGCGACGGTGTGGTTCTCGTAGCCCGCGTTGAAGATCTGCCCGTCGATCCGCTCGGCGGGCCATTCGAGCGATTGCACGTAGAGGTCGGTCACGTCCTCGATGTGGATATTGGGTCGCTTCTGGGCGCCGCCGAACACGGTGATGCGCCCGGTGTTGAGCGCGAGGTTGGTGAGTATGTTCACGGCCAGGTCGAGCCGGAGCCGCGGCGAGTAGCCGCACACGGTGGCCGGACGCAGGATGAGGCTGGTGAACCCCGGCGCCTGCGCCTTGAGCAGCACCTCCTCGCAGAGCGCCTTGTACTTGGAGTAGTCGGTCAGCGGCTTGAGCGGCAGGTCCTCGGTGACGTTCTCCTCCTCCTTGATGCCGTACACGCTCGAGGACGAGGCATAGATGAAGCGGCGCACGCCCTTGTCCCGCGAGATCTCCACCAGCGGCAGGAAGGCGTCGAAGTTGATCGACTTGCCCAGCTCCGGGTTCAGCTCGAAGCTTGGGTCGTTGGAGATGCAGGCTAGGTGGATGACGGCGTCCACCCCGGTCAGCTCCCGCTCCAGCAGCCTCCGGTCCCGGATGTCCCCCTTGACCTGCCGGAGCCCCGGGTGGCCACTGACAGCCTTGAGCACCTGGTCACCGAAAATGTACAGATCGAGGACGGTGACCCGGTGACCCCGGGCGAGCAGCTTGGGCACTAGCACGGCCCCGACGTAGCCCGCCCCCCCGGTCACGAGAACATGCTGGCTCATCGGCTTCGTGTGGACCCCCCTGGCCGGAAATGGCCGACTTTGCGACGTTCCACGATTCTAGGAGCCGCCCCCCGGGTTGGCAAGAAATTCACCCATCGAGCCCGGATGACCGCCAAATGCCCGTCAGAACTACCCCTCACCCCTCGAAGGTGCATGCAAGAGGCGGACCCGGGAGGCAAGTTGTGAACTCGGGTTCAGCCTCCGGGCCCCAGGTTCAGGAAGGCTTTCAGTCGACTCAAGAGGGCGGCTGCAATCCGACCTTTACGCCGGCAGCGGTAGAGCTTGCCGTCGCGCTCGAGGTAGCCCGCGTCCACCAGTCGCTCCAGACGCCGTCCCACCATGGTCTCGAACGAGTAGGGACCCTGGAGCTCTTCCAGCGTGAGCCCGGCCGCGGGCCCACGCGATAGCTCGATCAGACAGCGCACGCCGACCGAGTTGTCGGCCATGTTGAAGAACTGGTAGTAGGCGGCGAACAGGAACCAGTAGATGAAGGCGCCGTTGATCAAGGTGACCGCATCGGGGGGCGCGGCCAGGAGGCCCGGCAGATAGGTTGCGTCGGCGGGCATGAGCCGGAAGCACACGAGGTACAGCAAGCCACTCGCGGCCCAGAGTCCGAGCATCACCAGGAGCTTCCGCCGGATCACCACCCAGTGATACAGCGCGGCGTGCACCGCGAAGAAGATCGTGAAGGACAGCACCGCCGCCATGAGGCCACGCACGGCTATCCGCCCGGTCCCAGGTTGAAGAACCCCTTCACGAAGGAGAAGAGCCGCGCCTGGCGCAGGCCGCTCGGCGTGATGCGGAACCGGCCGCCCTCCTCCACCACCGAGCTCATGTCCCGCAGGTCTCCGAGTCGCCTCCCGACGATCTGCTCCGGCGCGTAGGCCGCCTCGATCTGCTCCCGCGTGAGCGCGCCGTTCGGCGCCCGCTCGATCTCGATCAGGATCCGCGCCGAGAACCCGCGATCCACCAGGAAGTAGAACATGCTGTAGCCGACGAAGAGGAAGTCGTACACGATGATGCCGTTGACGAGGTCGAGCGCCCAGCCGGCCCCGGTAAGGCTCGCGGGGAGCAGGCCCAGATCCGGTGGCGTGACGACATACGCGACGCAGAGCCCGGGCACTAGGATCCAGTGCACCCGGACCATAGCATCGAAACGGCGACCCGGCGCCCGGAGCCGGAAGATGGCCACGTGAGAGACGAAAAAGACGCAGAACGTGATCATCCCGAGCACGATCCCCTTGAGCACGTCGGATCCTAGCGGGCCGGGGCCGCGCCGATCAGCGGGCACCCCGCGCCTGCCGGATGCAGTACGCAACGATCCCGAGTCCCATCGCGAAGCTCGCCAGCGCGATGAGCGGATAGTACAAGGCGACCCGCTTGTCGAAGGGCCACCAGGCGCGAATCGTCTGCAACGGCATCAGCAGAGCGATGGGCACACACATGAGGAGACTGCCGACGACGCTCGTCGGCATCAGCTGGTGGTACTGCGACCGGTGGCGACGCCGGGCGGGGACACGATCCTTGCCGGTCCGGTAGAAGCACTCGAAGAAGTCCCGCACGCGCTCCCGGTCCCGATGCTTCAACGCGATCCGCGGCTCGAGACGCAGGGACAGGCCAGTCGCCAGGGCCCGCTCGCAGAACTCGAGATCCTCGCCGGTCCGCAGATCCTCGTCGAACGGGCCGATCTGCTGGACGAGACGGCGCGGGACGCTCAGATTGGTGGTCACGAGATGCCGGGAGAAGCGCACCCGCCCGCGAGTCTCCGCGGTGACGGTGCGGACCTCGCCGTAGGGAATGTTCGTGAGCCAGTGGCAGTAGGCGTCGGCCCGGGCGACCATGCCCCGCCCGGTGCCCACGACACCGCCGCCGAGGATCGCCCCGCCCAGCCGCTCCTGGACCTCGACGTGCTTCCCGAGCCAGTCGGCATCGTCCACTACGCAGTCCGAGTCGACGAAGACCAGGAGGTCGCCTCCGCTCGCCTCGATTCCCCGGTTGCGGGAGAATCCGGGCCCTCGATTCTCGGCGTTCTGCACGACCTTCACGAAGGGGAAATCCTTCAACACCCGCGCGGTGCCGTCGCGGGAGGCGTCGTCCACGACGACGACCTCGTACTCCGGGTAGGTCTGCCGCGTGAGCCCGGCGAGACACGCGCCGATGTGGGGCTCCCCGTTGAAACAAGGCACGATGATGGAAACCGACGGCGCGGTCACAAGCCTACAGCCCGAGAAGTCTGGGGTACGTCCGTGGCTCGAAGAGGATGTTCTCCTGCTGGTTGCAGTCGTGCGTGCAGTGGCATTCCTTCCGCCGGATGGCCGCCACCGCGTCGGCCCAGTCCGAGCTCTTCAGGATCTCGGGCAATGGCGTCTTCCGGATACTGCCGACGGAGGGCAGGATCTCGCACGGCGCTACCTCCCCGTTGGCGTAGACGACGAGGTGGATCTGACCCCCAAGACACGGCACGATCTGAGTCTTCTCCTCGAGCGTGCGCAACTGGGTCTCCCATTTGACCGCCTGGTAGTTGCGCAGGACGGACCGGAAGAAGCCCTCACGACCGAACTCATAGCCCTCCAGGATGGCGGGCAGCTGTTCGCCGATCTTTCGCAGCGTCGCCATGGGCGGCAGCTTGTAGAGCGGGTTGATGGGATCGCCGCGCAGAAGAAGTAGCGACTGGTAGTCGACTCCGAGATCGCGGACATAACGCATGAAATCCAGGACCTCGCCCGCATTCCGCTCGCACAGGACCGTATTGATCTTGACCCGGAGCCCGGATATCTCTCGGAGCCGTTGGATGGTCTCGTGAGCCTTCCGGAAGCTGCCCTTCATGCGCATCTCGTCGTGGGTCTCCTCGAAGCCGTCGAGCGAGACCGTCACGATGAGGCGACCCCGGGTCCGCTCGTGGATGGCCGCGGCCACCCTTGTGATCCGATCCGGGAACCACCCGTTGGTGGGGATCGAGATCTCCCGGGCCCGGAAGAGGCTCACCACCTCGACGAGATCCTTGCGGAGGCACGGCTCACCGCCTCCGATGTCCAGCCAGATCAGGTCGTTGACGTCGCGAGCGACTGCCTCGATTTCCTGGAACGTCAAGTCGTTGGGCTTTTCCTCGAAGTTCACGAAGCAGTGCTGGCACCGCATGTTGCAGACGTTCGTGACGTGGAGGATCAGGTGGCGGAAGGAGGGCCGGATCCGGTAGCGGATCACGTCCCCCAGCACCTTGAGAGCGGTCTGGGCGCCTACTTGCTGGATGGCCATGGGAAGCAGAGCTGGATCGACGCGTTCATTCCGGTCATTCCGATCTCGGTCCCCCGCGCACGGGATCGAGGGGCGCTAGACGCCAAGCTTTTCCGTGGGACGGTCGATGACCGGCAGCTCGATGCTGATCCGCCCGGTGGCGCGACGCTCCTCCTGCGCGGCCCTGAGCACCACCGTCTTCTGCTTGGCCGTCTCCTTGTCCCACTGGGAAGCGCTGAACGTCGAGGCGTCGTAGTCGGTGACGCGCGAGCGGCGCTTCATGGCCGGGTTGAGCCAGGTCATGACCGGCTCGGTGACGCCGAGAGGCAGGAAGGCCACCGCCATGTTGACGAGCACGTTCAGGCCGATGCGGCCCACGTGGTACAGCTCGCGCGGTCGCAGGTACCAGCGATCCGGCAGCTGGTACCAGCCCGGACCCTTCTTGCCGAGCAGAATCGCGGCCACCGCCCGGGGGGTTACGTAGGTCTTCATGTTGTATTTGATGATGTCTCGCTTGAGCTCGAACTCCGACGTCGTCTCGGGTACATAGGGCAGCGGCGTCTTGTCGAAGATGCTGCGGGTCACCGAGAGCGTGCTGTTGAAGTTGGACCAGCCCGGGGCGACGTGGATGCGGTCGGTGACCTTGAGATCATTGTAGATGGGCGTCCCCGGATAGGGGATCAGATTGTTGTACTTGGAGGCCTGCACCGCGGCGCCTTGCACCACTCGATAGCTGATCTCGCGCTCCGCGCTGGTCTCTGTGGGCAGGCCGAAGATCATGAACAGCGAGACCTCGAAGCCGTGCTTCTTGCCGAGCGCGACCGCCTCGAGGTGCTGCTCCACCGTCTCCCCCTTACCGATGAGCCGGGCGAGGCGGTTGACCCCGGTCTCCATCCCGAAGCCCGAGTGCTTGAACCCGGCCTCCGCGAGGATCGGCACCAGGTCGGGCGGGAAGTTGTCGGCCCGCGTCTGCACGGAGAACGCACACTTCTTGTGAAGCCCCGCGTCCATGATCGCGTTGCAGACGTCCACGACCCGCTTCGCCTTGAAGCAGAAGTTGTCGTCATAGAAGACGATCTGCTTCTGCCCGTATCGATTGATCAGGATGTCGAGCTCCTCGACGATTCGTCCCGCCGACTTGTAGCGATAGGTCGTGCCGGTCAGCATGCGCTGGCTGCAGTAGGTGCACTTGTAGGGGCAGCCGCGCGAGGAGGTGATGAACCCCATGTCGTACTTGGGGTGATCGAAGAGCTCGTAGGGGAAGATCGGGATGTCGTCCAGCTCCGGGATGAGCGGCGCCTCGGGGTTGTTGACGACCTGGCCGTTCCGCATGAAGGACAGGCCCATCAACTTCGTCGGATCGTCACCGCCGCGGACGGCACGGTAGAGCTGGAGCATGACCTCCTCGCCCTCGCCCCGCACCACGTAGTCAATGTCACCCGTGCCGAGCGCCTCCTCGGGCACCGCGGTGGGATGGAGCCCGCCCGCGACCACGATGGAGTCCGGGAATTCTGCCTTGATCATCCGGGCCAGCTGGTAGGCACGCACGACGTGTGCGGTCAGGCACGACAGCCCGAACATGTACGGCTTCTCCAGCCCGTCGACGAGCTCACGGAGCACCGACGGGGTGATGTCGACCAACTCCTCGTCGACCACCCCGACCTTGATACCGTGCTTTTTCAGGTAGGCGGCCAGGCAGCCGATCGCGACCGGAATGCCCACGGGGACATACCGGGACAGAAATCCCCCGAACTTCTCCTGCGCCGGATTGATGAAGAGCATTACTATCTAAGCCCCCGCCAAATCTGGGGAAATCTTGGCCGCCAAGTTAGTCTGGCCGGCATCCAATGTCAATGTATTTGTCGCCGATCCCGAGCCAGTTTGCCCGTTCTGAGAAGAAAGTCAGGCACATGCGGCCCGCACGGGAGATCAGGGACCGCCCCTGGAGGGGCGGGCGTGGCCGATGATCGTGTCGACGATGCAATGACAGACCGCCAAATGTGTGATCTCCACGTAGCCGTAGGAGTCGGAGGGGACGTAGAAATTCACCTCACCCAGGGTCCGCAGCGGATTGTCGGGCAGGAAGCCAGACATCGTGAGCACCCGGCAGCCGGCGGTGATCCCCGCGCCGACGGCGCGCAGGATGTTCTCGGAGCGGCCACCGCTCGAGATGGCGATCAGCACGTCACCCGCGTCGGCGAACATGGCGATCGGCTTCTCGAAGACGTGCGGGTAGCCGAAGTCGTTCCCCACGCAGGTCAGCAGGGCGGGATCGTTGAACGCGATCGCCCGCATTCCGCCATTCTTCCAGTAGTCGATGGCCTGATGGCTGGCGATCGCCGCGCTGCCGCCGTTGCCGACGAAGATCACCTTCCGGCCGGCGGCGGTCTGCTCGCGAACCACCTCGGTCGCACGCCGGATGCCTTCGTCATATTCGAGCGGCCTCGATCTCCCGTCCGAGGCCTCAACGCGGCCCATCGTGTCGCCCAGCTCGAGGAAGTACTTGGGGATCATTGCAGCAGCGCCGTGATGAATTTGAAGAGCGGTACGGGTTCGACCGCGGTTCGGTTGCCGACGATGCGCACCGCGAGCGCGCCGACCGCGTTGCCGATGAAGCCTACCATCTCCGGATGGTACCCGACCGCCGCGCACGGGGCGGTGACCGACAAGTACGCATCTCCCGCGCCGATGCGGTCCACGATCTCCCGCGACAACACCGGGACCTGGAAGAACTCGCCCGGATCAGCGTAGGCGATGCAGCCCTTGTGCCCGCGCGTGATGGAGACACGCCGGCTAGAGAGATCCTTGGCCACTCGCTCGATGATCTCCTCCAGATTACTGCGCCGATCGTGAGTGGCCAGGCGCACCTCGGGCTCGTCGATGCACACGTAGTCGGCGCGCGGATACTTGGTGATCAGGTTGTAGCCGAGGTTGGCGCTGTTCGTCTGCACGTTGAGAGCCAGGAAGCGCGACTCGTTGGCGAGGATCCGGATCAACTCGCGATTCAGGAAGCCGTGGCCGTAGTCGGCTACGATGACCACGTCGTACTTCGGCAGCACCGCGGCGAGGTGCTGCTCGACCTGGCGGGAGACAGACAGCGGCAGCTCTCCGTCGTCGAGAAACGACACCTCGAACATCTTGTTGAGGAACGCCTGCTCCACGTAGCGACGCTTGACGATGGTCCCGGTGTCTTCCCGGTAGAAGAACGCCGGGGTGACGTTCGGCTTGAGATGGCTCCGGATGAACTGGTCACGGGGATCGGCCACGCCGAGGACGGTGACGATGTCGACTTGGCCGCAGAAGCCCGCCGCGTGATTGGCGCAGGCCAGGATGCCGCCCGCGAAGTGCTCTTCCCGGAGATAGCGGGTGGTGACGAGCAGCTCCTTGGGCGATTTCTGCATCGACTGCACGTAGTGGTACTCGTCGATGATCGTCTCGCCCACCACCAGCACCTTGAGCCGCTGCAGATCCTTGAGGAGCCCGATGACCTCATCCGCCGAGTGCCGCTGGCGGAAGTCACGCAAGAACTCTTGAGCCTCCTCCGGATAGACGTCGAAGTGCAGGTTGAGGAGGCTGCTGGAGCTGAACGTGATCTCGCTCGTGAAGTGGATGCGCCCACCCACCTCCTCCACCGCCCGCCGCTCGTCGGCGATCTTGCCGGTGAGGTCACCCTTGGCGTCGGCGTAGTCGCTGCCCTTCACGTACACCGACGGCCGCAGCAGACGGATCACGTCCTCGGCAGACGGCGATTCGGTGATGGCCGCGAAGGCCACGCTGCCGAGCGCGGCTACCGACTCGGAGCGCAGCCGCTCGTTGAATACCGGCCGGCCCGGCCCCTTGTTCACGAACCGGTCGGGCGTGACGGTCACCACCAGGACATCGCCCTGCGCTCGCGCCGCCTCGAAGTGCCGCACGTGGCCCGGGTGCATGAGATCGAACACGCCGTGGCACTGGACGATCCGCTTCCCCTCGCCGCGCAGCGTCCGGCAGATCTCTTCGAGCTCCGCCAGGGTCTTGATCTTCTCCTCGAAGGTCCGGGGTGACATGGCGATCTCAGTCCTTTCCGAGATATCGGAACCAGTCGCGGGTCGCCACCTCGATCGACGCCGGCGTCCACACCGGAGCCTGCCGCCAGTACTCGATGTTGTCGAGCAGGATGCGGACTCCTTCCTCGATGGAGACCTTCGCACGCCATCCGAGCTGCCGTTGAATCTTGGACACGTCGGCGTGAGTACGATCGGGCTCGCCGGGGCGCTTCGGGACATGGACGACGTCGCCCCCGAGGAGCGCGACGAGCCGGTTGACCGCCACCGGGGCGCCCGTCCCCACGTTGAAGGCCTCGCCGGTGACGGTGGCCTGGGCGGCCGTCACGAAGGCATCCGCGACGTCCGAGACGAAGGTGAAGTCGCGGGATTGCGTACCGTCGCCTACCACCGTGAACGGCCGGCCGTTGAGCTTCTGGGCCAGGAACACGCCGAAGACGGCGCCGTACGTCCCCGACGTCCGCGACCGTGGCCCGTACACGTTGAAGAGACGGAGCGAGACGACCGGCATCCGATACACCTGTCCCCAGTGGAGGACGCACTGCTCACCGAGGAGCTTGCTCAGCGCGTACGGGTACTGCGGACGCGCGGCAGCCGTCTCCGGGGTAGGATACACGTCGGGGATCCCGTAGCAGGACGAGGACGCGGTGTAGAGAAAGCGCCCGATGGAGACAGCGCGCGCCGCCTCCAGGATCGCCACGGTCCCGTCGACGTTGGCCCGGTGATAGTCCATCGGACGCTCCATGGACGGTACGATGTCGGCCAGCGCGGCCAGATGGAAAACCCAGTCGGCGCCGCTCAGGAGCACGGCGAGCCGCGGCTCGCTCGCGATGTCCACCCGCTCCACCACGAGGCGACCCTCCCCCGCCAGGTGGCCGAGGTTCTCGGGGCGCCCAGTGGAGAAGTTGTCGAGGACGAGGACCGAGTGACCATCGGCCAGGAGCCGCTCCACCAGATGGCTCCCGATGAAGCCCGCGCCGCCGGTGACCACGGCTCTCAAGGACGCACCCCAGGGGCGCAAATCCGCATAGCCGTAATCTTACCGTAGCCGCTTTTGGAGCCCCCGATGGATAAATGGGCCTGGGCGGCGGGCCCCGCGCGGCACGCGGGAAGGCTAGGGCCGGCCCACGCGTCGGAAGACGTCATAGGAGTAGTACGGATACTCGTCCACGGTCCCGACCTTGGTGAAATTGAGGGCAAGCAGCTCCCGAATCCGTGCCACCTTGGGTCGGTTGACCTCCGGGTGGTTGTGAAAGGCCTCCGCGAACGTGTAGAGACTCTCGGGGGAGATGACGGCATAGTCGGCCTCGCCGCCGAGCCAGCGCTCCACCTGGCGCATGCCGTAGTACCCGTTGCGCAGCGTGATGGCATTGTTCTGGTCGTTCACGGCCAGCGTGTCGTAGTTGGTGATCTGTTGAAGATAGGTGGGCGGCAAGCCCGAGAAATAGAACACATCCACCTGGCCGAAGAAGAAGACGCGCGCGCCCGCCGGTACCAGCCGAGCCAGGTGGGCGCCGGCCACCATCACCGCCCGCACCGGGTCGGCGGCGCGCACGGCCCCCGAGGGCATCAGCGGGTTGCGGTTGTAGTAGATGGGCAGCACGATCATCGCGGCCAGGAACGCCGTCACGCCGGCCCGGGCTCGCCGGCCGAACGCGGGATCGGCCAAGAGCCGGCTGCCCAGGTAGCCCAGCACGATGGCGAGCAACGGCACGAGAGAGGCCACGTACATGCCGATCCACTTGAAATTGATCCGGAAGAAGACCAATAGGCACACCAGCATGTAGAGAAACAACCCGGCCAGAAGATTCACGCGGCGGTCGGTGAGGTACGGCTCTCGACGTCCCGATCGCACGAGACAGACCACGACCAGGAGCACGATCACGACAGTGGTCAGGACAAGAAACTCGTAGCGCCGGGCCAGATGAACAAGCATCCGGACCTGATAGTCGAGATCTCGGTATGGCCGCTCGTCCAGCTCGACAAACGGGACATAGCCAAGCGGACGGACGAGCCGCCCGATGATCGGCACCGAAACCAGCAGCTTGAGATGCCGGGCGTCCCAGAGGAAGAAGAGCACGAGCGGCACGATCATCACACCCGCGACCAGTGCTCGCTCCGCGCGGCTCCGGGCTCGCCGGAGAGCCAGAAGCAGCACCAGCGGCAGCAATGGCCAGAGATGGGTCCGTATGAAGAAGAGGCTGCCGATGATCGTGGCGCCGAGCACGTTCCGCGCGGGTTTCTCCGCCGAGAGCCAGACGAGCAGGCCAGCCATCATCACCATCGGCGCCAGGGCGTGAAAGTCCCCGAGCGAGTAGTACCCGACGACGGCGCCCTGGGCCGTCAGGAGCGCAGCGGTCAGCAGCCCACAGAAGACACCGCCCACTTCCCGCGCCAGGACCGCGGTCAGCACGAGCAGAATCACACCGAAGCCGACGCCGGTCAGGCGAGCCGCCATCAGGCTCCGGCCCCACAACGCTTGCGTGGTCCCGAAGATGTACGCGGGGCCGGGCGGCCGATGGCCGACGACGTCGTCCTGGTACATGCTCATTTGTCCGGTCGCCGTCAGGTAGCCAAAGAACAGGGCCGAGCTCTCGTCGTGGGAGGGGACGAGCACCCGCGCGAGGTAGAGGGACTGCGCGAGGAAAGCGAGGGCGATCAGGGTCAGCACGAGGCGGAACCTCGCGCTCGAAGTCGCCCGGGAAGACTCGAAGGCCACGCCGTCAGCCTACGAACGACACGCCCGACCAGTCAAGGAATAGCCACGAGGCTGCGATAGAATCGGGCGGGATGCCGCCCCAGGATCTGGCTCGCAAGTCCCTCCTGCTGCTGGGCAGCACGTGGGGCGGCAGCGCGCTCGGCATGGTGGTGTCGATCCTCGTCGGCCGCGCCCTCGGCCCGGAGGCGCTCGGCTCCATCGGCTTCAGCACCGGGATCGTCGGGCTCGTGATGGCGGCCCTGCTGCCGGGCTTCGCCCAGGCGCACCTCAAGCGGCTTGGGGAGGGCCAGGACGCCGGGCGATGCCTCGGGACCATGCTGGCCATCCAGGTCGCGCTGCATGGAGTCCTGGTCGCGGCCCTCCTCCTCGTCTGGACGACGCAGGGTCTCTTCGCCTCTTCCGGCCTCGCGCTCGTCTTCCTCTTCCTGCTGGGCGCCCAGGTGGCCAGCAATTTCGCCGATGTCTTCCTCAAGGTCTTCATCGCCCGCGAGTGGGTCGTGGCGCATTCCATCATCGTGCTGTCGGCGCGGCTTCTGCGGCTCTTGGCCACCGTGGCGGTCCTGGCGATGGCGCCCGGCGTGGTCGGCGTCGCCGCTACGTTCGGGATAGACGGGGTCGCAGGCGGACTCGCCGCAGTCGTCGTCCTCGGCCGCCGCTACCGCGTCACCCCGCGCGCGCCGAGCCGCGCAAGCCTCGCCGACTACTGGAGCTTCGCGCGCCCGTTCACCATCACCACCCCGCTGGCACTGTTCCAGGACTCCATCGACCGCGTCCTGGTGGGCGCCTGGGCCGGATTGACGGCCGCCGGTCACTACCAGATCGCGCGGGCCCTCTGGGAGGCGTTGTCGTCAGTGATCGCGGCGCCCATGACCTTCCTGTTCACGCGGCTCTCGGGCCTGTATGCGCGCCGCAGTCACACCCGGGACCGCGAGGCCCGCGATTTCTTCCTCCACGGCCTCGACAAGCTCCTCTTCCTGACGATGCCTCTCGCCTTCGCGGTCTGGGCATTCGCGGAGACGGGCATCACGCTCCTCTACGGAGAGTCTTTCCGTCCCGCCGCGCTCCCCCTCAGGGTCCTCGTGCTCGCCGCCGTCGCCGCCAACATCATCAACCCGTACACGTTCGTGATCATGGCCCTCGACCAGGCGGCGCGCTTCATTCCCGTCAACCTGCTGCGAGTCGTGGCCTACGCGGGGCTGCTCGTGGTGCTCGTCCCGCCTCGACCGTGGCTACCCGGGCTCGAGAGCCTCTGGCCCGGTGAGCTCGGCGCCGCGCTTGCCCGACTCTTTCTGATCCTCTTCCCGTGCTGGGTGTACTTCCGCTGGACGCGCGAGCTCGCGGGAATTCCTCTTTATACGCGCGCCTGGGCATACCTGGGAGGATTCGCGGTGATGCTGGCGGCGTTCCACGCGCTGCTGATCAGCGCCGGCGGGTTCGGGCTCACCGGCTGGGCCGCCGCGATCCCCGCGGCGGTCGCGGCGCTCGGGCTGTACCTGGCCTATCTCTTCCAGGTCCACCCGGCCACCGGCGACAACCTCCGTTACTCGCTGGCCCTGGCCTCGCCCATCGCGTTCATCCGTTTCCTTCGCGGTGGGCTTCACGGGCCGGAACGCCCATGACGGTGTGCCCGGCCGCCACGTCGGCGGTCACCACCGCGCCCGCGGCCACCACCGCCCTCGCCCCGATGCGCAGACCCGGCAGCACGACCGCGCCCGCGCCCAGGAAGGCGCCCGCCTCCACCGCTACCTGGCCGGAGAGGACGACGCCCGGCGAGAGATAGGCGTGGTCCCCGATGACGCACTCGTGCTCCACGAGCACACCGCTGTAGAGCACCGCGTTCACCCCGATCCGCACCTCGCTGCCGAGCACGCTGCCCGCGAAGACCACCGAGCCCGCGCCGACCGTGGCCGAGGGCGACGCCGTCGCGCGTGGGTGCACCAGGGCGGGCGGGGCGACGTCGGCGGCGAGCAGCACGGCGTAGAGCTGGGCGCGGCGGGCCAGAGCGGTGTTGCCCACCCCGACGACCCCGCCGTCGATCCGCTGGGCGCGGATCAGGGCCGCCAGCTCCGCGTCGGTGCCGAGCACCGGATTGCCGGGACCGCCCGCCGCGGAGGAGCGGTCGGTGAAGCCGGCCACCGTGAAGCCGCAGGCGCGGGCGAGATCCGCGACGGCGCGGCCGTGACCGCCCGCGCCCAGGATCAGCAGGCGGCCGGCCACGCGCTCAGGAGCCGGGCGCCGCGGGAGCGGCGACGCCGTGGAGGCGGTTCCACTCCCGCTCGTAGGCACCGATCCGCTTGAGATCGCGCAGCACCATCAGCTCGCGCAGGCCGTACAGCTCGACCGCGTTGAACTTCTTGCAGATGTTGCCGGTGATGCGGGTGGCGTCGCCGACGTCGAGGAGGAACGCTTCCAGATCGCCGTCGTACTGCTCGAGGATGCGCGGCTTGTACCGGTAGTACCACTCGGTGCCGGGGTACGGGGTCGCGAAGAACGGCTTCACGTTGAGCCCCAGCCGGTTCCACGCGTGGATGTTGTCGCGGATGGAGTCGAAGTCGTCGTCGGGGAATCCGATCATCTGGTTGGGGATCGGCCGGATCCCCGCCTCGAGCGTCCAGCGCAGGGAGCGCTCGTTGGTCTCGGGCGTCGCCCCCTTGCCCACCGTCTTGAGCACCCGCGGCGAGAAGGACTCGTAGCCGTACACCAGGTGCGTGCAACCGGCCTGCTTGATCACCTTCAGCACGTGCTGGCTGACCAGGGTGGCGTGGCTCGTGCCGCCCCAGTGGATGCCGTGGCAGTGCTCGGGGTCGTGATCCACCCCGTCCCGCACGCACTGCGGCTGGAGCCCTTCCGAGATCCACAGGTCGGCGATGTCGGTGAGCCACTTCTTGCCCGAGAACTGGTGCATCGTCATCAGGTTCTCGTCGAGGAAGCCGATGAAGTCGACCCCGAAGCGGTCGCGCGCATACTTGACGAGGTTCACCACGTAGCGCGGGCTGTGCCAGCGGATCTTGCGATCGTAGGTGAAGCTCGTCTCGCGATCGCCGTCGGTGGTCTCGGTGATCTTCATGTCGCCCGAGATCCCCAGGTGGAAGCAGAAGCGGCAGATCAGCGAGCAGCCGTAGCTCGCGTTGATGTCGAGCCGGCGGCGGGCCACCATGCCCTCCTCCGAGAACAGGGCCATGCTGTTCTTGAAGTAGACCTCCTCCAGCGGGAACAGCTCCCACGCCGGGTAGGGCAGGCTGTCCAGGTCCTCGAGCAGGGGCTGCTCCGGGTTGAGCCGGGCGCGGCCGGACGGCTCCCGCCAGATCACGCCCTTGACCTCCGCCCAGTCGCGGTTGCCCGCGTCCACCCGGCGCAGCATCTCGGGGAACGAGATGAACCCCTCGCCCACCACGCCGAGGTCCACCTGGGGCAGGAATCGCATGATGTCGTTCGGCATGCTGGTGAGGAAGCCGCCCCCCGCCACCAGCAGCGCCTGGGGCGCCAGCTCCTTGGCCATGGCGGTGATGTGCTTGATCGAGCGGTACGCGGTCGTGATCCCGCCGATACCGATCACGTCCCAGCGATCGGCCTGCAGCACCTGGGCCACCACCGAGTCGGACGTACGCCAGGCGTTGGCGTCGAAGACCTGGACCGCGTGGCCGTCGCGCATGGCGATGGCCGCGAGCAGGGCGATCCCGTAGGGCACGTGCCGCGGGTCGTCCTCCTCGCGGATCATCGGGTTGATGAACAGCACCTTGGCCATGGCCGATCAGATCCCCTTCCGGACGGCCTGCACGAAGTCTTCCAGCGGAACCGTGTGGATGCCGGGGCCGAAGAGCAGGCCCCCCTCCGTGCAATTGTACGTCTCGCACCCGGCCTCGCCCGCCATCTGAAGGAAGATCTCGCGATACCAGTAGTAGGCGGGATCGGTGAACCAGGTCTCGCCCAGCGTGGGATTGTCCATGTGGATGAAGGCGTCCTTGAATCCGTCGCCGAAGAGCTCGACCAGCTCGGGATAGTACTGGGTCTTCTCGTACGGCGTGTCCGGGGTGTAGGAGAAGTCCATGCCCACGATGCCTACCCGGCGCTTGCCGAGGATCGCGTGAGCCAGCACCCAGGCCGCGGTGCCCACGTTGCCGCCGCCGTTGATGCAGGGCAGCCCGTTCATCCGGTGGAGGCGCCGCGAGAGGCTCTCGGCCGCCTCGTAGTCGTCGTACATCGGATTCCACCAGTAGAGCGCCATGCCCGCCTGCGCGCAGCGCGTGGTGACCTCGGGCGCGGCGGAGGTCGCGACGGCGGCGCGGATCGCGGGGCCGTGACGGTCGACCAGCTCCACCAGGGTCCGGTTGGCGCCCAGCTCGTCGCGAGAGTGGGTCGCGTCCATCTCCTGCCGCCGGAAGTAGTCGTCGGCCGGCGGAGCGCTCAGCGCGGGGTCGCCGAACCAGCGCACGATGCGACCGCGATGCGGATCCACGCTCACGACCACGTGAGGGACCACGCCCGCCCGGAGACAGGCGCCGAGGGCGCCGTCGGCGGCCACGATGGTGCCCCGGAAGCCCGAGGTCCGGAGCCGCTCGAGGCTCTGCCGCCGGCGGAGGCTGGGCCCGGCCGCAACCACCAGCGCCGCGTCCCCTTCTCCCAGCGATTCCCGACCCAGCTCCAGCACCGATCGATGGATGCAGGGCTGATTCAGCTCGGCGTTGGTGAGGCCGGCCGCCGCGATCCTCTCGAAGGTCGCGCCCTCGAGCGAGCGGGCGATCTTTCGTCCCAGGTCGCTCACGTGGCCTTGTCTTCTTGATCCGCTCGGCTCGCCTCCGGCTGCGCCTCGCCCTGCCACACGAAGGCCTTCTTGCTCACGAAGCAGATGCTGCCGCCCAGCCGGGACAGGGCCTTCCGCTCGAACTCGGCCTCGAGCTGCGAGCGCTCCTCGTCCACGGCTTCCTTGATCTCGGTGTCGACCTTGTAGTTGCCTTTCAGGAACTCCTTCATCGCCCCGTCCTTTCCTCGGCATGCGCCACCGGCTCGGCCAGCCGACGCAGGGTGAGACACTTCGCGGTGGGCACGCCCAGCCGGCTCAGCTCGGCCACGCGCTGCTCGGGCCGATCGAACGTGGCCACGATCACCCCGTCGATCTCTTCCGCGGCCAGCTCCGATAGCGGACGAACCGGGAAGCCCAGGAACTGATCGCCGGGCACCCCGTCGAAGACGCCGACCGGCTCGAGCCCGAACTCGCGCAGGGTGAGATAGGCGAGCTCGGCCGCCTCCCCGAGCCCGCAGAGCGCGAAGCGCTTCATGCCGGCGGCGTGAAAGCGCGCCATGGTCTCCCGGAGATTGCCACGGGTGCGCCGGAAGAGCCGCAGGGAATATGCCATGTACTCGTACGAGAGCCGGGTCTTCTCGGCCACGCCCTTCGGAGTCAGCACGTACTGCAGGCGCTTGCGGGCCGCCGGCTTGGCCGGGAACTCCCGCACCTTGATGAATCCCTTGCTCACCAGCCGCTTGAGGCAGAGGTTGGCCAGGCCCAGGGCCACGCCGAGCTGCTCGGCGAGGGCCCGCTGGGTGACCGGCACGCCCTCGCCGATCGCGGTCAGGATCTCCAGATTCCGCTCGTTCTGCCGCTGCATGAGAACGTTCACAAGTTGAACACGTTGGTGTAAGATGCGTCAAGTGAATTCCCGACCACGTCCGACCCACACCTTCGTGATCGCCGAGGCCGGCGTCAACCACAACGGCGATCCCGCGCTGGCCCGCGCCCTCGTGGACGCGGCGGTGGCGGCGGGGGCCGACGCGGTCAAGTTCCAGACGTTCACCGTCGACCGCCTGCTGACGCGGCGGGCGGCCAAGGCGGAGTACCAGCGACGGGTCACCGGCGGCGAGGAGAGCCAGTACGAGATGCTGGCGCGTCTCGAGCTGTCCCCCCGCGATCACGAGATGCTGTTCGCCCGCTGCGCGGCGGCGGGGATCGAGTTCATGTCGACGCCGTTCGACGCGGAGAGCGCGCGGTACCTCAAGCGTCTGGGCGTCCGCCGTCTCAAGATCTCCTCGGGCGACGTGACCAACCTGCCCATGCTCGAGGAGGTCGGCGCGCTCGGCCTGCCCGTGATCCTCTCCACCGGCATGGCCGACATGGCCGAGGTGGAGGCCGCGGTGGCCGCGCTTCGTCGCACCGGCGCGACCGATCTCGCGGTCCTCCAGTGCGTGAGCAACTACCCGGCCGAGCCCGCGCTCACGAACCTCCGGGTCATGGACACCTACGCGCGCGCCTTCGGCACGCCGGTCGGCCTCTCCGACCACTCGCCGGGCACCGCGGTGGCCATCGCGGCCGCCGCGCGCGGAGCCGCCTACATCGAGAAGCACTTCACCATGGACCGGAGCCTGCCGGGCCCGGACCACCAGGCGTCCCTCCTCCCGGACGAGCTGCGGGCCCTCGTCACCGCCATCCGCGAGGTCGAGTCCGCCCTCGGCGACGGCGTCAAGCGCCCGGCCCCCAGCGAGCTGCCGGTGCGCGAGGTGGCGCGCAAGAGCCTGGTGGCGGCCCGGGACCTGCCGGCGGGCCGCGTGCTGACGCGCGAGGACCTCGACGTCCTGCGTCCAGGCACCGGCCTCTCGCCGGCCGCTCTCCCCACGGTGGTGGGCCGCACGACCCGCCACGCCATCGCCCATCACACTCCCATCACCGAGGACATGCTCGAGTCATGATCACCGCTCTCGTCGTCGGTGGCGGCTCCATCGGCAAGCGTCATCTGCGCAACCTGCTCGCCACCGGCCGCTCGGCCGCGGTGGTGGAGCCCCGGGCGGACCGGCGCGCCGAGATCGCGGCCAAGCACGGCGCGGTGCCGCTCTTCGGCTCGCTGGACGATGCCCTCGCCGCGGAGAAATTCCAGACCGGGTTCATCTGCCTGCCCACCGCCTATCACATGGAGCCGGCGATCGCCCTCGCGCGCCACGGGCTCCACCTCTTCGTCGAGAAGCCGGTCTCGCACACGGTAGATCGGATCCCGGAGCTGCTCGACCTCGTCCAGAGGGGCAAGCTGACCGCCATGACCGGCTTCTGCATGCGCTTCTTCAAGCCGCTGCAGAAGGCGCGCGAGCTGCTCGACGCCGGGCGCGTGGGCCGCATCGTGACCGCGCGGAGCTTCACCGGGGTCTACCTCCCGGACTGGCACCCGTACGAGGACTACCGCTCGTTCTACATGGCGAAGAAGGACCAGGGCGGCGGCGTGCTGCTCGACGAGTGCCACGCCTTCGACTGGATGCAGTGGCTCTGCGGGCCCATCACCGGCGTCTTCTCGGTGGTGGGCACCTTCAGCGATCTCGAGGTCGAGACCGACGACGTCTGCGAGACCATCGTGCGCTTCGGCCCGCGGGCGGTCGGCTCGATCCACCTCGACATGGTGGACCGCTCGGCCCGCAGCGAGGTGGAGATCATCGGCACCCGGAGCACGATCCTGGTGGATCTCGAGAGCCACACCGTGCGCTGCTACGATCACAACGCGAAGAAATGGGAGAGCTGGTCCTTCGAGCCCGCCTACGACCGCATGTACGTCGACGAGATCGAGCACTTCTTCGCCTGCGTGGAGCGCGGGCAGGCCCCGCTCGTGGACCTGCGCGCCGGCTTCCGCGTCCAGCGGATCATCGACGCGTGCGCCCGCTCGAGCGCGTCGGGCCGCTTCGTCGACGTCGAGTAGGCCGGACAGCGGGATGCCGACCGCCCGCGTCATCGCCCGCCTCGACGTGAAGGGGCCGAATCTCGTCAAAGGCATTCACCTCGAGGGCCTGCGGGTCATGGGCGATCCCCAGCAGTTCGCGCGACGCTACTACGCGGAGGGGGCCGACGAGATCCTCTACGTCGACATCGTGGCGAGCCTCTACGGCCGCAACAACATCCTCGAGGTGGTACGGCGCGCCGCGGAGGCGGTCTTCGTGCCGATGACGGTGGAGGGCGGCCTTCGGACCATCGAGGACGTGCGCGACGCCCTGCGGAGCGGCGCCGACAAGGTCGCGATCAACACCGCGGCGGTGGCCCGGCCCGAGCTCGTCCGCGAGATCTCGGAGGCCTTCGGCAGCCAGTGCATGGTGCTCTCCATCCAGACCAAGAAGATCGGCCCCGACCGCTGGGAGGCCTACACCGACAACGGGCGCGAGCGCACCGGCCTCGACGCCCTCGACTGGGCCTGTCGAGGGGTCGAGCTGGGGGCGGGCGAGCTGCTGGTCACCTCGGTGGACCACGAGGGCACCCAGAAGGGCATGGATCTCGACTTCCTCCGCCGAGTCACCGCCCGGGTCGAGGTGCCGGTGATCGCGGGAGGCGGCGCGGGAACGCCCGAGCACGTCTGTCGTGCCATCACCGAGGCCGGAGCCGACGCGGTCGCGGTGGCCTCGGTGCTGCACTACGGCAAGTACACGGTGGGTGAGATCAAGGCGCGGCTCGCCGAGGCCAGCGTGCCGGTGCGGAGCTCGGCGTGATCGCCGCGCGCCCGGTGGTGATCGTGGACTACGGCCGCGGCAACCTGTGGAGCGTCTGCCACGCGGTGGCCGCGGTCGGCGGTGCGCCGAGGCTCGCCGACGAGCCCGCGACGGTGCGCGCGGCCGAGCAGCTCATCCTCCCGGGCGTGGGCGCGTTCGGCGACGCGATGGCGGGCCTGCACGCCCGCGGCCTCGACGAGGCGGTGCTGGCCTTCGCCTCGACCGGCCGCCCCCTGCTCGGCGTCTGCCTCGGCATGCAGCTGCTGCTCGAGGCCTCCACCGAGTTCGGGCAGCACGCCGGCCTCGGCCTCATCGCGGGCCGGGTGGACCGGCTGCCCGCGCCGACCGAGCCCGCCCGTTACAAGATCCCCAATGTCGGCTGGTGCCGCCTCGAGCGCGCGCGCGGCGGCGTCCCGTGGGCGGACAGCGTCTTCGCCGCGGTCAAGCCGGGCGACTTCGCCTACTTCGTCCACTCCTACGCGGCGCATCCCGCCGATCCGCGGCACCGGCTCGCCGACATCGAGCTGGGCGGCACGCCGGTGGCCGCGGCCATCACGGCCGGGCCGATCACGGGCTGCCAGTTCCACCCCGAGAAGAGCGGCGAGGTGGGGCTGGCCATTCTGCGCGCCTTCGTGGCGCGCGCCTGAGCGGCTCCCGCATGGCGAATCCGGCCCCGGCGCCCCTCGAGGCGAAGTTCGGCCTGCCCGTGGAGGTGCGCTTCTGCGCCCGCTGCGTGATCTCCAATCAGCGCCCCTCGTCCACCGTCGAGTACACGCATACCCGCGAGTCGAAGAAGGAGACCATCCACTTCGACGCGGAGGGCGTCTGTGCGGCGTGCCGCTTCGCCGAGGAGAAGGAGCAGCGCGTGGACTGGGCTCAGCGCGAGCGCGAGCTGCTCGACCTGCTCGCGCGCCATCGCCGTACCGACGGCCGCTACGACGTGCTGGTACCAGGCAGCGGAGGCAAGGACAGCATCTACGCATCCCACCTGCTCAAGTACAAGTACGGGATGAATCCGCTCACCGTGACGTGGGCGCCCCACATCTACACCGAGGTGGGCTGGCGCAACTTCCAGTCGTGGCTGCACGCGGGCTTCGACAACTACCTCTGCACGCCCAACGGGCGGGTGCACCGGACCCTCACCCGGCTCGCCTTCGAGAACCTGCTGCACCCGTTCCAGCCCTTCATCTTCGGCCAGAAGAGCCTGCCGCCTCGCTTCGCGGCGCTCAACGACATCCCGCTCGTGGTCTACGGCGAGAACGAGGTCGAGTACGGCAACCCGCTCGGGGAAGCCGCGACCGCGCAGCGCGACCCCCGCTACTTCACGCGCGAGGCGCGCCTCGAGGAGCTGCACCTGGGCGGGGTGAGCGTCCCCGCGCTCGCCGAGCACGGCATCACCGCCCGCGACCTCGATCCCTACCTGCCCGCGGATCCCGCCCTGCTCGCAGACAAGCGCGTGGAGGTGCACTACCTGGGCTACTACCTCAAGTGGGTGCCGCAGGAGTGCTACTACTACGCGGTCGAGCACGCGGGGTTCGAGGCCAACACCGAGCGAACCGAGGGAACCTACTCGAAGTACAACAGCATCGACGACCGCATGGACGGGCTGCACTACTTCACGACCTACATCAAGTTCGGCCTCGGCCGCGCGTCCTATGACGCGGCCCAGGAGATCCGCAATCAGCACCTGACGCGCGAGGAGGGAGTGGCGCTGGTGCGCCGCTTCGACGGCGAGTTCCCCAAGAAGTGGTTCCACGAGAACCTCGACTACATGCAGATCACCGAGGCGCGCTTCTGGGAGGTGGTGGACCAGTTCCGCTCCCCGCACCTCTGGAAGCACGAAGGCGCCGGGTGGGCGCTCCGGCACCAGGTCTCCTGATCCTCGTGCCGGCCCGCGCCGGCTCGAAGGGACTCCCTGGCAAGAACATCCGACCTCTGGGTGGCCTGCCGCTCCTGGCCTGGACGGCGCGCGCGATCGCGGCGGCCGGGCTGCCCGCCCGCGCCGTCCTCAGCACCGATGACCCGGTGATCGCGGAGGTGGGCCGCGCCCACGGACTCGAGGCACCCTTCCTGCGCCCGCCGGCGCTGGCCACCGACGCCGCCGGCATGCTCGAGGTCGTGGATCACGCGGTGGGCTGGCTCGAGGCCAACGCAGGATGGAGGGCGACCGCGGTGATGCTGCTGCAGCCCACCTGTCCGTTCCGGCGGGCGGAGCGGCTGCGCCAGGCGCTCGAGCTGCTGGGCAGCCCCGATACCGAGGGCGTGGTTGGGGTGCGCCGCATCGAGCGGAGCCTCTCGGTCATGTACCGCACCGACCGGGGCGGTCACCTCGAGCCCCTCGCCCCGTGGGACGACGTGACGCGCCGCCAGGAAGCGCGACCGCTCCTCACCCCGAACGGCACGCTCTACCTGGTGACCCGTGAGGCGCTCGCCACGCACCGGCGACTCTTCCCGCCCCGGCTGCGCCCGCTGGCCACCGACACGATCGAGGGCATCGACATCGACACCCCCGAGGACTGGGCGCTGGCCGAAGCCGTCGTGGCGAGAGGCCTCGCCAGGCCGTGAGGACCGTTCGCGTCCTCGTCTCCGCGCGCGATCCGGGCAGCGCCACCCAGATGCGCGCCCTGTGTCCGGCCCTGCGCGCCGACGCGCGCCTCGACGTGCAGGTGGCGGCGAGCGGACCCGCCTTCGATCTGCTCGCGGCCGCCGGCGAGCGGCCGCTTCGGTTCGCGCCGGCCAGCGGCGCGGCCCACGTGCCCCCGGGCGGCGATCTCGCGCCGCTCCTCGCCGCCGCGGACGAACTCATCCGAGACACGGATCCCGACGTGCTGCTCGTCGGCGTCTCCTCGCTCGGTGTGGGCCTCGACGAGGCGCTGCTCGCCCGCGCCGCCGGGCGGCCGACCTTCGCGCTCCAGGACTACCCTGGTGATGCCAATGCGGTCGCTCGCGCGTACGCCGGCACCTACTTCGTCCGGGACGACACGGCAGCGCGCCTGACCCGTGAGCGCTTCGACGTGGCCACCGTGGCGGTGGGCTCGCTTCGCCACGCGGCCTACGCGGGACTCGACGTCGCGGCGCTGCGCGCGCGCACACGCGAGCGGATCGGCGCTCCGCCCGGGGGACCGGTTCTCGGCTTCTTCGGCCAGCCCGCCGAGATCCCCGGCCACGAGGCCGCCTTCAGCCATCTCGCGGACGCGCTCGCCCGGCGGCCGGTCAAGCCCCTCGTCCTCCTGCGCGAGCATCCGAAGTTCCCGGACCACCGCGACCGGCACGTCACGCTCTTGCGGGCGGCCGGCGTCGCGATGCACGACGCGTCGGACGGCGACGTCGAGCCCTGGCTGGCCGGCTGCGACGTCGTAGCCACCGGCTTCTCCCACTGCAGCATGGACTACGCCTTCCTCGATGCGTGGAGCCGGGAGCCGCTCGGCTCGGTGCTGTTCCTGCTCACCACCGACGAGATCCGGCGCTTCATGCGCGAGTACACCGGCATGACCCAGCCCGACGGCATGGCGGCAGGACTCGGCCTGCTCGCCGAACGCCCGGAGGACGTGGAGCCGCTGCTCAGCCGAGCGCTCACCCCCGCCGAGCGTGGGCGGTTCCACGAGGCGAGCCGCCAGCTGCCCCGGCAGGCGCGGCTCGACCTGATCACGACTGCGCTGGTCGAGGCGGGGGCGGAGCGCATGGCCCGGGCGGGAGGCGGGCGGTGAGCGCGCCGTCGGTGCTGGGCCTGATCGTGGCGCGGGGCGGATCGAAAGGCCTGCCGGGAAAGAACCTGCGGCCCCTCGGGGGCAAGCCGCTCGTCGTCCACACCATCGAAGCCGCGCTCGGCTGCGACGCGCTCGACCGCACGGTCCTCTCCAGCGAGGACGCGGCCATCCTCGCGGTGGGCCGGGAGGCCGGCTGCCCGGCGCCCTTCGTGCGGCCGGCCGAGCTCGCGGGTGACCGCAGCTCGACGGTGGACGTGGCCCTCCACGCGGTGGACTGGCTGGCCCGTCACGAGGGCTTCGCCACCGACGTCGTGGTGATGCTGCCTGCGACCGCGCCGCTCCGCCGGGCCGAGCACATCCGGGGCGCGCTCGACGTCCTGCGGGACGACCCCGCCGCCGAAGCGGTGGTGGCAGTGACCGCGCCCGACTACCCGCCGTACTGGATGCTCTCGATCGAGAACGGAAGGCTCACCTGGCTCTTCCCCGAGGGAGCTCGGGTGGATCACCGCCAGGATCTGCCGGCCACGTATCGCCCCAACGGATCGATCTACGCGATCCGCGTGCCCGCGCTGCGGGCGCAGCGGTCCTTCTACCCGCGAGCCACCGCGCCGTACGTCATGCCACGCGAGGTCTCCGTGAACATCGACTCGGAGCTCGACTTCCTGGCGGCCTCGCATCTCGTACAGCGGCTCGGCTAGAGCGACGAGCAAGGAGATCGGATCACATGCCTGAACGCCGTCCCGATACGATGAGCGGCCTTGCCTTCTACGATCGCAACGCGGCCGTGTACATGCAAACCCACACCGCCTACCACGACCAGCGGTTCCGCACCTTCAACATGCTGCTGCCCCCATCCCCCGGACGTCTGTTCGACTTCGGCTGTGGCTCGGCAGACAATCTGATCCTCCTGGCCCGGAGCGGCTTCTCCATCCAGGGCGCGGACCCGTCGCCGAAGCTCATCGAGCTCGGCCAGGGCGCGCTGCGGGCGGCCGGCCTCGATCCGGGGGCGATCGTCGTCGGCGACGTCGCCGTGCTCGAATCGCTCCGGCCCGCGTCGCTCGACGTGGTGACGGCCCTCAACGTACTCGCGTATCTGACCCAGGAGGAGGAGGACCGCTTCTTCAGGGCGGCGGCCCGGGCCCTGAAGCCGACCGGCGCCCTGTGCTTCAGCGTGGGCAACCTGCTCTCGGACCTCGTCACCCTGAACCGCTACACCGTCGAGCTCTACGAGAGGCACGTCCTTCCCCTCTTCGCGGAGACCTCCGCGGAGGCCCGGGAGCTCGCGGACCGCCTGCGGCCGCTGCTCGCCAACGCGGCCCTGCCCGCGAAGACGACCGACGCTTCGTACGCGGGGCGCACCTCGAGCGAGCGTGACATCGTCACGACCCGCCGGGTCATCCTCACCGAGTTCACCGCGAGGCTGCAGCGCACGTTCGCCCTGACCGTCGAGGCGGTCAACTACTACCACTTCTGGCCGCTGCCACCCCAGCTTCTGCAGCAGAGCGACCGGCTCCGCACCCTGCAGCAGCGGTTCGACGCGATCGCGCACGACAATCCACTGGGCGTCGTCTTCGCCTCCCAGATCAACCTGCGCGTGAAGCCCGCCGCTCGATGACGTCGAGCACCCGCTCGCTGCTGGCCGTGTCGTCGAAACCCAGGTACCGCTCCACGTAGGCCCGCCGCGCCCGAGGCTCGATTGCGAAGGCGTCGAGCTTCCCCTCGGCCAGGAGCGTCGTCACATCGCCGGGCCTCGCCGACCAGACGACACCCTCCCAGTTGTGGAAGGTGCCCGGTTCCGCGTCCCACAGCTCCTCATACGCCGGGTTGTCCCGGTCATAGGGAGGCGGCAGCTTGACACTGAGCGAGGGCACGCCGCAGAAGGCGGCCTCCAGGACCGCACCGCTCTGGAAGTGGATACACAGATCGGCGATCGCCATCAGCTCGATCGACGTGTACGGGAACACGTCCTCGTCCCGCTCGACGATGTGCGGAGTGAAGTCGCGCAGGAACGCCGGGTCCTCGTTCTTCTGTCGGGATTTGACGACGAGCACTGCCTCGCTACGCTCACAGAACCGACGGACCGACTCGAGGAGCCGCCGATAGCCGTTCCCGTGGCGACGGCGATCGAGAAGCCCGACGAAGATCGTGGCCGCCAGCGCCCCCGCGGCCGCCGGCCGACTTAGGAGCGCGTCCCGCCGGGCTCTCCAGGAGTCGCCCCAGACGAAGGTCCGCCAGGGATCGGGCACCGCCATCTTCGGGGGCATGAACAGCACCACGGGCGCCCGGGCGGGAATGCCGTACTTCCGCCGCACCGCCTCGAGGTCCCGCACCCGCGCGCGCTGGTCGAGCATCGTCGAGCCGGAGACCGCCGAGCGCGATCCCAGATCCAGCTCTCGGCGGAGCGTCACGAAATCGCCCGTCCAGGCTCGATGGCGAGGCTGGCTCCAGTGCAGCTCCCGCTGGAACGCGCTCTGGTAGAAGGTGACGTCGACCACCCGGTAGCCCGCGGGGTCGCTGGTGACGGTCTCGAAGGCGTAGTCCACCGAGTAGAGGCGGACCCCCGCGCGCGCGATCTCGGCGGCTTCATCCACCCTCCCCATACTCTGCAGCACCCAGTGCAGCGACGGTCCCACCAGGGCTTGCGCTCCGTGGGCGGTGAGCGGCGGCCGGAGAGGGTCTCCCCACCCGCAGTCCACCAGCGTGGCGCCCGGCCAGGCCCGGAAATCGGCGTCGGTGGTCGCCTCGCCTGGTTTCTTCTGGGCCGGATCGCGGAGCAGCACCACCCGGTGCCCGCGATCGAGTGCCGCCTGGATCAGAGAGCCCATCACCTTCAGGTATCCCTTGCGCGAGGCGAGGAACGCCAGCGTCATCGTCACGAACCGCCGAGATCGACGAAGCGCTTCCGGATGAGCGCCCGGCCCAGCTCGACGCGCTCGAGCACCTCGACGATCCGCGGTGCCGCCCGGCCGTCCCCGTACGGATTCACCATCCCGGCCAGGGAGCGGCGGAAGCCGGGCTCGAGCGCGCGCCGTATCCCGGCCAGGATGTCCCCGGGACCGTGCCCCACGTCGATGACGTTGGGGGCGCGGAGCCGGCCCCGTTGGCGATCGCCGATATTGACCGCGGGCAGGCCGAACGACGGCGCCTCGATGAGCCCGCTCGACGAGTTACCGACCATCACGTCGGCCTCGCGCAGCATCGAGCAGTAGGTGTCCTCTCCGAGCGCGGCCACCAGGCGGGTGGAGGGCCGGGCGGCGACCAGTGACTCGAGCCGCCGCACCACCGCCCGGTGCATGGCGTCCGCGCCCGGGTACGTGATGACGACGTCTCCCTGCACCGCCGCGAGCGCCGACGCGAGCGCGTCGACGTGGGCGGCGGTGGCGTCGGGCTCCAGCGTCTCCGGGTGGAAGGTGACGAGGAGCGTCGGCCGGCGTAGAGGTAGCCCGATCCGCCGCGCCACCTCCTCGCGGGGCAGCACCGCGAGCCCGGCGAGCCGGTCCAGGCCGGGCGCACCGCAGCAGTGCACTCGCCACGGCTCCTCGCCCATCTGGAGGATCCGGCGCGCGTACGGCTCGGCGGCCGGGAAGTGCAGGTGCGACAGCTTGGTGATTGCGTGCCGCGCCTGCTCGTCGATGGCCCCTTCGGTCACCTCGCCCCCGTGGACGTGCGCGACCGGAATGGTCAGGGGCAGCGCGGCGACCGCGGCGCTGAGCATCTCGATCCGGTCCCCCAGGACCAGGACGAGATCCGGCCGGTGGCGCGCGAAGGCCCGCGCGAACCCGGTCAGGCCCGCGCCCGCGCCCGCCGCGACCTCCTCGGCCGCGTCGGACTCCAGCTCGGTCCCCACCCGCTCGGTGATGCGCCAGCCATCGGCCTCGATCGCCCGCACGGTCTCGCCGAAGTGCCGCGACAGATGCGCCCCCGCCGCGAAAAGCTGGAGCTCGAGACCGGACGCGGCCCGGATCTCCTCGAGCACCGGCCGCAGGTGCCCGTAGTCGGAGCGGGCGACCGTCACCACCCCGATCGTGCGCGCGGTCGGCACGGCTACCGCCGGCCCACGCAGAGCAGCGACACTCCGAACGGCATCCAGCGCGTGATCCCGCTGCGCTCCTCGAGGACGATCTCGCGGGAGAGCATCCGGTTGAGCCAGGACGGCACCGTGTAGAAGTTGTCCCGCGGCTCCGCCAGCGAGGCGATCATCCGCTCCAGCTTCGCGAGCACCAGCAACGGCGGGAAGAAGGCACACTTGAAGAAGCGGCAGCTCTCCACCGACAGACCGGCCCCCCGGACCCGGGCGACGAAGTCCGCGCGCCGGTAGCGTCGGAAGTGGCCGTACATGACGTCGTGGTGGCGCCACAGCATCGGGAACGCGGGCACCGCGAAGATGAACGCGCCGCCCGGCCGCGTCACCCGGGCGATCTCGCGGAGCGCGGCGCGATCGTCCTCGACGTGCTCCAGCACGTCCAGCGCCACCACGCAGTCGAAGCAGCCGGACGCGAACGGCAGCGCCGTCGAGTCGCTCGAGAGCAGGAGCCGCAGGCCCTTGCTGCGCGCGAACGTCAAGGCGTCGAGCGAGAAGTCGGATCCGTAGGCGAGCCCGCGGCCCTGCAGGCGCCGGAGCATGTTGCCCGGTCCGCAGCCGAGATCGAAGATGCGGAGCGGGCGGTCGACGCCCCGCCGAAGCTGATCCAGGCGCGGGGCGAGCTCGTGGTCGATGATCTCGTTCTGCGACGCCAGCCAGAAGTACGTCTCGCCGAGCTCGAAGTATCGGGCCTGCTTCTCCGGCTCGTCCTTCACGAGGTCCTCGGGCCGCCCGCCGCTCTCTCCTCGAGCCGAGTCTTGCCCACCACCCGGGCGACCAGATACGGGGGCCGGCCCCGGCTCTCCTCGTAGATGCGGCCGACGTACTCGCCCAGGATCCCCACGCAGATGAGCTGCACGCCGCCCATGAAGAGCACCGCCACCATCAGCGAGGTCCAGCCCACCAGCGGGATACCGTGGGTGAGCTTGAGGACCACCAGCCCGATCGCGAGCGCGAGCGCGAGTGTCGACACCACGACCCCGAACAGCGAGGCGAGCTGGAGGGGGCGGTAGGAGAAGGACAAGAATCCGTCCACCGCGAGGCGCACCAGTCGTCGGTAGGTGTACTTCGCCTCGCCCGCGAAGCGCGGGCCCCGCCGGTGCGGGACGCCAATCTGCCGGAACCCGGCCCAGCTCCGCATGCCCCGGACGAAGCGGGTCCGCTCCGGCATCGCGTTGAGCACGTCCACCACCGAACGGCTCATCAGCGAGAAGTCGCCGCTGTCGAGCGGGATGTCGATCTGGCTGATGCGTGCGAGCAGACGGTAGAAGACTCGATAGCCCAAGCGCTTCGGCCAGGACTCGGTGCGGTGCTCGCGGACCGCGTAGACCACGTCGTAGCCGGCCTGCCAGCGCTCGAGGAAGACCGGCAAGGTCTCGGGCGAGTCCTGCAGGTCCCCGTCCATGACGACCACCGCGTCGCCGCCCGCCGCGCGCAGCCCCGCAGAAATGGCCGCCTGGTGGCCGAAGTTGCGTGCGAGGTGCACCGCCTTGATGCGGTCGTCCTCGCCGTGCAGCGCGGCCAGGATCTCGGCGGTCCGGTCGGTGCTCCCGTCGTCGACGAAGATGACCTCGAACGGGATGCCGGCCGAGGCGAGCACCTGGCGCAGCCGGTTCACGAGCTCGGGGACATTCCGCTCCTCGTTGAAGACGGGAACGACGATGGAAAGCATCATCGCGCGCTCATCGTACCATGGGGCCCCGAGGGGCCCACCAGGCCAAGCCGGCCGCTGTAGCTGCCGACGAACCACACCCGGCCGCGGCCGTCCACCGCGAGCGCGCGCACGCCGGCCCCGCGAGTGGGCACCGGCCAGACCGTGAAGCGCTCTCGTCCCGCGTCGAAGCACGCCAGCGTGTTCGCGGTGAACTCGCTCGTCCACACGCCGCCCGCGGTGTCGATCACGAGGGCCCAGGGATGCGAGAGGCTGCCCGACGGCATGGTCCACGTCTGCATCCGGCCGGTGCCGGGGCGGAGCCGCAGGAGCTCGTGCCGCCCGAACAGCGCGACCCACACACCGCCGTCTGGCCCGACCGCCACCCCCCGGGGCTGGCTGCCGGACGGCAGGAGCCGTCGCTCGACTCGGCCGTCGGGGCCGACGCGGATCAGCGCGTCCTCGGCGATCTCGGTCACCCAGACCGCGCCGTCACCGGCCACCGCGATCGCGTCCGGCCGGCCGCGACCGGCTCCAAGGCTCACCTCGTTGACCACCGAGCCTCGCCGGATCGGCTCCGCCGCGATCGCCACCGAGCCCACCGTGGAGCGCGGGCCGAGCGTGAACCAGGCGTCCCCGCCGGCAGGCCCGAGCGCGATCGCAGAGACGAACGGCGGCACCACGACGTCGCCGAAGAGCGAAGGAGGCGCGAACTCCGCGGCGCGCGCGGCGCCTGGGGTCAGCCGGCCGACCAGCCCGACGCCACTGGCGGCGAACCAGATGCGCCCGCGGGTGTCCGCGGCGAGCCCGATCGGGTGAGAGCGCAACGGCAGCGACACCACCGAGGTGGCGAGCGAGACCGGGTCGACACGCACGAGCTGGTCCGCGAAGGTGGACGCCACCCAGATCGCGCCGTCGGGAGCCGCGACGACGCCGGTCGGAAACGTGAAGGGCCCCACGCCCAGCTCGGTGATCCCGGGCGAGCCGCCGACCGCGCAAGGCTCCGCCGCTGCGGCGAGCCTCGCCCCGAGGGCGAGCAGCAGCGCGAGCCCGACGATCAGCTCACGCACCGTGCGCGCTCCGGCGACGCCACCACCACGGAGCGACCGCGAGCCCCAGGGCGCCGGCCCCGGCCACCGCGAGGCCCGGGAAGAAGCCCGGCGAGGCGAAGCGCCAGCGGACGACGTGGCGTCCCGCCGGCACGATCACACCCTGGAACGCTTCGTTGACGGGATAGATCCGGGCCGGGCGGTCGTCCACCGTGGCCGACCATCCGAGCGAGCGGGTCTCGTTGAGGACGATCAGCGTCTCCGCCGGCGCGTCGGCCGTCACGGTCACGGCGCCCGGCTGCCAGTCGAGGCCGAGCTTCACCTGGTCGGCGCTGCCTCGCGTCAGGACCGGACATCCGTAGCAAAACGGGCCAAGGGCGGGCATCGAGTACACCAGCGCCGTCACCCCCGCCGGAGTCTTCGGCTCGGGCACAACCCGCACGATGTCGAGCGCGTACACCATCGGTCGCGCGCCGCGAATGCGGAAGAGTCGGAAGCCGTGCTCGCGGCCGGCGGGCTCCAGGCGCGGATGCACCGGGTCGCCCGCCCCGTCCCAGAGCACCCACCCGATGCCGAGCTCCGCGTAGACGTCGACGACCGCGTCCCACTCCTCGAGCTGGGTCGGCCCGCGCGGCAGCAGCAGCAGGCCAGGCACCCGATAGGCCATGCGGTTGAACGGCTGGCTCGGCAGCTGCCCGGCGAAGTGCGCGGCGGGAATCCGGAGGAAGTCGGCGTGGTTCGAGTTGAGGATCGGCTCGTGCTCGTCCGCCATCGCCTCCGGATCCGTGAGCACCGCCACGTGCGTCGGGGCCTCGGCTCGGATCCGGGCGGCGAGCGTCCCGGGGAGCGACCGGGTCCATGGCGGCACGACGTAGGCCGAGTGCGGATCGTACCGCGTCTGCCAGGCGCAGGCCCCGAACGCGAGCAGGAGGAGACCGCTCAGGGCGAGGCGGCGCGGACGACGGGTCTCCCCCGCAACTAGCTCCGCCACCAGCAAGATGCCGAGCCACGCGAACGGCTCGAAGACCCGCTGCGGAATCCGGAAGGGAAAGATCGCTTTCCCGGTCAGCCACATCGGGAAGGCGAGATAGGGCACCGCGTGGAAGAGCGCGAAGACGAGGTACGCGCCGAACACCGGCCAGAGCCGGGAGCCACCCAGGCGCCCGACGAAGGCCGAGGCCACGACGGCGACCCAGGCCAGCCACGGCACGAAGGCCGAGGTCAAAAAATCGCTCCAGCGAAGGCCGTAGTTCCACCAGAGGTACGCCCGCCGCATGTGCCAGTCCGTGAACTCGACGATGTGGCGTCGGCCGGACTCGAGGTAGTGTGCGTATCCGGGCAGGAGCGCCGGTGCGAGCAGGAGGCCAGCGCCCAGGTAACGCAGGAGAAGCGCGGGCAGGCGAGCCCGCAGGTTTCCCCACTCGACCCGAACCGTGAAGAGGAGGACCAGCACCTCGTAGTAGGCCCCGTACTGCGGGTGGAAGGACAGCACACGCAGGGCCAGCACGATCGCCCAGGCGCTGTCCCACGCGGTGAACGCGGGGCGACGCGCCGCAACCAGCGTCAGCCACAGCTGCAGGGGGAGCCAGGCCGCCGACAGCAGCATGGTCGTGTCGCCGAACTGGACCAGCGAGCCCTCCGCGAGCATCGCGCCGGCCGACGCGGCCACGACCACCCAGAACGGCCAGCCCAGCGCCGAGCACAAGAGGACGAGTCCGGCCACCTTGATCAGCACATGGATCAGGTGGTTCCAGTGCCAGGCCGCCGTCGTCGGCAGCAGCGTCACCAGGGCGAGCTGAGGCGGGTAGAGCGGACGCATGCCCAGATCCTGGAGCCGGGGCATACCCATGGAGCGGTACGGATCCCAGAACCAGCCGCCCCAGGTGAAGCCGCGCATCACCTGGCGGTCGTACTCCATGGGCCCGACGTGATCCGCGAAGCTCGCCCCGCGATAGCGATCGCGACGATCGAGGAAGAAGTCCCGGTAGACGGGCGAGAGCGTCACGAGCAAGAGCAAGACGAGCACACCAGCCGAGAGCGGCTTCAGGGCGAATTCCCGCGGGCCGGACCGCACAGCCGTCATTGGATACGGCGGCCCGCCGAGACGTCAAGCAAATCCGCGGTATGCACACGCGCTCGGCCCCGGGTTCTCCGGGGCCGTCTCACGCGGGAGCGGTGGGACCGCTACGCGGCGAGCTTCACCTTTTCGCCCACCAGGCGCGCCAGGCGCAGCAGCATCAGCGCGCGGATCACCACCCAGGAGGGATCGAACTCGAAGCGGCCCATGCTGAACTTGGGGCTCGAGGGGTAGGCGTGATGGTTGTTGTGCAGGCTCTCCCCGCCGGTCAGCCACGCGAGCACGCGCAGGTTCGTGGCGGAGTTGTTACCGAAGTTCCTCCGCCCCCACCAGTGGCCGAGGCCGTTGATGGACGGGGCGAGGACGAAGACGTAGAGAACGAAGTGGGTCACCGCCAGGAGCAGTCCCCAGGCCGGACCGAGCACCAGCATGGCCGCCGCGATGCCGACCACGCCGCCGAGCGTGCCCTTGTTGAAGAGCACCCGGTCCCAGATGTCGTCGCGGATGTCCTTCGCCCAGCGCGCGAGGGTCTCCGGGTTGCGAGCCTCACGGACGTAGTAGTAGACGTTCCACAGCTGGATCTTCCAGAAGCCGTGCACCAGCGGGCTGTGCGGATCTTTCTCGGTGTCGGTGAAGGCGTGGTGCTTGCGATGCACCGCCACCCACTCGCGCCGGTTCTGGCCGGTGGTGAACCAGAGGATGAAGCGGAACACCCAGTCGGCGAGCGGGTGCAACTTCAGAGCGCGATGCGCGAGGCCACGGTGTAGGTACACCGAGGTCGCGATGACGGCCGCCTGCGTCACCAGGAGCGTTGCGAACACATACAGGAGCGTTCGAAGCACCGATAGTTCTCCTTGAATTTTCCTTCGTGAACGCCTGGGGACGCCGGCGCCTCCGCCCATCGGCCGGCACTGCTCAAGGCTAGCACACTCCTCGGATCTTAGGGTGGACAAACAGCTACGTCGCGGTCTTGGGATCGAGCAGGTCCCGCAGCCCGTCGCCCAGCAGGTTCAACCCGAGCACGGTCAACGCGATGGCACCCCCCGGAAAGATCGCATACCAGGGATTCATCCCCAGAAAAGCCTGGGCTTCCTTGAGCATGAGACCCCACGAGGGGTTGGGTGGCTGCGTGCCGAGTCCCAGGTAGGACAGACCCGCCTCGGCCAGGATCGCGACCGGGAAACTGATCGTGGCCTGAACGATGAGCGGCGGCAAGGTGTTGGGGAGAATGTGACGGCCGATCAGGGCGCCGTCGCCGGCCCCGAGCGCCCTGGCCGCCAGCACGAAGTCCCGGTCGCGGAACTCGAGGAAGCTGGCGCGGGTGAGTCGCGCGAAGACGGGAAGAAAGGCGATCCCGATGGCCACCATCGAGATCGTCAGGGTGGGCTTGAAGACCGCGGCGAGCAGCAGCGCGGAGAGGATGGCCGGGAAGCCCTGCACCGCGTCGACCAGGCGCATGAAGCCCTCGTCGAGCCAGCCGCCGAAGTAGCCCGACAGGATGCCGAAGGCCACCCCGATCGCCATGCCGATGCCGACCGCGATCACGCCCACCAGGATCGAGGTGATGGCGCCCTGCATCACGCGGGAGAGCAGGTCGCGCCCGAACTGATCGGTCCCCAGAGGATGCGCCGGGGACGGGCCCTGGAGCCGGCCCGCGATCGACATCTCGAGCGGGTCGCGAGGGGTGTAGAAGAGGCTCACCGCCGCGGTGGCCACGAGCGCCAGCGTGATCGCCAGCCCGATCACGAACGTCACGTGACGGAGCGCGTGGATGCGACGGTCAGCCATAGCGGATCCTCGGGTCGAGGACGCCGTAGAGGATGTCGACGGCCGCGTTCACCGTGACGATCATGGAGGCCACGAAGACCACCACCCCCTGCACCACCGGCAGGTCACGCGCGCTGATCGCGGCGAGGGTGAGCCGGCCGAGACCCGGCAGGTAGAAGACGGACTCCAGGATGATGGAGCCGGCCAGCAGCTGGCCGAGCTGCACCCCCGCCACCGTCACGATCGGGATGAGGGCGTTTTGCAGAGCGTGCCGGAAGAGCACGATCCACTCGGCGAGGCCCTTGGCGCGAGCCGTCTTCACGTACTCCTCGCGCAGCACCTCCAGCAGCGCGGAGCGGGTGGTGCGGGCCAGCACCGCAAACTGGAAGAGGCCGAGGGCTATCGCAGGCAGCAGCAGCGAGCGCACCCCCGGCCACACCCCCTGCCCCCAGCCGTCGAAGCCTCCGGCCTGCACCCAGCCGAGCTGCACGGAGAAGAGGAGGATCAGCAGGAGGCCCGCCCAGAAGCCCGGCACCGCCACCCCGAGCTGCGACAGCGTCATCGTCAGGTAGTCGCCCCAGCGCCGGTGATGCGTGGCCGCGAATACGCCGAGCGGGATCGCGGCTGCGATCATGAAGCCGGCGGCCAGCAAGGTCAGCGGCAGGGTGACGGTGAGCCGCGAGAGGATCAACGTCCCCACCGGCACGTCGTACTGGATCGACCGCCCGAGGTCGCCCCCCAGCGCGCGGGTCACCCACCGCGCGTACTGGACCGGGATCGGGCGGTCGAGACCGAGCTCCTGGCGCACCCGCGCCACCGAGTCCGGATTGGCCTCGAGGCCGAGGATGATGAGGGCCGGATCGCCGGGCAGCACGCGCACGACCACGAACACGAGGAGCGAGACGAAGAAGAGGGTGGCGGCCAGCGCCGCCACCCTCCGGAGAACGTAGCGCTGCAACCGCTTACTTCTGCCAGGCCACCTCGGAGAGGTCGAGGACCGGCGCCGGCTGGTCCTTCCACATGCCGGTCACGCCCTTCTTGGTGATGACGAGCCGCGGGTGCATGTAGAGCCAGACCGCGGGCGCCTCGTCGGCCAGCATCTCCTGCATCTTCACGTAGAGGGCGCGTCGCGTCTTGTCGTCCACCGTGACCTGCGAGTCCTGGTAGAGCTTCTGGAAGGCGGGGCTGTCCCAGCGGAAGTAGTACTTCGGGTTGGCGAAGTTGCCGATGTCCCAGGCCTCCGCGTGGCCGATGATCGACATGTCGTAGTCCGGCGTCTGGCAGGGGGCCAGGCAGAAGACCTGGGACAGCCACTGGCCCCACTCGATCTGCTGGATGGTGGCGCGGATCCCGACCTTGGCGAGCTGGCTCGCCACGACCTCGGCCGAGCGCACCGTGTAGTAGTACTGCGGCGCGACCTTGAAGACCGCGTCGAAGCCGTTGGGGTACCCGGCCTCGGCCAGGAGCTTCTTGGCCAGCGCGGGGTCGTAGCCCACCCGCTTGGAGACGTCCACGAAGAAGGGGTTGGTCGGATCCACGTTGGAGCCGAGGATCTTGCCGTAGCCGAACATCGCCCCCTTCAGGACCTCGTCCTTGTTGATCGCGTGGGTGATGGCCAGCCGCACCCGTTTGTCCGAGTAGGGCTTCTTGCTATTGTTCATCGAGAGCGTCACGTCGTTGGTCGTGTCGCCGACGATGACCTGCAGGCGGGCGTCCTTCTTGAGGTCGTCCACGCTCTCGGGCCCGATGCCGAACGCGGAGACGTCGATGTCGCCGGACTTGATCGCGGCCAGGGTGGAGTTGGGATCCGGGATGAACCGGAACACCACCCGGTCGAGCTTGGGCAGCCCCTTCACCCAGTAGTCCTTGTTCTTGAGCAGGACGATGCGATCGCCCCGCACCCATTCCGACACCGTGAAGGGCCCGGTGCCGATCGGCTGGCTCTTGAGCGTGTCCACCGCCTCGCGGGGGTAGATCACCGAGCCCTGGCGGGCCATGGTGTAGAGGAAGGTGGCGTCGATCTTCTTGAGGGCCACCGTGACCGTGTAGTCGTCCTTCACGATGACGTCCTGGATGGCCTCGTACTGCACCCGATAGGGGTGCTTGGTCTCCGGGTTCACCGCCCGGTCCAGCGCGAACTTGACATCGGCCGCCTTCATCTCGCGCCCGTTCGAGAAACGCACGCCCTTTCGCAAGAAAAACGTGTAGCTCTTGTTGTCGCTCGTGTACCAGCGCTCGGCCAGCCACGGCACCATCTTGCCGGTGCGGTCGATCTTGATCAGGCCCTCCTGCACATTGTCGAAGACGACCGCCGCGATGGCCGAGGACGGATTGGACGTGAGGTCGAGGCCGGGCGGCTCGGTGGGCACCTGGATCACCAGGCTGGTCGGGGTCTGGGCGGAGGCGGGGGAGAAAAGAACCGCGGCGACGAGAGCGGCGACGAGCAGACGCATCATCCCAGTTTCCTCCCGGTGAAGAATTCGACCGTGCGCCGGAGGCCTTCGTCGAAGTCCACCAGCGGCTCGTACCCCATGTCGCGCTTGGCCGCGCTCACGTCCGCCAGGGTGTGGGGCACGTCTCCGACGCGGCCCGGCGAGTGCTTGCGCCGGAGCGGGCGGCCCAGCATCGTCTCGAGCATCGTGATGATCTCGAGCAGGCTCGTCCGGCTCCCGCACCCCACGTTGTAGGCTCGACCCGACACCCGGGCCGCGTCCGCTCGCGACGCCAGCAGGTTGGCCGAGACCACGTTGTCGATGTACGTGAAATCGCGCGACTGGGTCCCGTCGCCGTGCACCTGCAGCGGCTTGCCCTCCTGGCCCCAGAGGATGAAGCGCGGGATCACCGCCGCGTACTCGCTCTTGGGATCCTGGCGCGGGCCGAACACGTTGAAGTAGCGCAGCCCGACCGTCTCCACGCCCATCAGACGGTGCCAGACCGAGCCGTACAGCTCGCTCGCGACCTTGGTCGCCGCGTAGGGCGAGATGGGAGCGGTCGGCTGATCCTCGCGCTTGGGGAGGTCCGCACGATCGCCGTACACCGACGAGGACGAGGCGTACACGACGCGCGGCTTGCGCTTCTGGCTCGCCGCCGCGTGGAAGACGTGCAGGGTGCCGGTCACGTTCGAGGCGTTGGCCCCCAGGGGATCGGCCACGGAGCGGGGCACCGAGCGCATGGCCGCCTGGTGGAACACCGCGGTCACCCCGCGGACCGCCTTCTCCACCGCCTTGTAGCTGGTCAGATCGCCCCGGACGATCTCGAGCCGTCGGTTCCCGCGCGCGAAGTCGAGGTTGGCGCGGCTGCCCGTGGAGAAATTGTCGAACACCCGCACCCGCTGCCCCTCGGCGAGGAGCCGCTCGACGATGTGGGAGCCGATGAAACCCGCCCCACCGGTGACCAGGAAGAGAGATGAAGGAGCCATGAACAGCAGCCAATTATGGCGGCCCGCCCCGATCAAAGTCAATCTAACCGGACCACCTCTCGCGCGTGAGGACGTGGTGGATCACCCGGACCCCCTTGTACTCGGTGATCCCGCGGCGCTCGAAGCCCAGCTTGTCGAGCACGCGCTGGGAGGCCAGATTGTCCGGATAGGTGACCGCGACCAGCTGGCGCAGCGCGAGCGTGCGGAGGCCGTGCGCGACCAGCGCGCCCGCGGCCTCGGTGGCGACGCCTCGGCCCCAGGCGGCCCGGGCCAGGCGGTAGGCGAGCTCGACGTCGTCGCCGGTCGGCATCCGGATCAGCGCGCCGACGCCGTAGAAGGCACCGTCCACCCTCGCCTCCACGCGCCAGAAGCCGAGTGGCTCGTACACGCCCTGCTCGCTCTCGCGGATGCGCAGGCGCGCCCGCTCCTCGGTCTCCGCGGGCGTCCTCACGCCGGCCGGGCTGCCCACGTAGCGCATCACCTCCGGATCGCTGTCGAGCCGGATCAGGTCGGCGAGGTCGCCGACGGCCAGCGGGCGGAGGCGAAGGCGGGACGTCTCGAAGGTGGACGGTATCGCGTGCTCCATCTCTCAGCACGACTCCGGAACCGCGGGGACGCCTTGACTGGCCAAGTTCCCACGGCTATTGTTCCTGGACCACATGCTCGGTCACATCCCCGCTATCGTCACCGCTCACCGCACGGAGGCTTCTATGATGCGTCGCCTACTCGCCATCGTGTTCGCCGCGCTGCTTCTCCCGGCGGTCACCTCAACCTGGCCCGCCGACGCGCAGACGAAGGACGACACCGTCGTCTACGCGCTGCAGTCGGACGTGGACACGTGGGATCCGCCCAACTCGGTACTGCGCGAGGCGATCATCCTCGGCTACAACGTTTTCGACCATCTGGCGGCCCGCGACCTCAAGACGCGGAAGGTCGGCCCCGGTCTGGCCACGTCGTGGAAACCGCTCGACGATACCACGTGGGAGGTGAAGCTGCGCCAGGGCGTCAAGTTCCACGACGGCTCTCCGTTCACGGCGAAGGACGTCAAGGCTACCTTCGACCGCGTGCTGGACCCCGCCAAGAAGATGACCGCCCGCGGCAACCACGCGAAGATCAAGAGCGTCGAGGTGGTGGACGACCACACGGTCCGCTTCAAGACCGACGGCCCCTATCCTCTCTTCGCCGAGCGCCTCACCGCCCTCGTGATGCAGTCCGACAAGGTGATCCGGGAGAAGGGTGACGAGTGGATGCAGGAGCACCCGATCGGGACCGGCCCGTACAAGCTCGTCAAGTGGGACCGCAAGCAGGAGCACCTCCTGGTCCGCAACGACGACTACTGGGGACCGAAGCCGGCCTTCAAGTACGTCCGGATCCGGATCATTCCGGAGCAGGCCACCCAGATCGCGGAGCTGGTCTCGGGTGGCGTCGACATCATCAAGGCGGTTCCGCCCGACCAGATGGACGTGATCAACAAGTCGGGACAGGCGCGCACCGCCGCCTCTCCGATCCTGCGCACCGCCATGCTGCAGCTGGACCAGGCCGCTCGGGGCGGCCCCAATCCCTTCACCGACGTGCGGGTGCGGCGGGCCGCCAACCTCTCCGCGGACATGGACTCGATCATCAAGCACGTGCTGAACGGGCTCGGTGACCGGGTGGCCACCGCGGTCAATCCCATGGCCTTCGGCTGGGACCCGAACGTCAAGCCGTACAAGCAGGACATCGCGGCGGCCAAGAAGCTGCTGGCCGAGGCCGGCTTCCCCAACGGGCTCGACATCGTCTTCAACGAGGGGCCGCCGGTGGTCGAGCCCGGCCTCCTGCAGACCGACGAGGCCATCGTGGCCGACATGACCAAGGCGGGCTTCCGGATCAAGCGCAACTACATCGGCGACAACACGGTGGTGGTGGCGCGGGCCAAGGAGGGCAAGCTCGGCCCGATGTTCAACTGGTCGTGGGGCTACTACTCGATCTTCGACGCCGACGCCATCCTCTACGACGTGTTCTCGTGCGGTCAGCCCTACAGCTACTATTGCAACAAGGCCCTCGACGATCTCACCATCCAGGGCCGCTCCACCCTCGACCCGAAGAAGCGGACCGAGATCTACGCGAAGGCGCAGAAGCTGCTCTTCGAGGACGCGGCCTACATCTACAAGTGGGGCCTGCGCGGGGTCTGGGGCATCTCGAACCGCGTGGACTACGAGGCCCCGGCCGACGAGGTCGACCGGATGTTCCTCGTGACCCCGCGGAAGAAGTAGCCAAAGCGGCTCGGGGCCGGCCGGCGCAGTGGCGCACCGGCCGGCCCCGCTCTGTCATGAAGCGCTACGCGCTCCGCCAGCTGGTGCAGCTCGCGGTCGTCGTCGTGGGGATCTCGATGCTGGCCTTCGCGATCCTCCACGTCATCGGCGACCCGGTGCTCCTGTTGTTGCCCCAGAACGCGGGCAAGGAAGAATACGAGCGCTACCACAAGCTGCTCGGGCTGGACAAGCCGCTCTACGTGCAGTACTGGAAGTTCGCGAGCCGTGCGGTCCAGGGTGACTTCGGCAAGTCGTGGTACACGAACACCCCCGCCTTCAAGCTCGTGGTCGAGCGGATGCCGCCCACTCTGTACCTGACGACCGCGGGCCTCGGCATGGCCCTCGCCATCGCGCTGCCCCTGGGCATCCTGGCCGCCCTGAAGCGCCACTCGCTCGTGGACAACCTGTGCACGGTGTCGGCGGTGGCGGGCCAGGCGATGCCGATCTTCTGGCTGGGAATCATGCTGATCATCATCTTCGCGGTGCGGCTGAAGATGCTGCCCGCCTCGGGGTACGGGACGTGGCAGCACTTCCTCATGCCCGCCTTCACGCTCGGCGCCTTCCTGGCGCCGATCACCATGCGGCTGGTGCGATCGGGCGTGATCGAGGTCATGAGCACGGACTACATCAAGACCGCGCGGGCCAAGGGCCTGGCGGAGTGGATGGTGGTGGCCAAGCACGCCTTCCGCAACGCGTGCATCCCGGTCATCACCGTGCTCGGGCTGCAGTTCGGCCAGCTCCTGGGCGGCGCGGTCGTCACCGAGACCGTCTTCGCCTGGCCGGGCGTGGCCACCCTGACGGTGGACTCGATCCGCAACCAGGACTTCCCGGTCGTGCAGTGTGCGGTGGTGCTGTTGGCCCTGATCATCGTGACCATCAACTTCGTGGTGGACATGGTGGTCGGGTACATCGATCCACGCATCCGGGTGGGCGGATGAGCGCGCTGCAGGCGGGCGAGGTGGTGCTAGAGGGAGCGGGCGGGACGCTCGTGAACTCCGACGCGGGCCGGCGGTCGCTGCGCCGGCTCTGGCGGCTCAAGTGGGGCCTGGGCGCCGCGCTGGTCCTGCTCCTGATCGTCGCGGTCACCCTCGCCGCGCCGTGGCTCGCGCCCTTCAGCCCGGTCGAGGTGGACATCCGGCACCGGCTCGGGCCGCCCGCCTGGATGGAGGGCGGCACGACCGAGCACTGGCTCGGCACCGATCAGATCGGGCGCGACCTCCTCTCGCGCATGATCTACGGGGGCCGCGTCTCGCTCCTGATCGGGGTGACCGCCGTCGCGATCTCCTCGACCATCGGGGTGCTGCTGGGGCTCGCGGCGGGCTACTTCGGCGCGAAGATCGACTGGATCATCATGACGCTCATCAACGTCATGCTGACGTTCCCGTTCGTGCTGCTCGCCCTCGCCGTGATCGCGGTGCTGGGGCCCAGCCTGACCAACATGATCTTCGTGCTGGGAGTCGCCGGGTGGCCGATCTACGCGCGGGTGATCCGGGCCGAGACCATGGCCCTGCGCGAGCGCGAGTTCGTGGTCGCCGGGCGAGCGCTCGGGATGAGCCACGCCCGCATCATCTTCGGACAGATCCTCCCCAACCTGATCTCGGCGATCACGGTGGTCGCCACCCTGCAGATCGCGCAGGTGATCATCCTCGAGTCCTTCCTGTCCTTCCTCGGCCTCGGCGTGCAGCCCCCCACCCCCGCGTGGGGCAACATGCTCGGGGAGGGCCGCGTCTACATGCTGAACTCGTGGTGGATCGCCGCCTTCCCGGGCGCCGCCATCTTCGTCACCACCCTCGTCATCAACCTCATGGGCAACGCGCTCCGCGACTGGCTCGACCCCCATATGAAGCTATGAGCGCGGCCACGGGCGGGCGGGGGCGGGGAGGCCCTCCCCGGAACCGTGTCTTCTGCGCGTCGGCGAAGCGTCGCGCCCCCATCTCGTGGCTCGATCGACTGCCGGAAGCGAGGAGCGAGTCAGCGTGTTCCGGGGAGGGCCCCCCCCCCCCCCCCCGCCCGTGGCCGCGCTCACTTGTAGCCGGAGCCGGCCTTCTTGTACTCCTCGCGGGGCGGCGAGAAGATGTCGAGCACGACGGCGCGCTTGTCGGTGGCGCGACCGCCGTGCGGCACGTGAGGCGGCGTCTGCCAGAAGTCACCCGCCTTGACGGGATGCTCGACGCCGTCCTGGATGCGGATCCACTCGCCCTCGAGACAGACGCCCCACTGCTCGTTGGCATGCGAGTGCACCGGGGACACCGAGCCCGGCTGGATCTCCACCACCGAGAGCATGAGATGCTCGCCGGGGAACACGCGGGCGCTGAGACCTTCGGCGAGCTGGCGTGGAATGCCGCCGACCTTCAGATTGTGGAAGCACGATGTATCGGCCATGATTCGCTCCTTTCGTCTGGGGCGCCATTCTACCGGAGAGTCGCGTGAGAATCTTCCTGGCCATGCTGTCGCACGAGACCAATACCTTCAGCAACGTCCCCACCGATCGCGCGCAGTTCGAGGCGCGCGATCTGCGCTACGGCGGCGAGATCGTCGAGACCTATCGCGGCACCGGGACGTGTCTGGGCGGCATGATCGCGGCGGCCGAGCGCCTCGGGGTCACCCTGCTGCCGTCGGTGGCGGCGTCCGCCTCGCCGGCCGGCCGCGTCACCCGCGACATCTACGAGCACGTCAAGCAGCGCATGCTCGCCGACCTCGAGAGCGCGGGCCGCCTCGACGGGGTGCTGCTCGACCTGCACGGGGCCATGGTCCCGGAGGGCATCGACGACGGCGAGGGCGACATCATCGCGGCGGTGCGGCAGGCGGTGGGCCCCGACGTGCCGATCGCGGTGACCCTCGACTTCCACGGCAACCTCGGCCGCGACATGATCGAGAAGGCCGACCTGCTCCACGGCTACAAGACCTACCCGCACGTGGACATGGCCGAGCGCGGCGCGGAGGCGACGGAGCGCCTCGTCCAGGTCATCGGCCGGCGCATCAAGCCGACGGCGGCCTGGCGCAAGCCGCCGCTGATGCCGCCGCTCGGCCGCCAGGGCACCGCCCGTGGTCCGATGCGGCGGCTCTACGACCTCGCCGACGAGATGGAAAAGGACCCGAAGGTCATCTCGGTGTCGATCTTCGCCGGCTTCCCCTACGCCGACATCCCCGACGCCGGCCTCGGCATCTACGTCGTGACCGACGGCGATCGGGCGCTGGCCGAGCGTCTCGCCGGGCAGCTCGAGCGGGTGGCGTGGGAGCACCGGCACGAGTTCATCCACTCCGCTCTGCCGGTGAAGGAAGCGGTGGCCAGGGCGCTCGCGGCCGAGGGCCGGCCCATCGTGCTCGCCGACATGGCCGACAACACGGGCGGCGGGGCGGCAGGCGACGGGACCGAGATCCTGCGCGAGCTGCTGGCGGCGGGCGCGCGCAGCGCGACCGTCGCGTGCATCTGGGACGCGGCGGCGGTTGCCGCCTGCGCCAAGGCGGGCGTGGGCGCCCGCGTCACCCTCGACGTCGGCGGCAAGGTCGACGACCGCCACGGCGCGCCGGTCCGGGTGACCGGCACCGTGCGGACGCTCTCCGACGGACGCTTCATCCACCGCGGACCGATGATGCACGGGCTGCCGGGCCGGCTCGGCCGCACGGCGGTACTGGACGTCGACGACATAAAGGTGATACTCATCTCCTACCGCTGGCAGACCCTCGACCCGGAGATGATGCGGTTCGTAGGGATCGACCCCCTCCTGGAGAAGATCCTGGTCGTGAAATCGACGATCCACTACCGGGCGGCCTTCGAGCCGATCGCCAAGGAGATCATCGAGGTGGACGCGCCCGGACTCTCATCGTCCAACCTGTCCCGGTTCCAGTACCGGCGCATCCGGCGCCCCATCTTCCCGCTCGATCCCGATCTCGTCTACGAGCCGGAGTAGAAGGAGGCCCCCGCATGTCGTTCACCGGCTTCACGCGGTCCGACTTCAGGGTGTTCGAGATCCCTGGCTTCAAGCCCCGCATGGAGGCGATCCGGACGCGCATCCGCCCGAAGCTGGAGGCGGTCGGCCGCGAGCTCCTGCCCGACGTGGCGCGGGTGGGCGGCGCGGAGGCGTTCGCGCACGTGGCCAAGCACGCGCGCCGCACCGTGAATCCGCCCGAAGACACCTGGGTAGCCTTCGCGCTCGACAAGCGCGGCTACAAGAAGCACTGCCACTTCAAGGTGGCGGTCTCCGGCCACAGCGTGCGCTTCCTGTTCGAGGCCGGTCCGGAGCACGCGCAGAAGAAGCGCTGGGTCGGGGCGTGGAAGCGCCACACCCGCCAGCTCGTGCCGGTGCTGCGCCGGGCCAAGGGTCTCGGTTGGTTCAAGGACGAGCACGACGACGTTCCGGCGGCCATCCTCACCGAGCTGCCCGCGGACGCGGTCGCCCGACTCGGCGACGAGCTCCTGCGCACGCGCGACGGGCAGTTCGTGCTCGGGCGCGCCGTCTCCGCGGAGGAGGCCGTCAAGTGGAAGCCGCGCGACTACGCGCGGGCCGCGCGGGAGACATTCCATCTGCTGGCGCCGCTGTATCGCTTGAGGTGATTGCCCTCGAGGATCGGCAGAGGGCGGTCGACCGCTTACTTCTTCAGGCTCTTCAGCTGCGGGGGCCCAGAAATGGCCCCCGCACTCCCCCAGTCGGCGGACACTCCGCTACGTGACGACCTCGGCGATCTTCGACATGGATGGCGTGCTGATCGATAGCGGGGCCCATCACCGGCACGCATGGCGGGCACTGCTGGCCGAGCTGGGCACGGAGCCCCCCGATCCCGAGCACTGGCGCCTGACCATCGGACGGCCCAGCGAGGAAGCGATCCCCCTCTTGCTCGGCCGACGCGTCAGCGGGGCGGAAGCGCGGCGTCTGGCCCGGCGCAAGCGCGACCTCTACCAGGAGCGGGCGCAGACGGGCCTCGAGCCGGTGCCGGGCATCCGGGAGTTCCTCCAGGCCCTCGAGCGGCTCGACGTGCCCCGTGCGGTGGGCACCTCCGCGTCGCGCTGGGACGCCGAGCGCCTGCTCGACGACCTCGGGCTCCTGCGGTTCTTCGACGTCGTGGTCACCGCCGACGACGTGATGCTGGGCAAGCCCGATCCCGAGGTCTGGACCCGGGCGGCGCGGCGGCTGAAGGCGACGCCCGGCCACTGCGTGGTCTTCGAGGACGCGCTGGTCGGCGTGCAGGCCGCGCGTACCGCGGGCATGCGCGCCGTCGGCGTCACCACCGCGCACACCGACGCCGAGCTACGGGCCGCCGGCGCGGAGCGCACCATCCCCGATTTCCAGGGCGTGCAGTGGAGCAGCATCACCCACCGGTAAGCACGGCCAGCTTCTGGGACGGCCTCTACGCCGCCGGCCAGGACGGCTGGGAGCTGGGCGGCCCGTCGCCGGCCCTCGAGGCCTGGCTGGAGACAGGCGGCCGCTTCGAAGCATCGGGCATCCCTCGCGTCGCGGTCCCCGGCTCCGGCCGCGGGCATGACGCCCGCCTCCTGGCCCGGCAGGGCTATCGCGTGGCCGCCTTCGACTTCTCGGCGGCCGCGGTCGGCGAGGCCCGCCGGCTGGCCGCCGCCGACGGTGTGGACGTGGTCGTCGAGCAGCGCGACGTCTTCACGCTCGGCCAGGACCACGCGGGCGCCTTCGACGGCATCTGGGAGTACACGTGCTTCTGCGCCATCGATCCGGGCCGCCGGCAGGAGTACGCCGACGTGCTCCACACCATCCTGCGGCCCGGCGGTCTCCTGCTCGCCTGCTTCTACCCGCTCCGCGAGGGAGCGGACGGGCCGCCGTTCCCGGTCTCCCGCGTCGACATCGATCGTGCCCTCGCGGGCCGCTTCACCATCCTGGACGACCGGCCGCCGGCCCGCTCGGTGGAGCGACGGCGCGGCCTCGAGTGGCTCGTCCTCGCCCGGCGGGAATGATCCGCGTCCCGATTCGCCCGGTGCCGGACGTCCGAACGTTGACCGGGTGCGGGCCGGCATGATACGGTTGGCCACTTTTCTCGCCCCGTACCCTCGGGGAAACCCTGAGAGCGATCACACGAGGAGGCAGACAATGAAGTCTCCGCGCATTCTATCGGTCCTGGCCGCGCTCGGCGCGCTCGCGCTGCTCGCCGCGTCGGCGACACCGGCCGCCGCTCAGGCCCAGACCATCAAGATCGGGACCCTCTACGACCACTCCGGGCCCTTCTCGGCCGCCGGCTCGCTCAACTGCTGGCGCGGGGCCAAGATGATCATCGACTACGTCAACGAGAAGGGCGGCGTCCTGGGCAAGTACAAGATCGTCCAGGTGGACGGTGACAGCCAGTCCAAGGCCGACGTCGCCATCAACGAGGCCGAGCGGCTGCTCAACGTCGAGAAGGTGGACATCCTGGCCGGCATCTACTCCAGCGCCCACGCCGTCCCGATCGCGGAGCGCGTGGACAAGCAGAAGAAGTTCCTGTGGATCACCACCGCCATCGCGGACGCGGTGCTGAAGGACCGCAACCTCCAGTACACCTTCCGGCCTCAGCCCAACGGCACCCTATTCGGGACCGGCACCGTGGACTTCGTCGCGAACTACTCGCAGGAGAAGCTCAAGAAAGCACCCAAGGACGTCCGGATCGCCATCATCTACGAGGACGGCCCGTATGGAGCAGGAGTGGCCGCCTCCAACGAATCCGAGGGCAAGAAACTAGGTATGCAGATCGTGCTCAAGGAAGGCTATTCCGTGCAGGCGGCCGACCTTTCCTCTCTGGTGACGAAGCTGCGGGCCGCGCGACCGGACGTCCTCTTCCACACCGGCTACAATCCGGACATCAACCTGTTCCTTCGCCAGGCCAAGGAGCAAGGGCTGCGCGTGAAGGTTTACGTCGGCCATGGCGCCGGCCATAGCCAGCTCGACAAGCTGAAGGAGGCCTTCGGCAAGGATGTGGAGGGCTTCCACACCTCGGACCCACCCGCCTCCCAGCTCATCGACCCGAAGAACCTCAAGCCGGGCGTGGCGGCGATGACCCAGGAGATGGTGAAGCGCTACAAGGCCTTCGAGCCGGATATCCCGGTCAACAACATCGCGCCCCACGTCTCCATGGGTTTCAACAACCTGTGGGTCCTGCTCAACGACGTGCTGCCGCGCGCCATCCAGAAGCACGGCGGCTTCAGTGCGGAGGCGCTCGCGGCGGCGGCCCGGGAAACGGACATCCCGGAGGGCGGAACCATGCAGGGCTACGGCGTAAAGTTCCTGGGCGAAGGCAACCCCATGCGCGGTCAGAACGAGCGTGCCATCGCCGCGGTGTACGAGGTGGTGGATGGCCAGTTCCGCCACGTGTGGCCCAAGATCATCGCAATGCCCAACCCTCCTGTTCTCCTTCCCGCCTCCTCACCCTGGGCGGTCCGCTGACCTAGACTGCGATCGCGAGGCGGGGGTCATCCGGCTCCCGCCTCGCCTCGTCGGCGCTTTCTGTGCTCACTGTCGACCGGCTCACGAAGCAGTTTGGTGGCTTCACCGCGCTCAACGCGGTGACCTTCGAGATCAAGGAAGGCGAGATCCTGGGCCTCATCGGCCCGAACGGATCGGGCAAGACCACCTGCTTCAACTGCATTTCGGGCGCCCTCGCCCCGACCGCCGGCTCCATCCGCTTCAAGAACGCCGAGATGGCGGGGCTCACCCCGGACGCGATCTGCCACCGCGGGCTGGCCCGCACCTTCCAGATCCCCCGCCCGTTCCGGAAGCTCTCGATCCTGGAGAACGTGGCGGTGGCCGCCCACTTCGGGGCCGCGCAGCGCAACACCGAGGCGGAGGCGCGCCGCCGGGCCCAGGATGTGCTGGCCCTGGTGGGCCTGCCGTCCGATCCCGGGGCGTCCACCGCGCTGCTGGGCGCGGGCGGGCTGAAGAAGCTCGAGCTCGCGCGCGCGCTCGCGACCGGCCCCAGCCTGCTGCTGGCCGACGAGAGCCTGGGCGGGCTCGACCCCACCGAGATGCACGAAGCGGCCGAGATGCTCAGGCGGATCCGCGGTGAGCTCGGGGTGACCATTGTGTGGGTAGAGCACATCATGGCCACGCTCCTGCGAGTGGTGGACCGTCTGGTCGTCCTCGATCACGGCGAGAAGATCGCCGAGGGCGGGCCCCGCGAGGTCGCGGAGAACCCGCAGGTGATCGAGGCCTACCTCGGCGAGAAGGTGGTGCTCGGATGACCCGGAGGGCCCGATGCTCGAGGTGAGCCAGGTCACCGCCGGGTACGGCGCCTTCACCGCGCTCTGGGACGTGAGCCTGCGGGTGGCCTCCGGCGAGGCGGTCGCGGTGGTGGGTCCGAACGGCGCGGGCAAGACCACGCTGCTGCGCGCCATCTCCGGACTGATCGCACCGCGCGCCGGCCGCATCACGTTCGAGGGCACGCAGCTGGCTGGCCGCCCCGCCTACGACATCGTGGCCCACGGCATCGCGCACGTGCCGGAGGGCCGACGGCTCTTCCCGCTGCTCACGGTGGCCGAGAATCTGAAGATGGGCGCGTTCCTCCCGTCGGCGCGCGCGCATTTCCGGGAGAGCCTCGAGCGTGTCCACACGCTCTTCCCGGTGCTGGCCGAGCGGCGACTGCAGCGCGCGGGCAGTCTCTCGGGCGGCGAGCAGCAGATGCTCGCGGTCGGGCGCGCGCTCATGTCGCGCCCCAAGCTGATCCTCTTCGACGAGCCGTCGATGGGCCTCGCCCCCGTGATGGTGCTGCGGCTTTTCGATCTGATCGGACGCGTGCGGGAAGAGGGATACACCATTTTGGTGGTCGAGCAGAACGTCCGCCAGGTCCTGAAGCTGGTCGACCGCGCCTACCTCCTGGAAGTCGGCCGCATCAAGGTGGAAGGCCGCGCCGCCGACCTCGCCGAGCAGGACTTCGTCCGCCAGGCCTACGTGGGGCTCTGAGCCGTGATCGACCCGATCTTCATCCTGGAAGCGGTGGTCAACGGCATCCTCCTCGGCGGCGTGCTCGCCCTCCTGGCCCTCGGCCTCAACCTGATCTTCGGCGTCATCGACATCGTGTGGATCGCCTACGTGGATCTCGTCGCGCTCTGCATGTACGCGGTCTACTTCCTGGTCGCGCTCTACGGCTGGCCGCTCTGGCTCGCCGGGGTCGGGTCGATCGGCGTCGGGGCGCTCCTGGGCGTGCTCGTGCACCTGCTCATCATCACGCCGATCCTGTCGAGCCCGCCCATCAACCAGCTTCTGGCCACCGGCGGCCTGCTGTTCTTCATCCAGTCGGTCGCGACGCTCCTGTGGTCCACCGACCACCGCTCGCTGCGGGTGGACCTGCCCACGATCGAGCTTGGCGGCATCTTCATCTCGTTCACCCGGTTGCTCGCCTTCGGGCTATCGATCCTGGCCATGACCGCGCTCTATCTCTTCCTCAAGCGCACCTACACCGGCACCGCCATCCGGGCGGTGAGCCAGGACCGCGAGGCCATCGCCCTGATGGGCGCGCGGCCGCAGCGGCTCTACCTGGTGACGTCCGCGGTGGGCGGGGCCATGGCGGGCGTGGCGGGGGCGCTGCTCATCATCCAGTACGCGGTGCATCCCTACTTCGGGGGAGCCTTCGGGCCCCTCACCTTCATGATCTGCGTGCTGGGCGGTCTCGGAAACATGGTGGGCGCGTTCTTCGCGGCCTTCATCATGGCCCAGATCATCTCGGTGGGCGGCGTGATGGTGTCGACCGAGATGGGCTACGTCATCGCGTTCGTCGTCTTCATCGTGCTCATGTTCGTCCGCCCGGGCGGCATCTTCGCGAAACGCGGATGACCGCGCTCCGCGTCGTCGGGCTCGTCGCGCTCGCGGCTATCGTCCTGGTGCCCTTCCTGCCCCTGGGGGCGGCCCAGGAGTACATCTGGCACGTCATCATCCAGATCTTCCTCTGGTCCCTCGTCGGCAACGCCTGGTCGCTCATGGGCCGCTTCGGTCTGGTCTCGCTCGGCCACGGCGCCTTCCTCGGCGTGGGCGCCTACGCGACCGTGCTCTTCTGGAACTTCTTCGGGATGACTCCGTGGCTCGGCGCCACCCTGGCGGTCCTGCTCACGGTCGCGTTCGCGCTCGTGGTCGCCTATCCCTGCTCGCGCTTCCAGGTGGTGGGCCACTACTTCGGCCTGGTCACGCTCGCGGTGGGCGAGGTGATCCGCCTCCTGATCGTGGCCGAGCGCGACTGGACGGGTGGCTCCCTCGGGGTGAGCCTCAAGACGGTGAGCACCGCGTCCGACTGGTGGACGCTGCAGTTCGCGGACAAGCGCGTCTTCTACTACGTGGGGATGGCCGCCTGGCTCTTTGGCCTCTGGGTGTGGTGGCGCGTGGACCGCAGCATGGCCCGCTCGGCCATGGAGGCGATCGGCGAGGACGAGACGGCGGCGGCCTCGGTGGGCATCCGCGTCACCCGCTTCAAGATGGGCATCACCGCGCTCTCCGCGGCCCTGACCGCCCTGGGCGGCGCCCTCCTCGCCCTGTACCTCGCCTACGCCAACCCGGACACCCTCTCCGGCATCGGGGTGTCGCTGCGCATCGTGTTCGCGGTGGTGCTCGGCGGGATGTACTCGCTGCTCGGCCCCTTCGTGGGCACCGCGCTGACCATCGCGCTCAGCGAGTACCTGCGCATCTACTTCGGCATCAAGCTCATCGGCATCGCGGAGACCATCTACGGCCTGCTGCTGATCATCTTCATCATCTTCCTGCCCGCCGGCATCTACGGCAGCATCGCGGACGCGCTGCGCCGTCGCCTGACCCGCTCGCCGGCCGTTGTCGCCCGGACGTAAGAGCGCCGCTCCGGCTCACTCGCCGTAGCCCACCAGCTCGACGTAGCCGCGGCCGCCGATCGGGCGGCCGGCGGCGGTGCCCTCGACCCGCACCGCGCCCTCCCAGTAGCGGGTGCCGACGATCAGCTCCTGGTCGGCCAGGCGCGGCGTGATCTCGACGCTGAGCGCCGCCCCGGGGATCGCGAGGCGCCAGCGGCTCGGGTAGCGCACGCGGCTCCTCGGGCTCGTCCAGTGGTCGAGCGCCTCGAGCGTCACGTCGGCGGGGGCGAGCGGCCGCGTGGCGCCGTCCGCGGCGATGAGCGCGCCGGCGCTGCGCGCGTCGGCCGTCCCGTCGCGGTGGCGAAGGCGGTACACCATGACGTCGCGCCCGTCGTCGAGCTGGAGCGCGAGCCAGTCCCAGCCGACCAGGTCAGGGCCGAGCGCGCTGGTGCTCCACTCCCGGTCCATCCAGGCGAGGCCGGACACCGGCAGCGACTCGCCGCCCGCGCTCACGGTGCCGCGGGCGCTCATCCGGGACAGCGAGTAGTAGTAGGACGCATTCCCCGGCTCCGGGCCCTTCTGGCTCAGGCCGCGGTCGCCCTGGAGCGCGACGGGCTTGTCGCTCGTGAGGATCAGGTCGATGGCGACGTCTCCTTCCGCGGCGTGCAGCCGAGTGGGCAGGCCGCCGGCGGCTTCGCTCTGCGCCGACCAGTCCTCGAGCCAGACGCGAAACGGGGTCGCCCGCGCCCCGGCCAGGCCGAGCGCTTCCCGACTGAGGCGGCTCCACGCGTGAAAGCGGCGGCCCGTGGTGTCGGTGACCGCGAAGTGAGCGAGGTAGAGCTGGCGTGACGACCACGCAGAAGCACGCTGGGCGGAGGCGCGGGCGGTGCCGCGGGCCGTGGGCGGCGCCAGCGCGGTGCGGAAGAACGTGAGCTGGAACCCGAAATGACGTCCGGTCGCGGTCTCGAGATTCCCCGTGTAGTACCACCACTCGGTGCGGAACTCGGGATGCGGCCCGAGGTCGGCGGGAAACGAGAACGGACGCGGCGCCACCGCCCGCGCGAACCCGGCCAGGTCGCCCGCGCCGAGCGCCGCGCTCACCGCCAGGCTCGCGTGGACGCCGTCGCCCCCTCCCGCGCCGTCGCGGTCGGGCCACCGGGCGAAGGCGAGCACCGCGCCCGCCGCGAGACCGGCCACCGCCAGGCCGACGAACACGCGCGTGGCCCTACTCATCGCGGAGCGCGTCGGCGGGCAGCGCACGCGCCATCCTCCACGCGGGATAGACCCCGGCCAGCACCGCCGCCACCACCGACAGCAGGACCCCCTGGAGCAGGATCTCCGGCGACGGATCGATGGGCATGGTCCAGCCGAACGAGCGCCGGTTGATGACGAACACCAGGATCCCCGCGAGCACGAGCCCGCCGGGCACGGCGAGCAGGCCGGCCAGCAGGCCCATCAGCCCGGTCTCGGCCGTGACGAGCCCCCAGACCTGACGCGGGGTGAGGCCGAGCGTCCTGAGCACCGCGATCTCGCGCGCGCGCTCGAGCTGGAGCGCCATGAGGGCCGCGAGCATGCCGATGAAGGCGACGGCGACGGTGAGCGTCCGCAGCACGCCCGTGATCGCGAAGGTGCGGTCGAAGATCTCGAGCGACGCCTCGCGCAGCGCGCGGTTCGAGCGGACCACGATCTCCTGGTCGCCAGCGGTCGCCGCGCGAAGCTCCGCCATCAGGGCCCCGAGATCGGTGCCGGGCACGACCTCGATGGCGACGCCCGAGACCTTGCGATCGTCCCAGAAGCGGTCGTACGTCCGCCGGCTCATCACGACCACCCCCGAGCTCGAGCCGTAGTCGTAGAACACGCCGCCCACCCGGAAGTCGCGGTCGCCCCGGTCGGTGCGAAGGCGGACGGCACCGCCCACGGGCGCGCGGTGGCGGTTGGCGTAGGGCTCGGACACGATCACCTCGGCGCCGGCCGCGACATCGCCGCCGGCGGCCCACATCGCATCCGCGCTGCCCTCGCGGAATCGCCAGCGGGGGGGCCGCCCCGGATCGACGTCGAGCGCGACCACCTGCACCGGTCCACCGGAGCCCGGGACCAGCACGCCGCGCGACGTGCCCGCGCGCGCCACCCCGGGCGTGGCCGCGAGGCGCGCCACCAGCGCGGGCTCGAGCGCCGCGTCCGGTCGGTTGCCCACCAGGCTCGGCGCCGAGACGTAGACGTCGGCGCGGAGCGTGCCCTCGAGCCAGCTCACCACCGCCTCCCGGAAGCTCGCGATCATGATCCCGACGCCGATGGCGGCCGACACCGCGATCATCAGCGCGGCGAGGGCGACCGAGGTGCGGGAGAACGCCGCCACGATTCCGCGGGTGGCGAGCCGGCCGAGAGTGCCGAACGCCGCCGTCGCGGGCGGATGGAGCAGGCGCAGCAAGCCCAGCGCGGCCGCGGGCGCGACGAGGGCGACGCCGATCATCAGCACGAAGAGGCCGGCAAAACCCCCGACGATGCCCACGGGCAGCGCCAGGATCAGGGCGCCGGCCGCGAGCAGCCCGAGGCCGAGCCACGTCGCGCGCGTCACCATCCGCCGCGCGCCGGTCTCGAGCGCGCCCCGGCTCATCACCACGCGGGGGGGCGCGCCGGTGGCCTCGAGGGCGGGGGCGAGCGCGGCGGCGAGCGTCGCGCCCACGCCGAGAAGCACGCCCTTGGCGAGGGCGAGCGGATCCATCGCGACGTCGCGCACCGAGAGCACGAAGTAGAGGTCGTTGATCGTGCGCGTCACCAGCCCGAGCAGCCCGCGGGCGAGCGCCCAGCCCAGCGCCAGACCGGCCGCCGTCCCCACCGCCCCGATCAGCGCGGCCTCGGCCATCACCAACGCGAAGATCTCGGCGCGCGTCACGCCGAGGGCGCGGAGCGCCCCGATGAGGGGGCGTCGCTGCACCACCGAGAAGGTCATCGTCTGGTAGATGAGGAACATGCCGACCACCAGGGCGAGGAGCGAAAGCGCGGTCAAGTTCCATTGAAAGGCGCGGATCATCTGGGCGGTGGTGCCGGCCCGCGCGCCCGCGGTGACCAGCTCCGCGCCGGGAGGCAGAGCGTGCGCGATGCGGGCGAGCAGCGCGCGCCCGGCCTCGTCGTCGGCGAGGATGAGGTCGATGCGGCCAAGCCGCCCGGCCGCGCCGAAGATCTCCTGGGCGCTCGAGACATCGGTGACGAGCAGGCCGTCCAGAGCCCGGGCGCTCGCCGGATCACCGGGGTCGAGCAGCCCCGCCACCGTCAGCTCGCGGCGGATCCCCGCGGCGCGCACGATGAGCCGATCGCCCACCGCCAGGCCGAGCTCGCGCGCGGTGGGCCGCGCGACCAGCACCCCGCCGGGGCGCGTGATGAGCGCGGCCACCGTGGCGAGGCGGTCGCGCGCGGGCGACTCCCGGCGCGCGCCGGCGAGAGCGGCGGACGCGCTCGACCCGCCGTAAGAGCCCGCCGCGACCCGGCCGGGCTCTTGACCCAGGTAGGGTCGGAACGGCGTCTCGGCGAATGGATCGATGCCGAGCACCGTGAAGGTCCGGCCTGGGGTGTCGACGGCGGCGACATCGCCGGACAGGACCGGCGCGGCGAGGCGCACGCCCAGATCCACCTTCAGCGCCCGGTAGAAGTCGTCGGGCAGGCCGGACGGGCCGCCGACGATCTGGTGCGTCGCGCGGCCCGTGACGGCCAGCGTGGCCAGCGAGAAAGCCCGCCGCGCGCTCTCGTTGGCGAGGTCGATCGAGACGGCGACGGCCACGCCGAGGGCGATGCCCAGCACGGCGAGGCCGAGCTGCCACGGGTGCTGCGCGAGGTGCCGCAGGGCGAGCCGGGTGAGCTGCCGCCTCACACGCCGGCGCTCCGGGCCGAGGCGCCGGGCGCGGCCGGTTGCTCGACGAGCCGGCCGCGCTGGACGGCGAAGATGCGGTCGGCAACCCCGACGACCTCGCGGCTGTGCGTCACCATGACCACCGTCTTGCCGGCCTCCCGCGCGAGACCGTCGAGCAGCGCGAGCACCACCGTCGCCGTCTCCGCGTCCAGCGTACCGGTGGGCTCGTCGGCCAGGATGAGCGCGGGATCGTGGACCAGCGCCCGGGCGATCGCCACTCGCTGCTGCTCTCCGCCGGACAGCCGGTCCGGCAGGCTCGTGCCGCGGCCGCCGAGGCCCACGCGCTCGAGCAGCTCGCGCGCCCGCGCCACGCCCGCCGCGTCGGCCATGCCGTTCAGCTCCAGCGGCAGGAGCAGGTTCTCCTCGACGGTGAGGAGCGGGATCAGGTTGAAGAACTGGAAGACGAAGCCGATGCGGCGGCGACGAAAACGGGTGCGTGCGTCCTCGTCGAGCGCGGTGAGGTCGACGCCGTCGACCACGACACGGCCCGAGGTCGGGCGGTCGATGCCGGCGATCAGGTTGAGCAGCGTCGACTTCCCCGACCCGCTCCGCCCGA
>DATIWG010000050.1:0-99242 GCA_035519555.1 Nitrosotalea sp. | reverse complement strand
AAGCGCGGCCACACCGCCGATCGTGCCCGCGACATCGACGCCGGAGTACTTCTGCGCCGTTATGCCTAACTGCGCCGAGCCATCCGCGCCGCCGGGCGTATACGCAATGGTGAAGTTGGCGGCAGTACCGTAGCGATTGCCGGTGAGCACGATGTCGTTTCCGCTCGGCGTCGCGCTGACCGGCAGGGCGGTGCGCCCCTGCGTGACCTGGATCAGCGAGCCGAACGACAGGGAGCCGCCTCCCTGGTTGCCGGGCGTCAACGTCAGGGCGAGCTGCGAGGCGCCCGCCTGGTTGTCCTGAACCACGATCTGGCCGTTGGCGACGGAGACCGTGGCGCCGGTGCCGATGTCCCGTTGGATCTGCGCGATGAAATCGCCGACGGCGCCGGTGCTCGGGTCGCCGATGGTGAAGGTGCCGCCCACCGCCGTGCCGTCGCCCCGCGTGCCGCCGTACGCGATGGTGTCGCCCGTCGCGATGCCCAGCGACGCCCCGCCCGCCCCCGTCAGGTCCGACCAGTGCGTGGCGGCCGTCATGGGCGTCGTCCCCGACGGATCCGCGTACAACGTGGTGCTCGACTGCAGCCGCTGGGCGGCGGCGGCGGCGAACGCCGCGTTGAGCGCGGCGACGATCTGCGCCGTCGTCATCCCGTTGCTCAGGCCGACCTGCGCGACCCACCCGGTCGCCTGGTCCGTGACGACCATCGTGTCGGGCGTGCCGTCGTCCGCGTACACGCCGGAGAACCCGGAACCCGTCGCCGTGGCCTGCGTCGCGGGGCTCGTGATGGTCACGTCGTAATTGCCGCCCGCGGTCGAGTTGCCGAACGTGGTGAACGTCACCGCCGGGTCGGTCGCGGTCTTCTGCGGCACGAACAGCTGCTGGATGGCGGCGTAGTCGTCGGTGAAGGCGGTCTTGAACTTGGCCGCGTCGAGACTGAGCTGGCCGTTCTTGTCGAGCGACAGTCCGACGCTCGACGCCGTGGTGTAGTTGCCCTGCGCGCCGGGCACGATCTGGATCAGGGCCTGCGAGAGCATCGACCGCATGCCGCTGAGGGTCGAGTCGCCATAGAGCGGCGGGTTGCTCTGGCCGGAGCCGGACGCCGCCGGCGTCCCCTGGGCCGACACGAACGACAGCATGTTGTCGTACGCCTGCGCGAACGAGTCGAGCGCATTGCTGGCCGACTGCTCGTCGCGCGAGATGTCCACGTCCCACGTATGGCCCGACTGGGCGCCCTGCAGCGTGAGCGTCACGCCGGCGATGGCGTCGGCGACCGTGTTGGTCGAGCGGGTCATCGAGACGCCGTCGATGGCGAACGCGGCATCGGCGCCCGCCACCAGGGTGCGCTGGCGTCCCACCACGTCGGTCGTGAACGAGCCCAGGTCGAGCCGCCCGCCGCCCTCGTTGTGCGCGACGATGGACAGCGCGAGCCGGCTGTCGCCCGCCGTGCCGTCCGTCAGCGTGATCCGCCCCTGCGCGTCGATCGCCGCGGCGGCGGGCCGCAGCCCGGCGCCGAACCCATTGGTCGCGTTGCTGATCCGGTCGAGGAGGGTTTGGACGGTGTCGCCGGCCTGCACCGTGTAGGTCAGGTTGACGGCGGTGCCGTCGCCCCGCGTCCCCGTGACGGTCAGCGTATCGCCGGGCTGCACGCCGGCCGCGGCCCCGCCATTCCACAGGTCCGCCAGCGCCGTCGTGGCCGTGGCCGGCGTGGCGGCGTCGCCGCCGGTGAGTGCGTCACTCTGGACCTGCTGCGCGACGGCCGCCTGCCCGCCGCTCACCAGGCCCAGCAGCTCGAGCGCGTGCCCGCTGTCCGCGAAGCTCGTCGTGCCACGCACGTCGAGGTAGTAGCGGGTCGTGCCGTCCGAGGTGTCCTGCTGCACCGTCGCCGAGACGCCGCTCAGCGCGTCGAGGCTGGCCGCGACGTCGTTGAGCGACTGGGTCGAGAGGTCGATCGTGACCGTCTGGCCACCGACGGTGACCGTCTGGGGCCCACCGCCGTCCGTGAGGCCGAGCAGCGTCTTCACCGGGGCGTCGGCCGACGTGAACCGGTCGCCGGCCGCGCCGGAGCTGGTCTGCCGCTTGACCGTGGTCGTGCCGTCGAGGAAGCCGAGCCGGGCCAGGAGGGCGCTCGCCCCTTCCTTGAGGTCGATGCCCGCGCTGCCCGTGACGTCGCTGGTAAGCACCAGGCGGTTGTCCGCGGCGCCGGCCGACAGCACGGAGGCCGTCACCTTCGTGGCGCTCGTGCCGGTGTCGGCGGCGTTGATCTTGTCGCGGATGTCGCTGAGGGTGTCGGTGGCGGCGACCGAGATCCGGGCGCCGTTGACGAAGAACTCGCCGGAGAGCCCGAGCGCCTTCGACGCGCTCGCGTACGTGCCACCGCTGAGCTTCTCCGCCTGCGCCAGGCCCGTCACCTGGATCTGGTAGTCGGCGGGCGTCGCGTCGACGGACGTGGTGGCCGCGACTTCCGCCGGTCCCGCGTAGCCGGGGCTCGCGACGCTGGCGGTGGTCGCGGTGAACGCGGTCCCGTCCCGCAGGCCGCCGATCGCGGTCTGCAGCGCCTGGAGCAGCTGGCCGTAGCTCTGCCAGGCCGACACCACGGCGTTGTCGCTCGTGACCTCGTTCTTGAGTACGGTCTGCGGCGCGGCATCGGCCTGGATGATCTTGTCCACCAGCGATTGCCAGTCGATGCCGCTGATCGCGCCGCTGAAGGAGCTGATGGGGGTCGTCATGTCGCCCTCGTCCGGCTATGGAACAGCCCCGGGGCCGGGCGAGCCGGCCCCGGGGGCGTGGGTCGAAGCGATGTCGCCTCAGCCCTTCAGCAGCGTCAGAATGCTCTGCGGGGCGCTGTTGGCCTGCGCCAGCATCGCGGTGCCCGCCTGCTGCAGGATCTGCTCCTTGGTGAAGTTCACCATCTCCGCCGCCATGTCCGCGTCACGAATCGTCGACTCCGACGCGGTCAGGTTCTGGATCAGGGACGCCAGGTTCTGCGAGGCGTAGGTGAACCGGTTCTCGGCGGCGCCGATGTTGCCGTCGGCCGACGCCACGGTCGAGATGGCCGCGTCCAGGCGCGTGATGACCGTCTGGGCGTTGGTCAGGCTCGTCAGGTCCGTCCCGTCGAGGTTGAGGCCCGCGGCGCCGGTGGTCAGGTTGGCCAGGTTGAGGTCGATGGTGTCCTCACCCACGACCGCGCCGGAGCCCACCGTGAACCGCCCGCCCGAGGCGGCGCCCGTGGTGACCGTCAGGCCGTTGAGGCCGCCGGCCGCGTAGCTGCCGTCGACGTTCAGCGTCACGCCCAGCTTGTCGAAGACGATCGTCTGCGCGCCCGAGGCGGCCGACTGCGTCACGATCTGCGTCGTGGTCCCGTCGCTCATCTGGATGGCCGCGCCGGCGGCGTCCGTGATCGTGTACGTCGCGTTCGGCGACGCGCCGCTGAGCATGACCGTGCCGCTCGTGCCCGCGCCCAGGCCGCTGCCGGCCGTGGTGAGGGCCGTGCCGCCGCTGACCGACACGCCGTACGAGCCGTCGAGCAGCGTCTGGCCCTGGTACTTCGTGTTGCTCACGATCCGGCCGATTTCCGAACGCAGCGTGGTGTACTCGGCGTTGATCTTCTGCCGATCGGTGCTGGTGACCGTGTCGGACGCGGCCTCGGTGGCCAGCTCCTTCATCCGGTCGAGAATCGAGGTGATCGTGTCCACGGCGCCGGACGCGATCTGGACGAGCGAACCCGCCTGCGACGCGTTGCGCGAGGCGGCGTTGAGGCTCCCGACCTGCGCCTGCAACGTGTTCGCGATGCTGAGGCCGGCGGCGTCGTCGCTGGCCTGGTTGATCCGGAAGCCCGAGGACAGCCGCGCGATGCTCTGCTGCAACGCGTTGCCGGTCGTGTTCAGGTTCCGTGACGCATTGAGCGCCGAGACGTTGGTGTTGATGATCATGGCCCTGCTCCCTCTCATGACGTTCCGGAGCTTCCCTGCCCCGGCCACCTGGATGACGGCCCGATGTGGCCGTCTGGAGGGAGTTATCGGCGCTCGGGGCCGGAACTTGAGAGGGCGAGCCGCGACCGCAGGTCGATGGAGTGCCGCGGGCCGTACGCGGCGTCGCCGCGCACCCGCTGGAACCCGATGCGGGTGCGGAGGTTGACCACCAGCGGCCCCTGGAGGTTCATGGTGCAGGCGCTCCAGGCGTTGGCCGGCATGGTAACGATGGCGAGGACGACGACGTCCTCCGGCCGCTCGGCCCCGCGGGCCACCGGATCGTCGTCCGGCACGTCCACGGTGTAGCCGGGCAGGAACGGGAACGGATCCACGACGAGGAAGACCAGCGAGCCCTCGTCGCACGACTGCAGCCAGTACACGCCCATCGCCGCCGCCGGCAGCAACACCCAGCGGTGCTGCGCGGCGAAGCCCAGCAGCCCCGCGGGGAAGATGAGGCAGTCGTCCGGGCGCACCTCGAGCGGGCCGAACAGCTCCGAGGGAACCAGCAGTGGCTCTTCACGCCGCAGCTGCGCGACGCCGCTCACATGCCGCTCAGGTAGTTCGCCAGGCTGGTCGGCAGCACCCGGCTCGCCGCGAGCAGCGCGGCCTGGAGCGAGGTCTGCGCCGCCAGCAGCTCGGTCGAGGTCGTCGCGACGTCGGCGTCCTGCAGCGAGCTCTGCCGCGCGGTGAGGCTGGCGGTCAGGGCGGAGGCACTCTGCGCCGCCGTGTCGAGCTGGTTCGCCCGCGCGCCGGTGTCGGCCACCAGCGACTGGATCTGCGCGTTGGCGGTGCCGAGCGAGGCGGCCGTCGCGCCGACCGCCGAGCCGTCGCCGCTGGCGAGCGCGGTGCTCAGCGCCTGCAGCGATGGCAGCAGGCCGCTCGAGACGAGCAGATCCCGGCCCGTGTGGTTCGTGGCCGCGTAGATGCCCTGCCCGATCTCGGCCGTGCGCTCGGTGTCGTCGCCGACGTACGCACCGTTGGCCTGGAAGGGCGGCACCGTGGTCTGGGCGCCGCCGAAGATGTACTCGTCGCCGACCCGCGTGTTGCCGAGGGCCACGGCCTGCGAGATGAGGCCGTCCACCTCGGCTTTGCTGCTGGCCCGCGTCGCGGCCGTCGCGGTGCTCGACGACTCCTCGACGGCCAGCTCCTGGGCGCGGGTGACCAGGTTGGTGATCTGGGTCAGCACGGAATCCTCGGCCGAGACGCGCGTCTGCGCCGACGTCACGTTGCGCTGCACCTGCGCGAGGGCGTCGAGGTCCTGGGAGGTCCGCATGATCTGTGCGGCGGCGACGGGGTCGTCCGACGCCCTGGTGATGCGCAGGCCGCTCGAGACCTGGGCCTGGGCGGTCGCGATCCGCTGCAGGTTCGCCTGCACGGCGGCGACCACGGACTGCTGCAGCATCGAGTTGGTGATCCGCATGCGTCCCCCTGCCGGTGCCGGAAAGCCTTTCCGGCATTGGTTGCCAAGAAGCAAGTCTCGCGCCAGACTAGTTACCGCGTGAACCGCGCGGCCGGCGCGCGATCCACGATCCGGCGTTCTCGAGCACGGCGGCGGGCCATGGCCACCATCCTCTGCGTCGACGACGAACCATCGGTAGGCGTGGTCCTGGAGGATACGCTGCAGCGCATGGGGCACGAGCCCCTGCTCGCGCGCAGCGCCGACGAGGCGCTGGCGGTGCTCGGCCGCACCCCCGTGGATCTCATCATCTCCGACTACCGCATGCCCAAGACCACGGGGCTCGACCTGCTCGCCCTGCTGAAGGCGCAGGGGTACGACGTGCCGCTCATCATGCTGACCGGCTACGCGAGCATCGAGCACGCGGTGATCGCCATCAAGAGCGGCGCGATCGACTATCTGACCAAGCCGGTGGTGCCAGAGGCGCTGGAGATCGCGGTGGGCCAGGCGCTGGAGCTGGCGCGGCTGAGAGCCGAGAACGAGGCGTTCCGCGAGGAGGTGGGCCGCTACCACGCCGCCCGTGAGATCGTGGGCGAGAGCGAGGCGCTGCGCCGGGTCCTCCAGACCATCGCGGCGGCCGCGCCTACGCGCGCGACGGTGCTGCTCGAGGGCGAGTCGGGAACCGGCAAGGAGCTGTTCGCGCAGGCCCTGCACGACCAGAGCCCGCGGCGCGACCGGCCGATGATCACCATCAACTGCGCGGCGATGCCGGAGGGCCTGGTCGAGAGCTCACTGTTCGGCCACGAGAAGGGCGCCTTCACCGGCGCGATACGGAGCAAGCCCGGCCTCGTGGAGACCGCGCATCGCGGCACCCTGTTCCTCGACGAGATCGCCGAGCTGCCCGCCACCCTGCAGGTGAAGCTCCTGCGGGCACTCCAGGAGCGGCAGATCCGGCGGGTGGGCGGCACCGGCCTGGTGGACGTCGATGTGCGGGTGGTCTCGGCCACGAACCGGGACCTGCGCGATGCCATCGCCAAGGGGCATTTCCGGGAGGAGCTCTACTACCGGATCAACGTCATCGCGATCCATCTGCCCCCCCTGCGTGAGCGCGCCGGGGACGTCCGGCTCCTGGCCCACACGTTCCTCAAGCGGTTCGGGCAGGCGCGGGTGACCGGCATGGACGACGCGGCCGCGGAGGCACTCGATCGGTACGGATGGCCGGGCAACGTGCGCGAGCTCCAGAACGTGATCGAGCGCGCGTGCGCGCTGGCCGATGGCTCCCTCATCACGGTCAAGGATCTCCCGGACCACGTTCTACAGGGGCATGCGCGAGCAGCCGCGGCCGTGCCGAGCGCCCTCGGCGAAGGCGGCCTGCCCGCCCGGACCGACCTCACCCTCAAGGCGGCCAAGGACCAGTGGCTGCAGGTGCTCGAGGTCTCCTACCTTCGCGACCTGCTCGCACGCCACGACGGCAACGTCTCGTCGGCGGCGAAGGCAGCCGGGATCGACCGCAAAACCTTTCACCGCCTCATCAACAAGTACGACCTGAGAGCCTAGCCCCACCGGGGCGGCGCTGTCCCAGCGGGGAGGCGCCGCCTCAGCCGGCGATCGGGGGCAGAGCCCGCAAGTCCCCGGTTTCCTTCGTCGTCTCTCGTGGCACCTCCGTTGCAGCCTCGCCTTCCCAAGGAGGACCACGATGAAGACAAACCGGATCCTGATCCCGCTCGATGGCTCGGACATGGCGGAGTTGGCCATTGCCGAGGCCCTCCAGATGGCGCGCTCCGATGCCTCCACCTTCCTGCTCGTCCGGGCCGCCAATGCGCGGATCTTGCCGGGCGCCGACGCAATCGGCGCGCAGATCATCGCGGTGCGTGAGGCCGAGGAGTACCTGGCCGCGCTCAAGGCCAAGCTGGAGAAGGACGGCGTGCGGGGGATCGAGACGCACGTCTGGTACGGGCCGGCGGCCTCGGCCATCGTGGAGGCGGCGGGGGCGCACAAGGCCGACCTGATCGTGATGACCACGCACGGCCGCAGCGGAGTGGGACGGATCGTCTTCGGCAGCGTGGCCGAGTCCGTTCTGCGCGGCACCACCGTGCCGATCCTCCTGCTTCGGCCGAGCGGCGCGCCGCTAGAGCCTCCCGCCGGGAAGGCCGAGGTCCGGCCGGTCAAGGATGGCAAACCCACACCCCGAGGGGAGGTCCTGCGATGAGCCGCATCCGACGCATCCTGCATCCCACCGATTTCTCCCGCGCCTCGTCGGCCGCCTTCAAGCGGGCGGTGGACCTGGCCAAGGGCAACCGCGCCGAGCTGCTGCTCGTGCACGTCATGTCGCCCGCGGTCCCGGTCATGGCCGACGGCTACGTCTCGCCCCAGGTCTACGACGACATGGCGGCGGCGGCACGTGCCTATGGCCAGAAGCACCTCGGCGCGCTGGTGAGCCGGGCCAAGCGGGCAGGAGCGCGAGCCAAGGGCCTGCTGCTCGAAGGCGTGCCCCACGAGCGGATCGCCCGGGCCGCCCGCTCGAAGAAGGCGGACCTGGTGGTCATCGGAACGCACGGGCGCACGGGCTTCGCGAAGCTCTTCCTGGGCAGCGTCGCGAGCCGGGTCCTGACCGTCTCGCCCTGTCCGGTCCTCACGGTCAGAGGGAAGTAGCGACGTGGAAGGCGCGCTCGCCGACTATCTGGCCGGTGTCTTCGGCGAGCGGGTGGAGATTCTCGGTCTCCACCCGCTCGGCGGACCGGACGTCGGCGGCACGGATCCAAAGGCCTACGGATACGGAGTGCCGTTCGAGATCGACTGCGTCGTGAACGGATCGGCGCGGAGCCTCGTGATGGCCCGCACCCGGGTCGTGCAGGGGTTCGGTCACGACTACCCGGCCGATCGCGCCTGGCAGGCCCTCTATGGCCACGCCGCCTACAACACCTTCCCGGCTCACGTCCGGAGCGTGGACGTGGGTTTCGTGCGCGGCTCGGGCGCCCTGGTCTCGGCAGGCGACGCGACGGAGTTCTTCCAGCTCGTCGAGAAGGCGGCGGGCGAGCTCTACTGGCTCGATCTGCATCGTCTCCTGACCGAGCCCGTCCGGGACCTCGACCTGACTCGCGCCCGCGAGCTCGGCTGCTTCCTGGCCCGGGCGCACGCGGTGAAGCGGGACGAGCCCACCCTGTACGAGCGCCGCATCCGCGAGCTGGTCGGGCACGGCGAGTGCCTGATGGGTATTCTCGACAGCTACCCGCATCCGTATCCATTCTTGCCGCCGGAGGCCTGCGAAGCGCTGGAGCGTGACGCGGTGTCGTGGCGGTGGCGCCTGCGAGGCCGCTCCCAGCGACTGGCCTGCGTTCACGGCGACTTCCACCCCTGGAACCTCCTGTTCCGCGAGGGCGTCGACTTCTCGGTGCTGGATCGAAGCCGCGGGGAGTGGGGCGAGCCGGCAGACGACGTGAGCGCGCTCGGCATCAACTATCTGTTCTTCGGTCTCCGCAGGGCCGCGCTCGAGGCGCGCCCGGGCGTGGCGGAGCCGTTCCTGACGCTGTTCCGAGTCTTCCTCGGCGAATATCTGGACGCCTCCAAGGACCGCGAGCTACTCGAGGTCATGCCTCCGTTCCTCGCCTTCCGGGCCCTCGTGATCGGACATCCCCGCTGGTACCCCTCGCTGGCGCCGCGGACCCGGGCCGCGCTCCTGGGATTCGCGCGGAACCTGATGGCCGGTGGTCCGCGCAGTGCGGAGGGCGTCGTGGAGCTGCTCGGAGGGCGCGCGTGAGCTGGGCGATCTGGATCACCGGCCCTCCGGGCAGCGGCAAATCGGCCATCGCGCGCGCGGTCGAGACCGAGCTGCGCGCCCTGGGCCAGCCGGTCAAGCGGCTCGAGCTGGACGAGATCCGGAAGAGCATCACGCCGGCGCCCCGCTACTCGGACTCCGAGCGCGATGTCGTCTACCGGGCCCTCGGCTACCTCGCGGAGCTGCTGGTCGAATCGGGCACCCCGGTGCTGATCGACGCCACCGCTCACCGGCGCGTCTGGCGCGACCTCGTACGGCAGGCCGTTCCGCGGTTCGCGGAGGTCCAGCTGGTCTGCCCGCTGGAGGTCTGCCGGCAGCGAGAGCGCACCCGCCTGCCCGGACATGCCCCGCGTGACATCTATGCCCAGGCGGGACAGCCCGGGGCCACCGTGCCGGGCGTCGATGTGGCCTACGAGCCCGCGCTGGCTCCGGAGCTGCTGATCGACACGAGCGTGGAGCCCGTCGCCTCATCGGTGGACCGGATCATGGGCCTGGCTCGAGACCTCGCACGCGCCGCCGACCGGCCCGCCGAGCCAGAGGCGGGGGGCGAGCCCGGCTGGGCCATCTGGATCACCGGGCGGCCCGGGAGCGGCAAGAGCACGCTGGCGAGCCGCGTGGCCGAGAGCCTCCACGCGCGCGGTGCTCGGGTGCGTCTGCTCGGCCTGGCCCCGGTGCAGGAGCGGCTCCTCGGCGATCGTCCCGCCGGCGAGCACGAGCAGGACATCGTCCACCGCGTGCTGGCGTACGGGGCCAAGCTCCTCACCGAGGCCGGCGTCGCGGTCATCGTGGATGCGACGGCGGGCCGGCGCGTGTGGCGGGAAGCGGCGCGGGCCTCGATCCCGTCCTTCGCGGAGATCCAGCTGCTCTGCCCCACCGAGACCTGCCTCGAGCGGGAGCGCGCGGTCCGCTGGGGCCTGACCTTCGAGGCTCCGCCGCCGCGACCGGCCTCGACGCCCGACATCGTGCTGGACTACGAGGAGTCGCCGCGGGCCGATCTCTCCATCCGAACCGACGTGTACGACGTGCAGGCGGCCACCGAGCGCGTGCTCGTCGTGATCCAGCGCCTCGCGGGAAGCGGGGTGCGTGCGTGAACGAGAAGAGACAGGCATCGAACGTGTCCACGCGAGTACTCGTGGTCGACGACGAGGGTGACTTCCTGGCCACCTACGAGCGGCTACTCCGCCGGCAGGGGTACGACGTTGTCATGGCCACCTCTCGCGAGGGCGGCCTGGCCGCGGTGGCCCGCGAGCATCCGCACCTGGTGATCGCGGATCTGCGCCTGCCGGACGGCGACGGCCTCGACGTGGTGAGGGCCGCCCGCGGCCTCCTCGATCCGCCGGCGGTGATCGTCGTCACCGGATATCCATCCGACGAGACGCGCCGGGCCGCGCTCGCCGCGGGCGCCACGTCGTTCCTGGCGAAGCCGTTCGTGGCCGCCGCGCTGCTGGACGCGATCCGGTCGGGTCTGGACGGGAAGGAGACGCGCTCATGATCGAGCCCGTCCGGGATCACTGGCTGATCGCGCTGGGCATCGTCGTCCTGCTGGGCGCGTTGATCGTCTGGTGGAGAGTCCGCCGCTCCAACGATACGAGATGAGCACGCTACTCGACGACAGGAGGCTGCCATGCGGGTGAAAGAGCTGATGAGTAAGGACGTGGTGATGATCGGAGCCGCCGAGTCGTGCCTCGACGCAGTGGCGCGCATGCAGCGGGCCCGGGTCCGCCATCTGCCCGTGGTCAACCGCGACGGGATGCTGGTCGGGGTCGTCACCGACCGCGACCTGCGGCACCACCTGTTCCTGCCGCAGGTGTTCGAGAAGCTCGGCGAGAAGCCGGTCGGCGACCTGCTCGACTCGGTCCGCGTGGCCGAGATCATGTCCACCGACGTGCTCACGGTGGAGGCCGACGCCACCGTCAACGACGCGGCCGCGACGATGCGGAAGAACCGAGTGGGGTCGCTGCCGGTGATGGAGAAGGGGCGGATGGTCGGCATCGTCACCGAGGTCGATATCCTGCGCCAGATCGTCCGGCAGGACGCGACCTGCACCCCGGAATGCGCCGAGATCATCGTCTCGTATCCGTGAGCTCGATCCCCCGAGCACGGCGGGCGAGCCTCGCCGCGGGGCTCGCCGGCCTGCTGTTCGGGTGCGCGACCGCGTACCAGTCCGGTGAGGTCGCGCTACGCGAGGGCCGCTACCCGGAAGCGGTGGCCCGGTTCAGCGACGCGCTGGCCAGCCAGCCCGCGCAGATCGACGCCCGTCTCGGTCTCGGGATCGCGCAGTACCACGTCGGCTCGTTCGAGGCGGCGCGGGCGGTCCTCGATCCTGCGGTGCTCGCCGCGCCGGACCGGGCGGAGGGGCGGCTCTACCTCGCGCTGACCTACCTGGCGCTGGGCGATCGGGACAGGGCGGCGGCGCAGCTCGACGCGCTGCGAGGCAAGAGCGTGCATCCGCGCCTGGCCGCTCAGGCCGCCCGGGCGGCGGCCCTCCTGAGGCTCGATGTGCTGCCGACCGAGACCGACGAGTTCGTGCGGTACAGCCTCGAGGACGAGGCCCGCTGGCAGCAGGAGGTACTCGAGGCACGCCTCGCCCCTCACATGTACATCGGGCCGACGTGGTTCGTGCGCGATCCGGCTGGGTGGAGCCCGCTTGGATGGTATCCCTACGGTGTCCCCACGCCCTAGCGGGGTCCGGACGGCGGGCGTCGGCTGAGCAGCAGCTCCGTCACCCCACTGTCGGTGCGCCGGTCCGTCACGTCCGTGAAGCGCACGAGCAGATCGATCATGCGGGCGTTCCCCGCGAGCACGTACGCGCGGAATCGATGGATGCCGCGCGCCTCGGCCGCCGCGAGAAGCGCGTCGAGCATGACGGTGCCGAGCCCACGATTCTGCCAGCCGTCCTGGATCACGAAGGCGATCTCGGCGGTGTCGGGCTGATCGGTGGTGTCGTAGCGCGCGACGCCGACGAGCTCGGCCGTCCCGGCCTCGACGCGCTCCGCGAGCAGGGCGAGCCGGCGCTCGTAGTCCACGTTGGCGAGCAGGTGAGCCCAGTCGGGCGGCAGACGCCGCATGACCGCGAAGAAGCGCTGGTAGGCGGTGTGCCGGCTCAGCCGATCGTAGAACTCAATGAGGCGGTCCTGATCCTCGGGACGGATGGGACGCAGCCGGAGCCGGGCACCGTCGCGCAGGACGATCTCGCGCTCGAGCTCGGCCGGGTACGTCGCCATCGCGCCCGCCATTGTAGCCGTTTCGCGCGATACTCGATACGCTCATGACCGCGGACGACGCGGAGAGGGGCCTCACCACCGCCGAGGCGCAGCGTCGCCTGCGCGCGGTCGGCCCGAATCGGGTGGCCGACCGGCGCGAGCGGCCGCTGTGGCGCCTGGCCCTCGCCCAGTTCAGCAGCCTCGTGGTGCTGCTCCTGCTGCTGGCCGCCGCCATCGCGTGGGCGCTCGGCGAGCGGGCCGAGTCCGCGGCCATCCTGGCCGCGCTCATCGCCAACGCGGCGATCGGCTTCGTCTCGGAGTGGCGCGCCCGGGTCTCGCTGGCCCGCCTGCGCGCGCTCGCGGTGCCCCATGCGCTGGTCCGGCGCGACGGTCACGTCGTGCGGATCGACGCGGCCGACCTCGTCCCGGGCGACGTGGTGATGCTGGAGGCGGGGGCCGCGGTGCCCGCGGATGCGCGGCTTCTCCGCAGCGCGGCCCTTCAGGCGAACGAATCGACGCTGACCGGCGAGAGCGCCGCGGTGGACAAGGACGTGGCGGCGCGACCGCGACCGGAGGCGCCGCTGGCCGAGCGCGCCAACATGGTCCATCTCGGCACCACGATTCTCTCGGGCAGCGGGGTTGCCCTCGTCACCGCCACCGGCCCCGCCACCGAGCTGGGACGGATCGGCCAGCTCGTGGCCGCGGCCGGCTCCCGCGCGACGCCGCTCGAGCAGCAGGTCGAAAGCCTGGGCCGCCGTCTGATCGTGCTGGCTCTCGGCATCTGCGCCGTCGTCGGGCTCACCGGCATCCTGCACGGCGAGCCGATCTGGCTCATGCTCGAGACCGCGGTGAGCCTGGCCGTCTCGGCGGTTCCGGAAGGGCTGCCCGCGGTCCTGTCGCTGGCCCTCGCGGCCGGGCTGTGGCGGCTCGCGCGTCGGGGCGCCCTGGTCCGGCGGCTTGCCGCCGTCGAGGCCCTCGGCTCCACCACCGTGATCTGCGCGGACAAGACCGGCACCATGACCCAGAACCAGATGACGGTCACGGCCCTCCAGTTGGGCGGCCGGCGCATCACGGTGGGCGGAGGCAGTCGGGCGACTTCCGGCAGCTTCACCGACGAATCGGGCGCCCCCGCTCTGGTCCCCGACCCGCACCTGACGCTGCTCTTGACGACGGCCGCGCTCTGCAACGACGCGGGGCTCCGCGTAGGGTCCGACGGCCTGCATCTGCACGGCGACCCGACCGAAGCCGCGCTCCTCGTGGCGGTGGTGAAGGCCGGCCTCGATCCTGCCGACCTGATCCGCGCATGGCCGCGCCGTCGCGAGATGCCGTTCGACCCCACGAGCCGGATGATGGCGACCTTCCACGTCATGCCGGGCGCCGGGCCGGTGCTCCTGGCCAAGGGGGCCCCGAGCGTGATCGTCGAGCGGGCCAGCCGGTATCACACCGCGGCCGGTCCGGTCGTCCTCGGGGAAGCCGAGCGCCAGCGCCTGCTCGAGGAGAACCGCGTGATGGCGAGCCAGGGCCTTCGCGTGCTGGCCTTCGCCTGGCGCCCGGTCGCATCGATCGAGACCGCGTCGCTGGACGATCTCGTCTTCCTCGGATTCGCCGGGCTCGTCGACCCGATCCGACCGGAGGTGAGGGGGGCCGTCGAGGCGTGTCGGGAAGCCGGCATCCGCACGATCATGCTCACGGGCGACCAGCAGCTCACCGCGGAGACGGTCGGCCGCCAGCTCGGCCTCGAGCCCGAGGCGATCCGGAGCCGCGTCACCCCGGAAGGCAAGCTCGCGCTGGTGGCCGAGCTACAGGCACGTGGCGAGATCGTGGCGATGACCGGCGACGGCGTCAACGATGCGCCCGCCCTCGTGCGCGCCGACATCGGGGTGGCGATGGGCCGCCAGGGGACCGACGTGGCGCGCGAGTCCGCCGACATCGTCCTGACCGACGACAATTTCAGCACCATCGTGGAGGCGGTCAAGGAAGGCCGGATCATCTACGCGAACCTGCAGAAGGTGATCCATTTCCTGTTCTCGTGCAATCTGTCCGAGATCCTCACGATCTTCGTCGCCATCCTGGTGGGATATCCGACCCCGCTCCTCCCCCTTCAGATCCTGTGGGTGAACATCGTGACCGACATCTTGCCGGCCCTCGCCTTGATCCGTGATCCTGCCGATGACGACGTCATGCTCCGGCCCCCCCGCGGCCCCGCCGAGGCCCTGATCACCTGGCGATTCGGCGGCCGGATCCTGGGCGAGGGCGCCCTCCTCGCGTCCGGCGTGCTGAGCGCCTACCTCTGGACGGTGGGTAATCAAGGCCCCGGCGCGCCGGCCAGCACGATGGCCTTCATGGCAGTCGTGCTCATCCATCCGTTCCAGGCCATGAGCTGTCGGTCGGATCGCCTGAGCTGGTGGCAGCTTCCGCCGAATCCCTGGGTGCCGCTCTCGCTGATCGCACTCGTGGTGCTCCAGTGGCTCACCATCGAGTATGGGCCACTGGCCCGACTGCTCGGAACGGCCCCACTCACCGAGGCCGACGTGATCGTGCTGGCGATCGGCGTGCTGTGGCCGGTGGCGGTCCTGGAGGTCCTGAAGGCCTGGGGCCGCCGTCCCTCACTGGGACTCCCGCTCCCCACCGGCGCCGCCCCAGGGGCCGGCCCGCGCACGGGAAACCCTCGCCAGAATTGACGGCGCCGCCTGGCACCCGGGTTGCTCAAGAGATTCACCATGGCAACCAACGAGCGGGCAGTCAAAGTCAGCGGTATCGAGGCGGACGCGACGCTCCGGGCGCGCGTCGCGAAGCTGATGGCGGAGCAGCTGGCGCGGCTCGCCGTCCGGCCGATCAGCGGACAGGCGGCGTTTTTTGACGACAACGGGCCGAAGGGGGGCCCCGCAAACCGGTGTGCCCTGACCATTCGCCTGCCGTATCGCCCCAGCGTCCGCGTCGAGCGGTCGGCGGATACGCCGCGGCTCGCCTTCGATGCGGCCTTCGTCGTCCTCGATCGCCTGCTCGAGCGCTACCGCGAGCGGGACCGAGAGAACAAGCGGCATCCCAAGAAGTACTTCGCGGCCAGTCGCGCCCAGACCGGCGAGAAGCCGCGTCCGGCCAAGCGCGCGCGCCGCGCCTAGCGAGATGGTCATGGACCTCAAGGACCGGATGACCGAGCTTGCCCGGATCGGACCGGCGCCCACGCCGGTCGTGACGGTCTATCTCGACACGCACTGGACGGACGAGCATCAGCGCGATCGGGTCCGGATCTTCCTCAAGAACGAGCTCGCCAAGGCGCGCCGTGCCGCCCACCTCCGCGCCGCGGCGGCCGATCTGGACTGGGTCGAGACGCAGGGCGAGGCCCTCCTGAGCCAGACCACGATGCCCGACGCCGCCGGGGTGGCGCTCTTCGCATGCGGCGCCCTGGATCTTCGGGAGACGCTGCGCAGCCGGGCTCCCTTCGAGAACACCTTCGCGGTGGCCGAGACCCCGCTGCTCCGCCCGCTCGCCGAGGTCTGTGAGATGGCCCCGCCGACGCTGGTGGTGTTCGTCGACGCGGAGTCCGCGCGACTCGTGACCCTCACGGCCAGCGGCGCCGGTGAGGAGGTTGCGCTCCGATCGGACGTGCCCGGTCACCACAGCCGCGGAGGCTGGGCGCAGATGGCGCAGTCGCGATACCAGCGACACATCCAGGATCATCGAGCCCGCCACTTCGAGGCGGTGGCGGAGAGCCTGATCGGGGTCGTGGACGGTCACGGCGTCCGGCGGATCGTGCTGGCGGGAGAGACGCGCAACTTGGCGGTCTTCCGGAAGGAGCTGCCGCCCCGCGTCGCGGCCTACATCGTGGGAGTCGTGACCGGGGCCCGGCACGAGACAACGGATCTCATCCTCGCGCGGGCGGCCGAGTACATGCCGCATGTGGAGGCGCAGCGGGAGGCGGTCGGGGTCGACGGGGTGCTGACCGCCGCGGCAAAGCGGGGCAAGGCAGCGGCCGGGCTCGATGCGACCCTGGAGGCCGCTAACCGCGGGGCCATTCACCGGCTCTATCTCCTCAAGGGATGGAGCACCCCCGGCCGGGCCTGCTCTGGATGCGGCGCGCTCCGCCAGGGCTTCACCTGGAACTGCCCGGCGTGCGGCGGTGAGGCCACGACGGTGGAGCTCGGTGAGGCGATGGCCGAGCGTGTGGTGGCGACCGGCGGTAGCGTGGAGACGATCGAGGCCCACCAGCCCCTCGCCGCGGCGGGTGGCATCGCGGCTGAGCTGCGGTATCCCCTGTGAGCGGTGGCGCAGCCCGGCCTCCGGCAGGCGCCGCGTGGGACGCCCGCGCTTTCCATTCGGCGTGGCGCGGTACGGGGGTGCACCCGTTCCGCTCCTGGCCGGCAATCCGCTCGCCCACGCCAATGCCGTCGGCTCCTGCCGAGCCGTGGCCGAGCGTCTGGCCGCGCCGGAGTGGTAGATGAGAGACAAGGAGAGTGAGCGATGCCAACCTACGTGGTGCTGACGCGCTTGACACCCGAAGCGGTCAAGACGCCCGGAGAGCTCAAGCGACTGGAAAAGGTCGTCGCCGATCACGTGCGAAGGGAGTGCCCTCAGGTCAAGTGGCTCGCGAACTATGCGATCCTCGGCCCCTACGACTACCTCGACATCTTCGAAGCTCCCGACGAGACCATCGCGGCGAAGGTGGTGATGATCATCCGCTCCTATGGCCACGGGCAGACGGAGACCTGGACGGCGCTGCCGTGGGAGCGCTTCGAGATCGTGCTGCCCGCGTGAGCCATGTCATCCCGGCGCCCGACCTGTGCTCGAGTCGATGACGACCCGGGCCGGCCGACCCTCACCGAGGGTGACTCGGACGGGAAGCATCTGCTCGACGAGCCACGCCACCGCACGCACGTGGCTCGAGAGCGTCGGGCAGGTGAATACCGAGGCAGATCCCGCGAGCGCGAGGAACGGGATGAGCTGGTCGGCCAGATGATCGTCCACGGTGGCCCCGCTGTGCAGATAGTCGATGAGCGGGTCGACCGCCTCGTCCGCTACCGCCTCGGCGCGGACGCCTCGCCGGCCGAGGGCGGAGAAGCCGGCGATCGCCGGTTCGCCGGTGGCGGTGACCATCAGCAGCGTCCCCGGGCCACGAGCGGTGGTGTCTTCCAGGATGGCGATCTGGGGGGACAGCCCGGAAGCGGTGAGCCGAGCCCGTGCCCGCGTCCGTTGTCGCTCGGCGATGGAGAGCGGCAGGCGCGACACCGCGGAGATGCCCTCGATTGTCGGCGGCCCGGCGTGATGCTCCCACCTCACGGCGCTCCAGTTCCGGCTGGGAGTGATCGAGGCTTCCACCTCTCCTCCTCCGGCGGGGTACCAGCCCCAGCGCCGCAGCGTGAGCGCGGCCCGTACCCCGATGCGGCCGATCGCCGGTACGAAGACCGAGGTCAGGTACGGCACGGGAGGACTCCAGGGCACGTGGGTGCCGCCGCGGAGCAAGAGCGTGGACGGCTCCGTGGCCATCGCGAGCGGCAGAGCGAGCGCCTGGAAGAGCAGAGACACCGATCCGGCGCTGCCCCGGATGGCGCCGATGTCGAAGTGGTAGGTGCCGCCGCGCAGCGTCCGGGGGACGAATGTCACCTCGGTGGAGTCGAGCGCATCGCCCGTGACCACGGCATCACTGATCGCGGCGAGGGCCCGGACCACGGTGAGATGCTGCGGCTGCAGTCCCGGCCGGGATCGCCGGGCGCGAATCTGGCGGAGCGTGACCGGCCGGCCGAGGGCGACCGAGAGCGAGAGCGCGGTGCGAAGCAGCTGCCCGCCCCCTTCGCCGTGGGAGGCATCGATCGTCTGCATGGTGCCGGTTCCGCCCGTACGATACGCGACCGGGCGCCTCTCCGCTCGCGGGTCGGCCTCGCGGGATCACCATGAGCCTCGCCATCGAGGCGATCGGGGGCACGCCGGTTCCCGACCGGCGCATCGAGGTGGTGGAGCGGAAAGGGCTCGGCCACCCCGACACCATCTGCGACTCGGTGGCCGAGGCGGCCTCGGTGGCGCTCGGTCGCATGTACATCGAGCGGACCGGCGTCATCGCGCACTACAACGTCGACAAGGCGTTGCTGGTGGCGGGCCAGTGCGCCAAGCGCTTCGGTGGAGGCGAGGTGACGCGCCCCATGGAGCTGATCATCGGGGATCGGGCGACCGATGTCCTGAACGGCCGCGCCCTCCCGGTCGCGGAGACGGTGCGCCATGCGGTGGACGAATGGGTGGGCGCGCACCTGCCCGGGGTAAGGCCGGGCAAGGATCTCGTCACGCGGGTGGCGCTCGCGCCCGGCTCCGAGGAGCTCCGGGGCGTCTACACGGGCGACGTCGCGATCGCCTCGAACGACACGTCCGGCGCGTCGGGCTACGCGCCCCTCAGCCCCACCGAGGAGCTCGTGCTCGCGATCGAGCGATACCTGAACTCGACGCAGTTCAAGGCCGCCTTCCCGGACACGGGACAGGACGTCAAGGTCATGGGCGTGCGCGAGGACCGTCGGCTGGCCGTGACGCTGGCCATGCCGCTGTCGTGCCTCGTCACGGGATCCGAAGCCGCGTACTTCGCGCGCAAGGATGAGATCCTCCACGACCTCACCACGCGCTTCGGCTCCGCGCCCTTCGATGTCGACTGGCGGCTGAACTGTCTCGACCGGCAAGGGCAGGGCACCGAGGGCGTGTACCTCACGCTGACCGGGACCTCGGCCGAGGACGCCGACTCCGGCCAGGTGGGACGCGGCAACCGCGCCAACGGGCTCATCGCCTTCTCACGGCCGACCGGCGGCGAGGCCACCGCCGGCAAGAACCCCGCGGCGCACGCCGGCAAGGTGTACAGCGTCCTGACCCACCGGATGGCCCGCCTCGTCCAGGCCCGATGCCCGTCCCTCCGTGAGGTCTACGTCCACATGGTCGCGCGCATCGGTGAGCCCGTGGACCGGCCATGGACGGGTGTCCAGGTACGCCTGCTACCCGGCACCGTGCTGCAGGACGTCGAGGGGGAGATCCGCGGGGTCGTCGAGGCCGAGCTGGGCCGTTTGCCCGCCTTCCGGGCCGAGCTGGTCCGCGGCGCGCATCCCGTCTGCTGACCGCCGGAGCGGGGAGGCGCTGTCCCACCTGAGGCGGGCCTGCTCGGCCTGTCCGTGCCGCGCGGCCGCGAGTCGCCTTTCTTTTCGATGCTCTACGCGAGGGTATGTCGCTTGCAAGTCCTTCGGACGTCATGAATGAGCGACTGGAAGAGCTGCTCGGGGTCCGGGGCGTCCGCTACGAGCGGGTCACCCACCGCGAGGCGTTCACGTCGCAGGAAGAAGCGGCCCACGCCCACGTCTCGGGCTGGTCGTGGGCCAAGACGCTCGTGGTCAAGGATCCGGTCGGTCTGGCGCTCGCGGTTCTGCCGGCGTGCTGCAGGGCTGACCTGAATCGCCTCAAGGGCCTGATCGGCCGTGGCGAGGTCCGTCTGGCCACGGTCGAGGAGATGCTGGCGGCGTTTCCCGGCTGCGAGGTGGGCGCCGTCCCTCCGTTCGGTCGGATCTTCGGCGTTCCCACCATCGTCGAGGAGGCGCTGCTCGAGCAGCGCGAGATCACGCTGCCGACCGGCGACCATCGAACCGCGATCCGCATGCTCGCGCACGACTACGTGAGCCTCGCCGAGGCCCGGCCCGGCCGCTTCGCCGTCCACGAATCGCAGTTTCCCGTGCACCCACCGCTCCGGACCGGAGCGGTGGGGACGGGTCACTAGCAGAGGGAGAACAGGACATGGCTTCCAAGCAAGTGCTCTTCCGGTCCGAGGCCCGTGAGCGAATCCTCCGCGGTGTCACCGCCCTGGCCGATGCGGTTCGAGTCACCCTCGGACCGAAGTCCAAGTGCGTGCTCCTGGAGAAGCGATTCGGTACGCCGGTGGTGTGCAACGACGGCGTGACCATCGCCAAGGAGATGGAGCTCCGGGACCACGTCGAGAATCTGGGAGCTCAGATGATCCGCCAGGCCGCGGAGCGGACCGGCGACGCGGTGGGAGACGGCACCAGCACCTCCACCATCCTCGCCCATGCCATCTTCGCCGACGGCGTGCGGAACGTGGTGGCCGGAGCGAGCGCGGTGGATCTCAAGAAGGGGCTCGATCGCGGGGCTCGCGTGGCGGTGGACGCGCTGAAGCTGCTCTCGCGCCCGGTGAAGAGCCGCCTGGAGAAGGCCCAGATCGCCACCATCTCCGCTCACAACGACCAGAGCATCGGCGACATGGTCGCCGATGCGATGGAAAAGGTGGGCAACGAGGGGGTGATCACGGTGGAGGAGTCCAAGACCACCGAGACCCAGCTCGAGGTGGTCGAGGGCCTGCAGTTCGACCGCGGCTACCTCTCGCCGTACTTCATCACCGATGCCGAGAAGATGGAGGCGGTGCTCGAGGACACGCTGATCCTGCTCACCGACCGGAAGATCGGCGTGATGAAGGATCTGGTCCCGATCCTCGAGCAGGTCGCGCGAGCGGGCCGGTCGATCCTGATCGTGGCCGAGGACGTGGAGGGCGAGGCGCTGGCCACCCTCGTGGTCAACAAGATCCGGGGCTCGCTCAAGTGTGCCGCGGTCAAGGCTCCCGGCTTCGGCGACCGGCGGAAGGAGATGCTCGAGGACATGGGCGTGCTGACCGGCAGCCGCGTGCTCACCGAGGAGATCGGCATCAAGCTCGAGGCGGTCAACATCGAGGATCTCGGCCGGGCCAACCGGGTCGTCGTCGACAAGGACAACACCACGCTCATCGGCGGCGCGGGCGACAAGGCGCACATCGATGGCCGCCGGCAGCAGATCCGGGCCCAGATCGACAAGACCACCAGTGACTACGACCGCGAGAAGCTGCAGGAGCGGCTCGCCAAGCTCTCGGGAGGCGTCGCCGTCATCCGGGTGGGGGCGCCCTCCGAGTCGGAGATGAAGAGCAAGAAGGAGGCGCTCGACGACGCCATCAGCGCGACCAAGGCCGCGGTGGCCGAGGGCATCGTGCCCGGCGGCGGGCTCGCGCTCTTGAGGGCGATCGAGGCGGTGGAGCGGGAGGAAGGCAAGTGTGAGGGCGACGAGCGCACGGGCCTGCAGATCCTCCGGCGCGCCCTGGAGTCGCCCACCCGCCAGATCGCCGAGAACTCGTCGGTCGACGGCGGGGTGGTGGTGAACCAGATGCGGATCGGTAAAGGCAACATGGGCTTCGACGCCGCCCGCAAGGAGTACGTCGACCTGGTGGACGCCGGCATCATCGACCCCACCAAGGTCGTTCGCGTCGCGCTCGAGAACGCGGTCTCGGTCGCCAGCCTGCTGCTGCTGACCGAAGCCACCCTGACCGAGATTCCGGAGAAGAAGGAAGAAGGGGCAGGGGCGCCCGGTCTCGAGGGGATGTGAGCGATGCTCGTCCGGGACATCATGCAGGGTCATCCGGTCAGCGCGACGCCCGAGACGCGCCTGCCCGCGCTGGTCCGGCTGCTGCAGCGCCGAGGCTTCCGTCACGTGCCGATCGTGGACTCAGGCAAGCTGGTGGGGATCGTCTCCGATCGCGACGTCAAGCAGTCGATGACCTCGGCCGCCCTCATGACCGAGGGCCCGGAGCGCGCGCGGCTCCTCGACGAGCTGACCGCGGGTCAGATCATGACGCGCCGGGTGACCACGATCGGGCCCACGGACGGTGTCGAGGAGGCCGCCCGGCTGATGGCGACGCGGAAGATCAGCGCGCTGCCGGTCACCGAGGACGACCGGCTCCTCGGCATCGTGACCGAAACCGACGTGCTCCACCTGTTCGTGCGGGCACTGGGCGTCCTCGAGCCCTCGAGCCGGCTCGACGTGATCGTGAGCGATCGCGCGGCGGGGCTGAGCGACATCGTACGGGCAGCCGAGGACACGGGGAGCCGGATCTCCAGCGTCATGACCTTCGAGACCCCGACCGGCGAGCGAGAGGTCGTGCTGCGCCTCGCGACGATCGATCCCGGCCCCGCGGTCAGGGCGCTGGAGGGCCGAGGATATGTCGTTCGGGACGCCGGGCGGAGCCCGCGCGCGCCGTCGTGAGCGCGACCAACCAGATCATCGGGGACCGGCTCCGCGAGGCGGCCGATCTGCTGGAGCAGCAGCGAGCCAATCCATTCCGCGTTCGCGCCTACCGTGACGCCGCCGCCACCGTGGCCCACCTTGCGACCGAGCTCGGCGAGATCCACGAGCGCGACGGTCTCGAGGGGCTCGAGGCGCTGCCGGGCATCGGCCCCCGGATTGCCGCCGCGATCGCCGAGATGCTGCGCACCGGCCGGTGGAGTCAGCTCGACCGGCTACGCGGGGGCTCGGATCCCGAGCGGCTCTTTCGGGCCATTCCCGGGGTCGGACCGGCGCTCGCGCAACGCCTCCACGAGCTGCTGCACGTGGAGACCCTGGAGGCGCTCGAGGTGGCGGCCCACGACGGGCGCCTGGACCAAGTCCCCGGAGTCGGTCCACGCCGCGCCGCCGCGCTCCGCGCCGCGCTTGGCGGCATGCTCGGTCGCACCCGGCTCCGGCCCCGCGAGCCGGCGGAGGAGCCGCCGGTCGAGGTGCTGCTCGACGTGGATCGGGAATATCGACAGGCGGCGGCGGCCGGCCGGCTGCCCCGGATCGCTCCTCGTCGCTTCAACCCCACCGGCGAAGCCTGGCTGCCCGTGCTCCACACCGAGCGCGATCGCTGGCACCTCACCGCCGTCTTCTCCAACACCGCGCGCGCGCATCAGCTGGCGAAGACCCGTGACTGGGTTGTCCTCTACTTCCACACGGACCACCACCCGGAGGGGCAGCGGACGGTGGTGACCGAGACGTCGGGGTCCCTGGCCGGGCAGCGCGTGGTCCGCGGCCGCGAAGCGGAGTGTCAGAGGAGCCAGGGCACCCCGAGCCCGACCAGCGCCAGCAGGAAGAAGGCCCCGAACAGCCCGCCGAGCATCCAGAACGCCGCGCGAGTGATGAATCCGCTGGCGAAGAAGATCGGAGCGGGCCCGGTGGCGACGGGGTGAGCACCCTATCATGGGACCGGGGTGCCCCGACCTGAGGCGCCGTCTCCCGCTCGGCCGCCGGGACGCCGGGGCCGCGGACGCGCAATGCCGCGATTCGTCGGGATTCCTCGCGGTCGAGTCGTTGGCACCGTGGTTGCTCCCCACCTGGAGGAGAGGCCATCGGTGAGCTGGGAACCGATCCGGAAGTCCCCGGAAGATCCGCGCGGCGCGCCGAATCTCGGTGACTACGCGCGCGCCTGCCAGGAGTTTTCGTGGGAGCGCGCGCGCGCCGCCCTCGACGGGCTCCCCGGGGGCCGGGGGCTGAACATCGCCCACGAAGCGGTCGACCGCCACCTGACCCGCGGCCGCGGCGAGCACCTGGCGCTGCGCTGGCTCGGCAAGAAGGGCGAGGTCGTCGACTTCACCTACCGCCGGCTGGCCGAGCTCACCGACCGCTTCGCCAACGTCCTGCGCTCACTGGGGGTGGAACCCGGCGAGCGCGTGTATGTGCTCGCCGGCCGCATTCCCGAGCTCTACGTGGCCGCGCTCGGCACGCTGAAGAATCGCAGCGTGTTCTGCCCGATGTTCTCGGCCTTCGGTCCCGAGCCGATCCGCGTCCGGATGACGAGCGGCCAGGCGCGCGTGCTCGTCACCACCGAGTCGCTCTACCGGCGCAAGGTCGCCGCGCTCCGGTCATCGCTGCCCGACCTGGAGCACGTGCTCCTGGTCGGCGACGATCACCGGCCCACCAGCGTGCCCGGGACCCGCGACTATCGCGACCTCATGGAGCGCGCCGAGGCGAGCTTCACGATCGAGCCCACCGACCCCGAGGACCTGGCCCTGCTGCACTTCACGAGCGGCACCACCGGCAAGCCGAAGGGCGCGGTGCACGTCCACGAAGCCGTCGTGGCCCATCACATCACCGGTCGGCTCGCGCTCGACTTCCATCCCGGGGACGTCTTCTGGTGCACCGCGGATCCGGGCTGGGTGACCGGCACATCCTATGGCATCATCGCGCCGCTGACCTGCGGGATCACGAGCATCGTCGACGAGGCCGAGTTCGACGCCGCGCGCTGGTACGGCATCCTGCAGGAGCAGCGCGTGACCGTCTGGTACACTGCGCCCACCGCGATTCGCATGATGATGAAGAGCGGGGCCGATCTCGCGCACAAGTACGATCTCCACGCGCTCCGCTTCCTGGCCAGCGTCGGCGAGCCGCTCAACCCGGAGGCGGTCGTCTGGGGACGCGAGGCGTTCGGCCGGCCCTTCCACGACAACTGGTGGCAGACCGAGGCTGGCGGGATCATGATCGCCAACTATGCGGCCATGGACATCCGGCCGGGCTCCATGGGACGTCCGCTGCCGGGCGTGGAGGCCGCCATCGTCCGCCGGGTGGGGGAGGACGCCGTCGAGGTCATCGAGGCGCCCGACGTGCAGGGCGAGCTGGCGCTCCGCCCCGGGTGGCCCTCCATGTTCCGCGCCTACTGGCACGAGCCCGCGCGCTACCGGAAGTGCTTCGTGGGCGGCTTCTACCTCACCGGTGATCTCGCCCGACGGGATCGTGACGGCTACTTCTGGTTCGTGGGGCGGGCCGACGACGTCATCAAGAGCTCCGGCCACCTCATCGGTCCCTTCGAGGTGGAGAGCGTCTTGATGGAGCACCCGGCGGTGGCCGAGGCCGGCGTGATCGGCAAGCCCGACCCGGTCGCCATGGAGGTCGTCAAGGCCTTCGTCTCGCTCAAGGACGGCTACGAGCCGAACGAGGCGCTGCGCCGCGATCTGCTCGCCTTCGCGCGCACCCGGCTCGGGGCCGTGGTCGCCCCGAAGGAGATCGCGTTCCAGGCCAGCCTGCCCAAGACGCGGAGCGGGAAGATCATGCGGCGCCTGCTCAAGGCGCGCGAGCTCGGGCTGCCCGAGGGCGACACCTCCACGCTCGAGGGCGGGGACGCGGAGCGATGATCGACCGGGCTCACGCGCTCGTCCTGCTCCGCCAGATGATGCTCATACGGCGATTCGAGGAAAAGGCCGCCGAGCTCTACACGCTCGGCAAGATCCGCGGCTTCCTCCACCTCTACATCGGCGAGGAAGCGGTGGCGGTCGGGGCCATGCAGGCCCTCACGGCGGAGGACGCCATCGTGGCGACCTACCGCGAGCACGGCCAGGCCCTGGCGCGCGGGATCCCGGCCGGCTCGCTCATGGCCGAGATGTACGGCAAGGCCAACGGGTGCAGCCGGGGCCGCGGCGGCTCCATGCACTTCTTCGACGCCTCGCGCCGGTTCTACGGCGGCCACGCCATCGTCGGCGGCGGCCTGCCCGTCGCGGTGGGCCTGGCCCTGGCCGACAAGCTGCAGGCCCGGCCCAGGGTGACCGCGTGCTTCTTCGGCGACGGGGCGGTGGCGGAGGGGGAGTTCCACGAGTCGCTGAACCTGGCCGCGCTGTGGAAGTTGCCGGTCCTCTTCCTCTGCGAGAACAACCTCTACGCGATGGGCACCGCGCTCGCGCGCCACCAGGCCCAGCCCGATATCCGCCGCAAGGCGGATGGCTACGGGATGCCGTCGGCCGTCGCCGACGGGATGGACGTCGTGGCGGTGGAAGAAGCCGCCCGGCAGGCCGCCGCGCACGTGCGGCGCGGCGACGGCCCCTTCCTGCTGGAGCTGCGGACCTATCGGTTCCGGGCCCACTCCACCGCCGATCCCGAGCTCTACCGGAAGAGGGAGGAGGTCGCGGAGTGGAAGCAGCGCGATCCGATCGTGCTGTTCACGGCGCGACTGCAGGCGATGGGCATCCTGACCGACGCCGACGTGGCTTCGCTGCAGGCGTCCGTCGACGGAGAGGTCGACGAGGCGGTGGGCGTGGCCGAGGCCGGACCCTGGGAGGCGGTGCAGGACTTGACCCGAGACGTGTACACGGCGACCCCATGACCAAGATGACTTACCGGGACGCGATCCGCTCGGCGCTGCGGGAAGCGCTGCGGACGGATCCGCGCGTGTTCCTGATGGGAGAAGACGTGGGGGGCTACGGCGGCGCCTTCAAGGTCAGCTACGGGCTGCTCGAGGAGTTCGGCCCCGAGCGCGTGCGGGACACGCCCTTGTCCGAGAACACCTTCCTGGGTGCCGGCATCGGCGCCGCGCTCGGCGGGATGCGTCCGATCGTGGAGATCATGACGGTCAACTTCAGCCTGCTGGCCCTGGACCAGATCGTCAACAACGCGGCGACCCTCCGCCACATGTCCGGCGGCCAGCTCAGCGTGCCGCTGGTGGTGCGCATGACCACCGGCGGTGGCCGACAGCTCGCGGCCCAGCACTCCCACAGCCTCGAAGGCTGGTTCGCGCACATCCCGGGGATCAAGATCGTGGTTCCCGCCGTCGCCGCCGACGCGCGGGGCTTCGTGCTGGCCGCGCTGCGTGACCCGGATCCGGTGTTCATCTTCGAGCACGCGACGCTCTATCCGCTGGAAGGGGAGGTCGACGAGCAGGCCGGACCCGCCGCGATCGGCCGGGCCCTGGTCCGACGTTCCGGGGATGCGGTGAGCCTGATCACCTACGGCGGGACCCTCGGCACGACGCTCCGGGCCGCCGACGAGCTCGCCCGGGAGGGCGTCGAGGCCGAGGTAATCGACCTGCGCACCCTGCGGCCCCTCGATACCGAGACCATTCTCGCCTCGGTGGCCAGGACCCACCGGGCGGTGATCGTGGACGAGGGATGGCGCACCGGCAGCTTCGCGGCCGAGGTGAGCGCCCGGATCATGGAGGGCGGCTTCTACAGCCTGGACGCCCCGGTCGCTCGCGTGTGCAGCGCCGAGGTCCCGATGCCGTACGCCAAGCACATGGAGGACGCGGCGCTACCCCAGGTGTCGGCCATCGCGACAGCGGTGAGGGAGATGCTGGTCGCGCATGGCTGAGTTCCTGATGCCGATCCTGACCGCGGACATGAGCGCGGGCACGCTCGTCGAGTGGCGCAAGCAGCCGGGAGACGCGCTCAAGCGGGGCGACACCATCGCGGTGGTCGAGACCGACAAGGGGCTCATCGACATCGAGGTCTTCACGCCCGGCGTGCTCGAGAAGATCGTCGTTCAGCCGGGCGCGACGGTGCCCACGGGCACGGTGCTCGCGATCGTCCGGGACACGGTGCCGGCCGCGGTCCCCGCGTCCGTGACGGCCGCGCCGCCGACGCCACGCGCGCCGATCATCGCCACGCCGTCGGCGGCGGTCGTGCCGGCGGCGGCCCCATCCGACCGGCTCCGGATCTCGCCGCTGGCGAGGAAGCGCGCCGCCGAGTTGGGGATCGATCCCGCGGCCGTCCACGGCACCGGCCCGGGTGGGTCGATCCGACGAGAGGACATCGAGCAGGCGGCGGCCGCGAGAGCCGCGCCCGCGGCCGCGAAGCCCGGCGGCGCGCTCGACCGGCAGGCCCGGCTGCGCCAGGCGATCGGGGCCGCGATGGCGCGCTCCAAGCGCGAGATCCCTCACTACTACCTCGCGACGACGATCGACATGCACCGGGCGATGACCTGGCTCACCGCGGAGAATCTCGCGCGGCCGGTTCCGGACCGCCTCCTCTACGGCGTGCTGCTGATCAAGGCCGTCGCGCTGGCCCTGCGGGAGGTCCCCGAGCTGAACTCGGTGTGGCGCGGGACCGAGCCGGTCCGGAGCGACGCCGTCCACGTCGGGGTGGCCGTCTCGCTGCGCGGCGGAGGCCTCGTGGCGCCGGCGCTCCACGACACAGCCGGACAGAGCGTGGGCGAACTGATGCGAGCCCTTCGCGACCTCGTCCAGCGCGCGCGTAGCGGCGGGCTCCGGAGCTCGGAGCTCTCCGATCCCACCATCACCGTCACCAGCCTCGGCGAGCAGGGCGTGGAGAGCGTCTTCGGGGTGATCTTCCCGCCGCAGGTCGCGATCGTGGGCTTCGGGAAGATCGCCGAGCGCCCGTGGGTCGTCGACGGGCAGGTCACCGTCCGCCCCCTCGTCACCGCCACCCTGTCCGCCGATCATCGCGTGAGTGACGGCCACCGCGGCGGCCTCTTCCTGGCCGCGGTGGATCGGCTGCTGCAGGAGCCGAGTCGGCTGTGACCCGCGACGAGATCCGGGCCACCGTCCTGCGCACGCTCGGCGAGATCGCGCCCGAGGTCGACGTGGCCGCGCTCGCCTCCGACGTGCCTTTCCGGGACCAGCTCGACCTGGACTCGATGGACCACCTCAACTTCGTGATCGCGCTGCACGCCGCGCTCGACGTCGAGATTCCGGAAGCCGACTATCCCAAGCTGACGACGCTCGACGCCTGCGTGGACTACCTGGACCTCGCCGGTCCGGGCCTGGGCTCCAGTGCCTCGACCGTGTAGCGATTCTGCGGGTTCCAGAGCATCCAGCCGCTGCCTCCCGCGTCGAGGGCGGCCTTCATCTGCGCCTGGACCTCCGCGACTCCGAACTCCCGGCGGTCGAAGGCATAGTCACGGAAATTCTGGATCCACGGCCGCACCTGCGCGCGCCCTCCGGCCGTCCGCTCTCGCATCTTCCGCACCGTCTCGAAGACGACCTCGTAGGGATGGGTGACCGGGTTCCGGTAGCCGGGGATACCGAGGTGGTAGGCCGACGGATAGGCCATCGGGGACAGGACGTCGACCAGCGGCGCCAGGCTCTCGATACCCTGTCCGATTCCGGTGTCGTCCAGATTGAAGGCGGTGTAGCCGAACACGTCGATGGCCAGCAAGGAGGCGGTGGGCCGGAGCGCCGCGCGGGCCTGCTCCAGGAACGCGCCGATGGCCTGCCGGCGGCTCGGCGGGGTGCTCGATCGCGAGTAGCGCGCCTTGCCGAGCGGTCCGTCGGTCGGGAACCGGAGGTAGTCGAACTGAATCTCGTCGAAGCCCTTTCGAGCCGCTTCGGTCGCGATGGCGATGGGGTAGGCCCACGCTTCCTCCTCGAAGGGATCGAGCCACGCCAGCCGCTCGGCGTCGAGCCAGAGCGAGCCGGTGCCGGTATCGGTGATGGCCCACCCCGGGCGATGACGCGCGAGGACGTTGTCCTTGAAGGCGACGATCCGGGCGATGAGATAGACGCCCTGCGCCTTCAATCGAGCCAGCATGCCGTCGAAATCGCGGACGCGTACTCTCCCCGTGGCCCCGGCCTCCCGGGCGAGCGGAACCTGACTGTCGAACGGGAGGAAGCCCTCGTCTCCCTTGACGTCGATCACGACCGCGTTCAGCTCCGTTCGGTCGAGGAGGTCGAGCACCCGCCCTCGAATCGTGCGGTCGCCGACGCCGTGGTAGGAGAGGTAGACCCCCTTCACCATCCCGGGTCGCGCTTCCGCATCCTGCCCGCGGCTCCGGGCGGTGGTGGGCAGACCCAGCAGCGCGAGGCCGGCCGCGAGCACGCGGCGGCGCGAGGTCACGGGCTCCGTCGGTTTCCTGTGCGGCATGGCCCGGATTGTCTCATCGCGCGCCGACCTCCAGCGCCCGCGATCGCAGCCCGCCGAGTGGGCTCGGGTCGTTGCGCGCCGTGGAGCTGAGGTAGTGCGGCTCGTGACGCTGGGGGTCGGCGCACAGAACTCTCCTCGGCATCGGCCGGCGGGACTTCTCATCGCCGCCGGCGGGGTCCGGGTCATGATCGACGGAGGCCCCGGCGCGGTGCCGCGCGGCCGCCTCGACGCCTGGCTCGTGACCGACGAGCGAGCCGAGCTGATCGGGCCGATCCGGAAGCTGGCGAAGGCGAGAGGGCTTCGGCCGTACGCCGGCAGCTTCCGGAAGAGCGGAGTACGGCTCGAGTGTCGGCGCGTGGCTCACACGAGCCACCCGACCTACGGATACCGCATCCGGGCGCCGGGGCACGCCGTCGTCTGGGCTCCGGAGTTCAGTCGATTCCCACGATGGGCGCGGGGCGCCAGCCTCATGTTCGCGGAGGCGGCAGCCTGGAACCGTCCGATCCGGTTCGCAGGCGGAGTCGGCGGCCACCTGGGCGTCATCGCGGTGGCGCGCCAGGCGCGACGACTCGGCGTGAAGCGCCTGGTGTTCGCGCACATCGGGCGTCCCACGCTCCGGGCCCTGTCGAAGGGAGCCAGACCGCCCTTCGGGGAGCTGGCCGACGATGGCCAGGTCTTCCTGCTCGGGCGCGGCCCGAAGCGGCACGGCGCGCGACTGGCCGGTCCCCGACGGTGAAGAAGCCCCCGGTGCGGGTCGAGGGCGCTGCGGTTCCGCTGTCTCAGTCGGGGAGCCGGTGCCCCACCTTGGCGGCCCCGGAGCCCTCTGTCCTGCGACCAGGGCCGGGTTTCTCCCGCCCGAGGCTGGCACCACGCTTGCGTATCGGATCGAGACGAAAGGAGCACGCCGATGATTGCCCGTGACCTGATGACTCCGGACGTGGCAACCGTGACGCCCAAGACGAGCATCGCGGAGGTATGGGACCTGATGCGCGAGGCGGATATCCGACATGTCCCGGTCGTCGAGGGCGCCAGCCTGGTGGGCATGCTGAGCGACCGCGACCTGGCCCGGCTCGATCTCGTCCGGGTGCTCAACGTCCAGGGCGTGGATGCGCTGCAGCAGGCACTGGCCACCCCGGTGCTCAGCGTCATGCAGCCGGACGTGATCTTCGTCGAGCCGGACGCGGAAGCGATCGAGGTGATCGACCTCCTCATCGATCACAAGATCGGCGCCCTCCCGGTGGTCGAGACGGGGACCCGAAGCGTGATCGGGATCATCAGCTACGTGGACGTGCTGCGGGCGCTGCAGAGCCGGCTCGAGGAAGACTGAGCGGGACGGCCCTTCGCCCGGGGAGGTGGTGCGGTCTTGCAAGGCCGATTCAAGATACTGGAGATCTGGGGTATCCCGATCCACGTTCACCTGAGCTGGCTCCTCATCTTCGGCCTCGTGACCTGGTCGCTGGCGGCCGGCTACTTCCCGCACGAGTACCCCGGCTGGGCCGCCCGGACCTACTGGCTGGTGGGAGCGGTCACCGCGCTGGCGTTCTTCGCGTCCGTCCTGATCCACGAGCTCGGGCACTCCTGGGTGGCGCTTCGCAACGGGATCCCCATCCGGGGGATCACGCTCTTCATCTTCGGGGGGCTGGCCCAGATTGCCCGTGAGCCGGGCACACCGGGCGTGGAGTTCAGGGTGGCCAGCGCCGGGCCACTGACGAGCCTCGTCCTGGCGGGTCTGTTCGCGGGCGCGTGGCGGCTGGTCCATGACATCCCGATCCTGGCCGCCCCCGCGATCTGGCTGGCCCGGATCAACTTCATGGTGGCCGCCTTCAACGTGATACCGGGCTTTCCGCTGGACGGAGGCCGCCTGTTCCGCGCGCTCGTGTGGCGCGTGACGGGTAGCTTCCAGCGCGCCAGCCGGGCCGCGTCCCTGGCCGGCCAGGCCCTCGCCTTCGGCCTGATGGGCTGGGGGGTCCTGACCGTTCTCGGGGGCAACGTGATCGGGGGCATGTGGATCATCTTCATCGGCTGGTTCCTCCAGAACGCCGCCGCGGCCAGCTACGCCGAGACCAACCTGCGCGAGCTGCTGCGTGATGTGACGGTGGCCCAGGCGATGACACCGGATTGCCGGCGCGTGGAGCGCGCCGAGAGCCTCGATCGCGTCGTCCACGAGGAAGTCCTCGGGGCGGGGCGGCGGTGCTTCGTCGTGACCGAGGCCGGCCAGATGGTCGGACTCCTCACGCTGCACGAGATCAAGGCCGTCCCGAAGGAGCGGTGGGCCACGGTGACCGCGGGCGAGGTCATGACGCCGGCGGAGAAGCTGACCGCGGTCGGACCGAAGACGGACCTGCTCGCTGCGCTCGAGAAGATGGACGACGCCAACGTGGCGCAGATGCCCGTGATGGAGGCCGGCGGGCTGGTCGGGATGATCGCCCGCGAGCAGGTCCTGCACTACGTGCGGCTGCGCGCCGAGCTCGGGATGTGAGAAGCGGGCCCACCTGTCGCAAAGGAGGACCGGGACCATGAAGACGGATAGCGAGCTGCAGAAGGACGTCATGCGGGAGCTCGAGTGGGAGCCTCGCGTCGACCACGCCCACATCGGCGTCGCCGTGAAGGACGGCGTCGTGACCCTGAGTGGGCAGGTCCCGTCGTACGGCGAGAAGTACGAGGCCGCCAAGGCGGCCAAGCGAGTCTACGGCGTCAAGGCCGTTGCGGACGAGCTCGACGTGAAGCTCGCGGGCTCCAAGGAGCGCACGGACACCGACCTCGCCGAGGCGGCGGTTCAGGCCCTGAAGGCCAACTACTCGGTGCCCGACGACCAGATCAAGGTGACCGTGCGCCACGGGTACATCACGCTCGAGGGAACGGTCGAATGGCAGTATCAGGGAGCGGCGGCCGAGAGCTCCGTCCGATACCTGGCGGGCGTGAAGGCCGTCAGCAACCTCATCACGGTCAAGCCGCGCGTGACGCCGGAGGACGTCAAGGCCAAGATCGAAGACGCCTTGAAGCGGAGCGCGGAGATGGACGCCCGCCGCATTGCGGTGGAGGTGCACGGGGGCCGGGTGATTCTCCGCGGCAGCGTGCGCTCCTGGGTCGAGCGCAAGGAGGCCGAGCGGGCGGCCTGGGCGGCACCCGGGGTCTCCCACGTGGAGGACCTGATCCTCATCGCTCCGTAGGTCGACGGGCCTACTCGCGATCCGGAATGAGGTCGAGCTGGCGGAGCCAGACCGCCGCCTCGCTGTCGCTCGGAGCCCGATAGTCGCTGCGCGGCGACAGCGAACCGCCCGATCCGACCTTCGGCGCGTTGGGTATCGCGCTCCGCTTGAACTGGCTCAGCCGGAAGAAGCGATCGAGGAAGAGGCCGAGGTGCGCCTTGATCGACTCGATCCCGTACTGACGGCGCTCGCCTGGAGGGACGTCGGGCCACAGACCCTGGCTCCGGTCACGCCAGGCGCAGTACGCCAGGAAGGCCACCTTCGGCGGCGGGTACCCGAAGCGCAGGGTGTAGTACAGGTTGAAGTCCTGCAGCTCGAAGGGGCCGACCACGGCTTCCGTCTGCTGCGCCGGGTGCGCCGGATCCGCATCCGCATCGCCGGGGATCAGCTCGGGGCTGATCTCGGTACCGAGGATCTCGAGCAAGGTCTCGCTGGCCTCGGCGCCTAGGCGATCCGCCTGGGCGAGCCAGCGGATCACGTGCTGGATCAGCGTCTTCGGCACGCTGGCGTTGACGGCGTAGTGCGACATGTGGTCGCCTACGCCGTAGGTGCACCAGCCGAGGGCCAGCTCGCTGAGATCGCCCGTTCCGACGACCAGGGCCCCGTGGAGATTCGCCAGGCGGAAGAGGTGGCTCGTGCGCTCGCCCGCCTGGACGTTCTCGAACGTGACGTCGTAGACCGGCTCGCCCCGACCGGATGGATGACCGATATCGGTGAGCATCTGCGCCGCGCTCGGCCTGATGTCGAGCTCGTGGGCGGTGGCGCCGACGGCGCGCATGAGCCGGTGCGCCTGGTCGAGGGTGCGGCGGCTCGTGGCGAAGCCCGGCATCGTGTAGGCGAGGATGTGGCCGCGCGGATGGCCCAGGACGTCCATGGCCTGGGCGCAGACGAGCAGGGCGTGGGTCGAGTCGAGCCCGCCCGAGACGCCGATCACCACGTGCTGGAGGCCCGTGAACTGCAGCCGCTTGACGAGCCCCTGCACCTGGATCTCGAACACCTCGGCGCACCGCGCGTCACGCCGCTCCGGGTCCGACGGCACGTACGGGAAGCGCTCGTAGCGGCGCTCCGGCAGCAGCCGTGCGCGCCGCGGCAGGGGAAGGCGCAGCCGAACCCGGCGGAACCGACGTAGCCGATCCCGGTACCGCTCCGCCGCCTGGCCGAAGCTGGACTGCCGCATGCGCTCCTGGGCCAATCGCTCGAGGTCGATCTCGGCGCAGACGAGCTGCGGGTCGTAGCTGAATCGACGGGACTCGGCCAGGAGATCTCCGTTCTCGTAGATCACCGCGTGACCGTCCCAGGCCAGGTCGGTGGTGGACTCCCCGTAGCCCGCGCCCGAATAGAGGTAGGCGGCGAGGCAGCGGGCGGACTGGCTCGCCACGAGCAGGCGCCGGTAATCGGCCTTGGCCACCGTGACGTTGGAGGCCGACAGATTCAGCAGGACCGTCGCTCCCGCCAGCGCCGCATCGGAGGACGGCGGTACCGGCACCCACAGGTCCTCGCAGATCTCCACGTGAAACGTCGCGAGCGGCTGCTGCTCGAGCTGGAAGAGCAGATCGGTGCCGAACGGCACGTCGTGCTGACCGCAGCAATCGATCGTGTCGCGCACGGTGGCATCGCCGGATGTGAACTGCCGCCGCTCGTAGAACTCCCGGTAGTTGGGCAGGTAGGTCTTGGGCACCACTCCGAGCACCTGCCCCCGGCCCAGCACGACCGCGCAGTTGTACAGCAGGTGGTCGACGACCAGCGGTACCCCGACCACGGCCATGACCGGGTGGGCTCGCGTCGCGTCGAGGATCTCCCCCAGCGCGGTCTGGCACTCCTGGAGGAGGGCTGCCTGGTGGAACAGATCCTCGCAGGAGTAGGCGGAGAGGCAGAGCTCGGGAAAGAGGACCGCGACCGCCCGACGCTCGGTCGCCTCGGCGATCAACCCGGCGACCTGCCGCGCATTGAAGGCCGGGTCGGCGACGCGCACCGCGGGCACGGCCACCGCGACGCGCACGAGATCGTGATTGTAGAGATTGAAGAAGTCGTCGTCCGCTCGCACACGGTCCTCCGGCACTTCACCAGCAGGATGTTGAACCGCGCCTCCTCGGTCACGTTCCCGCGTGACCGGGCCTTCCCGTGCAACCCGGTTGCCAGACGATGGCCTCCATCATGCCGGCCACTTGGAGCCGGCCCGCCGAGGCGTCGCCGCCCCATCCGGGGCACGAACTCCTCCACTCCACGGAGGCCCTGGCGCCGCAGCGGGCTGGTCCTGGCCGACTTTGCCACTACTTGAGCGCGGGCACAAAGCTTGCGTGCATGTGCAGAAAGGGAAGACCGGGGGATGATCAAGCGAATCAACGGGAAGTACGTGGTGCTGTCGGAGACGACCGGACGGAGATTCGGGACCTACGACACCCTAGCCGAGGCCGAGCGCAGGCTGCGCCAGATCGAGTTCTTCAAGCATCTGAGAGCGCGGTCCGGGCCTCGGCGCGACACGGCGACGCGACGGAGCGCCTAGCGCGCGGCGGGAGTCTGGCGGCCGCCGGGGCGACAGGAGTAGTGTAGGATTTCATGCTGGACGCGACGCACTTCCTGACGCACCTCGGCCTCAGCTGGATCCTCGCCAACCTCTGGGACGTCTCCCGGAAGGACCGCTGTCTCATCGTGCTCGCCGGCATCCTGCCGGACTTCGAGGGAATCACGCTGCTGTGGAGCAAGGAGACCTTCCTCTCGATCCACCGGGTGGTCGGTCACAGCCTGCTCTCCGGTGTGGCCTTGAGCCTCGTCCTCGCGCTCCGCGCCGACGCCCGGTGGGTCACGGGCGCGCTCGCGCTGGTCAGCTTCCACCTCCACCTGGTGCTGGACCTCGTCGGCACCGGGGGACTGCCGATCCAGTACTTCTGGCCGATCTCGCGCCAGGGCTGGACCTACCCCGACCACTGGGTGCTGGCATCGTGGCAGAACGGGCTCGTCATGATCGTGACGCTCCTCGGCGTGCTCGCGATCGCCTGGCGGCGAGGGCGGACGCCGGTCGAGTGCGTGTGGCCGCGGGCCGATCGGCGGCTGGTCGAGGGCGCCCGGCTCCGCGCCCCGACCCGCAGCTAGCCGTGGCGCGCCCGCGTGGGCGCGGTCGCCCGCGGCGAGGCGCGCAGGAACGCCAGGACGACGAGCCCGGCCGTGCTCCACAGCACCATCCGGAGGCGGCGGATCAGGGTGAACGAGAGGCCGAGGTCGCTCCCGAGACCGAGCGCGCTGAAGGCGACCATGTACCCGCCCTCGAGAACGCCGAGGGCGCCCGGGATGGCGAAGGCGAGGAACTTGACCCCGGTGCCGAAGGCGTCGATGACGAGGGCGGTGGTGAACGACGAGCTCGCCCCGAGCCATTTCAGGACGAGATAGACCTCCAGGCTGCCGACGATCCAGCCCAGCAGGTGGACGAGAATGCAGGCCAGGACCCGGCCCGGCCGCTCCCGGTACAGCGTGGTGAGCGCCTGGTCGAAGCCGAGCAGGCCCCGAACACCCTGGGTGTCGCGCACGCCGAGGCGGGTCAGGAGCCCGAGGGTCCAGCCGAACATCCCGATCCGCTGCACGAGCACGAAGGCGATCACCACGACGAGCTGGAGCCCGAGCAGCGCGACCATCGCCCACCGGAAGTCGTCCGGCAGCCGGAAGACCGGGAGCGCCACCGCGAGCCCCAGCGCCAGGAACAGCACCTGGCCGATCGTGACGCCGGTCTTGTCGAGCACCTGGGCGGCCGACGCTGCGGCCAGCGGCACCGACGGCCGCAACAGGTAGGCCTTCACCGGCTCGCCGCCGACGGACGCCGCGGCGAAGTTCAGAGCCTCCCCGGCCAGCCGCACCGAGAAGAGGCGTCCGAGAGACACCGGAGCGCCGACGAAGGCGAATCGCCAGGCCACCGTGCGCAGCAGCGCGACGACCGCGTACGGGAAGACGACGAACACCGCGAGCCGCCACGAGAGCGTGCGTATCGGCGCCAGCAGCGCGTCGACGCCGGTCATGGCGATCAGGTAGCCGACGGCGGCCAGCCCACCGAGCACCAGGAGGATCCGTACCGTCTTCATCGCGTCCCCGCCCAGGCACCGCTCTCGGTCTGGGCTATACTCAACGTGATGGCTCGTGGCAGGTCGCAGGCGTCTCGTTTTTCAGTCCCGTACCGGGCCCTCGGAGCCCTCGGCGTCATCGCCCTGTTCCTGGTCGTCGCCTCCGCGATCGATACGCACGTGGCCGCCCAGGTCGCGCAGTGGAGGGGGCCGGTCCTGGACGGCCTGGTCGACCTCCTCAATCCCATCGGAAGCGGCGTGACGCTTCTCCTGATGTGCGCGGCCCTGGGGCTGGTGTGCCATCGCCTACGCCGATCGCGGCTGCATGACGCGGCTTGGCTAGCCTCGCTGGCGTTCGCGGGCGCCGGGCTCATCGAGTTCGGACTGAAGCATCTCGTGGGTCGGCCGAGACCGGACAGTGCGCTGCCCGCCCTCTTGCTCCTCGGCCCTTCGTTTGTTCCGGACATCGATTCCTTTCCCTCCGGCCACGCCACCTCGGTATTCACGGTCGCTACCGTCTTCGCTTCGTTCTATCCTCGCCTGGCGTGGCCGCTCTACCTGCTGGCCGCCGCGGTGGCCCTGGGCCGCGTCTACCTCGGACGCCACTACGTCTCGGATGTCCTCGCCGGCGCCCTCATCGGCATCCTCGTGGCGCGGTGGCTACTCGGGCACCGTCGGCGGATCGTCTCCTGGATGCGGATCTGGATGCGGATCGACGCGGTCGGCCGCTTCCCACGCTGACGGGCCGCTCGGGCGTCAGGTCGCCCGCCCGAGCAAGCGAATCCGGCCGGTCGTCCCGTTCAGCTCCACGCGATCGCCGTCGTGCAGCCGCCGCGTCGCGCCCTGGACTCCGACCACCGCCGGCAGGCCGTACTCTCGTGCGAGGATCGCCGCGTGTGAGAGCAGCCCACCCATCTCCGTGATCAGACCACCGACCAGGGGGAAGATCGGCGTCAGGGTCGGCTCCATGGTCGGGAGCACCACGATCTCGCCGAGGAGGGGACGGACGTCGTCGCCGGATCGAAGCACGCGGATCGTCCCGCTCACCACGCCGGCGCTGACCCCGAGCCCGGCCAGCTCACCATCCGGGCTGGCGCCGGCGCCGTCGTCGCTCGTCCCGCCCCCGAGCAGGTCCGGCGCCTCGAGCGTCCGGTTCCGCTCCCGCTCCCGGCGACGTCCCGCCACGATGGCCCGCCAGTTGTGGTCGCGCTCGGCGAGCACGCGGGGCAGCTCCTCCCACGAGAGGAAGAACACGTCCTCACGGCTCGCCAGCAAGCCGTTCCTGGTCGCCCGTCGCCCGATCTCCAGGGCGACGCGACGCAGGTGGGCCACCAGCATGGTCGTGACGTGCCGGCATTCATCGCGGAGGGCGAGGAGGCGCTGCAGCGCGTCGCGAACGATCGAGAACGCGGTCCACCGCACCGCGAATGCCAGACGGCCCCGTCCGCGACGGAGCGCCTGGCGGACCTCGTCGGTCGCAGCCTCGCGGACGCGACGGCGTTCCGCGACGTGCCGTGCTGCGTCCTGGCCCGCGCCCGCCCGCACGTAGAGCTGGATCAGCCGGAACAGGGGTGCGGGATCGTCCGCGAACCGGGGCGACATGACGTCGGACTCGTACGGACCTCGATGGCCGAACTCGCGGAGAAAATCTCGGTACTCCTCGAGGAAGCGCGTTCCCGCCAGCGCCTTGTCGTGGTCTCGGATCGCGTCCGCGTCGAGCTGGCCGGCAAAGAAGGACCGGGTCCTGGGCTCCCGGATCGCCTCGGCCCCGAGAGCCATGAGCCGGTAGGTCATGCGCACGTTGGGGAGCGTTCCGAGGCCCGTCATCAGGCGCTTGACCAGGGCGTCGGCGTCCGAGGGGATCCACGCCGCCAGCAGCTCATCGAGCGCCATGTAAGCGCGTGACTGCGCCGAGACGACCTCGTGGAGGCGCCGCGCGGTGGTCTCGTGGAGCAGGTTCTCTCTGAAGTGCCCGAGGTGCGCCACCAGCTCGCGATCGTCGAGCTGCTCGAGCCGCACCGATCGCAGGGCCGCGGCTTCGCGCCGCAGCGCCCGGAACAGGCGTCGCCCGCGTGCGGGTGTCCGGAAGAAGGTGGCGAGCATCTCGCGGACCAGGCGCAGGCGATCCCGGATTCCCGGGCGCGGCGGCGCACTCGCCGGCCGCCCCGGGCGCGGAGCGGCGCCGGCGCCGCCGAAGAGTCGCGCGACGATGCTGGGATCGCCGCCCCGCTCGATCGCCAGCCGCTGCATCAGCGACAGATTGAGGTACGGCCGGCCCCGGAACACCGACACGAGCGCGGCGTCGACGGGAAGCCGGTAGCCGAGGCCCGCATGGTAGCTCTTGAACATCAAGTTGAGAGAGATCGACAGGTACGACAGCGCCAGCGGGCTCGGCAGCTCGGGAAATACCTCCTTCAGGTTGGCCCGGGTCCACATCGTCTCCGGCTCGGCGGGCTCGTGCCTGGCGGTGCCGAGCCCGGTGATCGGCCGCGCCTGCACGGCCCAGAACATCCGGCCATCGAACGTCCACTCGACGTCCACCGGCATCCGCAGGCTGTGCTCGACGGCCTTCACGAGGCGGGCCAGCTCGAGCCGCTCCGTGTCGCTCAGCACCGGTCGGCCACGCCATGCGTCGGGGACGGACCGCTCCACCGCCCGCCCATCACGCCAGGACGTCATCGTCTCCTGGCGCCCCGGCCGGTAGGGAGGACCGGCCGGCGTCTCGCCGTCCAGCGCCACCCGGTACTCGTCGGGCACCAGCTTCCCGGACACGAGGGCGGCCCCCATGCCCCAGCCCGCGTCGATCACGACCGTCGCGGGATCGTCGGTCAGGGGATCGGCGGAGAAGGCGACCCCGGAGCGGTCCCCGTCGACCAGACGCTGCACGACGACCGCCATCGCGGCACTGGCATGCGCGATGCCGATTCGCTCGCGGTAGGCCCAGGCCGCGTCCGTCCAGAGCGACGCCCAGCAGGTCTTGACCGCCGCGATGACGGTCCAGGGCTCGTGGTCACCGACGACGGTGCTGCTGTGGATACCCGCGTGCGACGCGTCGCCGTCGTCCTCGTAGGGGGCCGACGAGCGGACCACGAGCGCCTCGGGGGAGTGGCCCGCCAGTCGGGCGAGGCCGAGCACAAGCTCCGCCATCAACTCGTCGGGCATGGACGCCAGCTCGATCCGATCGCGAATCTTGGCCAGCGCCCCGGGACGACCCTCTGGCTCGACGGCCGCGGAGTTTTCGACCAGGTTTTGGAGCTCGCGGCCGACGCCGGAGGCGTCGAGCCAGTACTGGTAGAACTCCGTCGTGAGACAGATCGCGGCGGGGACGGCGAAGCCGGCACGCTCCAGGCGGGCCAGCCCGACCGCCTTGCCCCCGCAGAGGGGCACGTCGGTCGCATCACCCACATCCACGCACCATCGGTCGCCGTCGCGCCCGGCGCCCGCACGGTGCGGCCCCGTCGGGATCGTCACTTCCCCATGTCCCGGAGCTTGCTCACCAGCGCCTCGTACGAGGAGCGTGTGATGAACGTATCGAATTGCGTCCGGTAGTTGCCGACCAAGCTCACCCGCTCGACCCGGACGTCCTCTACGCGCCACCGACCTTCCCGGTCTCGACGCGTCAGGTACTCCACGCCGATGGAGCTGCCCTTGCGCGTGACCACGATCGTCTTCACGGTCGCCCGGTCGCCGTCGTTCACATCGCCCAGGTACTGGAACTTCGAGGCATCGACGAGGTGGATCCGCGACAGGTAGGCCCCTCGAAATACCCGTCCGAACAACCGGGCGAACTCGGCCCGCTCCGCCGCGGTCCGCGGCGCCCAGTGCTTCCCCAGCGCGGCCTCCGACATGCGGGTCCAGTCGAACATCCGGTCCAGGATCTCGGCCCCTTCGCGGTCGCCGGCCTGACCCGCGCCGGGTGCCTGGACCGTCCGGGAGACGCGCTCGATGTCGGCGCGAATCTGGTCAGTCGGCTCTCCCGCCGCGGCGGCCGTCGGAGTCGCGACGCCGAGGCCGAGCAGGATGGTGAGCAGCGCCGCGCGCGGTAGCGTCAACACGAGGCCCCTTCACGGTTCGTCGCCCGCGATGGGTCGGTTGCGCCTTGCCGCACCGCCACCTTCGGCTCGAGCATCCGGAGGAGAGCCGGCAACACGACCAGCGCCGAGCTCAGGCCGGTGGCGGCTCCGACGGTCAGCAGGCAGCCCAGGCCGAAGATGCCCTGGTGGTGGGCCACCATCAGGCTTCCGAACCCCGAGACCGTGGTGAGCCCGCTCAGCAGGACGGCCATCACCGTGGTCGCCGGGAGGACGGTCCCTCCGGCCGCGGCGACTTCCCGCAGCCGGAGCATCACGTTCAGCCCGTACTCGGCGGCGGCGCCCACGATCAGAGGCAGCGCCCACACGTTCGCGAGATTGAACGACAGGCCGAACACGTGCATGAGGCCGACCGTCCACAGGGTGGCCAGCCCGAGGGGCACCATCGAGAGCAGCGGGGCGCGCACGGCCCGAAACATGAGGAAGGCGAGCGCGGCGACGAGGACGAGCGCGTAAAGCGTTCCGTGGAAATAGGCCTCCTCCATCAGACGGCTCGCCTCGTAGCTGACCACCGGCGAGCCCGTGACCGCCTCGTCGACCGACCGGATCTGCTCCACGAACCGCTGCGCTCCGTCGCGCTCCCAGGTATCGATCGATGGATAGATGGTCATGAGAAAGCGCCCGGTCCGGCCGATGAACTTCCGCGATAGCTCCACCGGCAGCTGGTCGATCGTGATCGGAGTGGGCGTGGCGTTCTCCTGCAGGCGGTGGAGCTTCGCCGCGAAGTCATCGCGCAGGCTCGCCTGGAGCGGGGCGAGCCGGCGCGTCACCTCGTCGATCCGGGCCACCGCGAGGCGGCCGCGCAGCTTCCCCACGCGATCGTGGGCCGACCGCAGGGTGTCGAGGGTCGGACCCGGATCCGCCTCGCGCACGGCGAGGGCGAGACGGCCCTCGAGCCGCTCGAGCGCGCCACGGATGGCGCCGGGGTCGCTCGGCGGCACCTCGCGGAATCGCACGCGGGACACCACCGGCGCCAGATCCCGGATGACCGCGATCTTCTCGTCCTGCTGGCTCGGGATCAGGGTCAGCACACTCCGGACCTCCGACACCGCCGGGAGGCGCTCGAACGCATCCCGCTTGCTCCGCAGCTCGGGCAGCGACTCGGCGGTGGCGAGGGCGGGGAATCCGGATTGCCGGGACTCCATGATCTTCCTTTCCCAGAAGACCGATTCGTTGCCCTTCGCCTGCAAGCTGAGGCGGTTGTAGTCGAGGCGCACGCTGGGGACCGCCAGGAGGGAATACAGGCTCACCGTTCCGGCCACCGCCAGGATGGCCACCGGATGGCGCAGGGCCCGTTGCAGCGCCGGGGCCCCCTCGGCGCCGATCCCTCCGGGTCGCGGCGACGACCGGAGACGCCGCAGGGCGCGCCCCTGCATCACCATCAGCGCCGCGGGAAGCAGGGTCATCATCGCGAGGAACGACATGAGGATGCTCACGCCCGCGACGAACCCGAACTCCTGGACTCCGCGGAACTCGGTCAGGGTCAAGACGCCGAACGTGGCCGCCGCGGCGAGCGCTCCGAACAGGATGCCGGGACCGGTCCGGCTCGCGGTGGCCTCGAGCGCCTCCCGGGGCGCCCGCCCCTGGCCGATCTCCTCCTCGTAGCGGTAGAAGAGATAGATGCCGTAGTCGATCCCGACTCCCACCAGGAGCGAGATGAACATGACGGAGAACACGGTCAGGTGGCCGATCGTGGCACTGATGATCGCGAGGGACCAGGCGAGGCTGACCACGAGGACCCCGACCATCACGAGAGGCTCCACCGCGCGCCGGAAGACGACGACGAGCAGGAGCAGCGTGAGGGCGAAGGCGATCGCGGTGGCCACCGTGCTGTCGTGGAACGCGGTCACCATCTCATCGTTGGAGAGCGCGGGCGTGCCGGTGACCCCGGCCGCGACGTCCGGGTAGTCTCCGTGCAGCGCACCGATCGCGCCGCGGATTCCCGCGAGAAACTCCAGATTGTCGGTGAAGTTCGCCGCCTCCCGGCGTGGCTCGACCAGGACGTACAGCAGCTTCTTGTCCGCGGACATGAAGTAGCCGGAATGCTCCTCGTCGGCCTCCGAGAAGACGCGCGCCCACGGTGAGCCGACGAGCCTCCCGTCGAGGCCGTCGCCGATGACGCCCAGCAGCGTGTCGACGAAGCCGGCGTCGAAGCGCTCGGGGCCCGCCGCGTCGAGCCCCAGGTCGATGAAGCCCTGGGCAAAGCGCCGTGAGATCTCATCGCTGATCCCGTCGAGCAGCCCGGCCAGCGTCGGGCGGGCCGCGTAGTCCACGATGAACTGGCGATGGAGCAGGACCTTGTCCCGCAGATCCTGGAGGCGATCCAGCGAGAGGTAGAGGAGCGCCTTCCCGGCGAACAGCTCCGGGTCGACGCGATGGCTGACTCTTCCCGCGCCGGGCAAGGCCTTGATCTCCGCCGCGAGCCGATCCGCGTAGGCCTGCGCGCGCTCCGGGCTCGGCGCCTCGACCACGACGACGAGGTCGTTCAGCTCGCCGAACTCCTTGAGGTTTGCCTTGAACTGCCGGACGTAGGGGCGACCGGGGGGGAGCAGCTGGATCGACGATGTCTCGAAGGTCAGGGTCCGGGCCGTGTAGAGGAGGCTGCCCGCCGCGATGATGAGGCAGAGGGCAATGGTGATGGTGGGACGCGCCGTTGACAGCCTCATGAGCCGGCGCAGCGCGGCCCCACTGGTCAGATTCGTACGCATCTCTCAAACGCGCATTAGACCATCGCCAACCCGACGCGAGCAACGAGATTAGCGTGCAGCCGGGGCGCTCGGGGCGTCGCTGGGACAGGTGAGACGGATCCGCCGCAAGCCGTCTTCACAGGTCGGCCTTCGTCTCGAATGGAATCAGCCCTTTCCCCGGTGAAAGGCGGATGGCACGGGCGATGCTCGATGGTTGAGCGGCTAGGGAGGATCGTACCCGCTATGACTAGGACCTCGGCGGTGCTCGGGTTGCTGATCGTCGGGCTGGTGGTTCTCGGCGGTGCCGCGCCGGGTCATGCGTCTCACGGTCACTGGCATGGCGGAGTATTCGTCGGGGTCGGCCCCTGGTGGGGACCGCCCTTCTGGGGCCCATACTGGTGGTACCCGCCCCCCTACTACTATCCGCCGGTCGTCATCCAGGAGCCACAGGTGTACATCGAGCGGCCGGCGCCTCCTCCGCCGCCCGTCTACTGGTACTATTGTCGGAGCGCTCATGCGTACTACCCGTCGGTTCAGACCTGTCCAGAGGAATGGGTGAAGGTGCCGCCACAGCCATGATGATGCGACCAGCTGTCCTCGCGCCGCTACTGACGAGCCTGCTTGTGGCGGCCTGCACCACGGTGCCGAGCGGGCCGAGCGTGATGGTGCTGCCGGGCACCGGGAAAAGCTTCGACCAGTTCCAGGTCGACGACATCGTGTGCCGCCAGTGGGCAGCGCAGCAGACCGGGATCACTCCGGGCCAGTCGTCCGTCGGGAGCACGGCCACGGGCGCGGCGGTCGGGACCCTCGTCGGCGCGGCTGCCGGTGCCGCGATCGGAGCCGCGGCCGGTGGCCCCGCGACCGGGGCCGCCGCGGGAGCCGGCGTTGGCCTCCTCGGAGGGACCGCGGTCGGCGCGAGCCGTGGGGACGTGAGCGGCCAGGCGACTCAGCAGCAGTACGACATGGCCTACATGCAATGCATGTACGCCAAGGGCAATCAGGTTCCCGTGAGCCGCGGGTCGGAGCCGTACAGCTCGCCGCCACCTCCGCCTGCTCCCAGGGCCCCGGATGTTCCGCCGCCGCCGGCCGGAACACCGCCGCCGCCTCCTCCTGCATCTCCGCGCTAGGCAGGCGCGCGCGACCTTCCGATCAGATGGCGCTGCTTCCCGGCAAGCTGCCGCCTGCGCTTCTGCGGCGGCTGCTGCGGTTTCACGGAGCTTCCGATCGTCGCGTCGTGCAGGGGCCGGCCTTCGGCCTCGATGCCGCGGTGATCGATCTCGGGCGGCAGTACCTGATCCTGAAGAGTGACCCGGTCACGTTCACCGCCGAGGAAGCGGGCTGGTACGCCGTGCACGTCAACGCCAACGACGTGGCGGTGATGGGGGCCCGGCCGGCGTGGTTTCAGTCCACGATCATCGTGCCCCCTGGCACCGGTGCCGGCACGGTGAGGAAGATCTTCAAGGACATCGACCGGAGCGCTCGCGGGCTGGGCATCGCCGTCACCGGCGGGCACACCGAGATCTCCACCGCCGTGAAGCGGCCCATCGTGGCTGGTGACATGCAGGGACTGGTCCCACGGGACGGCCTGGTGACGGCGGCCGGCGCGCGGGTCGGCGATCGCCTCATCCTGACGAAGTTCGCCGGGATCGAGGGCACGTCGATCCTCGCGCGTCGATTTCCTCGCGAGGCTCGACAGGCGCTCGGCGGCCGCGCGCAGCGCGAGGCCGCCCGGTTCAATCACCGGCCCGGAATCTCGGTGGTGCGGGAAGCCTTGATGGCGGCCCGGACCGGCGCGACGGCGATGCACGATCCGACCGAGGGCGGGGTCGCCGCCGCCCTCTTCGAGCTCGCCACTGCGTCGGGCCGCCGCCTGGTCGTCGACCTCGATGCCATTGCCGTGCATTCCCACACGGCTCGCCTGTGCACGCACTTCGGCCTGCGCCCGCTCGGACTGATCGGCTCCGGGGCCTTGCTGCTGACGATCCCCGAGCGCCGCGTGAAGCGCCTGCTCGATGCGGTCGGTGGCCTCCGCGTTCCCGCGGCGGTGATCGGCACGGTCAAGCCCGGGCGGGGTGTCGACGCGCATCGAGGCGGCAAGCGGGTGCGCTTCGAGTGGTCGTCCCGGGACGAGCTGACCCGTCTTGCGTGACCGGGAGGGGATGGCTCGAGGCCGTCGCGCCCCAGCTGAGGAGAGGCCGCCCCATCCAGATCGGACGAGCCCACCGCATAACCATGTGGGATCGTGGCGTTTGGCCCGGTCGGCTCCATGGCAGCACAGTTGCAAGCTACCCGTGGGGGACCATGAACAAGAGCGACCTGGTGGAGGAAGTGGCCCGGGTGGCCGGCCTCACGCGCCATGTGAGTGACGCGGTCGTGACCGCGGTGTTCGAGCGGATCATCGACGCGTTGAAGCAGGGCGAGCGCGTGGACCTGCGCGGTCTGGGCACCTTCACCGTCCGCCGGCGGCGGGCGCGCGTGGCCCGCAACCCCAAGACGGGCGTCCGCGTGGACGTCCCCGCGCGGGCGGTGCCGTTCTTCAAGATGGGGAAGGAGCTGCAGGCGATCCTGAACCCCGGAGCCGAAGACGAGAAGACGCCCCCGGCCGGGTCGCTCCCGATGGCTCCGAGCCGGGCGGAAGGATAGCCATGAAAGTCCGGGACGTGATGACGGAGCATCCGGTGGTGGTGGAGCTCGACGCGCAGGTGAAGGAGGCGACGGATCTGATGCGGAGCAAGGGCATCCGACACCTCCCGGTCGTCGATGGGGAGGCGCACGTGCTCGGGATCGTGACCGATCGTGATCTCCGGCATGCCGCCTTCATGCCCGCGCTGGCCGAGCACGCGGGCTGGGCGCCCCACCGGGTGAAGGCCCCGAGAGTCAGGGACGTGATGACGTGGTCGGTCGTGACCACGCACGCCGACACGGACCTGGTCCAGGCGGCCCTGACCATGTTCCAGCGGAGGATCGGCAGCCTCCCGGTGGTGGCGGATGGTCGCCTGGTGGGGATCCTGACCGAGCGCGATGTCTTCGCCGCGCTGAGAAAGGGACGCGACGTCGAGAGCGACCTCTTCCTCTGGTGACCCGGTGCCGACTCGAATCGTGATCCTGGGCGCGGCCGGGCGCGACTTCCACAACTTCAACGTGGTCTATCGCGACGACCCGGGCGTCTCCGTGGTCGCGTTCACGCAGGCCCAGATCCCCCGACTCAGCGACCGTCGGTACCCGGCTTCCCTCGCGGGCGCGCGCTATCCCGACGGCATTCCCATCGAGGACGAAGCCGACCTCGAGGCGATCTGCCGGCGCGAGCGAGTGGACCGCGTGGTGTTCGCGTACAGCGACGTCCCGCATGCCACCGTGATGCATCTGGCCTCGCGGGCCCTCGCCGCGGGCGCGGACTTCGAGCTGCTCGGCCCGCGCCGCACGATGCTGCCGGCCGCGGTGCCGGTCATCGCGATCTCGGCGATCCGGACGGGCTGCGGCAAGTCCCAGACCGCGCGCTGGCTCGGCCGGCGCCTCCGCGACCGCGGCCTCCGGGTCGCGGTGCTGCGGCACCCGATGCCGTACGGCGATCTGGAGCGCCAGCGCGTGCAGCGATTCGCGCAGGCGGCGGATCTCGACGCCGCGCGCTGCACCGCGGAGGAGCGCGAGGAGTACGAGCCGCATCTGGCCGCGGGGCACGTCGTGTTCGCGGGAGTGGACTACGCGGCCATCGTCGCGCGAGCGGAGCGCGAGGCCGATCTGATCGTGTGGGACGGCGGCAACAACGACTTCCCGCTCCTGCGGCCCGATCTGCACATCGTCGTGGCCGACGCCCTCCGGCCCGGGCAGGCCGATGGCTACCATCCCGGCGAGGCCGTGCTGCGGATGGCCGACATCGTCGTCATCAACAAGGTGGATGTGGCCCCGGCCGGCAGTGTCGAAGCGGTGTTCAGCGAGGTCCGTGCGCTCAACGCGCGCGCCCCGATCGTGCGAGCGGCCTCTCCCGTCCGCCTCGAGGATCCCGACGCGGTGCGCGGACGACGGGTGCTCGTGGTGGAGGACGGGCCGACCCTCACTCACGGAGGCATGCCGTACGGGGCGGGCTGGGTCGCGGCCACGAGGGCGGGCGCGGCGACGATCGTCGATCCCCGAAGGTCCGCGTCACCCGGGGTGCGGGCGATCTTCGCCCGGTATCCCCACATCGGCCCCGTGCTCCCCGCGGTCGGCTACGATGCCGATCAGCTGGAGGGGCTTCGCGAGACGATCAACGCGGCCGCCGCGGACGTCGTGGTGGCGGCCACCCCGCTCGATCTGGCTGCCCTGATCGCGCTCGAGAAGCCGGTCGTGCGCGCCCGCTACGAGTTCGCCGACGCCGGGGAGCCCACGCTCGGGTCGCTCGTCGATGCATTCCTGGCGCGGGAGCCCGCGCGCGGGCAGAATGAGCTGGGAGTCCGACGATCAGGATGCGATACCGGCGCTTGAGCTACCGCTACACGATGGTGGTGCGCTCCGCGGCGTGGCCGCCGGGAGACGCCTGGCCGGCCGACCGCCTCCGCCCGCTCGCGCGGGTCGGATGGCGGCCCGATGCGGATACCTACGAGACCGCGACCGCGATCGAGGTGACGGTCGACCTGGCCGGCCTCGAGGAGGACGACTTCGAGGTCCAGCTCTTCGACGACGCGCTGGTCGTCGAGGGGCACCGACGCCTGCCGTCGTGCGCGGCGGGGGCCGTCTACCACGAGGCCGGCATCCGCCAGGGCCCGTTCCAGGTCGAGGTTTCGCTTCCGGCCACCGTCGACCCCGAGCGGGTCGCGGCCCGCTACGATCGCGGCCTGCTCCACATCACGCTGCCGAAGCGCGCGGGGGCCGGGTGATGGCGGATCCGGCCGGCCCCGCCGGCGTCGTGGTCCCGGACGCGCTCCCGGTCTTGCCCCTACGGGACGCGGTCGTGTTCCCATTCACCGCGGCACCCCTCGTGGTGGGCCAGCCGCGGTCGGTGCGGCTCGTGGACGAGGTCATGCGGGGCAACCGGCTACTGGCGCTGGTCGCCCAGCGCGAGGCCACTGCGGAGTCGCCGGCGCCGGAGGCGCTCCACCGCGTCGGCACCATCGGCATGATTCACCAGCTCGCCCGGTCCCCGGACGGCGGCGTGCGCCTGATCGTGCAGGGGATCGAGCGGATCCGGATCCTCGACTGGGTGAGCACCGAGCCATATCTGGTCGCGCGGGTCGAGGCGGACCCGGATCAGGGAGAGCCGGGGACCGAGGTGGACGGGCTCCGGCGCGCGGTGTCCGACATCTTCCGGCGGCTCGTGGAGGCGTCGCCGGAGCTGCCCGACGAGCTGGGCGGGGCCGCGGACGCCATCACCGAGCCCCGCCACCTCGTCTACTTCGTGGCGTCGATCGTCCCGCTCGAGGTGCCGGTGCGACAGGAGCTGCTCGAGATGGATCCGGTCGGCGCCAAGCTCCGCCGGCTGGTGGACGTGCTGCAGCGCGAGGTGGCGGTGCGGGAGCTGGGGCGGAAGATCACCACCGAGACCGAGGAGCGACTCTCGAAGAAGCAGCGAGAGTATTACCTGCGCGAGCAGCTGCACTCGATCCAGCGGGAGCTCGGAGAGGAGCGAGAAGGCGACGGGCAGGTCGCCGAGCTGCGCCGACGGATCGAGGAGGCCGGCCTGCCGGACGAGGCGCGGCGCGAGGCGGAGCGGGAGCTCACCCGGCTGGCCGATCTCTCGCCATCCTCGCCCGAGCACGGCATGATCGCCACCTACCTCGAGTGGATGGCCAGCCTGCCGTGGCGCAAGCTCGACGGGGGTGTCATCGACATCGGCCGGGCCCGGGCGGTCCTGGACGAGGACCACTTCGATCTCGAGAAGATCAAGGATCGCCTCATCGAGTATCTGGCCGTCAAGAAGCTCCGGCACGAGCGCGGGGGAGGCCCGGATCGCGCGTCGGGCGACTCGCGCGAGCCCATCCTCTGCTTCGTGGGCCCGCCCGGTGTCGGCAAGACCAGCCTCGGCCAGAGCATCGCGCGGGCGCTGGGCCGGCGGTTCGCGCGCATGTCACTGGGCGGGGTACGCGACGAGGCGGAGATTCGCGGCCACCGCCGGACCTACATCGGCGCGCTCCCCGGACGGATCATCCAGGGACTTCGCCGCGCCGAGGCCCGGGATCCGGTCTTCATGCTCGACGAGATCGACAAGATCGGAGCCGACTGGCGGGGCGATCCGTCGTCCGCGCTGCTCGAGGTGCTCGATCCGGCCCAGAACGACACCTTCGTCGACAACTACCTCGGTGTGCCGTTCGACCTCTCGCAGGTCCTCTTCATCGCCACCGCCAACGCGCTCGACACCATTCCGGGGCCGCTGCGGGATCGCATGGAGATCCTGACCCTGTCCGGCTACACGGACCAGGAGAAGATCGGCATCGCGCGCCAGTACCTGATCCCGAAGCAGGTCGCCGCGCACGGGCTCACCGCGGACGAGCTGACCCTCGAGCCCGAGGCCATCCGTCAGATCGTGAGGGGATACACCCGCGAGGCGGGCGTGCGCAGCCTCGAGCGGGAGATCGCCGGCATCACCCGCAAGATCGCCCGCCGGCTGGCCGAAGGCCAGAGGCAGGGCGTCCGGGTCACCGCCGACCAGGTCGCCGACTATCTCGGCCGCCCGCGCTTCTTCGACGAGGTCGCCGAGCGGACCGCGCGGCCCGGGGTCGCCACCGGCCTGGCGTGGACGCCGAGCGGCGGAGACGTCCTGTTCGTCGAGGTCACCATGATGCCGAGCCGTGACGAGCGCCTGATCCTCACCGGGATGCTCGGCGACGTGATGCGCGAGAGCGCGCAGGCGGCTGTCTCCTACGTCAGATCCAACGCCGAGACGCTCGACATCGATCCCAAGCTGTTCGAGGGCCAGACCATCCACGTGCACGTTCCCGCGGGAGCCATCCCGAAGGACGGGCCGTCGGCGGGCGTGACCATCGTGACCGCGCTGGCGTCGCTCGCCACGCGACGCCCCGTGCGCCACGACCTGGCCATGACAGGCGAGATCACCCTGCGCGGCAAGGTGCTCCCGGTCGGCGGCATCAAGGAGAAGGTCCTGGCTGCGCACCGGGCGGGGATCCGTACCGTGATCCTGCCCGCCCGGAACGAGCGGGACCTCGACGACGTGCCGGAAGAGCTGCGCCGGCAGCTCGCTTTCGTGTTCGCCGAGGACGCCGAAGAGGTCCTGCGACACGCGCTCACCGACACCGCCGTCGCGGTTCGCCCCGCCGCGGGATGAGGAGCGCCGCGGGGAGCCGCTTGGCGCGGGAGCGCCTCCGCCGCCTGATCACGACGGCGGGCGTGATTCTCGTCGCCGCCTCGATCGCGACGGCGCCCGCGGAGGCGAGCGGTGACCCGGTGAGCCCGCGCCGCCTGCGGGAGCTCCTGGAGCAGCGCGGCGAGGTCCGCATCGACGGCCGGCCGCTGGACGCGCGGGCGCTCGGCCGGTTCTACCGGCCACGAGACTTTGCCCCCGCGTGGGACGGGCGCGATGGGCTCGACCGCGCATCGCGGCTGCTCCAGGCCCTGGTGACCGCCGACGCGCACGGGCTCGTGCCCGCGCGCTACCATCTCGAGCCGATTCGCGCCCGGCAGCGAAGCGCCCCCGGTGTCGATACGCCCGAGATCGAGCTGCTGCTGACCGACGCGTTCCTTCGCTACGCGAGCGACGTTCGCGTGGGCCGCCGGCCGGCCGGCTTCGTGCAGGCGGACTGGGGGATTCCCGCGGCGCCGTTCGACGCGGTCTCGGCGCTGGCGGGCGTCCGCTCGCCGGCCGGCTTTCGCGCGCTGCTGACGTCGCTGCCGCCGCCGGCCCAGGAGTACGGCCGGCTCGTCGAGGCCCTCCAGCGTTACCGCGCGATCGCGGCGCGCGGCGATTGGTCGCCGGTGCCTCCGGGCGCGGCGTTGAAGCCGGGAGACGACGACGATCGGGTGGCCGCGCTCCGGGCTCGTCTCGCCGGGGAGGACGAGAGCGTGGCCCGGACCGGCGACACGCGCTTCGATGACCGGCTCGAGGAGGCGGTGCGGCGCTTTCAGGCCCGCCATGGCCTCGCCGAGGACGGGACGGTGGGCGCGGCGACGCTCCGCGCCCTGAATGTGCCGGCGGCCGACCGCATCCAGCAGATCGTCTGGAACCTCGAGCGCTGGCGCTGGGTCCCGCGGGATCTCGGACCGCACTACGTCACCGTCAACGCCGCCGACGCGACGCTCCGGATCATCGCCGAGGGTCGGACGGTGCTCAGGTCGCGGGTCGTGGTCGGCGACCTCCGGCACCCGACCCCGGTGGTGCAGGCCCGGCTCGAGGCGGTCATCCTCAATCCGACGTGGAACGTGCCGCTCTCGATCGCGGTCGAGGAGATCCTGCCCCGCCTGCGCGAGAACCCGCGGTATCTGGCCGACAATCACATCGTGATCCTGGAGCGGCGTGGCAGCGATCCGTTCGGCTTCGCCGTCGACTGGTCGGCCGTTCCCACGGACCCGTTCCCGTTCCGACTGCAGCAGCAGCCCGGGCCGGACAACCCGCTGGGTCGGATCAAGTTCGACATCCCGAACCGGTTCGACGTCTACCTGCACGACACGCCCGTACGCTCGCTCTTCGCGCGTCCGGTGCGGACGGCCAGCCATGGCTGCATCCGGGTCGAGCGGGCCGACGATCTCGCGGTGCACGTGCTGGCGGAGAGTCCCGGCGGATGGACGAGGCAGACGCTCGATGAGGCCATCGCCGCGGGGGATTCGCCGAGGATCACCCTTGCGCGCCCGTTGCCCGTGTACATACTGTACTGGACGGCGTTCGTCGGCCAGGACGGCCTGGTGCACTTCCGGGACGACGTCTACGGGCGCGACCGCCGCCTCGCCGCCATGCTGGCCCCCGCGGGGGTCGCGCCTCGGTCGGTTGCGTTCGGCGACGTTGGGGGTTGTCAGCCGCCGGGAAAGGAAGCCTCGGGCTGAGCACGCGCATGAGTCAGCGAGATACATCGCGGCGCCGGTTTCTTTCGCTCGGCGCCGCCGCGGCGGCCGGTCTGCTCCTGCCCGCCCGGGGATGGGCCGCGCCTCCTGCCACGCGCGCGCTCGCGCTCCGTAGCGTGCACACCGGTGAGCTTGTGCGAGCCACGTACTGGGCCGCCGGGCAGTACCTCCGGGAGGCGCTGAGCCAGATCGACCGGGTTCTGCGGGACCATCGAACCAACCAGGTTCACCCGATCGATCGGCGGCTCCTCGGCGTGCTGGATGCGCTGAGCGATAGCCTCGACACCACCGAGCCCTTCGAGGTCATCTCCGGCTATCGCTCGCCCGCCACGAATGCCCGGCTGGTCGCGACCTCGACCGGCGTCGCCGCCAGCAGCCTCCACGTCGTCGGGATGGCGATCGATATCCGGGTGCCGGACCGGCCGCTCCCGACCGTCCGGGACGCGGCCAAGGCGCTCCGGGCCGGTGGTGTCGGCTACTACCCCGACTCGGACTTCGTCCACGTGGACGTCGGCCGGGTCCGCTACTGGTGAGCCATCGGCGGTGCTGACCTTCCCGCTCCCGTCGGCCGGCTGAGCGGAAAGGCTCAATGCGGTATCTCCTCGGCCCGGCTCCGCATCTTCCGGAGCAGCTCGTCATACGACGACGTGCGGATGATGCTGTTGAACTGGGTCCGGTAGTTGGCGACGAGGCTCACGCCCTCGATGCTGACGTCATAGATCCACCACCGATCGCCGCGCTTCAGCATGCGATAGTCGGTCGGAACCTCGGTGCCGTTCTTGGTGATGATCCGGGTGGACACCGTGGCGAAGTCACCCTCCACCCGCTCGCCGGCGTACTGGATCTTCTCGCCGCCGTAGAGCTCGATCTTCGACATGTAGGCCCGCTCGAGCAGGTCGCTGAAGAGGGCGACGAACTCCTTTTGCTGCGCGGCGGTGAGCGAGCGCCAGTGCTGCGCCATGGCCCGGCGGGCGGTCTCGTCGAAGTCGAAGATCTCGTCGGCGATCTGTCTGACCGCCCGGCGCCGGTCCGGGAGCCGCGCCTCGACCTTGAGGGCGGGATCCTGGAGGACATGGAGCACCCGATCGATCGCCCCCCTGAGCTGCTCGGTGGGGCCCGAGCCGGCGGCCCCGGCCGCGGGCGCCCAGGCCAGAATGCAGAGCAGGCAGAGCACTAGGTGGGCGAGCCGCGCGAGCCGGTTAGTCGGCGGCCGGCTCACTGGGATCTGACGGCGTAACCGCGGGTCTCCATGCATCGGGTGTAGATCTCGCGGTCGATGCAGAATGGAGCCAGCAGCGTGCCGCCACCGTCGGCGCCGATCGCCGCGCGGAGACACGTGTTCTCGTCCCGCTCTTTCTCGGCCTGGGTGACGCCGGGCTTGTCCCAGGCGATGTGCCCGGTTGCGCAGCCCGCCAGCAGGGTCGCCGCTCCAAGCAGCCCGATCGTGAGACCCGTTGCCGTCCGCTTCAGATCGCCCATCGATTTGCCTCCCGTGCGCCTCCAGCTCTCTGTGCCAGCCGCACCATGTATGAGCAAGCTCCGTGCCTCGCACTCGGGCCCGCAAGGGAAGGCAAGCCGGTCACATCCGGGCGCGGCGTCCTCATCGTCGGGGAGAGTCCGCCCCAGATGGGGCGTGAGTGCCTCGGCGGTCATGCGGCAAGTGGCCGGTACTTCGGGCGCAATCGGTTGGCCACCGAGTTGCACGTCGTGAATGGAGATCCAGGTCTACGGAGAGGGCACGTTGAGAGGAGTGGGACGGAAGGCGGGTGCACGAGCTTCGCGTCGCCCCGGGGGGACCATCGGCCGCGCGGTCGCTGCCCCACCGCGGCGCCTGTTTCGACACGTCCTGGTGCCGCTGGATCTGAGCCAGCGCAACGAGCGGGCGCTCCGGATGGTGCTGGCGCTGGCCCTGCAATGGCGGAGCCGCGTGACGTTGTTCCACGTGGTCCAGCGCGTCAATGCGCTCGCGCCGGATGAGCTCGCGGCGTTCTACCGCAAGCTCGTCGAGCGCTCGGAGCGCGAGCTGCGACGGGCGGCCCGATCGTTCACCGAGCGGGCCATCGACGCGCGCACCGAGGTGCGGGTCGGGGAGCCCGCGACCGAGATCGTCCGCGCGACCCTGCGTGGGGCGGCCGACCTGGTGGTCATGGGCTCGCACCGGGTCAAGCCGGGGAGTCGGCAGCGGGGCTGGGGGACGACCAGCTACAAGGTCGGCATTTTCTGCCAGTGCCCGATCCTGCTGGTGAAGTGACCGACGATCTGCTCGGTCATGCCGCTGGCCGCGTGGGGATTGCTCGCCTCGATCGAGGAGGAGATGCCTCGGTGGAGTCCAGCCGTCGGCGAGCAAGGTCGTGTTTCCGAAGCGAACGCCGTCATCGGCCGCCTGGCAGGCGGGTTGCAGGAGTCGGGTTGCAGGACTGAGTGTTTGTCTAGAACCAGCAGGAGGGGACTCCATGAGACACCCGAAGCGAGCCATCACCCGCGACATCAGAACCCGGAATCCGAAGCGCCCGGCCCGGGCGCGCGCCGAGATCGAGGAGTCTGCCTGGCCGGAGGGCGTGGTGCGGGTCCGTGACGTCATGACGCGCCCGGTGGTGACGTTCCGCCAGGCGATGACCGTGGGCGCCGTCATGACCGCCATGCGGGCCCGGAGCATCCACCACGCTCCCGTGGTGGACGACAAGGGGCATCTTGCCGGCATGGTGAGCGACCGCGACCTCCGATCGGCCGTTCTCGAGCCCGCCCTCCGCGATGCGTTCGAGGACCTCGACCGGGTGCTCAGGACCCGGACCGTCAAGGAGGTGATGACGTGGGGCGCCATCAGCGTGAAGCCAGATACCTTGCTCCGTGAGGCGGCCGACCTGATCCATACCAACAAGATCGGGGCCGTGCCGGTGGTGGAGCACGACCGGGTGGTCGGCATGCTCGCGGTCGGTGACGTGCTGAAGGCGGTGATCCAGATGCTGGACGAGGGCGTGATCTCCCGGCCAGGGCGCTGGGGGGCCGAGGCCTGACCTCGGTCGGGCTGCTCACCGAGAAGGACGTGAAGGGAGAACATGATGGCAAAGGCGAAAGCGATTCGGGCCCGCTCCGCGAAGGCGGGCCGCCCTCCGGAGTTGCGCGTGTTGGCGACGCGGGTGCGCCGTCGGCAAAGGAGCGCTCGGGCGGCATTTCGCAAGGACACCACGATTCACCAGGCGGCTCAGGGGCCACGTGCAATCTGGGCGGCCACCAAGCCCAAGATCAAGAAGGGCTAGACGAGGCGGCATGGCCGGCATCGCGAGGAGCATCGTGACCCTGGGTGTCGTCGTGGTTCTCGCATCGACGGCGTCCGGCCCGTGTGACGCCGCGGAGCGCAAGTACCCGGGCACAGTGGCGGGGGTGGATCAGACCGCGGGGACGATCGTCGTCGAGGGCATGGGGCCCTGGCGGGTCAAGGATGACGTGACCCAGGTCGAGCGCCGCACCTTCGCGGTCACCTCCTCGACCGAGTTCGTGAGGCTCCAGCGTGCCAGCGAGGTCGCTCCGAGCGGCTGGACGAGGGATTTCGTCGAAAGCGCCCTCCCCCGGTGGCAGGTGAAGCCGGGAGAGTGGGTGATCGTGACCCTCGCGCCCGATGGTAAGCGACCCACCGCGGCCAAGATCGTCGTCTGGAAGCCGAGCGAGCCCTGAGCGGCCCTCGAGCGGCCGCCGGTCACTCGGGACGGAGCGCGAGGGTGCCGTCGGTGGCGAGCTGCAGGTGCGTCCCGAAGGGCCGGCTTATCCGGCCGAGAGTGCCGGCGAGCCACTCGGCGTCGGCCGGGCTGGTGCGGTTCGCTCTGAGATTTCGGATCTGCATCGGGGTCATGCGAAGGCTCGCGAGGTGCCCGGTCTCCGGCTGCAGCGTCGGGAAGTACATCAGCGTCAGATCGTCTCGGTACTCCTCGTAGCCCGCGATGCCCTCGTAGTCGTCGAGGAAATCGCCGCAGCCGTAGAGGATGAGCTTTCCCCGGTAGATCTCGATCGGGCGGACGTGATGGGAAGAATGACCGTGGACCACGTCGACGCCGCCATCGACCAGCCACCGCGCGAAGCGCTGCTGCGCGGGACGAACCTCATAGCCCCAGTTGCTTCCCCAGTGGATGGACGCGACGACGAGGTCGCGCGCTTGCTTCACCCCTCGGACCCTGTCCAGCACGCTCCTCGCGGTCGCATCCGAGAGATCGGGCAAGAAGTCGATCCCGGGTCGATCGCTCGTCGCGGCCCAACTCGAGGGAATGCCACTCGTCTCGTCTCCGAATGCGAGGACGACCAGCCGGCCCTTCCCGGCGATCTCCACGACGGCGGGCTCGCGGGCCTCGGGCAGGGCGCGCCCGGCTCCCGCGGTTCGCAGGCCGGCCCGTGCGAGCGTGTCCAGCGTCTCCTGGAGCCCGGCCGGGCCGAAGTCCAGCACGTGGTTATTCGCGAGGGTGCACACGTCGATCCCCGCCGCCGTGAGGCACTGGACGTTGTCCGGGTGCATCCGGTAGTGGATCTCCTTGCTCGGCCAGTGATCGGCACTTCGGGTGATGCTGGTCTCCAGGTTGACGATGCGCGCATCCGGGGCGACGCGGGCGAGCTCGTCGAGCGCCGCGCCCCAGATGTACGGCAATGCCACCGGACGCGCGACCGGGCCGTTCGCCGCCTCGGCCAGGCGCACATACTCGCGAGCGTCGTTGACGAACGACTCGTGGATCCGAGGGTCGCTCGGATGCGGGAGGATCTGGTCGACCCCTCGTCCGGTCATGACGTCCCCGCACAGGAAGACGGTCACCAGCCGGCCTTCCGGGTCAGCGGACCTGACACGATCCATGGTCGATACCGAGTGCAAGCGGCGTACCGTGGGTCGGCCGAGTAACCGTTGGGCGCACGCCCGGGAGCGGCTCTCGCGGGGCGCCGATGCCCCACCGGGGAGGCCTCGTCCCACCCGGGTCGCGGTGCGGCGATGTAACCATGCGTTTTTCGCCGCGCCGCCGATGGCACTTCCGTTGCAACGGGACTCTCCTGCAGAGAGGGAGGTCAGGCATCCATGAAAATCGAGAGAGTTCTGGTTCCACTCGACGGCTCGGCTCTCGCGGAATCCGCCATCGAGACGGCCGTGGAGATGGGTCGTCCTGGCCTTGCCACCCTCGTGCTGGTGCGCGCTGCCGAGGCCCAGACGTTCCCCGGTGTCGATCCCACCCTCGCGCAGGTGGATGTGGTTCAGGAGGCCGAACAGTATCTGGCGAGCGTGGCCCGGCGGCTTGGCCAGCAGGGCGTCACCAAGGTCGAGACCAGCGTCTGGTACGGGTCCGCCGCCGCCGTCATCGTGGACGCGGCCCGTGCGCGCAAGGCCGACCTGATCGTGATGACCACCCACGGGCGCGGGGGGCTGGGCCGGCTGATCATGGGCAGTGTGGCCGAGTCGGTGCTGCGCGGAACCACGACACCGATCCTGCTGGTGCGGGCCCCCGAGGCACCCACCAAGGCCCCCGTGGGGACGGGTCAGGCCCGCCCCGCCAAGGAGACGTCCAATGTATAAGCGTGCGCTCGTACCGCTCGACGGCTCGCCGGTGGCCGAAGCCATCATTCCCTTCATCCTCGACATCGCGGGTCCGCTCGACATGGAGATCGTCCTCCTGCGGGTGCTCGAGCCGATCCGGCCGATGATGATCGAGGGATCGCAGTACGTCGAGCTGGAGGACGTCGAGGCGCGACAGACCGATGCCAGGGAGTATCTGGCGCCGATCGCGGTGGAGCTGCGCAACAAGGGCGTGAAGGTGGAGAGCCGGGTCCGGCGGGGCACTCCGGAAGAACAGATCGTGGCGGCGGCCCGCGAGACGGGCGCCGACCTGATCGCGATGTCCACCCACGGCCGCGGCGGGCTGGGCCGCCTCGTCTTCGGGTCGGTCGCCCAGGCCGTGCTCCGCCAGGTCGACATCCCCGTGTTCCTGATGCGGACCACCGAGGCCCAGGTGGCCAAGCGGGCGGCCCACGCGGCGGCGAGATGACGAGGGTGACTGGGCGCGCGTCGAGGGCGCCCGGGAGGCGATCATGACCACGAAGAGGATCTTGCTGGCGACCGACCGCTCGCCGCGCGCGGATGCCGTCGCGGCCGTCGTGGCCGACACCGCTCGCGGCGCTCACGCGACGGTCCGGTTGCTGCACGTGTCGCCCCCGCCTTCGGCCGTCTACGACGCCGAGGGCCGGGTCGTGGTGTACGCGGACCAGGAGACGGAGAGCCTCCGGAGCCAGGGTCTCGACTATCTGCACACGCTGGAGCTCTACTTCGACGTGCCTGTCGAGAGCGTCGTGCGGTTCGGCGACCCGGTCACGGAGATCCTCGCCGAGGCCGACGCCTTCGCGGCCGACCTGATCGTGGTGGGTACCGCGGGACGGAGCGCCATCGGCCGGGTGCTGCTCGGCAGCGTGGCCGAGCGGGTCTTTGCGAAGGCGACCGTTCCCGTGATGCTGCTGCGGCCCACCGCGGACGGCGCGACCTAGAACACCCGACGCGCGCGCCCGACCCCGAGCGGGTCGGCGGGGGCTCGCGACATGAAGAACTTCGAGGTGGCCCGGAAGTTCGAGCTCATGGCCGATGTCCTGGAGCTCAAGGGTGACAACCCCTTTCGGGTCCGGGCGTACCGGCGCGCCGCACAGAACCTCGAGTCGCTGAGCGAGGACATCGAAGCGGTCGCACGAGAGGACCGCCTGGAGGACATCCCGGGCATCGGAGCCGACCTCGCGGGGAAGATCCAGGAGTACCTCCGGACCGGAAAGATCAAGGAGATCGCCGACGCGAGCAAGGACATCCCGCGGGGCGTCGTCGAGCTAATGAACATCCCCGGCGTCGGTCCCCGGACCGCGCGGATGCTGTACGAGCGGCAGCACGTCACGGGGGTCGACCAGCTGGAGAAGCTGGCCGGCAAGGGTGGCCTTCGCGGCCTGCCGGGCATCCAGGCCAAGACCGAGCAGAACATCCTCAAGGGTATCCGCCTTGTTCGCGGCGGCCGGGAGCGCATGCCCCTCGGTCACGCTCTGCCTCTTGGGCGTGAGCTCGTGCAGTCGGTCAAAGAGATCCCGGCCGTGAAGCAGATCGGTCTCGCCGGCTCGATCCGTCGAATGAAGGAAACGGTGGGGGACATCGACGTCCTCGTGACGTCCGTGAAGCCCGATGCCGTCATGCGAGCCTTCGTGGCGTTGCCCCAGGTAGCGGAAGTGCTCGAGCGCGGAGCTACCAAAGGTTCGATCCGGCATCGGGAAGGGATACAGGTCGATCTCAGGATCGTCGATCCCGCGTGCTTCGGGGCGGCGCTCGTGTACTTCACCGGATCCAAGCAGCACAACATCCACATCCGCGACATCGCCGTGAAGAAAGGTCTGAAGATCTCCGAGTACGGCGTGTTCAGAGCGTCGACCGGACGGCGGCTGGCCGGCGCGACCGAGGCGGAGGTCTACGCGGCGGTCGGGCTGCCGTGGATCCCGCCCGAGCTCAGAGAGGACACGGGGGAGATCGAGGCGGCCATGCGGAAGAAGCTCCCCCATCTGGTGGTCCTCGATCAGATCCGCGGTGACCTCCACTGCCATACCAACGCGACGGACGGCCACCACACCATCGAGGCGCTGGTGACGGCGGCCGAACGCCGAGGTTATGAGTACGTGGCGGTCACCGATCACAGCCCGTCCACGCGGGTGGCCGGCGGGCTCAGCGCCGACGAGCTCATCGCGCACGTGAAGAAGGTCCGGATGGTCCAGGCCAAGCACCCGCGGATCACCGTGCTCGCCGGCAGCGAGTGCGACGTGCTCCCCGACGGCTCTCTGGACTATCCCGACCGCGTGCTGGCCGAGCTCGATCTCGTGATCGCGGCCGTCCACGCTGGCTTCAAGCAGTCGAGGTCGGAGATGACGCGCCGGATATGCCGCGCGCTGGCCCACCCGCGCGTGCACGTGCTCGCTCATCCGACCGGCCGCCTGATCGGCGAGCGCGATCCCTACGCGGTGGACATGGACGAGGTGCTCCGGACCGCCCGACGCCACGACAAGGCGGTCGAGATCAACGCCTATCCGGATCGCCTGGACCTCAACGATGTCCACGCTCGACGCGCCCACGAGCTCGACGTCCTGGTGGCGGTCTCCACCGACACGCACATGCTGGACCACCTGGGCTGGATGGAGCTCGGCGTGGCCACCGCGCGACGGGGCTGGACCGAGACGCGTCAGGTCGTGAACACGTGGCCGGCCCCGAAGCTCCTGGCGTGGATGGGTGCCGGGCGACAGACCCCGGCGCGCCGAGCCCATGCACGATGACCCCATCGGTTCGCGGGTTCGATCATGCGGCGGCCGTGCGGCGGGTCACCCGGCTGCGCGGGGAGATCGAGCGGCACGACCGGCTCTACTACCAGCGGGCCCGGCCGGAGATCTCGGACGCGGAGTACGACGCGCTGGTGCGCGAGCTTCGCCGGCTGGAAGGGAGGTTTCCCGACCTCGTCCGGCCCGGCAGTCCCACCCAGCGGGTCGCGGGGGCGCCCGCGGGGCCATTCGCGCGCGTCGAGCATCGCGTCGCGATGCTCTCTCTCGACAGTGTCAGGGGCGAGGACGAGGTGCGGGCCTTCGAGGCGCAGGTGCGGCGCGTGCTTGCCGGGCTCGCTCTGGCCTGGGTGGCTGAGCCGAAGGTCGACGGCCTCGGCATCGCGCTGCTCTATCGTCGCGGCCGGCTGGTGCGGGGCGCGACCCGAGGAGACGGCCGCGTCGGCGAGGACGTGACCCGGAACCTGCGGACGATCAGCAGCATCCCGGCGACGCTTCGCGGCCGACTCGGTCAGCTCGACGAGCTCGAGGTGCGCGGCGAGGTCTTCATGCCACGCGCGGCATTCGCGACGCTCAATCGCGAGCTGGCCGGGCGGGGGGAGCCGACGTTCGCCAACCCGAGAAATGCGGCCGCCGGCTCGGTTCGACAGAAGGACGCGTCGGTCACCGCTCGGCGCCCACTCGACATGTTCGCCTACCAGCTGAGCTTCGCGCCCGGATTGGGTGCGAAGAGTCAGTGGGACGCCCTGGCGGCGCTGAGGGTAGCCGGCTTCCGCGTCAACCCTCGGAATCGCCGGTTTCGCAGCATCCAGGGCGCGATCGCCTACGGCGACGAGCTCCGCGCCGCGCGCGATCGCCTCGATTACGAAGCCGACGGCGTCGTGATCAAGCTCGATCGCTTCGAGTATCAGGATCGCCTCGGAGCCACCGGGCACCACCCTCGTTGGGCGGTGGCCCTCAAGTTCCAGGCCCGCCAGGCGACCACCGTGATCCGTGGAGTCGAGGTCCAGGTCGGCAAGTCGGGGGTCCTGACGCCAGTGGCCCGATTGAGTCCCGTCGAGGTGGGGGGTGTGGTCATCCGCAACGTGAGCCTCCACAACGAGGACGAGATTCGGAGGAAAGACATCCGGATCGGGGACACCGTGCTGATCGAGCGGGCGGGCGACGTGATCCCCTACGTCGTGCAGGTCGTGAAGGCCCGGCGGCCGCCGACCAGCCGCCGCTTTCAGTTCCCGCGGCGATGTCCGGCGTGCGGTGGGCTGACCGTCCGCCCCCCGGACGAGGCATACTGGCGGTGCATCGGCAGCGCGTGCCCGGCTCAGCTCAAGGAGCGGCTCCGGCACTTCGCCTCACGGCGGGCCATGAACATCGAGCATCTCGGGCCGGCGACGATCGCCGAGCTCGTCGACCGCGGGCTCGTTCGGGATTTCGCCGATCTCTACCGCCTGACGCGTGGGCAGCTCAGGCGCCTCGAAGGACTCGGACCGAAGTCGGCGCACAATCTGGTCCGCGCCATCGCCGCTTCTCGCGCGCGCGGGCTGTCGCGCGTGCTGAACGGGCTCGGCATCCGGCTCGTCGGCGATCACGTCGCGCGCCTGCTCGCCACGCACTACGGCGGTCTGGCGCGGCTCGCCGGGGCGTCCGTCGAGGAGCTCAGCACGATCCGGGGCGTGGGGCCGGTGGTCGCCGAGTCCGTCGCGAAGTTCTTCGCCGATGGCGGCAACCGCGGGATGCTCCGGCGACTGGCGGCGGCGGGCGTCAGCATGTCCGAGCCGAGGACGCCGGCGGCGGGTCGCCGCCTTGCGGGCAAGACATTCGTGCTGACGGGCACCCTGACCGGGGTCACGCGCGAGGAGGCCGTCGCTCTCCTCGAGCGCCTCGGGGCGCGCGTGACCGGGTCCGTGTCACGGAAGACGGACTATGTGGTGGTCGGCGAGCGGCCCGGCGAGAAACTGGACGCGGCCCGACGCCTCGGCATCTCGACGCTGAGCGAGCGCGAATTTCTCGCGCTGGTGAGGGGCCGGGCCGCGTGACGAATATCCGGAGGGGGCGATGCGGGTCGCCGACCTGATGACCGGCACCCTGGTCACGGTCGGACACGACGCCACCGTGGCGGAGGCCTGGCGCATCATGCTGGCGCGGCAGGTGCGCCATCTCCCGGTGCTCGACGCCGACCGCCGCCTGATCGGGATAGTCACCGATCACGATCTCCGGCTGGTGATCCTCGAGCGATGCCTCGATGAAGGGGCCGGGCGGGTGGCCCGCGCCCTCGGGCGCTTGAGGGTCAACGAGATCATGACGTGGGCCGTTATCACCGTGGGCGCGGACGCCGAGATCCGTGACGCCGCCCGCGTCATGCACGACCGGAAGCTCGGCGCCTTGCCCGTGGTCGATGACGGCCGGGTCGTGGGAATACTCACCGCCACCGATGTCATCCGGGCAGTCGTGGGAGAAGCCGAACGGCAAAGGACGAATACGCCACGGGAGGAGTCATGAGGATGGGCACCACCAATGCCTGGGAGGAGCTGAGGCCGGCCTTGCGAAGCGCGATCTCGAAGGTCACACAGTCGGAGACACGACCACCGGAATCTCGCAGAGCTTGGCGAGCAGCCGGCAACGGCGGCGAAGCGGGCGCCAATCGTAGAGGAAGATCTCCAGCGGCCGCCACATGGCCACCCAGCCGGTGATGAGCAGGCCCTCGGCGAGGATCTCCGACCCCGTTCCCGGCCCGAGGGCGAAGGCGATCTGACGTAGAGCGATGCACGCGAACAGGAACGCCACTCCGACGAGCAGGGAGATGCGGCCGTCGCGGAAGAAGAACCGGAGGCGGCGGCGGCTCTCGGTGAGCCGGTAGGCGAAGTAGTTGTGAATAGCGCGAGCCAGATCGAACGAGTCCCCGGGAATCTGGTCCGGAGGCAGATGGATGATCAGGGTCAAGGGCTTCTGCAGGGGGATCTCGTCGGTGGAGTCCACGATGTACTCTTCGGCATCCTGGTCGAGATCTCGCTCGTGGAATGGCGACGGATCGAGCGAGTTGAACAGCTGCTGGAGCGAGCTGAGCCTGATCTCGATCGTGGCGGCCGGCTCAGGCATGGTCCCTCGACAGCAGCGCATTCCGGAGGAAGAGAGCCGTCGCGAGGACCAGACCACCGAAGACGAGGCTGTAGACGCCCAGCGCCCTCACGACATAGGGATGGGTGGCGTGAGGGATCACGAGAATGATCAGGGCCAGGAACAGGGAGGAGACGCCGCCCGTTCCCAGGAGCCAGTAGGCGGCCCCGACGCGGGAGAGGCGCACGGCCGCGATGATCTCGAGCACACCGGTGAGCAGGCCCCACACCACGATGGCGGTGATCAGCTCGCGGGGTAGGAGCGGCCATGTGAAGATCAGCGCCGCCACCCCGAGACTTGCCGCTCCTTCGAAGAGGATGGGCCAGCCGGCGGTCGTTCTCCGGGACGCCCACAGCGCGGATCCGATCGCCCAGGCGCCATCCAGCGCGGCGTACCCGCCGAAGAGCGCCACCAGGATGTTGAACGCGACGGATGGGCTGAGCAGCAGCACCGCGCCGAACAGGATGGCCAGCGCCCCCCGGACGCCGACCATCCACCAGTTCCTTGCGAGCGTGACGAGGAGATGCTGGTTGTCGAGTGCTTGACTCATGGTCTCGGTCTCCGATGGCGTCAGGTTGTGGACGGTCGCTCGGCCGACGGCTCGCCCGAACGACGGACGATCTCGGCCCGGGTCCGGTCTCGCAGGCGCGTCATCGCGATCCAGGTGTCGCCGTCGGGCGCGATACGATCGCCCACCGCGACGGTGACGGACCCGGGCCTGGGCAGCCAGGCATCTGCGGGCAGGATGTCGCGCGCCCCCAGAATCGTGACCGGGACGACCGGACACGTGCTGTCCACCGCCGCCTTGAACGCGCCCAGCCGAAACGGCAGGATGCCGGGCGCTCGCCGGAAGGTCCCCTCGGGGAAGACCAGCACCGAGATGCCGCCCCGCAGCGCGCGCGTGATGCGCTCGGCGTCGGCCACGCTCTGCGAGGTCTGTCCCCGCTGCACCGTGAGGTGACCCACCTTGCGAATCACGCTTCCTACGATAGGCCATCTCGTGAGCTCACGCTTGGCGACGAACCGGAATCGGCCTGGCAGGGTAGCGAGCAGGATGACGACGTCCAGATAGCTGGCGTGATTCGCGGCCAGGATGATCGGGCCTCCGTCGGCGCCGAGATGATCTGCCCCTTCGAGCCGGAGAGCGCAGCCCGACATCGTGAGGATCGCGCGAGACCAGCGCCGCGTCGCCCGATCGGCGGCCCCGCCCGTCGGGGCCAGGAGCACGGCCAGCCAGAGCGGGGGCACGGTCAGCAGCGCCAGCGAGCCCAGGTACACGGCGCGGGCGAGAGCGGGAATCAGGTCGGCGGCCTGCGCCAGCCGAGCTCCGAGCGTGGCCAGGCCGAGGCGCATCCATTGGGCCGCGATCGAGCGCCCGGGCCGGCCCATGACGCCCTGCAGATAAGCCGCCCGTGTGGCGCCGCGTCGAACCTTGCCGCTGGACGTCTTGAGCACGGCGTGCGGGTCGGCGATGACCACGACGTCCGCCGGAACGCCGAGGGCCGCCACCACCCGGTCCATCACGGCCGCCCGCAACCGATCGCGCTCCGCCGAGCCACGCGTTCGCGTCTCGGCGACGACCACCAGCCGCTCGGTCCCGACGCTCGGGTCCTGGACGCCGAAGGCGGCCACGCAACCCTTCCGGATGCCCGGAATGGCGCCCACGACGTCCTCGACCTCCTGCGGATACAGGTTGCGGCCCGCCTTCTTGATGAGGTCCTTCCGCCGGCCGGTGATGAACAACTCGCCGTCGGCCCGGTAGCCCAGGTCTCCCGAGTCCATCCAGCCGTCGTGTAACGCCGCCTGGGTGGCGTCCGCGTTCCTCCAGTAACCGGTCGTCACCGACGGTCCGCGGAACTCGATCCGTCCCTGCGTACGCTCGCCGAGTGCCCGGCCCGTCTCGTCGACCACGCGCACCAGGTGGCCGCCCAGCGGCGGTCCGCAGGAGACGAAGGACAGCGGGGTCGGATCCTCCGGCCCGGAGGGCACCGCTCGACCGGCTTCCTGCAATGCGGCGCGGCGGATCGTGTCGATACGCGGTCCGGCCCCGGGGGAGGGAATCGTCAAGGCCACCGAGGCCTCGGCAAGCCCGTAGACCGGACACATCGCGCGGGCCCGGAATCCCGACGACGCGAACCGTTGGGTGAACCGCTCGATGGTGGCCGGGCTCACGGACTCCGAGCCGTTGAGCGCGAGTCGCCAGGACGACAGATCCAGTCCGCCGATCTCCTCGTCGGTGATCCGCCGCGCACAGAGGTCGAAGGCGAAGTTGGGCGCGGCGGAGATGGTGGCCCGGTGGGCGTGGATGGCGTGCAGCCAGCGCGCCGGCCGGGCCAGGAACGTCAGGGGAGAGAGAATGGTGATCGGGATGCCGAAGTAGAGCGCGCCGAGCCAGGACCCGATGAGCCCCATGTCGTGATAGAGCGGCAGCCAGCTCACCGCGACGTCATCCGGCCGGATCCGGATCGCCTGACCGATGGCGCGGATGTTCGCGAGCAGGTTGCCGTTGGAGAGCAGGACGCCCTTGGGCTCCCCGGTACTGCCGGAGGTGTACTGGATCAGGGCCGGGGCGGCCGGATCCCCGGCCGCGTTCATCTCGAATCCGCCTTTCCCCGTGAGATCGTCCCCCGTGAGATCGCCCCCCTTGAGATCAGCCGTAGTCACGCTGGCCCGAATGGAGGGAACCCGGGAGCGGAGCAGCGCGGCCATGCGGAGGGCTTCCGGGAAGGTGATGATGGCCCGGACGGCGGCGTTCTGGAGGATGCCGATCTGACGCCGAGCGTAGTCCTCGATCAGGTCACGCCTGAACGGGGGATAGATCGGCACCGGGATCGCGCCCGCGAGCAGAACCCCGAAGAAGGTATGAAAGAAGGCCGCTTCGGTCCTCAGCATGATCGCCACCGTATCACCGTGGCCGACCTTGCGATCCCTCAGGCCGGCGGCGACCGCCCCGGCCTCGTGCCACAGCGCGCCGTAGGTGATCGGCCGCTCACCGCCGTCCTCGTCGCGGAGGAAGACGTGGACGCGCTCCGGCGAGGTCTCGGCGTGCCACGCGAGCACGTCGGCCAGCGACCGGGCCCCGGCGGGCGCCGGGACGCCCTCGACGAGCGGGGCGACCGCCGAGGGTGCGGAGAGAGGGGCCAGGTCCTCCCCGGCCTGGATGGCGGTGATCAGATCGCGCGGGCTGATCGCCTCGGCCATCACCGCGTCGGCGATGCGCACCCCGAAGCGCTGCTCGAGGCGGAGCAGCAGCTCGACGCGCTCGAGGCTGCCGATGCCCAGGTCGCGGTCGAGCGCGTCGTCGAGCCCGACGGGCCGGTTGCCGGGCCGGCCGCCGAGCTCGTCGACGAGCCCCGAGACTATACCCAGCACATCGCGGCGAACCGTCCGCGAGTCATGCTGGGCCGTTTCCGACGTCGCCACGCCGCTGTGGCCCGAGCGCTACGAAGCCCGCCTCAGCCCGGCCGACAGGGCGCCGGCTAGATGGCCGAGCTCGTTGCCCAGCAGCACGATCAGATCGTCCACCGCGATGACGCCCACCAGCACCCCGCTCTTGCTGACGACGGGAAGCCGGCGGACGCCGGTCCTGGCGAAGGCCTTGGCGGCATCGAAGATGCCCAGGTCCTCCCGGATGGTCATGGGCTTCTTGCGCATCACGTCACCGACGCGGGTCGAGTCCGGGTCCATTCCCCGGGCCACGACCTCGACGGCGATGTCGCGGTCGGTCAGCATGCCGACGGGCCGTCCGGCATTGACCACGACGAGCGCGCCCACGTTCCTGGATCGCATCGCGCGTGCCGCCTCGTCGACCGTCATCTGGGTCGAGGCGGTGACGACCGGCTTGGTGCAGATCTTCCCGAGCATGGTGGCCTCCTCTGGAGAGACGTTCGAACGAGCGATGCAAGTGCAAGGCAGGTGCCGCGAGGTAAAGCCACGCCACATCGGCCCGGGCTCTGTCCGCCGCTGGGGCGCCGGGGCCACACCGGGGCGCAAACGCCTCGGGCGGCCGGCTTGCACCGGGAGGCAACCAGCTGAATCACTGAGGTGTTTGCTTGGCACCTCCGATGCAGCCCTTCCTTGCTGAAGTTGCCGACCGTCACATCTCACCAACAGGAGGAGCCGCCATGATGCGAGGCCTGATGCCGTGGACGGGAATGGGAAGCCTGAGGCGCGAGATGGATCAGCTGTTCGACCGCCTCGGCGAGATGAAGTGGGACGACCTGCCGGCCCTCGGGGACTGGACGCCGAGCATGGACATCTCGGAGACCAAGGACAGCCTGGTCGCCAAGGTCGAGGTGCCGGGGATGGAGCAGAAAGATATCCAGATCTCGCTCCAGGAGAACCTGCTGACGATCAAGGGAGAGAAGAAGCAGGAGAAGGAAGAGAAGGACGAGCGCTTTCATCGGGTGGAGCGGTCCTACGGCGCGTTCATCCGGACCATCCGGCTCCCGGTGGCGGTGGACGCGAGCAAGGTGACCGCGAACTTCAAGAATGGCCTGCTGACCGTGACCCTGCCCAAGACCCCGGCGTCGAAGGGCACCACGATCCCGATCAAGGCCGAGTAGCCACGCGGCTGGACCGGCGAGGAGGTGATGTCCCGATGCAGACCGCGATGCTGACCCAGGCCGAGCGGGAGCGCATGGTCGCCACGCAGATCGAGGCGCGGGGCATCACCGATCCGCAGGTGCTTGACGCGATGCGCGCGGTGCCGCGGGAGGCTTTCGTGCCGCGCTCGCTCGCGCGCCTCGCCTACAACGATGGGCCGCTGGCGATCGGCCACGGCCAAACCATCTCGCAACCCTACGTCGTGGCCGTCATGACCGCGGCCGCCGAGCTGAAGCCGGGCGCCCGGGCTCTCGAGATCGGAACCGGCTCGGGCTACGGCGCCGCGGTCCTCTCCCGCATCGCGGCCGAGGTCTACACCATCGAGCGGGTCGGGGCCCTCGCCGAGGAGGCCCGGGCCCGTCTCGCCGCCCTCGGCTACGCCAACGTCCACGTGCTCGAGGGCGACGGCACCCTCGGCTGGCCCGAGCACGCGCCCTACGACGCGATCGTGGTGACGGCGGGAGGCCCGCAGGTGCCCAAGGCACTCCTGCACCAGATGGCGGTGGGAGGCCGCCTGGTCATGCCGGTCGGTCCGATCGGCGACCAGCGTCTCGTGCGCGTCGTACGCACCGAGGCGCACGAGTACGAGTACCAGGACCTGGAGCCGGTGGCGTTCGTCCCCCTCATCGGGGCCGAGGGCTGGCCGGAAGGAGATCGCCATGTATAAGCACATCTTGATCCCGACCGACGGCTCGCCCTTGTCGGAGGCCGCGATCCGGCAGGGCGTTGCGCTCGCCAAGGCCGTGCGGGCGAAGGTGACGGTCCTCACGGTGGGGCTGCCGTTCCATACTTTTGCGCTCGATCCCGTGATGATGGCCGACACGCCCGCGCAGTACGAGAAGGACAGCCAGGCGCTGGCCGAGAAGGCCCTCGGCGTGGCGAAGGCCGAGGCCGCGGTGGCCGGAGTCGCCTGCGAGACGCTCTACCAGATCCATGACCACCCGTATCAGGTGATCGTCGACACCGCGCGGACCAAGGGCTGCGATCTGATCTTCATGGCCTCGCACGGGCGCAAGGGCATGGGCGCCCTCGTGCTGGGCAGCGAGACCAACAAGGTCCTCACCCACAGCAAGATTCCGGTGCTGGTCTGCCGGTGACCCCAGGAGGAGTCATGCCCAGGATGTTCGCGATCGGTGACGAGCTGACGCACGTCGTCGGGGATGCGGAGTGCCCCGAGTGCCTGGAGGAATACCCCGAGCAGTGCCCGTGCGGAGGGCTGATCCACGCGGCCTCCGGCGAGGCGGACGCGGGCGACACGGAGTGGCCCGCGACGCGGTGCGATCAATGTGGCCGATCCGAGGAGGAGCTCGACTGGAATCCCCGCTGATCGAGACCCGGGAGCTCGACAAGGAGTACTCGCTCGGAGACCACGTCGTTCACGCGCTCCGAGGGGTCTCGGTGGTGATCCGTGCCGGCGAGATGGTCGCGGTCATGGGGCCGTCGGGCTCGGGCAAGTCGACCTTCATGACGATCCTCGGTTGCCTCGACACGCCGACGGCGGGTCGCTACCTGCTGGAGGGCCGTGACGTGTCGAGCCTCGACGACGACGAGCTGTCGACGATTCGCAGCCAGCGCATCGGATTCGTGTTCCAGCAGTTCAACCTGCTCCCGCGGATCACCGCCCTGGGCAACGTCGAGATGCCGCTGCTCTACCGAGACATGTCCGCCCGCGAGCGCCGGGAGCGGGCGCAGCGCAAGCTCGACGTGGTGGGGCTCGCGGAACGAGCCCAGCACCGGCCGGCCCAGCTTTCCGGAGGCCAGCAACAGCGCGTCGCGATCGCGCGTGCGCTCGTCAACGATCCGATCCTCCTGCTGGCCGACGAGCCGACCGGCAACCTCGACACGCGCACGAGCGCCGAGATCATGGCGGTCGTCCAGGCGCTTCACCGGACCGGGCTGACCACCGTGCTCGTGACGCACGAGCCCGACATCGCGCAGTACGCGGAGCGCATCCTCAGCTTCCGTGACGGAGAGCTGGTCGGTGACGAGCCCGTCCGGGACCGCCGGGAGGCTCGAGCGGCGTGAAGGTCGGAGCCACGGTGCAGATGGCGGCGGCCGCGCTCCAGACCAACCGGGTCCGGACGGCGCTGACCGCCCTCGGGGTGATCATCGGGGTAGGCGCGGTGGTGACCATGATGGCCATCGGCGCCGGAGCGCAGGCCCGCGTGGCCGAGCAGATCCGGAGCCTCGGGTCGAACCTGATCATCGTGCTGTCGGGCTCGATCACCTCCGGCGGCGTCCGGCTCGGCTCGGGCAGCCAGCTGACCGTCACCGAGGACGACGCCCGGGCCATCCAGCGCGACGTTCCCGGCATCGACGTCGCGGCGCCCACGATGCGCGGCGCCGTGCAGGTCGTTTTCGGGAACAGCAACTGGTCGACCGCGCTGCAGGGCGTGACCCCCGAGTACTTTCAGGCCCGCGACTGGGAGGTGGCCTCGGGTCGCTCCCTGACCCAGGACGACGTCGACGGGGCGGGCAAGGTGGTCGTGCTCGGGCAGACCGTCGCCGACAATCTCTTCGGGGCCACCGACCCGGTCGGCCAGACCGTGCGCATCAAGGCGGCGCCGTTCACGGTCGTCGGGGTCCTGACCCGCAAGGGGCAGAGCACCCGGGGCGAGGACCAGGACGACACGCTGATGATCCCGCTCTCCACCGCGAAGAAGAAGGTCCTCGGGGTGAGCCAGGCCAACGCCCGCTCGGTGGGGTCGATCCTCGTCAAGGTCACCGACCCGGCCCGCATGAGCGAGGCGGAAGCGGAGATCCGTCGGCTGCTGCGGGAGCGCCATCATCTGCAGCCGGGCCAGGACGACGACTTCGCCACGCGGAACCTCTCCGAGCTCCTGGCGAGCCAGGAGGCGGCCTCGCGGGTGCTGAGCCTGCTGCTGGCCGCGGTGGCCGCGGTGTCCCTGGTGGTCGGGGGCATCGGCATCATGAACATCATGCTGGTCTCGGTGACGGAGCGGACCCGGGAGATCGGTCTGCGACGGGCGGTGGGCGCGCGGCGCCGGGACATCCTGAGCCAGTTCCTGATCGAGGCGGTGTTCGTCTCGCTGGCCGGCGGCATCATCGGCATCGGGGTCGGGATCATCGGATCCTACGCGATCGGGTACGTCTTCCAGTGGAGCGTGCTGGTCTCGTGGTCCGCCGTCGTTCCCGCCTTCCTGTTCGCGGGCGCCGTGGGGATCTTCTTCGGCTACTACCCGGCGCGGAAGGCGTCCCGCCTCAAGCCGATCGAGGCGCTGCGGTATGAGTGAGCGCTTCATCGCGTGGCTCCGGGAGATCCGGCTCGCCGATGTCCCGCGGGTCGGTGGCAAGACCGCCTCGCTCGGAGAGCTGTACGGCGAGCTGAGCGCCGCCGGGGTTCGCGTTCCCAACGGCTTCGCCATCACCGCCGACGCCTATCGGGCGCTCCTCGCGCAGGATGGGCTCCACGATCGGCTCGCCGCCATCTTGAAGGGCGTGACGGGCGAGGACGTCACGGCCCTGGCCGCCGTCGGCGCGCAGCTTCGCGCGCTCGTCGAATCGGCGAAGTTCCCACCCGGCCTCGAGGACGAGATCTTCGTCGCCTACCGGAGTCTCGCGCGTGAGTCCGGGTCCGATCGGCCCGCGGTCGCGGTCCGCTCGAGCGCCACCGCGGAGGACCTTCCGCAGGCGAGCTTCGCCGGTCAGCACGAGAGCTTTCTGGGCGTGCGGGGCGAGGCGGCGCTGCTGACCGCCTGCCGGCGCTGCTTCGCCTCCATCTTCACCGATCGCGCCATCGTCTATCGCATCCAGAACGGCTTCGACCACCTGAGCGTGTTCCTGTCGATCGCGGTCCAGAAGATGGTCGCGGCGGACCGGGGTAGCTCCGGCGTCATGTTCACCCTGGACCCCGACAGCGGGTTCGCGGACGTGGTCCTCGTCAACGCGGCCTTCGGGCTGGGGGAGGCGGTCGTTCAGGGCCAGCTCGATCCGGACGAGTTCTGGATCTTCAAACCGACCCTGCGCACGGGCCACCACGCCCTGCTCAAGCGGAAGATCGCCCGCAAGATCTGGAAGCTCGCGATGACGCCGGATGGTCAGGCCGAGCGCGTCGCGGTACCCGATGGGACCCAGCGCTCGGCCAGCGTCAGTGACCGGGAGGCCCTCGAGCTCGCCCGGTTCGCGGTGGCGATCGAGGAGCACTACTCGCGCAAGGCCGGACACCTGACGCCCATGGACATCGAGTGGGCGAAGGATGCCGACGACGGCCGCCTCTACATCCTGCAGGCGCGGCCCGAGACCGTCTACCGCGCGGCCCACCAGGCCCGTCTGGAGATCTTCTCGCTGCCGTCGGGCAGCCCACGGGAGCGACTGCTCAGCGGCGCGGCCATCGGCCAGCGGATCGGCGTCGGGCCGACCCGGCGGCTCCGCGACCCGCGCGACCTGGAGGCCTTCCGGGCCGGCGACGTGCTGGTGGCGTCGATGACCGATCCCGACTGGGAGCCCATCATGAAGCGCGCGGCGGCGATCGTGACCGACCGCGGGGGCCGGACCTGCCACGCCGCCATCGTGAGCCGCGAGCTCGGGGTGCCGTGCGTGGTCGGCACCGGCAACGGCACCGAGGTACTCGCCGATCGCCAGGTGGTGACCGTGTCCTGCGCCGAAGGGGAGACCGGCGCGGTGTACCGCGGGGCGTTGCCCGTCGAGCGCCGGCAGGTGGACCTGGCCGCGATGCCGAGGACGGCGACCCGGGTGATGCTGAACGTCGGCAACCCGGGCGAGGCGTTCCGGCTCGCCGCGCTGCCCAACGACGGCGTGGGCCTGGCGCGCATCGAGTTCATCATCGCGAGCTTCGTGCGCGTGCATCCGCTCGCGCTGCTCCACCCGGACCGGGTCGCCGATCCCGCGGCGAGGGCCGAGATCGGCGCGCTGACCGACGGGTATGCCGACCGCGGGGAGTACTTCGTGGACCGACTGGCCGAGGGCGTCGCCATGATCGCGGCCGCCTTCCATCCCAAGGACGTGATCGTGCGGCTCTCGGACTTCAAGTCCAACGAGTACGCGGGGCTCGTGGGGGGGCGGGGCTTCGAGCCGGAGGAGGGCAACCCCATGCTCGGGTTCCGGGGCGCGTTCCGGTACGCGCACCCGCGGTACCGTGAGGCCTTCGCGCTCGAGTGCCGCGCCCTGCGCCGGGTCCGGGAGGAGATGGGCCTCACCAATGTGAAGCTGATGGTCCCGTTCTGCCGGACTCCCGTCGAGGGGCGGCGGGTCCTCGACCTGCTCGCGGCCAACGGGCTCGCGCGTGGCGGCAACGGTCTCGAGGTCTACGTGATGGCGGAGATTCCCTCCAACGCGATCCTGGCCGACGAGTTCGCGACGCTCTTCGACGGCTTCTCGATCGGGTCCAATGATCTCACCCAGCTCGTGCTGGGCGTGGACCGGGACTCGGAGCTGGTCGCGCCCGAGTTCGACGAGCGCAATCCGGCGGTCCTCGCCATGATCGGCATGGTGATCGACGCGGCGCGCCGGGCGGGGCGGAAGGTCGGGATCTGCGGCCAGGCGCCGAGCGACTATCCCGAGATGGTCCGCTTCCTCGTGGGCAAGGGGATCACCAGCATCTCGCTGAACCCGGACGCGATCGTGCGCGGACTCGAGGCCGTCGCGGCGGCCGAGGCCGAGCGGTCGTGAGTGTCCTCGAGACCGAGGGGCTCACGCGGCGGTTCGGGGCACTGACCGCGGTCGACGCGCTCACCATCTCGGTGGAGGCGGGAGAGGTGTTCGCGCTGCTCGGGGCCAACGGCGCCGGCAAGACCGTGACGATGAAGATGCTCACGACTCTCCTCCGGCCGAGCGCGGGCAACGCGCGGGTGGCGGGCTTCGACATCGTCCACCACGCGGGCGAGGTGCGCCGGGTCATCGGCTACGTGCCGCAGCTGGTCTCGGCGGACGGCGCGCTCACCGGGTACGAGAACCTGCTCATCTTCGCCAAGCTCTACGACATCCCTCGGGTCGAGCGCGGAGACCGCATCCAGGAGGCGCTGACCTTCATGGGGCTGGCCGAGGTGAGGGATAAGCTCGTGCGCGAGTACTCCGGAGGCATGATCCGGCGCCTGGAGATCGCGGAGTCCATGCTGCACCGCCCCCCGGTTCTCTTCCTGGACGAGCCGACCGTGGGTCTCGACCCGGGCGCCCGGGAAGCGGTGTGGGAGCGGATCGCAGACCTTCGGAGCCGATACGGGACGACGATCGTGTTCACGACTCACCTGATGGACGAGGCCGATCACCTGTGCAGCCGGGTGGCGATCATGCGTCGCGGGCGCATGATCGCCGTCGGCACGCCGCGGGATCTCAAGGCCTCGGTCGGCGGGCCCGGGACGACCATGGACGACGTCTTCATCCGCTACGCGGGCGCCGAGGCCGCGGGAACGTACCTCGAGACTTCCCAAGTCCGCCGGACCGCCCAGCGGCTCGAGTGAGCCGGCGAACATGCGGCCGATGGCGCCGATCACGACATGCGCGGGATTCGTGGAGAAGACGCTGGTCGTGGCCGAGCTCGAGGCGCGGAAGCTCCGCCACGATCCGACCGAGTTGCTGACCCGCGCGATCCAGCCCGCGCTGTGGTTCGTGGTGCTCGGAGGGGTCTTCACCCGGACTCACGCGATTCCAACCGGAGGGCTGCCCTACATGGATTTCATGGCTCCCGGGATCCTCGCCCAGAGCGTCCTGTTCATCGCGATCTTCTACGGCATCGCGGTCATCTGGGAACGGGACCTGGGCGTGGTGCACAAGCTGCTCGTGAGCCCGACCCCACGGGCCGCGCTGGTTCTGGGCAAGGCGGTGTCGGCGGGTATCCGCGGGCTGTCCCAGGCCGTCATCATCTATCTCCTCGCGTGGCTGGTGGGCGTTCGGATCAACTGGCATCCGGTCGCGCTGGCCGGTGTGGTGGTGGTGCTGCTCCTGGGAGCGGCTTGCTTTTCCACGCTTTCCCTGATCATCGCGGCCCTCGTGAAGACGCGCGAGCGGTTCATGGGGATCGGCCAGATCCTCACCATGCCGCTCTTCTTCGCGAGCAACGCGATCTACCCGGTGGCGATCATGCCGCCGTGGCTGCGCGTCTTCGCCCAGTGCAATCCACTGACCTACGAGGTCGATGCCCTGCGGGCGCTGATGCTACCGGGCGCGTCGAACGTGCATGGAGTCGGCCTGGACCTGGGGGTCTTGATCCTGACTCTCTCAGCCCTCGTGTTGATCGGAGCGCGCGTGTATCCTCGCATCGCGACCTGATGCGGCGTGCGAGGGGAGGATTTCTCGTGAGATCATTCGGCATCGTGTTGTGGGCCGTGACCATGGGCGCGCTGGTCCTCGTCACCTCGACGGCCTCCGCGCAGGACGATCCCGCGCTGGTGGAGCAGGGCCGGCGCATCTTCGAGGCCCGGGGCTGCTACGGCTGCCACACCATCGGCGACGTCGGCGCGAAGAGCGCTCCGAGCCTCACGCGAGTGGGTGCCAAGTACTCGCGGGCGTATCTGACCTCGTGGCTCCGGGACACGCCGCCGCGGGCCTGGAAGGAGCACATGCCGAAGATCCAGGCCACCGAGCCCGAGATCCAGGCGCTGGCCGCCTACCTGAGCTCGCTCCGCGAATTCTAGGGCCGGGCGGTCAGGCGCCGAGCAGCCGTCGCAGCAGCCCGGGCCCGTTCTGCCACATCACGAGCGCCACGCCCATGAGGCTCTCCCCCGCGATCCAGCCCGAGGCCACCGGGAAGGTGAACTCCTCGGACCATCGTGGGTATCGTCGCTCGACCCACCAGCCGAGCGCCCCGCCGAGGAAGAAGAGCAGCCCGTAGTACCAGTGGAAGGTCCAGGCCAGCCCGAAGCCGGCCGGCGACGGGATCAGGTGGCGGTGCGCCGGGAAGATCAGGGGAAGCACCGACAGGACCACGCCGACGAGGGCGCCTGCGACGAGCGACCACATCTTGACGGGCCCGAGCGCGAAGATCCCGTGGGAGAGCGCGAGGGCCACCGCGCGCCAGGTCTGGGCCGCGGGGGCGGGGAACTGATCCGAGCCGAGCGCGCCTGCGTCGGGCACGAGCAGGCGGAAGGCCAGCACGCTGACCAGCGTCCCGACGAAGATGCCGGCGAACTGCGCGATGAACTGCCGGCGCGGATGCGCCCCGAGGAGATAGCCGCTCTTGAGATCGGTGAGCAGATCGGCGCTGCTGCTGGCCGCCGCCGCGGTGACAGCGGCGCTCATCAGATTGACGTTCACGTTACCCGGGCTCATCGCTCCGAAGACGAGCTGCGTGATCTTCCCCATCGCGCCCACCGGGGTGGTGTCGGTCTCGCCGGTGACGCGGCAGGCGACGAGGGCCAGCACGAACGAGAGGAGCACCGCGGCCGCCGTCTGCCAGTACGGCATCCCGAAGGTGACGTGGCCGAGCCAGGCCAGCCCCGCGAAGCCCACGATCTGGCCCCCCAGGAACCAGGACGCCGGCGTCTCGATCGCGGCGATCGGGTCGTCGGCGGGCCGCCGGCCGCCGGTGAACATGGCCGCGAGATCGACGAAGGCCCGCCGCGCGGTCCGCCACTGCATGGCGAACGAGATCAGGCTCGAGGTGACCATGCATGCCACGCCGCCCCAGAGCGTCCACTGCACGACGACGCCGTAGCCGGAGCCCTCGAAAACCCCGCGGTGCTGGAGGATGGGGACGAAGATCATCCAGGCGCTGACGCTGCCGAGCAGGATGCTCCAGCACACGTGCCAGCCGGTGATGGCGCCCGCGGCGATGAACATCGGCTCCCAGGAGAGCATCACGGTCCGTCCGATCCACGCCGGGCCGAACAGGCGCTGGTTGGCAGCGGCGATCCAGGTGCCGATCATGAGTGGATCGAGCCAGGCGCTCACCAGGCCGAGCCCCTCGGCCCAGAACTTCGCGGCCAGCGCGATCAGCCCGGCCCATCCGAGGGCGCGGGCCGAGCGCCGGCCCCGGTCTCCGACCGCGTGGAGCGCCCGCAGGGTCTCGGCGGCCGCGATGCCGCTCGGGAAGCGCAGCTGCTCGACGTTGATCATCTGGCGCTTCATGGGGATCGCCATCGTCACCCCGAGCACCGAAAGGAAAAAGATCCACGCGAGCATGACGGGCAGGGACAGCGCGCGATCGTTGAGGAGCATGTAGGCGGCGAAGGCGGAGATGAGGGTGCCGCCGGTCGAGTAGCCCGCCGCGCTCGCGGTCGACTGCATGCAGTTGTTCTCGAGAATGCTCATCGGTTCGCGTACGAGGCGGGCGCGATGCAGCGCGCTCCAGATCACGTACGAGAGGATGCACGCGGTGATCGCGACCCCGAAGCCCCAGCCCGCCTTCAGCCCGATGTAGAGATTGGTGAGCGAGAGCATCCCGCCTAGGGCCGAGCCCATCAGCACCGCACGCCAGGTCAGCTGTGGCAGGCGGTCACCCCGTCCCCGGTAGATCTGTTCGTACCACTGACGCTCGATCTCCTCGGGGCTGCCGCGGAAGCCGCGGATGGGGAGCGCGTCCAGCTCGGGAGCGGGGGACGGGTGGCTCAGGATCGCCTGGCCGGGTGTGTCATGCCTGACGGTAGCGCATCGCTTCCTCGACGCGCGCGCGGGCCAGCCGGGTGGCGGCCTCCCGCGGGAGCAGTCCCCCCGCGCGTGCGCGATCGAGGGTCTCGCGAGTGTTGGCGCGGATGCGCTCCTCGATGGCGGCGAAGGCCTGCGACTGCGTGCCGCCGTGATACTCGACCGCCGCGCAGATGACACCGCCCGCGTTGGCGATGAAGTCGGGAAGGCTCAGGATCCGGTGGGTGTGCATCCAGCGCTCCGCCTCTTCGGTGGCCGGGATATTGGCGCCCTGCACGACGAGCTTGGCCTGCAGCGCGCCGACGTTGTCGCCGGTGAGTGTATCCGGCCGCGCGGCCGGAATCCAGATGTCGCACGGGACGCCGATCAGGGTCTCGCGACCGATCACCCGGGCGCCCGCGAACTCGCCGAGCGGCCGGCCCGCCCGCTTGTGGGCGATCAACGCGTCGATCGGGAGGCCCGAGGCGTCGTGGATCGCGCCGCGAGTGTCCGAGGCCGCGACCAGGCGGCAGCCGCGCGCGGCCAGGAATCGCGCCGCGTGCTGCCCCACCGCGCCGAAGCCCTCGATCGCCACCCGCGCGCCCTCGAGCGAGAGCCCCGCCTCGGGCGCGGCGACCTCGGCGGCGACGGCGACGCCCCAGCCGGTGGCGCCGATCTCGTCGAGCGGGATCCCGCCGAGCACGCGCGGCAGTCCGACGGCTCGACCGATCTCGTCCGTGATCCAGGCCATGCAGCGCTCGTCCGTGCCCATGTCGGGACCCGGGATGTACTCGGTGAGCGAGCGGATCGCCCGCGCGAGGGAGCGGATCAAGCGCTCCTTGTCCGCGGGTGCCCGCACGGGATCGGCGACGATGCCCGCTTTGCCCCCGCCGTGTGCCAGGCCGGCGGCCGCATTCTTGAGGGTCATGGCGCGGGCCAGGCGAGCGACCTCGGACACCGTGACGTCCGGGGCCATCCGCACCCCGCCGATGGCCGGGCCGCAGGCCACGTTGTCGACGACGACCACCGCGTCCAGGCCGGCGCGGGCGTCGCGGATCAGCACGACCTTGTCCGGTCCGAGCTCGTCGCCGGTCACGGGGATGGGCGGTGGAACGAGTCGAGGGTCGCGGGCGCTCACGCCGGGGAGTGCTGCGAGCCCTCGAGGCTCATCGCGGCTTCATCAGGAAGTGGGCGCGTCGGTTCCTGGACCAGCACGCCTCGTTGTGCTCGGTGCAGACCGGACGCTCCTTGCCGTAGGAGATCGCGACCATGCGGGCGGCCGGCACCCCGTGGGATGCAAGATAGCCCATCGCGGCGGCGGCGCGAAGATCCCCGAGGGTCACGTTGTACTCGGTGGTACCCCGCTCGTCGGTGTGCCCCTCGATGAGCACGAGCGTCGTCGGGTTGGCCAGCAGCCACGCGGCGTTCTCGTCGAGGATCCGCGCGTCCTCGGCACGGATGTCGTGGTCGTCGAAGTCGAAGTAGATATCGGCCAGCCGGGGAGCGGGGACGAACTCTTGCGGCGGCGGCGGCATGGGCATCGCCGACAGCGTCTCGTCGTCCGGTCGATCCAGCGTGGACTTCGCCGTCGAAGCGTCCACCGCGCTCGTGCCCTCCATCGGGGCCGCCGTGTCGACCCGAGAGGGCGCCGACTGACAGGCGACCGTACTCAGGGTCAGGGCGATCAGCAGCGCGCGCCCTCTCGTCCAGCTCATGCCGTGTGTGCGGGTGCAAGCGCGGTGCCGTGGCCGAATCGTGTGTGACTTCGGTACCTTGAGCTCGGCTGCGGCGGTTCGGTGCCTGGAATTCCCGCGACAGTGAGGCGGCGCTGTCCCGCCCCGCTCGGCGCGGGCCACGATTGCCGCCTTCCTTCGCCGTTCTGGCGTGGCACCGGGATTGCTCAATGCATCGTCGTGCTGATCAAGGCGCTCGCGTGTGACTTCGACGGCACCCTCGCGTTCGAGGACCGCATCGGTCCGTACGTGCGCGACACGCTGGACCGAGCCCGCAAGGCGAGCTTGCGCCTCATCCTCGTGACCGGACGCACGTTCTTCGAGCTGACGCGAGTGTGCGACTGCCTGGAGCTGTTCGATGCCGTGGTGGCCGAGAACGGCGCCGTCGTCTACCATCCGGGCTCGGCCATGATCCGGGACCAGGGGCCACCGGTGCCGGCCCGGCTCCTCGCCGAGCTCGACCGGCGCGGGATCTACTATCAGGTCGGTCGGGTCATCGTGGGCGTCGCCCGAGCCGACGAGGCCGCGGTCAAGGAGGCCCTGCTCGTCGCGGGTGTCTCGCGCGACCTCATCTACAACCGCGCGGCCCTGATGCTGCTGCCGGCGGGCGTCTCGAAGGGCTCGGGTGTTCAGCACGTCCTCCGCGTCCTCGGACTGTCCCCGCACGACGTCCTCGCCATCGGCGACGCCGAGAACGATCTGCCGCTCTTCGACGCGTGCGGCTTCAGCGCTTGCCCGGGCGACAGCCTCGGCGCGATCCGGGACCGGGTGGACTGGGTCTTCCCGGGAGCGCACGGCGACGGCGTCGCGACCGCGATCACCACCCTGGTGCTCGGCGACCGTCTGCCCGTCCAGCGGTCTCCACGGCACCGCATCGCGGTGGGATGGGTCGCGGCCACCTCCGGGCCGGTCACGATCCCGGCTCGCGGCGTCAACGTGCTGATTCACGGCGATCCGCACTCGGGCAAGTCGTGGCTCGCCGGCGCGCTCGTGGAGCGCCTGGTCGCCGCCCGGTACGCGGTGTGCGTGATCGATCCGGAGGGCGACTATCGCGTGCTGTCGCGGATGCCCGGGATGGCCTGGGCCGAGATCGGGGAGCCGGCCGCCGTGGACCGGGCCCTCGAGCGGCTCCGGCAGGAGCCCACCGAGTCGGTGGTGCTGGATCTCTCCAGCTTGCCTCACGCGGCCAAGGTGTCGGTCATCGGGCAGGCCCTCCAAAGCATCCGCGACATCCGGCGGCTCTGGGGGCGCCCGCACTGGGTCCTGGTCGACGAGGCCCACTACTCGCTCCACCCCGACGGCGTCGAGCCCGACGCCCTGGGCTTCGAGGATCGGGGTTTCTGTCTCGTCACCTACCGGCCGAGCTGGCTGCAGGACGGCCTCGTCCGGGCCGTGGACATCTTCCTGCTCGCCCGCACCACGGACGCCTCCGAGCTCGCGTTCCTGAGCGCTGCCCTGCCGCCGAACGACGACGGAGTCGAGGCGGTGGCCGATGTGCTGGCGCGGCTGCCCCGCGGGGAGTTCCTGATGGTCAGACGGGGCGCCGAGGGCCGCGCCGGCGTGCTCACGTTCGTGGCGGCGCCCCGGCAGACCGTTCACGTGCGCCATCTCGCGAAGTACGTCGACTCCGAGGTGCCACCCGGCCGCGAGTTCCTGTTTCGCCGCGCCCACGGCGAGGCGCACGGGACGGCGAACAGCCTGCAGTCGTTTCGCCGGCTGGCGGCGGTCGTGCCGGACGACGTGCTGACCCGTCACGCGGAGATCGGCGATTTCTCGCGCTGGGTCGACGAGGTGTTCGCCGACCCCGAGCTGGCCCGCCAGCTCCGGAAGGTGGAGGCGCGCTCGCGCCGCGGCGAGCTGGCGGATCTGCGCAGGGCCATCGACGCGCTGATCACCGCCCGCTACGGTGGTGGCGTGTAAGTGGTCCCGCCGCCGGTCTGGGCTTCCAGCATCGAGCAGGCGCTCGCGGCGGCCGCCGCGACCGACCGCGGCCTGTCGTCGCGCGAGGCGGCGGAGCGGCTCGCGACCTGGGGACCCAACGAGCTCGCACCGCCGCGGCGGTTCGAGGCCGTTCGCGAGCTGCTCCGCTACCTGCTGAACCCGCTCGTCCTGATCCTCCTGGTCGCCAGCTCGGTGTCGGCCGCGCTCGGACAGGTGGCCAGCGCGGTGATCGTCGCGGTCATGCTGGTCCTGAGCGTGGCCCTGAACTTCACGCAGGCCTATCGCTCGCAGCAGGCGGCCGCGCGGCTCCGCAGCCAGGTCGGACAGACGGCCACGGTGGTGCGCGACGGGAACGAGCGGGAGCTGCCGGTGCGCGAGGTCGTGGTCGGCGACCTGATCCATCTCAAGGCCGGCGATCTGGTCCCGGCGGATTGCCGGCTCCTGTCCACTCGGGACCTCTTCGTCAACGAGGCGGCGCTCACCGGCGAATCACTGCCTCGCGAGAAGCACGCCGAGACGGCGGCGCCGGCTCCGCGCGGGCTCACCGCCGCGGTGACCGCGGTGTTCCGGGGGACCTCGGTGATCAGCGGCCTGGGCACCGCCCTGGTGGTGACCACCGGGCCCGCCACCGAGTTCGGCCGGGTGGCCGCGAGCCTGGTCGGGCGGCCGCCGGAGACCGAGTTCGAGCGGGGCACGCGGCGGTTCGGCCTCCTCATCCTGCAGATCGTGGTCTTCCTCGTGCTGTTCGTGTTCCTGGTGAACGCGCTGTTGCGCCGCGATCTGCTCGAATCGTTCCTGTTCTCGGTGGCGCTGGCGGTGGGGCTGACCCCGGAGCTGCTGCCCATGATCGTGTCGGTGACGCTGTCCAGCGGCGCCGTCCGCATGGCGCGCAAGAAGGTCATCGTCAAGCAGCTCGTCGCCATCGAGAACTTCGGGAGCATGGACATCCTGTGCAGCGACAAGACGGGCACCCTGACTCAGGGCGAGATCACGGTGGACCGGCATCTGAATCTCCGGGGAGAGAACGACGAGACCGTGATCCGCATGGCCGCGCTGAACAGCGTCTACCAGACCGGGCTGCGCAGCCCGATGGACGACGCGATCCTCAAGCACGAGCATCCGGCGATCGCGGAGTACGTTCGCATCGACGAGATCCCGTTCGACTTCCAGCGACGCCGCCTGTCGGTGGTCGTCCAGGACGGCGGAAGGCGCCTGCTGATCACAAAGGGGGCCCCCGAGAGCGTGCTGCCGTTCTGCACGGCAGCGGAGGTGGCCGAGCGGGCGGTTCCGCTCGATCCCGAGACGCTCGCCTCGGCCGAGGCCCTCTTCCAGCGCCTCAGCACCGAGGGCTACCGGGTGCTGGCGGTGGCGTACCGTGAGGTCGAGGTACAAGCGGCGTACTCGGTGGCCGACGAGCACGCTCTCATCTTCGTCGGGTTCGCCGCCTTCCTGGATCCGCCGCTGGAGGGCGTGGCCGAGACCCTGCGCATCCTGCGGCAGGACGGCATCGAGGTGAAGATCATCACCGGGGACAACGAGCTGGTCACCCGGAAGATCTGCGGTGCGGTCGGGCTGGATCCCGGCGTGATCGTGCTCGGCGAGGAGGTCGAGCGCATGTCCGATCCCGCCCTGGGCGCGGTGGCCGAGCGGACCACCGTGTTCGCGCGGGTCTCTCCGATCCAGAAGAATCGGATCGTGCGGGCCCTCCACGCGCGCGGCCACGTGGTGGGCTGCGTCGGCGACGGCATCAACGACGCGCCCGCGCTGCGCTCGGCGGACGTCGGGATCTCGGTGCAGAACGCGGTGGACGTGGCCCGGGACGCGGCCGACATCATCCTGCTCGAGAAGCGGCTCTCGGTGCTGCACGACGGGGTGGTCGAGGGGCGGCGCAGCTTCGGCAACATCATGAAGTACGTGCTGATGGGCACGAGCTCCAACTTCGGCAACATGCTGAGCATGGCGGTCGCCTCCGCCTTCCTGCCGTTCCTGCCCATGCTGCCGCTGCAGATCCTGCTCAACAACTTCCTGTACGATCTCGCCCAGGTGCCGATCCCCTCCGACCGGGTGGACGCGACGTACATGCTGAAGCCCAAGCGCTGGAACATCGCCTTCATCCGGCGCTACATGCTGCTGATCGGCCCCCTGTCCTCGGTGTTCGATTTCGTCACCTTCGCGATCATGCTCTGGGTCTTCGACGCCGGCCCCGCCCTCTTCCGGACGGGCTGGTTCGTCGAGTCGCTGGCCACGCAGACGCTCGTGATCTTCGTCATCCGCACCGCGGACTGGCCGTGGCGCAGCCGACCCAGCCGCGGCCTGGCGTGGGGGGTGGGCGCCTCCGCGGTGGCCGGCGCCCTGCTGCCGTTCACTCCGCTGGCGCCCTGGCTCGGCTTCGCCCCGCTGCCCCCGCTCTTCTTCGGCTTCCTGGTGGTCATGGTCGCGGGCTACCTTGGGCTGGTGGAGGTCACGAAGCGCTGGTTCTACCGGCGCTACCCGATGTGATCCGTAGTCCACCGACCCGGAGGGCTCATCGCGTTCCCGCCCGGCGCCCGGCGACGCTCGCCCACGCGATCAGAAGCACGAGGCCGGCCACTACCACGATGGCTGGCCCGGACGGCAGATCGAGCCGATACGACACGACGAGCCCGGCGAGGACGCTCGACAGCCCGATGAGCGGGGCCAGCACGAACATCCGCCGGAGGGAGGGTGCCAGCAGCTTGGCGCTCGCGGCCGGAATCACGAGGAGCGCGTTCACCAGGACGATGCCGACCACGCTGATGCTCGCGATGACGGCCAGCGCGAGCAGGACGTGGAACGTGGTCAGGACTCGGGAGACGTTGACACCGGCCGCGTGCGCGCCGTCGGGATCGAAGGCCGCGAACACCATGGCGCGCCCGTGTCGGGCCATGGTCACCACCACCACCGTGCCCACCGCGGCGATGGCCAGCAGTCCCTCCCAGCTCACCGTCAAGATGCTGCCGAAGAGGTACGAAAGCAGCTCGGGCTGGAAGCCCGGCGAGAGGCTGAGCAGGAGCACCCCGATCGCCATGAAGAAGGGCAGGACGAAGCCCAGGATCGTGTCGAGTGACAGGCGAGCGGATCGCTCGAAGCGATGCAATGACAGCCCGATGCTCACCGCCACGACGGCGGCCAGCGCCAGCGGGGAGGTTCCCGTGACGACGCCCGCCGCTACACCGGCCAGCGACGCGTGGGCGACCGCGTCCCCGAAGAACGCGGAGCGCCGGAGCACCACTAATACTCCGAGCAGGCTCGTGACGAGCCCCACCAGAAGCCCGGCCACGATCGCCCGCTGGACAAAGGGATAACCGAGCGCCTCGATCACGGCGGCGACCCGCCCGCCCGATGGCGGTAGAGCGCGGCGGCCGCGCCGTACAGGCGGCGGAGCGCATCGGGCGTGAGGACGTCGCCGGGCGGGCCGGTGCACTGCAGGCGACGGTTCAGGCACAGTACGAGGTCGGCGTACCGGGACACGATGTCGAGCTCATGCGAGCAAACCAAAGCTGTCAGCCGGTGGTGCGACACCAAGCTGTTCAGCAGGTCGTACAGGGTCTGCTCGCCGCCGATGTCGACACCCGCCTCCGGCTCGTCCAGCAGCAGCAGGCGGGGCGTGGTGACCATGGCGCGCGCGATCAGGGCGCGTTTGAGCTGGCCGCCCGAGAGCGTGCCCAGAGGCCGGTCGAGCAGCTGGGAGATTCCCAGCGCCTCCGTGAAGTGGTCGAAGGCGGTCTCCACCTCCCGCCCTCGTCTGCCGAGCAGCGGCATGCGGACCGTCTCGCGTACGGTCAGCGGGAGCGTCACGTCGAATCCCAGCCGCTGGGGGACGTAGCCGATCTGCCGTCGGGCCTCGACCGCCGGGGCTCCGAAGATGGAGACCTGGCCGGTGAAGGGGACGAGGCCGAGGATCGCCTTGAGGACCGTGCTCTTCCCCGAGCCGTTGGGGCCGATGAGGATCGCGATCTGGCCTTCGTCGAGGGAGAAGGAGACATCTTCGACCGCGGGGCTATCCTGCCGCTCGAACTGGACGGTGAGGTGGCTGACGGTGAGGGCCGGCACGTCCGCCATTCTACGGTGCCCGACCGCCCAGCGCGGCCGCTACCTGCCCGGCGTTGAACAGCATCGTCTCGATGTATCCCTCGCGTCCCGGCGTCCCGCCGAGCGGGTCGAGCGTGGAGATCGCGACGCCGAGATCGCGCGCGATCGGACGGATCGCGTCGACGGAAAGCTGGGGCTCCGAGAACACCACCCGGACGCCGGTCGCGCGGACCTTCTGCTGGAACGCGACGACGAACTTGGGGCCCGGCTCGCGGCCCGGATAGGGCTCGAAGACGGCGGCGATCTCCAGACCATAAACATCCGCGAAATAGCCGAAGGCATCGTGGAACGTGGCGATGCGCCGGGTGGGGAGGCCGTCGAGGCGGCGCCGGATCTCCCGGTCCGTGGCGTCGAGACGGGCGAGGTAGGCGGCCAGCGCGCCGCGGATGTCCACGGCGCGGTCGGGAACCAGGCGCTCCAGCTCGGCCGCGACCGTTCGCGCGATCGCCTCACCGTTGCGAATGGAGAGCCAGTAGTGGGGATCCACCGAGTCCCGTTGGCCCTCGGTCTCATGCCGCAAGGCGATGTCGGCGTCGACCCGGACCAGTCGGGGAACCCCGGCGCCGCGTGCCAGCCGCGCCGCCCAGTCGTCCAGCCCGTGGCCGATGGCGAATAGCGTACGTGCGCCGCTGAGGCTGCGGACTGCCGCCGGCGTCGGCTCGAAGGTGTGGGGGCTTGCCCCCGGCGGCAAGATCAGGACGACGTCGGCCACCGGGCCGGCCACCTGTCGCGCGATGTCGTAGAGCGGGAAGATCGTCGCGCCGACCTTCGGCTTCGATCCCGGGACCTCGGCGAAGACCGGAATCGGGCCGAGGGCCAGTCCGGCGGTGAGGCCGCTGAATGCCACCAGGGCGGCCAGTCTCAGGGTCGGTCGGTTCATGTTCCGTGCGCCACGTGTGGGATAGCAAGACGGGGGCCAGGCGCGGCCCTCACGATCTCGCGGGCTTGTCAGCCTGCCGCGACCAGATGGGGCGATCACGCCCCGGCCGATGAGGCCTGCAGACCACAACGCTGGCCGTGGCCAGCCCCCAAGGGAGCGAGAGAGCTGCGATCCTGGCGTGGCGCCTGGCTTGCACTCGGACGCGTTACCGGGAGGTATCCGCCATGACGGTCAGCGCCCAGATCGCGATCTACCCGCTGCGGCAGGAGCGGCTCGCGCCCGCCGTCCACGCGGTGTCCGGCGCCCTCATCGCTCGAGGCCTCGCGCCGTCCGTCGGACCGATGAGCACGCTGGTCACAGGTGAGCTCGATGCCGTCGTCGACGGGCTCCGCGAAGCGTTCCGGGCCGCGGCGGCGGCGGGCCGCGTCGTCATGACCGTGACCCTGTCCAACGCCTGTCCGGCTGGCTCCTGATCCCGGTGAGCTGGCAGATCTTCGAGCGCGCGGCCGAGGGCTATGAGGCGTGGTACACGACGGCCCGCGGCCGGCGTGTCGACCTGGCCGAACGTGCTCTGCTCGCCTGGCTGCTCGCCTCCTTCGCGGGCGTTCGGAGTGCGCTCGACGTGGGCTGTGGCACGGGGCACTTCGCCGCGTGGCTGCAGCAGGGCTCGATCGCCGTGATCGGCCTCGACCGATCGCCGGCCATGCTGGCCGAGCTTCGGCGCGGCCATGCCGCGATCCCGGTGGTCGTGGGTGACGCCAGCAGCCTGCCCGTGCGATCCGGCGCGGTGGACGTCGTGATGCTTGTGACCGCGCTCGAGTTCGTGGAGCAGCCCGATGCGGTGCTGAGCGAGGCGGTCCGCGTCGCACGGCAGGGCCTCGTGCTGGTGGCCCTGAACCGCTGGAGTCTCGGCGGGCTATCCCGGCGCATCGGGCCGCGGGCCCGGCGGCCGATTCTGGGCTCGGCGAGGGACATGAGCCTGGTCGCGCTCCGTCGCGCCGTTCGCGCGGCGGCCGGCGAGCGGCTCCGGTCGCTGCGCTGGGCGAGCTCGCTGTTCCCCGACGGTCTCTGGGCCGCCAGGTACGCCGCACCCCTCGGCGACGTCATCGGCATGGCGGTCGCCCTGTCGCCGATCGGTCGCCGGGGCCAGCCGTGACAACGACCGCCGCCACCTGGGGTGTGGTTCTCCTGCTCGCGTTCATCTCGGGCCTGACGACGCTGGTCGGGGTGGCGGTCGGGCTCCGCCTCGGCCGGAGTGGGAGCGCGGTCTCTGCTCCGCGCGCTCATCCGCTGAGGTGGGTGCCGTCGGAGGAGTCGAGGCGCCGATGCCTCACGCTATCGGTCCGCCTGCGCCAGCAGATGTGGTATCTGGTCACTATGCTCGTGATCTTCGTGCGCGGGGGGCTGGTCGAGCGCGACGCGGGATCACGGAGGTCATGATCTAGCTCGGCCGGCATGCGGGCACTCATCGAGACGCTGCTCGCGGTCGCTCGGTCGGCGGCCAACGCGATCCTCGAGGTGTATGAGCGTCCCTTCGACGTCCAGCTCAAGGGGCGCCGGGAGCCGGTCACGGCTGCGGACCGCCGCGCGAATGCTCTCATCTGCGAGGCTCTGGCGGAGCGATTCCCGGGCGTGCCCATCGTCGCGGAGGAGAGCGATCCGGACACGTTCCGTGACTTCCGCTCGGCCCCGCGCGTGCTCTTCGTCGACCCGCTCGACGGGACGCGTGAGTTCATCGCGCGCAACGGAGAGTTCGCGGTCATGATCGGGCTCCTGGAAGGAGCGCGCGCGGTGGCCGGCGCCGTGCTTGCTCCGGAGGCCCGGCGGGGCTGGGTCGGCGCTCTCGGCGTGGGGGCATGGCGCGTCGAGCCCGACGGTCAGTGGGTGCCGATCCGCGCCAGCCCGGTGAGCGATCCGGGCCAGGCGCGGCTGGTCGCCTCGCGCTCTCATCGAAGCGCCTCCCTCCAGCGCGCCCTCGTCGCACTCGGGGGCGCGAGCGTACGGACGCTCGGCAGCGCCGGTCTCAAGGGCGCCGAGGTCGCCCAGGGCACGGCCGACGCTTACGTGGATACCGGCGCGGGGACGAAGCGATGGGATGCGTGCGCCATCGACGCGCTCGTGACCGCGGCGGGCGGGCGCGTGACCGATGCGCGCGGGACGCCGATCGACTATCGCGGGCCCGGCCTCGCGAATCTGCGCGGGTTGCTCGTCACGAACGGCCTGCTGCACGACGCGATACTGACCCGTCTCGGGTCGACCCCGGGGTCCTGAGGCCTCGCCGCGCGGGCCGGGCGCCGCCTGGCCGCCCTCGGAGCGGTTGCGGTAGAATGCCGGCATGCCAAGCGACCGATACGGTCTCTCGGTGACGACGACGTCTCCACCGGCGCTCGGGGCGTACGACGCCGGCGTCGAGGCTGCGCTCGGATGGAAGGCGAACGCCCTCGACCTGTTCCGGGAGGCGACACGGCTCGACCCGGCGCTGGCGGTGGCTCACGCGGGCGCGGCAGCGTGCCTCTTCCTGGAAGAGCGGTTCGGCGAGGCCCGCGCGGCCAGCGAGGCGGCCCAGGCCGCCGCGACGCCGGGCGTGAGCGCACGCGAGCGCAGCTACGTCAACGCGGTGACCCTCTGGACGGCCGGCAAGGTGCCGGAGGCGGAAGCGGCGATGCGCAAGCACCTCGCGCAGTATCCGCGCGACCTCGCGATCATCCAGCGGCTCTACTTCGTCTTCTTCTGGCAGGGGAAGTTTCCCGCCATGCTGGAGGCGACCGGCGAGCTCGTCCGTCACCACCCCGAGAGCTCGTACATGCTGGGCATGCACGCCTTCGCGCTGGAGGAGGCGGGGCGGTGCTCGGACGCCGTCCGGCTCGCGGAGCAGGCCATCGCGAACGAGCCCGAGGACGCGTGGTCGATCCACGCTCTCGCCCACGCGCTGTACGAGTCGGCCGCGTTCGACGCGGGAGTGAGCCGGCTGCCGGCGGCGATCGAGCTGTGCCGTGGGCTCAACTGGTTCCAGAACCACCTCTGGTGGCACCTGGTGCTCATGCACCTCTCGCGCGGCGAGTACGCGCACGTGTCCGAGCTGTCGCAGCGGCTGTTCGAGCGCGCGCCGTCCTCGATTGCCGGCGACCTGCACGACTCGATCTCGCTCCTGTGGCGGCTCGAGCTGACGGGCCATCCGCCGGGTGACCGCTGGCAGCCCTTCACGGCCATCGCGCGCGACCGCATCGGGCGAACGGGCCTCCTGTTCCATGTCGCGCATGTGGCGATGGCGCTGGCGGGCGGCGGCGACTGGGCGAGTGTCGACAAGCAGCTCGCCCTGCTGCGCGAGCGGGCGCCGAAGGATCCGACGGGGCTGATGGGCGAGGTGACGCTGCCGCTGGTGGAAGGGCTTCACGCGTTCGCCGCGCGGGACTGGCCCCGCGTGATCGCGAAGATCGAGCCGCTGCGGCCACGGATCATCGAGCTCGGCGGCAGCCGCGCCCAGCGTGACGTCTTCCACGACACCCTCATCGAGGCGTGCTTCCGCGCCAGCGACATGGATCGCGCCGAGCGGCTGCTCGCCGAGCGCCTCCACCGGCGTCCCGACCACTTCTGGGTCAACCGGCGTCAGGTGAGGGAATAGCGCGAAGCCCACCCCGAGAGGCGTGGGGTAGTCCTCCTCGCCCCGCCGACTGGGGCGCCCGGGCCCCAACTGGCCCACCCGGTCTCCACAAGTAGTTGATTCTCGTGCGCCTCGACTGGCACTTCCGTTGCACCTCTTCCTGTGTGGATGGGGAGCTACACGTTCCTGGAAGACGTGGCACTCGCGGACTGCGCCGTCGAGATCGAAGGGCGGAGCCTGGACGATCTCTTCGAGACGGCCGCGGTGGCGATCGCGCGCCTCATGGTGGATCCGGCCACGCTGACGCTCACGGTGGAGCGCACGATCACCCTGGAAGCCCCCGAGCTCGACATGCTGCTCTACGACTGGCTGTCCGAGATGATCTTTCTCAAGGATCGGGACAGCCAGGTGTTCCCGAGCTCTCGCGTGCGGGTGACCGGGAGCGGTCCGTACCGGCTGGAGGCGGACGTCCAAGGCGGTACCATCGATCCCGGCCAAACCGCGCTGGGTGCCGATCCCAAGGCGGTCACGTTTCACCAGTTCGCGCTCCAGCCGATCGACGGCGGATGGCGGGCCCGGGTCGTCATCGATATCTAGGGGGAGCATGAGGATCGACGAGTCACTGCGCGCAGCGGCCCGCCGGGTCGACGACTGCATCTGGGAGATCCCGCCGGACGCGAAGCCCGGCATGCTGGTGCCGGCGCGCCTGTATGCCTCGGGGCCGCTGCTCGAGCAGATGGACGACGGCGTCTTCGAGCAGGTGACCAACGTGGCGTGCCTGCCCGGCATCGTCCGCGCCGCGTTGTGCATGCCGGACGGGCACTGGGGCTACGGCTTTCCGATCGGCGGAGTGGCCGCGTTCCGCGCCGACTCCGGCGTCATCTCGCCGGGGGGCATCGGGTTCGACATCAACTGCGGCATGCGGGTGATGCGCACGGACCTCACCGAGGACGAGGTGCGGCCGCGCTTGCGGGAGCTCATCGCGGCGCTGTTCGGAGCGGTGCCGTCCGGCGTCGGAGCCAGGGGCTTCGTGCGCCTCTCGGAGTCCGAGTTCAAGCGGGTGATGGTCGAGGGCGCCGGCTGGTGCGTGACCCGTGGGTACGGCTGGGCGGAGGACCTGGAGCACATCGAGGGCCGGGGGTGCCTGCCGGGAGCGGATCCCGCCCACGTCAGCGCGCGGGCGATGGCGCGGGGCGTGGAGCAGCTGGGCACGCTGGGCTCGGGAAATCACTACCTCGAGATCCAGGTGGTGCGGCCGGACGCCGTGCACGACCCGGGCGTCGCGCGCGTCCTCGGGGTGACCGGGCCGGGTCAGGTCTTCGTGATGCTGCACTGCGGGTCGCGCGGATTCGGCCACCAGGTCGGCACCGACTACCTGAAGGTGTTCGACGGGGCCATGAAGCAGTACGGCATCAGCGTGAGGGATCGGGAGCTCGCCTGCGCACCCTTTCGGTCCAGGGAAGGCCAGGCGTATTTCGGCGCAATGACCGCGGCGGCCAACACCGCGTTCGCCAACCGGCAGGTGATCACGCACCGGATCCGGGAGGTGTTCTCCAAGGTGTTCGCCCGCGACGCGCGGGCCCTAGGGCTCACGGTGGTCTACGACGTGTGCCACAACACGGCCAAGCTGGAGCGCCACCTCGTGAATGGCCGCGAGATGGAGCTGGTCGTGCACCGCAAGGGAGCCACGCGCGCGTTCGGACCCGGGGGCCCCGACGTGCCCGCGGACTATCGGGAGATCGGTCAGCCGGTCATCATCGGCGGCTCGATGGAGACGGGATCGGCGCTCCTGGTCGGCACGACGCACGCCATGACGGAGACCTGGGGCTCGACGGCTCACGGCGCCGGTCGCACCATGTCGCGCGCGCAGGCCAAGCGGCTGGTCTGGGGCGAGACATTGATCAAGGAGATGGAGCAGCGGGGCATCATCGTGCGCGCGGCCTCCAAGTCCGGCGTCGCGGAGGAAGCCGGATTCGCCTACAAGGACCTCGGCGCGGTCGTTGACACGCTTCATCGCCTCGATCTCTCTCGCCCCGTCGTCTCGCTCACGCCCATCGGCAACATCAAGGGCTGAGATCCCGACGGGGCGGTCGCGCCCCACCCGGGAGCGCGGCGCCCCAGCCTGCCCGCCCCGCACCACTGCAACATCCTGTTTTCTCTGGCCGGTTTGGTGGCACTTGCCTTGCAGTCATCACGTCGCCAGAGCAAACCGACAGGAGGACACGATGAAGCGACTAGTCGCGGCAGCGGTCAGTCTTGGAATGGTCTTTCTCACAACCGGCGCCGGCGCCCTGGCCGCCGACAAGTGCCCGCCCGAGCTGGCGCAGGCGAAGGCCGCCCTCAAGAGCGCGCAGGCATCAGCGAAGGAGCCGCCACGTTCCCAGGCGGGAGCCAGGACCCAGGACGTGCAGGCGCCACGGGCTCAGAATGTCCAGGCCCCACGCGCCCAGGATGTGCAGGCGCCGCGGGCTCAGGACGTGCAGGCGCCGCGGGCCCAGGACGTGCAGGCGCCGCGGGCTCAGGACGTGCAGGCGCCGCGGGCCCAGGACGTGCAGGCGCCGCGGGCCCAGGACGTGCAGGCGCCGCGGGCCCAGGACGTGCAGGCGCCGCGGGCTCAGGACGTGCAGGCCCCGCGGGCCCAGGACGTGCAGGCCCCGCGCGGTCAGAATGTGCAGGCGCCACGAGCTCAGGACGTGCAGGCGCCACGGGCTCAGGACGTGCAGGCGCCGCGGGCTCAGGACGTGCAGGCCCCGCGCGGTCAGAATGTGCAGGCGCCTCGCACCCAGCAGGAACCGCCGGTGCCGCGCGGTCAGGATGTCCAGGCGCCGCGCGTGAAGCAGGCCGCCGCGCTGGTCAAGGAGGCCGACGCCGCGTGCAAGAAGGGCGACATGGAGCTGTCCGCGAACAAGTCCCGTCAGGCCCTGGAGCTCCTGAAGAAGTAAGGCTCCGATGAGCACACTAACCTTCTACCGGCGCGTGCGGGACGAGACCGGGTACGACGACCGGGAGGCCGTGAAGCGTGGGACGGCCGCCGTCCTGCACGCGCTGCGAGACCGGCTCATGCCGACCGAGGCGCGCCAGGCCGCCGCCCAGCTGCCCCGGGGACTCAAGGAGGTATGGAGCGCGGGGGAGATGGCCGGGCGCCGGCCGATCAAGTTGCACCGGAGAGAGTTCTACGAGCGGGTGCGACGGGAAGGCGGGCTCCGGAGCACTCGCGAGGCGCGGTTCCTCACCATCGGGGTGTTCACCGCGCTCAAGGAGCAGCTCTCGAGCGGCGAGGCCGACGACATCCTCGCTCAGCTGCCCCGTGACCTCAAGGAGATCTGGGAGGATGCCTGACATGACTCGCGCACCCGCGGCGCTGACGATGCCGGTGGAGACCGTGATGACCCGCCGGATCGTGCAGATCGTCGAGCAGATTCCGATGTCCGAGGTCCGGAACATCGCGGCGAAGTACGACTACAACGGCTACCCGGTCGTCACGACGGAGGGCCGGTTAGTCGGCATGGTCACGAAGGGTGACCTCCTGCGCGTCGCGTGCGCCGCGCTCGAGGATCCGGAGGTCTGGCAGGAGCCGGTGTCGCGCTTCATGGCCCACGGCATCCTGGCCCTTCGGCCAACCGATTCGCTGGTCTCCGCGATCCAGAACATGACCGAGTCGAAGCTCCGCAGCCTGCCCGTCATCGACTCGGCGTGCCGGGTCGTGGGCATGGTGTCGCGCAACGATCTCATGGTCGCGATCGCGCCGGAGGCGACATGAGCCGCCCGCGTCGCGCGTTCGACATCCGCCTGCGGGACGAGTTCCGGCGCCGGCTCCTCGAGAGCCGCGAGACGCTCCTGAGGGCGGTCAAGGCCACCGACGAGGAGATCGCGGAGCTCGAGACGCCCGGCCCCGGTGACTCGGTCGACCGCGCCGCCGGCTCGTCCGTCGCGGCGCTGGTCTCGCGTCTGGCCGGCCAGGACAAGGAGCAGCTCGACGAGATCGCGGCCGCGCTGCGCCGCCTCGGGTCCGGAGCCTACGGCAAGTGCGTGTCCTGTCGGGAGCCGATCGCGCTGGCGCGGCTGCGAGCCGTGCCCGCGACGCGTCTCTGCCTGTCCTGCCAGACGGCCGAGGAGGTGACGCCATGACCGCTCGGCTCGTCGTGCTCGTCGCCGCGCTGTTGATGGCGTCGTGCGTGCAGGCGCAGGATCGGGGCGAGCTGGTCACGCAGGGCGAGACCGTCTTCCGGGCGCAGGGCTGCTATGGATGCCACACCGTCGGCAAGACCGGCACGCCGATCGCCACCGACCTCTCCCGGATCGGCGCCAAGCACGACGAGGTGTACCTCGGACGCTGGTTGCGCGATCCATCCCTCCAGCGTCCGACCGCGCACATGCCGAAGATCGACCTCTCCGAGTCCGAGGTGAAGGCCCTCGCGGCGTATCTCGGATCGCTGCGGTGAGGCGGCGACGCGCTCCGGTCCCGCGACCGATGCGGCGCATCCTCCACGCCACCGACTTCTCGGCCGCCTCCCGCGCCGCGTTCCGTATGGCGGTGAGCCTGGCCCGCCGCGAGCGCGCCGCCCTGCTGCTGCTGCACGTGCTCACGCCGCCTTCGCCGTTCGCCGCTCCCGGCGGAACGGTGCCGTCGAGCTATCTCGCCCTCCTGCAGGCGGCGCGGGGCGACGCGCAGCGGCGGCTCGCCGAGGTCCTGAGGCGGGCCCGGACCGCCGGCGCTCTTGCCCGGGAGCGGCTCGTGGAGGGCGACCCCGCCGACGAGATCCTGAAGCTCGGCCGGCGCTGGCGCCCCGATCTCATCGTCATCGGCACCCACGGGCGCGGCGGCGTGTCCCGGTTCTTCATGGGCAGCGTGGCGGAGGACGTGGTGCGTCGCGCCAGCCGGCCGGTCCTCACCGTGCGCGGGCGCTGACCGGTCCGTGGCCCGCCCGCGGCACATCGGCGTGGTGACCGCGGGCGGGGACTGCCCGGGAATGAACGCCGCGCTGCGGGCCGTCGTCAAGGCGGCGGTCGCCCGGCACGACATCCGGGTGACCGGCTTTCTCGACGGCTTCGCGGGGCTCATGGGGGATCGCGCGCGCCCGCTCGGATTCGACGACGTCTCCGGCATCGTGGCGCTGGGGGGCACGCTGCTGGGGGCCTCCAATCGCGACGATCCCTTTCGAGTGCCGACCGAGCAGCCGGGGGGGCCCGCCTACGTGGACCGGTCCGACGCGGTGCTGGCCACCGCGGCGCGGCACGGCATCGAGGCCCTCGTGGTGGTCGGCGGGGACGGAAGCCTCACGATCGCGCGGCGCCTCGAGGCCAAGGGACTGGCCGTCGTCGGGATTCCGAAGACCATCGACAACGACGTGCCAGGCACGGACATCACGCTCGGCTTCGACTCGGCGCTGACCATCGCGACCGAGGCGATCGACCGGCTGCATACCACCGCCGCCTCGCACCACCGCGTCATGGTCGTCGAGGTCATGGGACGGCAAGCGGGCTGGATCGCGCTGGAGGCCGGCCTGGCCGCCGGCGGGGACGTGGTGCTGATCCCGGAGATCCCGTTCCGCTACGACGCGGTGGCCGCGGGCATCCTCGCGCGAGCCCGCCGGGGCCGGCGATTCTCCATCGTGGTCATCGCGGAGGGCGCCCCCTGTCCGGGCGGCGGCACCGTGGTCCGCCAGATCGTCGCGGGTAGCCCTGAGCCGGTTCGCCTGGGTGGTGTCGGTGCCGTGGTCTCGCACGCGCTCGAAGCTCTGGTGCCGTTCGAGGTGCGCTACGTGGTCCTGGGCCATGTCCAGCGCGGAGGCTCGCCCACGCCCTTCGACCGGATCCTTGCCGCGCGCTTCGGCGCGGCCGCGGTATCGGCGCTCGCGGAGGGTGGCTCCGGGGTCATGGTCGCGCTGCGGGGCAGTCGCATCGAGCGGGCCCGGCTCGCCGATCTCCCGTCGGAGCCGAGATGCGTCGACCCTCTCGGCGAGCGCGTGGCCGCCGCACGCGACATCGGCACCGTCTTCGGAGACGAGCCTCCGGGCGCCGTCGCCTAGCCGGATGCGGAAAGATCCGGCGAGGGCGCCACGAACCAGTAGACGGCCCCGACGAGGACGGACCCGCCGACGATGTTGCCGATCGTCACCGGCAGCAGGTTCCGGCCCAGGAAGGCGCTCCACGTCAGGGCGACCGCGCGCGGGCCGAGCCCGTGCGCGGTGACGAAGTCGGGGTCCAGGGCCGCGACGAGGATCGCGAACGGAACGAAGTACATGTTCGATGAACGCGCCGGCCAGGACGGCGAGCGTGAACAGGCGGGGCGCATCGAGGCTCGCCTAGGCGACGCCGATCTCCTCCGCCCGCGCCGCCATCTCGGGCGGCAGCAGTGCGTCCAGGCTCGGCGCCGGCGCATCGGTCGTGGTCACTCGGATCCCCTCCGCGTCGAGTATCGCGGTGAGCGCACCGGCGTGTGTAGCATAATCGGCGCATGTCCGTCGACGATTCGCGCGCCGCGATCGACCTGATCGAGCAAGGCTTCGACCGAGCGTCGGGAGCGCCCCTCGTGGCCGGCAACGAGGTTCGCCTGCTCCGGGACGCGGGCGAGAACTATCCGGCCTGGCTCGAGGCGATCGCGGCGGCCCGCCGGACGATCCACTTCGAGAGCTACATCATTCACGACGATGAGGTCGGACGGCAATTCGCGGAGGCGCTCTCCGCTCGCGCCCGGGCCGGCGTGCGCGTGCGGGTGATCTACGACTGGCTCGGCGCCGTGGGCAAGACGTCGAGAGGCTTCTGGCGCGACCTGCGGGAGAGCGGGGTGGAGGTCCGCTGCTTCAATCCGCCCAGCCTGACCAGCGCGGTCGGCCTGCTGTCGCGCGACCATCGCAAGATGCTGGCCGTCGACGGCGAGATCGGCTTCGTCACCGGCCTCTGCGTGGGCCGGTACTGGGTCGGCGACCCCGCGCGCGGGCTAGACCCCTGGCGCGACACCGGGATCGCGCTCCGTGGCCCGGCGGTCGCCGACCTCGAGCGGGCGTTCGCCTGGATGTGGGCGCTGGCCGGCGCGCCGCTGCCGGTGGGGGAGGCGCCCGCGCGGGAGGCGACCCCGCCCGCGGGCGACGTCGCGGTGCGCGTCATCGCCAGCCTGCCGGGCACCGCCGAGCTCTATCGCCTCGACCAGCTCATCGCGGCGGCCGCGCGCCGGACCCTGTGGCTCACCGACGCGTACTTCGTCGGCACCACCGCCTACGTCCAGTCGCTCCGGGCGGCGGCGCGCGACGGGGTGGACGTGCGGCTGCTCGTCCCGGGCGCGAGCGACATCTGGATCCTGCGCGGCCTCTCGCGGGCCGGCTACCGGCCCCTGCTCGAGGCCGGTGTGCGCGTGTACGAGTGGAACGGGTCCATGCTCCACGCCAAGACCGCGGTGGCGGACGGGCGATGGGCGCGCGTGGGCTCCACGAACCTCAATCTCCAGTCGTGGATCGGCAACTGGGAGCTCGACGTGGCGGTGGAGCACCCCGGCTTCGCGGGCCAGATGGAGCGGATGTACCTCGACGACCTCGGTCACGCCACCGAGATCGTCCTGACCGCGCGCGCGCGCGTGGAGCGCACCACGCCCGCGCACCCGCCACGCCGCGGCCGCCGGCCCGGGAGCGCGGGGCGCGCGGCCGCCGGCGCGGTGAGCCTCGGCAGCGCGGTCGGCGCCGCCATGACCGGGCGGCGTGTGCTGGGCCCGGCCGAGGCCCGCATCATGGGCGCGGCAGGGGTGGCGCTGCTCGTGCTGGGCCTGCTCGCCCTGTTCTGGCCGCGCGTCCTCGCGGTCCCGCTGGGTGTGCTGGCGCTCCTGCTGGCCGCCAACCTGCTCATCAGAGCGTTGCGGCTCCATCGAGCGCGCGTGGCGGGGGCCCGGCCGCGGCCGAGCCCGGCGGTCAGGGGCCGGCGGGGGCGTCGAGCGGGAGGGTCAGGATGAACGTCGCGCCCTTGCCCGGCTCGGTGCGGACGTCGATCGTCCCGTGATGCTCCTGGACGATGCCGTGGCTGATCGCCAGGCCCAGCCCGGTGCCGTCCGACTTGGTGGTGAAGAACGGGTCGAAGATCTTCGGCAGGATCTCGAGCGGAATGCCGGTGCCGGTGTCACGGACCACGAGGCGGGCGACCCCCTTGTCGGTGAGGTGGCCGGTCTCGATCGTGATCTCGCCGCCCCGGGGCATCGCGCGGCGCGCGTTGGTGAGCAGGTTGAGGAGCACCTGCCCGATGGCGTTGGCGTCGGCCACGATGATCGGCAGCGTGTCGTCGAGCTTCATCGCGACCGCGATGTTCGCGCGGCTCATGTCCTTGTGGGCCAGCTGCACGATCTCCTCCACGATCCGGTTCAGGCTGACCGGGCTCCGGACTCCCGAGGACCGGCGCGCGAAGGAGAGCAGCCCCTGGGTGATGGCGGCGACCCGACGGGCGTGGCGGAGGATGACCTCGAGATCTTTCCGCATCTCCGCGGAGAGGGCCTCCTCCTCGGCCTCGAGCATCATGACTTCCACGCGCGAGGTGATGATGCCGATCGGGTTGTTGATCTCGTGGGCGATGCCCGCGGAGAGGGTGCCGAGCGCGGCGAGCTTGTCCGACTGGCGCGCCGCCCGCTGGAAGGCCAGACGCTCGCTGATGTCGGTGATGAAGGCGATGGCGCGGGTGCCCTCGTCGGTCTGCACGTAGCTCAGGCT